>JBKDGH010000150.1:0-20022 GCA_046336655.1 Flavobacteriales bacterium | reverse complement strand
CCACCGCTTGGGACAGGTTATCTAGTATCTAGTATCTAGAATCTAGCATCTTATACGCAAAATCCTCACACCATAAAGCCCCCCCTGACTATCTTCACCTCATGAGAGCATTTCTTTTCGTGGTGATGATCGGGCTGTATGCATTGGAGGCGAAGGCACAGGACCTGTCTTCCGAACTCAATGCCATTGCTCAGGAATATGACATGATGGGTGGATCGGTCGTTGTTTTCTGCGAGTCAGGAATTGTAGCGCAGCATTATATGGGTACTGCAGATCTCGAACGCGGTATTCCTGTGAGTGCTGAGACCAAATACCGCATCGCCAGCGTTTCCAAAACCATCACGGCCATTGCTGCCATGCAGCTCGCGGAACAGGGGTTGCTGGATCTCGACGCCGACATCAGCACGATCCTCGGCTATACCATTCAAAACCCCAACCAGCCCGGAGTAGCAATCACACCCCGGATGTTGCTTTCACACACCTCCACCATCATTGATGGCCCCACGTACAGCGGTTTTCTGGGTGCCACACTCAATGACTCACCCATCCCTTCACTCTCTGAACTGCTCACACCCGGAGGCGATTATTACAGCGCCTCACAGTTTAATTCCACCACACCGGGCGCTTACTTTAATTATTCCAACGTCAATTATGTCATTTTGGGCACACTCATCGAGCAGGTGTCCGGACAGCGATTTGATGTGTATTGCAAAGAGCACCTGTTTGACCCTCTGGGCATTGATGCGTCATTCAACGTAAACGACCTCACCGACCTGGATGAGCTGGCAGTATTGTACCGCAAACTGAATGGCGTGTGGGTGCCTCAGGCTGATGACTTCGAAGGGATACAGCCGGTGTGGAACAATCTGGACGGCTATGTGCCGGGCACCAACGGAGGCCGGTTTGGTCCACAGGGCGGACTGCGCTGTTCCGCCGCGGATCTGGCCGCGCTGTGGATCTGTGTGTTCAATCCTGCATCTTGCACTACACCGCTGGTCAGTGAAGCGACGCTCGCGCAAATGATCCACAACGAATGGACGTATTCTGGCAATAATGGAAACAACTATTTCGGTTTGTTCCGGAGCTGGGGACTTGGCGTGCACAGAATCACCTCCACGCCCGGCGGAGACATTGCCCTTCCGGGAAGTACAAGCATGTTTGGCCACACGGGAGAGGCCTACGGACTGGTGAGTGATGCCTACATGGATACCACGCGTCAGGCAGGTTTTGTGTTCATCACGAATGGGGTTGGTGAGGGTTATGACGTGAATAGCCAATCCGCATTTTACACGGTGGAGCAGGACGTATTTCAAGCCATTGAAAACTATCTGCAGTCCGCGCCGTGCACGGGGCTGCACATTGCCCTGCACGAAGCGACCGATCACCCTTTGCTATACCCCAATCCGACAGGGGAAAAACTCAACCTTGAGCCTCTCATTCGCACAGGTGCCCGCTCCGCTCAATTGTACAATGCGGAAGGCAGGGTGGTAATGGACATTTCCCTGCCCTCTTCATCTGATCCAATTGATATTTCTGAACTCCCACCCGGGATGTACGTGCTCAAGGCAGGGGCGTTCACGTGGCGGCTGATGAAGTAATGGATGATGGGGTAATAGGATGATGGGGTAATAGGATGATGGGGTGATGGGGTGATGCCAGCCATCTGCCAAAA
The DNA here is from genome assembly GCA_046336655.1 of Flavobacteriales bacterium. Lineage (GTDB taxonomy): Bacteria > Bacteroidota > Bacteroidia > Flavobacteriales_D > Sanyastnellaceae > CANGTU01. The sequence goes on along the minus strand of JBKDGH010000150.1, from coordinate 18,350 downwards.
GTTCAAGGCTTCGGCAAGGTTATCTAGAATCTAGCATCTAGTATTTAAAAAAAAAGAACCCACCGCCTTTCAGCGATGGGCCTTGTTGTTTTGATGGTAAACGGGAACGACTCTTATGCGGCGATTCCCGACGCTACAAGGGAAGCGCGATGTGCAGTGACTTCCGCGACAACCTCCTGAAGGTTGACGAGCGTGTCCTGAAGGTTGTTCAGGCGCAACTCGCGGTCAATGCGGGCGGCCACACCCATCGTTTCCTCGCGGTCTTCGAGGCGCGAGAGGTCATCGAGCATGTCGCGCAAATTGCGCTCCTGACGACGACGGTCACGCCCTTCCGACATTCCGGCGATGAGGGTCTCCAGCTGTGCAATGTTGTTCTGCACCTGAGCCATCTCCTGCGCCAACCCTTGTGAGTTGTTACCGGTTTCCAACGTGAACTGCGCGTTCGCGATGGAATTCTCCACACGGGTGATTTCCTGGTTTTTCTCTGACAGGTATGCATCGCATGCCCCCAGGGTTGTCAGATCTGTTACTGAGTAAGACATAAAATTGGTTTTAATGTGAACAACAGCGTTCACGGAGCAAATGAACGTCGGCCACCATAGCGGTTTCATCTCAAAAACGCGGACATGGATAGCCGTGTCGAACCCAAAAAGCACTGAGCAGTTAGTCGCAATACACTGATTTTCGGTGATTTACACCGCCGCCACCAAATGGACATGGATAGTTTTTAAACCCCCAAAATCCCCCCTAAAAAAGATGATTTTTGTGTCTATTGCCTATATTTATCTGTGAAATCAGTGCCTATTTTGGACGCGATCCGGATGAGATTAATGGACTGATTCGCTATCTTCACTATACATATATATATAGGTATCCATGGCAAAAGACATTTTCGACGACGATCCGCTCTTCAAAAAACTCATGTTTGATTTTTTGAATCGTGCAAGCGGCAATCCGGTGGACAAAGAGTATCAGATGTTCGACATGCTCATGAGCGAGTCGAATGAGGATAAGGCCATAGAACAGATGATGGCATTTGCCAATCCTGTAACCTTCGGTGAAACTATCGCCGAGCATCTCCGCGCAGCCCAAAAGGATATGCCGGCCGCCGATGAAGCCTCTCTGGCCTCAGAGGTGTTTGTGCGAGTGACGTCGCACGACTTCATGCCCGTGAGTGTAAGGCAGTCCATTCAAAGCATGGCGCGCCAGCGGAAGTCGCACATGTCCATCTGGAAGCTCCCGGAAGAAATATTCCGGCTCATCGGATACACCATCCCCACACCCAACGAGGAGTCATTTGGACTTACCCGGGTCTCCATGATCAATGAATTAAAATTACTCGGTTTCCGCTATTCCCATTTTGAGGCCTTCAGCAACGCGATGAAGTTTGTGGACGCCGTGGATGCCATACCCTACACCGACGTTGACAAGGTGGCTGAGGAGATGGAAAAGTTCAAGGCCGTGTTGTGGTATGCCTCCTCGGACGATGACTTTGAGGACCGGCCAAATGCCGAGAAGAGGTACCTGGCGATATTGGCAGGACAGCTGCCGGATGCGATCGGGCTTACCTCCATCGTGGATTCCGTATATGATGACGATCCCGAGGAAGATGAGTTCGAGGAGCGCATTGTACCGGTGATTTCCTCACCCTCCAATCCGATTGTAATGAAGAGCACGCGGCCGGAACGCGATGCCGCTTTCTATGCCCACTTCTTTGGGTTTGAATTTGAACCGGCTGTGGACGAACAACGAGGACACGTGTGGGCATACAAGATGGGTGAAAAAGACTTTTTCCTTTTGCCTACGGAACAGGATTACAAAGCGCAACTAACTACCACCCTGTCCTTTGAGTATTCGAGTGATCTCTCCATTCATATTTATCTCAGTCTGCGCAACATGGATCTGGGCACACCAGAACCTTTGGGGAAATCAGAAAAAGGGCATAAGTTTCTGATACGGGATATGAGCGGAAATGTGATTCACCTCATTCAGCCCTTTTCCATCTTCAGGGAAGAGGAAGAATGAGCGCCAGCAATGCTCAATTGCTCCTCGAGCATTGCAATGCGCGCCTTGTAGTTCGCAATTCGCATGCGGAATTCCATTTGCACCTCCGGGCCGTTCATGCGCAGAACCTCCTGATGGCGGCGGCGCACACGGCCCTGCCACCGCTGCTCCGCGGCTGATTTTGACGAAAGATCCTCCAATCCCGCAAGCCCTTTAATCGCCTCTGCAAATCGCGCCTCTGTTTCGCGCAGCAAAATTTCCATGTTTCTGAGATAGTGCACGTAGCGCCTCACCAACCGCTGCCACCGCGCTATTACCCCGGGATCAACGTCCTGTTGCCGGAAGCCCTCAGACTTGCGAGTGGCTTGATTGGCATGGTGACGAAGCTGCAACTCCACAAATCGTCGGCGCGCCTTGGCCGGTAACTCCCTCTGCCCCGACTCATACAATGCATAAGACGTGCGGGTAGTGCCCAACAACTCCGCCATCTCCAATTGCGAAGCCCCCAACGCCTTCCTCAACGGCAACATATTTCGGCTCTTTCTCGCCATCTCACCCCAAATGTAACAAATTCTGTGTTTTACGGAATTTGTTTCATTTCCAAAGGCAAAAAAAATAATAGGGTAATGGGGTAATAGGATAATGGGGCGATGAAATTCTCCCGCTAATGAGCCGGCCTTTGGGCTAGGTTATCTAGTATCTAGAATCTAGCATCTTAAAATCTCTCTCCACAATAAGTCCAAGCCTTCCCCCTAGGTTATCTAGTCTCTAGTCTCTAATATCTTTAGACCATGGCCACCCTCCACGAACTCATCCACTCCCTCGACCGGTATGCCTGTGCTTCGTTTCGCGAATTTGCAGGCAAGAGCAAAAAGGAAGCGCTTGAAGTCAAGCTGTTCGACTACTACCTCGAATATCCCGAGGCCAGCGCAGCTGACCTGATGCAGAAGCTCTACGGCACGGAAAACAGACCGGCATTTAAAAACACGCAAAAGCGCCTACTGGAAAAACTCGCGCGGTTTTATCAATTGCTCCGCTCCTATGAGCAGAACGATGTGCCCGATCCGCTGAGTGATTATCACGTGGCCACTACACTCCTCCACAAACACGCCTGGGAAGGCGCGGCCACTTATTTCCGCAAGGCGGAAGACGCCGCAGTGGCCACACGCAATTACAACCTGCTCGAATCCATCTACACCTCACAGCTGCCCCACCTCACCGACCTTGGCGTGGAGGTAGCGCCATTCATTGCCCGGCGGGAAGCCAATTACACGCGGCACCTTTCGTGGTGTCGCCTGAGCACCGCGTATTCTCTGCTTAGCGAGCGACAACACACGGCAGCGCTTGAAGGACGCGCACTGGACCGCGATGCGGCGTTGGATGAAGCCAAGAAAATGTGGCGACCGAACGCCGAAGAAGCCGGCGACCCCGCCTTTATGGAGCACTTTGTGCGGCTCATCCGGCGCATTGCGGTGAGCACCAAATCGTACTGGCACTTTGAGTTGTTCGCCGGACGCACGTACCGCGGATTACGCAGAAAAGGATTTTTTCGTCCGGCGGATGTACACCTGCAGGTGGGCATGCTTTATATGGTGGCTCACGCGCAATACCGCAATGCCCATTTTGATGAAGCGCTGGAAAGCATCGCTGAAGCCGAGGCGCTCATTGCAGGCAGGCCCGTGGTGCCCGTTACGCAAATCCGCAAGCTGGCAGCACTCCGCGCCAGCGTGTACAATTTCACCGGCCGCGTGAAGGAAGCCATACCGCTGCTCGAACGCGAGCTGAACAAGCGCAAACCGCACGAAACCGACCGCGAATTGCTCAACATACAGCTCAGTCTGGCCGCGTACTACTACAACGCCCGCGAGTACAAGCCCGCAGTGCGCACGCTGAACACCTTTCCGCACGACAACAACGAACTCACCCGACTGATGGGTGTGGAGTGGCGATTCAAAAAAGAGTTGTTTGAGCTCATCTCCTTTTACGACCGCGGCCATTATGATGAAGCCGAGAGCCACCTCAAGCGCATGCGCGTGTACTATGTGCAATTTTTCCGTGATGATCAGTACGCCCGCGCGGAGGTGTACCTGAATCACGTGGCCATGATGATCAAGGATCCGAACATCGTGTCCGCCGACGCCTTCCGCCAGCAAATCAAAGACGCCCAGCTCGAGCGCCAACGCGATCATGAAGACATCCAGGCCATCCCGTTCCACTGCTGGATTTCATCGAAGATTTTTAATAGTGATTATTATGAGGTGCTGTTGAAGGCGATTAAGTGGAAGAGGGGGGAGATGGTGTAGACTCGGGAGGCGGGAGGCGGGACTCGAGACTCGGGACTCGGGACACGGGAGGCGGGACTCGGAACTCGGGAGGCGGGACACGGGACTCGGGAGGCGTGATGAGAGGCGCTGGGCGAACTGGCATGCAGAATAAGGATTACAAGAGTGCGCGTTTGGTGCGCCCGTGTACTCTATTGCTGCACTAATTCAGCGCCGTTCAATTTTTCAATCGCAATTTTGATATGCTGCAAGCTGAACATCTCCTGCTTTCGAGCAGTCCACAGCGCCTGATAAATCTGCTGAGGATCATTGATGCCCTGATTATGACGGATCATGTCCACGGATGCAAGCAACTCCATTCCGAAGGGAGTCTCGAAACCAGCGATCAGCTCCGCGACCTTATTGAGCCTTTTTTGCTCGGTAGGCGATAGAATCTTCTGAACAAACGTCTCTACTTCAGTCCTTCGTTCATGAACCAACTGAAGTGGCTCAAAAGGCTTCATATCCTTCTGTTCAAACCCCTTGATATAATATCCATTCAAGGCATAAAGGACATGACGTACTTTACCCGAATAAGGACCGTAAACCCCGTGTTTGAACTCCAGTTTCAGTTGCGTTTCTCCGGCCCGTTGCAGAAAATAGCTCAGTTTTTCAGCTGCAAACTCTGTGATATTCTCCCCCATCAAACGGTACTGATAAAGCAGTGACAAAAGCATCGCTCTCGGCTCAGTGAGCTTTGCCGCCGAAGGCTTTTCCTGCTTCATCAACACAGCCTTCACTTCGGGCGACGGCTCATACACCAGTATCTCGAGAGAAAGATCACCCAGATGACCCTCTATGAGCTGGCGTACATCTTCCCAATTCAGGCCTCCCTGACCGCAGCCCAACGGTGGCACAGCAATAGAACGCACTCCGCTAGACTCAATCCACTCCCTGAGCTCCTTTAATCCTGAGTCAATCCATGACAGTCTGGATGGAAAACGCCAGTTTGCCTTCGTAGCGAAGTTGATAATGAACCGAACGTTGGACAGTGAATTCACCGGAACAACCAATATGCTTCCAGCTTTCAGCTTTTCTTCCTTGGTTGCCCGGACATAGGCCTTGGTATTCTCCGGAAACGCATCACGCATTTGCAAGGCGATACCCTTACCCATGACACCCATTGTGTTCACGGTATTCACCTGAGCTTCAACTGGTGCGTCTAAGAGATTTCCCTGCCTATAGGTGATCATAATACAATTTCTTCGGAGACAAGTGGATTTCGAGGTGCTCCATTCCTGCGTGCTGCAAGTATAACCTCACCCGGTCACTTGCGCGCTCATTGTAGACCCCAATTTTCAAAAGGCACTCCTTGGGAACCCAGTCTTTAGCCATAAGTTCAGACTGCTTGCGGTCCTTTCGCCCCGGATGCTCACTGTCGTTATTCCACTGGGTGCTATAGATAGCCTCCCAATCCAATTTGTCCAGATCCGCAACGTCTGTAAACTTTTCAGAATAGCTAGCTCGCGCATGACCATTACTAAAGAAAAAACTGACCCCATGCTCCACCAGCCTCTCCACTGAACTTATGATTTAAACTATCTCCTCCTGCGCAAACTTTTGAATACCATCATATCCGGTAGCAATCTGGTACAGCATCGGTGACCTAGGACCAAAAAGAAAGGGAATGTATTCTGAAAATACGCCACCGGGCGGATCGGGCGCCCTTCGGCCCTTGCGGTATTGAATCATTTCCGGATCACCAATTTGTACGAATGACGGATTCCTGTTCGGCGCAGATGCTGTTACAATGCCATGCTCAAGCACATGCGGGAGATTCGCGATATGCGTGATCCTGAATATCCAAACTGGATTGGGCTTTGGCACGTTCAAAGTTAATTAAGAGCTCCAGACCAAAATGAGCCTCTCCTTTCGACGTCTCGAGTCCCGGGTCCCGAATCTCGAGTCCATCTTACCTTAGCCCGAATACAACCACCCATTCCAGCACAGGATAGAAATGGCCAAAAAGACAAAAGAAAAAGAAGAAGAACCCCTCGAGAAAAAACTCTGGAAGGCGGCGGATAAGCTCCGCAAAAACATGGATGCGGCGGAGTATAAGCACGTGGTGCTCGGACTCATCTTTTTGAAATACATCTCCGACGCGTTTGAGGAGCTGCATCAGAAATTCCTCGAAGGCAAAGGCGACTATGAAGGGGCCGACCCCGAGGACAAAAACGAATACCTCGCCGAAAAGGTCTTTTATGTGCCGCCCTCGGCGCGGTGGGGCTGGCTGCAGGGCCGCGCCAAATTGCCCTCCATTGGCAAGGACATTGACGATGCCAGGGACGCCATTGAACGCGATAACCCGCGACTCAAGGGCGTATTGCCCAAAGTATTTGCACAGGAAAAACTGGACAAAGGCAGCATCGGCGGACTGGTGGATATGATCAGCACCGCAGTGCTGGTGGCTCCGGGCTCTGCAAGCAAAGATCTGCTGGGACGCGTGTTTGAATTCTTTCTCGGAGAATTTGCACTTGCTGAAGGCCGCAAGGGCGGACAATTCTACACGCCCGAAAGCGTGGTGAAGCTCCTGGTGGAAATGCTTGAGCCCTACGAAGGCCGGGTGTTTGACCCCTGCTGCGGCAGCGGGGGCATGTTTGTGCAGAGCGAAAAATTCATCACCGCGCACCAGGACTACTACGCCAAAAAAAGCAGTGGCAAGAAAATCAGTCTGAAGCCCACCGACCATATCTCCATCTACGGACAGGAGAGCAACCAGACAACCTGGCGCCTGGCGCGCATGAATCTGGCCATCCGCGGCATTGACAGCAGCAATGTGAAATGGAACAACGAGGGCAGTTTTCTGAACAACGCCCACAAGGATTTGCGGGCCGACTACATCATTGCCAATCCGCCGTTCAACGACAGCGACTGGAGCGGTGAGCTGCTGCAGAGCGACGCCCGCTGGCAATACGGCAAGCCCCCTGCGGGCAATGCCAACTACGCGTGGATACAGCACTTCCTCTACCACCTCGCGCCCAACGGACAGGCGGGTTTTGTCCTCTCCAAAGGCTCACTCACCAGCAACAGCAGCGGCGAGGATGTCATCCGCCGCGCACTGGTGGATGCGGATCTGATAGACTGCATTGTAAATCTGCCCACCAAACTCTTTCTGAATACCCAGATCCCCGCCTGCCTGTGGTTTATGAAGAAAAATAAGCAGCAGCGCAAGGGGCAGATCCTGTTCATTGACGCGCGCAACAAGGGCCATCTGGTCAGCCGGAAAACGCGCGAATTTTCCGACACAGACATTGCCGATATCGCCGGCATCTACCACAACTGGCGCACTGTTGAAGGCCCCTATGCCGATGTGCAGGGCTATTGCAAGAGCGCCACACTCGACGAAGTCAAGCAGCTCAACTATGCCCTTACACCTGGCCGCTACGTAGGCCTCGCCGAGGAAGAAGACGAGTTCAATTTTGCGGAGCGGTTTGCGGCATTGAAAGCAGAACTGGAAAAACAGTTTGCCGAAGAAGATGCTTTGAATAAGAGAATAGCACATAATCTTTCCAACATTACAATCGAAACGGAATCATGACGGAATGGAAAGAGACTGAAATCGGCCTTTTACCTAGCCATTGGAGGTTAGAGCCTATTGAAAATCTCATTGAAGATAAAGGCATAGCGGTTGGCGTGATGTATCCAGGTGAATTCACAAGCGATGGTATACCTTTAATAAGAGCTGGCGATGTTCGAAATAACAATATTAATCAAAATATAAATTACAGAATTAGCAAGCAAGTAAATAATAATTACAAAAGAACAATCTTAGAAGGTGGTGAATTGTTAGTTGTACTTGTTGGCAATCCGGGATTATCAGCTGTTGTCCCAGATGAAATGAAAGGATGGAATGTTGCAAGAGCTATCGGCGTTCTGAAATTAAATGACAAACAAAATGGAAAGTATATTTCCTATGCACTGAGGCATCCCTATGTTCAACACAATTTAATCGCATCTTGTAACACAACGGTTCAACCAACCCTTAACTTAAAAGAACTTAAAGAAATTTCTATTCCTTGGCCAGAAAAAAGCATACGCCATTCTATAGCTGAAACTTTGAGCAGTTTGGATGATAAGATTGATTTGTTGCATCGTCAGAACAAGACGTTGGAGCAGTTGGCGGAGGCGATGTTCAGGCAGTGGTTTGTGGAGGAGGCGGAGGAGGGGTGGGAAAATGACTCACTCGCAAACATTATGGATCTGCAAAGAGGTATTAGCTATAGCAGTTCCACCTTGGGAGAGTTAGATGAAGGATTACCAATGCATAGCCTTAATTCCATAGACATCACTGGAACGTACAAGTACGATGGAATAAAGTTCTATAAAGGTGACGTAAAACCAAAGCAAATACTAGCTCCTGGTGATCTCCTGATAATTAATACCGACATGACACAAGACAACCGAATAATTGGTTGGCCTATCTTAGTGCCTGATGACTATGCACAATCAGTTTGCACTCACCATTTGTACCAAGTGAACCTCAGAGATAAACGAATATCGAAAAAGTATCTGTTTCACTTGCTAAGGCAACGTGAATACCGAGATGCACTAGCCAATGCTTCCAATGGCACCACCGTCAGCATGTTATCCAAACAGGCCATTGAAGACATCCATATAAAAATTCCTCCAAGCCACCTCAGGATCAGTTTTGAAAACCATACTACGAATATTAGCGACAAGCAATCAGCGAATCATAAACAGATTCGCACGCTCACTCAGCTTCGGGATAGTTTGTTGCCGAAGTTGATGAGTGGGGAGGTGAGGGTTTTTAGCTGAGATATTCAATCGAAACTCGACCCTTGCATGCCGGACAATCCTTGACTAACATCTCTATTGTTCCGGCAAAGTTTCTCATTTCGTGATCGATCCAATCTGCTTTATCAGTTGTCCTGCCTAACTCCTCCGATGGCATTAAAAGGTCTATCATTGTGCCCAGCGTGGATAATGTTGTGGGGATATCCCAATAGACATGTTGAGAGTTTTCTAGCTCATACACTCTGGGTCTTGTCCCTTCTTCGAAAATGCTAATTTCCCGGCTGGGATGAAGTGCTTTGTAGGAATCGACTTCTGTCCTGATATCTTTAACTTGCCGCGGCAACAACACACTAAGATGAAAATTTACGGACTCATTTAGGCGCTTTTTCGCCAGTGGCTGTATGAAGTTCGAGAAATATCCCATTGCCAACGCTGTCGACGGCACCGGCTTAATATTGAATGTGTTCTTGGTTTTATTGATTGCTGTAACAATGTTTGAAATCGCGTTCCTTATGCTCTCAGCGTTACCTCTCTTGAAGTAAGCCACAGTAACCCCACTGTAGTCTGTGGGCAACTTAGCCTTTTCTTCTACAAGCAAGAACGCACGGGTCAGCCCTAAGCTTCCGAGAAACAAACCCATTTCAAACATCACATTATCTCTCGGAGTAGAATACCATCTATGCCGCGAAATGAGTTTGTCATCTTTACTTGCGACTAAAATGCCGTAATCAAACCTTCGCGATGCAGTAATTAAATCCTTGAGATAACTGGAGTTCTGATGAAAAAGCCCCTCCTGCTTCCAGGTCTCTACACTAAGCCAGTCCTCGCACTCTGCAAAGACCATTGCTCTTACCTGCTCAGCAATTGAAAACCCTTCCTTGGATGAACCAACAAAAACTCTCCTTTTCATGTCATTACTAGTTTAAAATCATGTCGCACCTGATCCTCTCCAATAAGCTTCAACTTCTCGAACACCTGCAAATGGCAGTGCTTAAACTTCGAGTCATTTCCACAAGGACACTTGTCATTTCGCCCACTGTTGACCTCCTCCATTCCAAAAGCTCGCCTAAAACTCCAAATCCAAAGCTTTCGATCGTTCGTCTTCATAAGTTCCGAATAGAACTGAGCGATTCCTTCGGATCCATGAAGAAATTCACCATTAAGGTATTTATCCGTATGCTTGCGGTATGCCTGATTGGCCAAGTATGGAATCGCTTCCTGCCTAATAAACATTATGACTGTTATACCATACCGACATTTCAATATTTCTTCGGCCGTTACCGTGATACAACAACTGGAGTCGCTATACTTATGATACTCCATCGTCGAAGGGATATCTCCGCCAACTTCGTAGAGTTTCGGAAACCTATAAGGAAATCCCTCGCTATACCTTACCTCCACGAAAAAATGATCGGTAATCAAACCATGATCATTCGAAATATCAAGAATACCCTTTAGGTATAATGATTCGTCAGCTTCCCTAACTATATTCAAATTAGGATACATCCTAACCACTTCCGGTAACTGCTCTTCAAACAAAATTTGCCCTTTACTTTTCAAAATAGGGTTTTGAAGTGCCAATTACACTCTTCATAGCTTCTCGTCCTGAAGTGTCCTGATCTTCATCTTTGCCATCTGGGAAGTATGTTTTACCCAGGTGTTTCTGCCATAGCCTGCTGGCCTTGAGCTGGTTGTTCTCCTCATCCACAGCGGTTTTGGCGTCTGCTTTGAATGACGCCAAATTGCTCATGAAATTTTCCCTTCGAGTTTCATCATAATCCCCGAAAAGATCATCCTTAGGTGTAGTTGGCATTACACATTGAAAATTTAGCTTAAGCACCCTTTCAATCTCAATTAGAGTAAACTTCAGTGCGACATCGTCACGATCATTCTTTTGAAGATGTCTCATAGCAAGCACTGTCATGGCAATCCCACTGGGCATTTTCTCTCTCTTGTGGTCGCACCAAGCTTTCAGGTACCTTGTTATGCGAATCAGTTGACCCTCTTTATCCTTTACTCTTTTAAACTCATCGATGAACTCCTTTGGATCATCCTCCCGAAAATCACCATCCTTGATAGCAAGCATTGGATGCTCATCGGATTGTTCATCAAAAACGAAGACCGGAAAGTCAATGCTATACTCAGCCTTATACTCAAGAGTAACACACTTCTTTCGATGGGATGGACTAGCTTCTGTAATGCCGTCCAGAGCTTCCTTGACCCACTTTTGCAGAGTAGTTCCAGTCACATTATCCGGGTTCTTCTTAAAGTATACCCCATCATCCTGATCACACGTGTTGTCCTTCGTGCGGATGCGGTTTTTCGTTACGCTGGATCCTTGCCGTCTGAAGAAGGGGGTATAATCAGGATGCTCGTCTTTGAAGTACTTCCTTATTTTTTCACGCGCGAAATCATTCGATGTTTTCAATGAGGCGAGCTTGCCCTTCTCAATCTGAAGGTCAGAGTTAAAGACTCTAAAAAGATTGTCACAATTAGCCATATCAAGTTGTTTTAGTTAAAGCGTTTTCCATACTTCCCACATTTCGATTATTTCATCCCTACGAACATGTTTCGGATGATACTTGGAGTTCGCCGAGATCAGATAAACGTAGTTGCCCTCATCATCCGGCCGAACACGCTTACACTGTAGTCCATCCCGAGTGACTACGATGTAGGCTTTATTATCCTTTATTGCATCGTTGCTTACTTTGATTCCAACTACAACAGAGCGGTCCGCTATTTCCGGCTCCATTGAATCTCCTGCTATTTCAAACCCCCTGGCAATGCCATATGGCTCGAATGGAATTTGTAATGTGTCGAGACTCACTAAAAAGTCATCACTTTCGAAACCACGCGCATAACCAGCGGCAGCGGCAAAAGGAACCTTTTGAATAATATGCATCTTCCGCGGCTCCTGACTTGCTATCTGTTTTTCAAGGCTTAAGTCACGATAAATCAAATCAGCCACAGCCACATCAAAGTATGATGCGAGACGCATAACCTTATGGATATCCGGTAGCGCTCTTTCCTCTTCATAGGCCTTATAGGAAGACTTACTATTCAACTCCAGCATTTCTGCCATTTCTTCAAGGGTCTTGCCTTTGCCCTTGCGCAGAAAGAATAGATTCTTTCCTAAAAATGACTCCTTTTCCTTTCTTGATACCGCCATAGCTTTCTGATTATCAGGCCAAAATTACGTTGCAAAACTTCTGATGTTCGGTTTTGTTGTACTTTTGTATTAACACTCTTTGAACACAAGAAAGCGAATGCCAGTAGCCACGACCATGTGATTTGGAATTACCCAGAAGAGACCGAGTATTTTCCGCGATACGTCATTCAATCAAACACCAAGAGACTTTTGAAATATCATTTCAGCCCGAATTAAACCATTTCGAGCATATCCTCGAAATGGTTACCATCATGGCATAAAATCACAAATCGCCAGAGCAACCCCTGACGACTTCGCAGCTCCATTAACCCGTGGTTATTGAGATGGGGGATAGGTAATTTTATTTATCTTTAAGGTCTTAAAAACTATTTCCTTATTATTCAACTGAATCTATGCCCATTCCTGCATTTGATCATAATCTGGTATTGCCGCCGCATGTGGGAGACCCCACGGATATGAGTCAGGTTTCACCATACCTGAGTACTTCTTATGAGTTATGCGTACACTTCGCCACATCGCCCCAGCGGATTGCCATACTCAAAGGATTTCTGGATTTCCGCGCGGAGTTGAGAAAACAGGGGTTAACCAATGCAGTGCAGTGGTTAGATGGCAGCTTTCTCGAAAATGTAGAATCACGAGAGAGCAGAGCTCCGAATGACCTGGACCTGGTGACGGTTTACTGGGGCTATTCAAGAGATTTCCAGAATGCTTTGGTCAGTAATTTTCCAGCCTTTGAAGACGGGCGTCTTTCAAAAGCCCATTTTCATCTTGACCACTACCCTTTTGATGCCGAGGATCACCCTCTTTTCACGGCCAGGTATTCCAGCTATTGGATTCAGTTATTTTCGCACAACAGGCAGGGCATCTGGAAAGGCATGTTGGAAATTCCGCTGGACACCCCCGCCAGTGATCAACAGGCACTGGATTATCTTCATTCTGTGAATTTGGGCATTTAACTGAGCCGCTACATGACAACCAGAAGACATAGGGAACAACTGATGGTGGAGCTGCTTGGCACCCAGCGCATGCTGGAATTGGCCGGCGACCATCCGGTCATGTCGCGCTCGCTGCAGCTCAAGGTGGACCGCTTGCGGGAAGAACTGGACAAGATTCCGCTGGACCAGCAAGACACCCGCGTGGTGCTGCTCTTTCACGGAAAACCGGTAAAGGGTTCGCTCGGTATTGATGCAGGCTTTCTGGGCCGGGTAACTGCTCCTTTTCAAAATATGGTGACTGCCGAGTTTGCCCATCGCGTCCTCGGCAAGGTGGGTACACGCGGTCAACTGAATAAACAGGACGAATCCCGCCTCTACCTCACCGCTCTGCCGCGTGGCTCATTCGGTGTGGAGCTGAGCAAGCTCGACAGCAGTGACCTGTTCGAAAGCCAACACCTCGCTGATTCATTGACCCACGTCACCCGCCTGATTGAATCCACCACCAAAAGCGATGAGGATTTTGCCGCCGAACTCGACGGCACAACGCCACGCACCATTCAAAATCTAAAAGATTTCTTCAAGACCATTGCCGATGATCAGGCCGGTGTGCAAATTGAAACAGGCGGAATCCGGGCAACGCTGGAGCCCGAAACGGTAAAAAGAGGATATGATCGGGTATCTGGCACTGAAACCCAAGAAGAAGAGATTGCCTTGAATGGAATATCCAAAGGCATTTTATTGGACTCATGGCGCTTTGATTTCGCCATTGACTCCGGCCCAACCATTACCGGCACCATTGATGAGTCCCTCACCGAAGACCAGCTCGAAGCATTGAATAATCTCTATTTCAATAAGCCCTGCCGGGCCATACTCCGAAAAGGCAAGGTGCTTTTCAAAAACGGCAGAGAGCGCATCAGCTACGTACTGCTGAATATCGAACCTCAGTAATCCCATTTGTGTCGCACCACCTCTCCGAAAACCTCATCGAGCAATCGGCGATTGAGATTCTGCAATCGCTGGGTTGGGAGTATGTGCACGGAGCGGAAATAGCCCCCGACGGGCTCTTCAGCGAGCGGGCCAGCTATGGGGATATCCTCCTCACCGGGCGGCTGCGAGAGGCCTTGGCTGTCATCAACCCCACCCTACCTGCCGATGCGCTGGAGACTGCCGTGCAGGCTGTGCTCCGCATTGCCTCGCCGGAGCTGCTGCACAACAACGAACGCTTCCACCGCCTGCTGGTGGAGAAGGTGAAAGTGCCCTATCAGGAAAACGGATTCGAACGCAGTCATGAAGTGGCACTGGTGGACTTCACCCATCCGGAGCGCAACCGCTTTCTGGTGGTGAACCAATACACCATCATCGAAAACAACCAGCACAAACGCCCGGATGTGCTGTTGTTTGTGAACGGCATTCCGCTCGTGGTGATCGAACTGAAAAATGCGGCCAGTGAGCAGGCGGATATCCGCAGTGCGTTTCAACAACTGCAGACGTACAAGGCCACTATTCCAAGTCTCTTTACCTATAACGCGCTCTGCGTCATCTCCGATGGCCTGGAGTGCAAGGCCGGCAGCCTCTCGGCGGATCTCGGGCGCTACATGACCTGGAAAACCGCCGATGGCCTCCGCGAGGCGTCGCGCTTTCAGCCCCAGCTCGAAACCACCCTGCGCGGTATGCTTCGCCCGGAGGTATTGCTTGATCTGGTGCGCAACTTCATCGTGTTTCAGCAATCGCGCCGCGAAGACCCCGTCACCGGCATGGTGCAGGTGCACACGGTGAAAAAGCTCGCTGCTTACCACCAGTACTACGCGGTGAACAAAGCGGTGCAATCCACCATACAAGCCTCGGGCACCAACGGTGACGGCCGCGGCGGTGTGGTATGGCATACGCAGGGCTCGGGTAAAAGCCTCAGCATGGTGTTCTACTCCGGCAAGCTCATCACTGCTCCGGAGATGAGCAATCCCACCATCGTGGTGATCACCGACCGCAACGACCTCGACGATCAGCTCTTTGATACGTTCGCTTCGTCCATTCAGCTGCTGCGTCAGGAGCCTGTACAAGCCGCCAGCCGCACCCACCTCAAAGAGTTGCTGATGGTGGCCAGCGGCGGCATAGTGTTCACCACCATTCAGAAGTTTTTGCCGGAGGGCAACAGCGCGGTGTATGACCAGCTCTCCACGCGGCACAATGTGGTGGTGATCGCCGATGAAGCCCACCGCACGCAATATGGTTTTGATGCGCGGCTTGTAAACGAACGGGATGCCGAAAGCAAAGAAGTCATCGGCAAACGCATCGCATACGGCTTTGCCAAATACATGCGCGATGCCCTTCCCAATGCCACTTATATCGGCTTCACCGGCACACCGATCGAGGGCACTGATGTGAACACGCCGCAGGTGTTTGGACAATACATTGACCGGTACGACATCAAAGACGCCGTGGATGACGGCGCTACGGTGCGCATCTTTTACGAAAGCCGCCTCGCCAAGGTCAACCTGGACGAAGAAGGAAAGCGCATCATTGAAGAATTTGACCGCGAGCTGGAGCAGAATGAAGAGCTCAGCGAAAGCCAGCGCGCCAAAGGCAAGTGGGCACGGTTGGAAGCCATTGTAGGCCATCACAGCCGCGTGCGCAACCTTGCGCAGGACATAGTAACCCATTTCGAAAAGCGCCAGAGTGCGTTCGACGGCAAGGCCATGATTGTGGCCATGAGTCGTCGCATCGCAGCAGAACTCTACCGCGAGATCATCGCCCTGCGTCCGCAGTGGCATGATGATGACCTTATGCGCGGGGTGATTAAAGTGGTGATGACGGCAAGCAGCGCCGACGGACCCGAGATAGCCCGTCACCACACCACCAAGCAACAGCGCAGGGCATTGTCAGACCGCATGAAAGACCCGTATGATCCACTGCGCCTGGTCATAGTGCGTGACATGTGGCTCACGGGGTTTGATGCACCTTGTCTGAATACCATGTATGTAGACAAGCCCATGCGCGGGCACAACCTGATGCAGGCCATTGCGCGCGTGAACCGCGTGTTCAAAGACAAGTCAGGCGGACTGGTGGTGGATTACCTCGGCATCGGTACCGATCTGAAAAAAGCCCTTTCGTTTTACGGCGAAGCCGGCGGAAAAGGCAATCCGGCAGAAGGCATTGAACGCGCACTGGATGTGTTTCGCGAAAAACTGGACGTCGTGCAGCAGATGTTCCACGAGCGCACCAACACCTACGAAGAACTGCTGGCCGCAGAGCCATTGGCCTATTACGGCGATACCATCCAGTTCAATTACCGCCGCTTCATGACGGCCGATGCGCGCGGAAAACTGTCCATCATCCTCCAGGCCGAAGAGCATATTCTCGGTCTGCAGGATGGCAAAGAGCGCTTCATCCGCGAAGTGGGCATGCTGGGACAGGCATTATCGCTTTGCATCACGCGTGAAGAAGTGCAGCCATACCTTCCGGAAGTCGCCTTCTTTCAGGCGGTAAAAGCGCGACTGGCCAAGTTTGATGCGCCGGGCCTCACCGGCAGAAGCACCGGCGAATTGGAAACAGCCATCAAGCAGATTGTGGATGAAGCCATTTCGAGTGATCAGGTGGTGGACATCTTCGCTGCGGCGGGCATGGAGAAGCCGGAGCTGTCCGGACTTGAAATTCTGTCCGAAGAATTCCTGCTTGAAGTGCAGGGCATGAAGCACAAGAACCTCGCGATTGAGCTGCTGAAGAAGCTGCTCAACAACGAGCTCAAAGTGCGTTCACGCAAAAACCTTGTGCAGAGTCAGAAGCTCCTCACCATGCTCGAAGGAGCCATCAAGCGCTATCAGAACAACTTGCTCACCACAGCCGAAATCATACAGGAACTCATACACATTGCCAGGCACATCCGTCAGGCCGATGAAGAAGGCGCGAAGCTGGGATTGAACGACGATGAAACCGCCTTTTACCATGCACTGGAGGTGAATGACAGCGCGGTGCAGGTATTGGGCGATGACACCCTCAAGGACATCGCGCGGGAGATCGCAGATAAGGTGCGCGCCAACACCACCATTGACTGGACCATCCGCGAAAGCGCCCGCGCGCGGCTGATGGTCGTCGTGCGCCGCACCCTCAACAAGTGGGGCTATCCACCCGACAAACAGCAGAAGGCCATTGACACCGTGATGAGGCAAGCGGAAATGATGGCGGATGGGTTGGTGGGGTGATAGGGTAATAGGATAATGGGGTGATGGGATGATGGGATGATGGGATGATGGGGCAACGCCACCCCTCCGCCAAAAGTTCAGAGCTCCGGAAAGGTTATCTAGTATCTTAAAAAACCCACCCCTTTCCCTTATCTTTGTAGGGTCTGACGTTTTCTCGTTTTTCTTCTGATCTCTTTTCGTGCGTGTTGATGGCGACCTCTGTGAGGTAACGCCTGTGTGCGATGTGCCGTTTTTTATTATTAACCTAAAAACAGATTCATCATGGTAACTGCAACTCAACCTTTTGCCGCTCCGGCGGATGTGTTTTTGGAGACTCCTGTGGATGCGCAGGAAAAGGCCTTGCAGCTCGAGCTCAAGGCGCTCGAAGTGCAGGAAAAGCGCTACCAGCTCGACGAGGGACGCGAGCGCAAGGCGAGGGAGGATAAGCAGCGACTGACCCTCGACAAAATCAAATGCCTCGAAAGCCTCATGACCGCCTACGTGGTGGATGAAGACAAGTCCATCACCGGCAGCGACACCATTTACAAATCCGCATTCACCGAGGAGGAAACCTGGGTGATCCGCGCGAAAATTCTTGAACTGGTGAAGCAGTTGTGAGCCTGCCAATACCCTGCTAGTCTATTTCCTCACTCCACAATCACCTTCACACTGTCCAGCCACACTGTGCCGGATACCCAGTGGATCTGGTACATTCCGGGCTGCACGTTGGTCAAATCCAATGTCAGCTCGCGGAGTTGGATGTCGGAGCGGGAAAGCAATTGCCTTTTGACCTCACGGCCTTGCATATCTATCATCACCCACTCTGATTGATCCGGAATGGAAAAATCCGCCGGCAGCTCAAACCGAATGGTCGTTCTATCGCGGGCGGGGTTGGGATATACTGTCATGCTCTGCTCCAGCCCGATGGTGATTTCTTCCACATTCACAAACTGACAGCCAGGCTCGATGCAGCCGAGGGAGTCGGTTTTGA
>JBKDGH010000149.1:0-58328 GCA_046336655.1 Flavobacteriales bacterium | reverse complement strand
GATCCGAGCTGTGCAAATCATAACCTGGTGGGGTCGTTTGAGCAGTAACCACACCAGAAAGCGCCAGAGAAAGCGCGAGGCAGAAATACTTCATGATACAATAAAGACTTTACAGGTTTTTTTAAGAATGGCCAATATAGTGCGCTGAACCGAACCCGGTTTAAACTAATTGTGACTCACTCTGTGACTTTTACCGCCTCGCGATCCTTTCCCCTACCCGTATGCAAGGCCATCGGGTTACCTTTACAGCCGGTATCCATGATTCGCGTCAACAAGCTGTCCATCCTCCTGCTGAGGTCCTACCTGGGACCTTTCGTAGTCACCTTTCTGGTGGCGATGTTCATCTTCGAGATGCAGTTTATCTGGTTGTATGTGGATGACCTGATGGGCAAGGGGTTAGAACCCGGAGTGATCTTCAAATTGCTGGTGTATGCCTCTGCGCGCATTGTGAACATGGCGCTTCCGCTGGCCATTCTCATGAGCAGTATCATGACCTTCGGCTCGCTTTCCGAAAACAACGAGCTCACCGCAATGAAGAGTTCGGGTGCTTCGCTGTTCCGCATCATGCGTCCGCTCGTGGTGTTTACCGTGGTGCTCGCCACGACCTCCTTTCTGTTTGCCAACAACGTGTGGCCTATTGCCAATCTCAAATTCCGCACACTCCTGTACAGCATCGTGCAGCAGCGTCCGGCGCTCAACCTGGAAAGCGGCGTGTTTTACAACGGCATCGAAGGCATTTCCATCCGCGTGATGGAGAAAAACCAGGAAACCGGAAAGCTGAAGGACATTGTGATCTATGATCACCGCGGACAGGAGCGCGGCAACCGCACCGTGATCCGCGCGAAGCAGGGCACCATGAATCAGACGGATGACAAGCGCTTTCTGGTACTGACGCTCACCGATGGAGTGACGTATGATGAAATGGTGGAAGAACGCCGCAAAGAGCGCCGGCATCCGCTGGTGCGCGGCACGTTTGAGGAGATGGTGTTGCGCCTCGATCTCAGTTCATTTGCCTTTAGCGGCGACAATGAGGAAGTGTTCCGCAACAGCTACGAGATGATGACCATACCGCAGCTGAGCGATGCGATTGACAGCCTGGAAATCCGCCGAGACAGTGTGATGCATGAAGGAGCCATGCTCGGCATGCAGCGCCTTCAGCAAAGCGGTGCTGCGCCGAAGGAACAAGTCGTGAAAGGACAATGGTTCTTTGACATCCTCAGCGATGCCGAGCGCAGTCAAGCGGTGTCGGCCGCCCGGGAAGCCACACGCAGATCCAAGGATCAGATCCTGCGCAGCATCGACGAAATCGAAAGCCGCGACCGCTATATCCGCAGGCATAAAGTAGAATGGCACCGCAAGTTCATTCTCGGCGCAGCATGTCTGGTGCTGTTCTTCATCGGTGCACCATTGGGAGCAATTATCCGAAAAGGCGGGCTCGGACTGCCTACGGTTATTGCCTTATGCCTGTTTATCATCTACCAACTCGTCACGATGGCGGGTGAAAAAATGGCGAAGAGTGGTATTATTGACGTGTGGATGGGAATGTGGATGTCCACGCTCCTGATGTTTCCGCTGAGTATCTGGCTCACGTGGAAAGCATCGCGCGAGGCGGTGCTCTTTGACCGCGACACCTACCTCCGGATATTCCGGATATTCGACATTACCCGATGGATGAACAGGAAGGCGAAAGCGATATGAAGATTCTGCAACTCTGTCTGAAGCCCCCTCTCCCCGCCCGCGACGGCGGCTGCATTGCGATGAACAACATCACGCAGGGGTTGCTGGCGGAAGGACATAAAGTAAAAGTGCTCACCATATTTACCCACAAGCATGATTTTCTAAAAAATGAAATGCCCCGGGAGTATGTCGCTGCCACGCGCATCGAAGGAGTATTTGTGGATACGCGGTTGAACGTCATGGATGCATTTGCGAATTTCATGACGGCCGATTCGTACAACATCAGCCGGTTTTTCAGTCCGGATATGGACCGCAAAGTCATGGAGGTACTCACGGCGGAGAAATTCGACATCATCCACCTGGAGAGTCTGTTTATGACACCCTACCTGCCCATGATCCGCAGGCATTCCAGCGCGCCAATCGTATTGCGATCGCACAACCTCGAGTTTGTGATTTGGGAAAAAATCACCCATGGTACACGCAACATCGCCAAACGCACCTATTTGAAATACCTCACCACCAAGCTGCGGGAATACGAGTTGAAGGCACTCGACTCAGTGAATGGCATCGCGGCAATCAGTGGCGATGATATGCGGCGATTTAAAAAACTCGGAGTAAAAAAGCCCATACGTACCATTCCGTTTGGCATCGATCCGTCGAAGTATGAATGCGGACAAAAGAAACCCGAATTCGCTTTGTTTCACCTGGGTGCGATGGACTGGAGCCCCAACCTCGAAGGCATCATCTGGTTTCTTGAAGCCGTATGGCCGAAGGTTCATGCGCAATATCCCAAATTGAAGTTTTATATCGCCGGACGGAATATGCCTGAAGACCTCGCACGCGATCTGCCGGAGAACGTAGTGGCTGTGGGAGAAGTGGAGCGGGCCGACGAATACATGAAGTCCAAAGCCGTGATGATTGTTCCGCTGCTCTCAGGCGGAGGTATCCGCGTGAAAATCATCGAAGGACTCGCGCTCGGCAAAGCCATCATCAGCACATCCATTGGTGCAGAGGGAACTGATTGTGAGAACGACAGG
Organism: Flavobacteriales bacterium; assembly: GCA_046336655.1. GTDB lineage: Bacteria > Bacteroidota > Bacteroidia > Flavobacteriales_D > Sanyastnellaceae > CANGTU01. The sequence continues at coordinate 55,614 of JBKDGH010000149.1, read as the reverse complement.
CAATTGCTGATCGCCGATACCCCCTCAGAATGGGTGAAGGCCGTAGGGCGCTTAATAGAAGAAAATGAATTGTATGAATCCCTGGGAAAAGCAGGAATAGCGCATGTAGCGGCGCATTTCGACAATCAAAAAATCATTCGCGACCTCATCGCATTTTATAAAGAGCTTCGCGCGAAATGAAGGTATTTGTGCTGCTCTCACGTGTGCCATACCCACTTGAAAAAGGGGATAAACTGCGCGCGTACCATCAGATTACAGAGCTCGCAAAAAACCATGAGGTGTGTGTGTGCTGTCTCTCTGAAGGCAGGGAAAATCCCGAGGCAATCGCACATCTGCGCACGAAGGTCCAACACGTGCATGTGATCCGTTTGAGCAAATTGCTCATTGCACTGCGAATGCTTCGCGCCATTTTTTCCGATCGTCCGTTTCAGGTGCACTATTTTATGCAGACTGCTGCATTGCGCAATGTGCACCGCATCATCACATTATTTCAACCCGAACATATTTATTGTCAACTCACGCGGTGCTCCGAATACGTGAAGAACCTGCATCAATATTCCAAAACGCTCGATTACATGGATGCCATGAATGCCGGATTGCGGCGCAGAGCAGAGATTGCGCCATGGTACCTGCGCGCCTTTATCCGCGAAGAAGCAAGGCGCATGGTGAACTACGAGAACCTGATCTACGAATACTTCGATCATCACACCATTATCAGTGAACAGGACCGGCAGTTGATCTATCATCCGAACCGCAGCCGCATAACAGTCGTTCCGAATGGCGTGGATGCCACCTTCTTTTCACCCAATGCAGAAGTGCAAAAGAATACAGATCTCTTGTTTACCGGCAATATGAGTTATCCGCCCAACGTGGATTGCGCGGTGCGCCTGGCGCAGGAAATCATGCCACTGATTCGTAGGGAAATGCCCGGAGCCACACTGACCATTGCAGGGGCCACTCCCGCTCCCGCTGTGGTTGCGTTGAGCAATGAGCACACCACCGTCACTGGCTGGATGGAGGACATCCGTCAGGCTTATCTGCATGCAAAAGTCTTCATCGCACCGATGCGCATTGGCAGTGGTTTGCAAAACAAACTGCTCGAGGCCATGAGCATGGAGCTGCCTTGCATTACCTCCTCACTTGCGGCTCAGGCCATGCACGATGACGCCCGGGAAGCGCTTGTTACTTCCGATGAACCGGAAGCCATTGCAGCCCAAGCAGTGCGACTGTTGCGACAGCCGGAAGAGCGCGCTCAGCGCGGAAAAGCAGGCAGAAATACAATCCTGCGGCATTTTAACTGGCAGGCCACCACACAGCTGCTCGAAACACTCTGGAACCCCACTCACCCATGATTCGTCTCTTACTCATTCCCGCGCTTTGCCTGATCACACTGCACCCTCTTTTTGCGCAGCTTGTGTCGGGCCCAATGCCCTGCGCCATTCATCAGCGCGATGTGAAAATCTGGTTTCAATTAGAAGATAATGCAGCTCCCAATCTGCTCTATTGGACAGATGACAATCCCGGAACCAAGCTGTCCGCCAAAGTTTCACCAGATAAAGACTTTGGAAATACGGCAATCGTTCATCTCAGCGGACTGCAGCCCGGAACCACCTACCGTTATACCCTTGATCGAAATCCGAAGACTATCTGGTCCTTCACCACACAACCCCTCTGGCAATGGCGCACGGATGCTCCCGACTTCCGGCTTGCGCTCGGCAGTTGCACCTACATCAACGACGAATCCTTCGACCGTCCGGGCAAACCGTATGGAGCTTCGTATGAAATATTTGAGTCCATTGCATCCGCAAAACCCGATGTGATGCTGTGGCTTGGCGACAATGTGTACTTCCGGGAAGGCGACTGGGATTCACGCGCAGGAATGGTGAATCGCTACACTCAGACCCGCTCGGTGCCTGAAATGCAGAAGCTCCTGCCCATCTGCGCTCACCTCGCCATCTGGGATGATCACGACTTCGGACCAAATGACGCCACAGGGAATTTCATTTTAAAAAAAGAAGCACTTGACGTATTTAATCGATTCTGGGGCAATCCCACCACCGGAGTTCCTTCCGTAAAAGGAGGCACCGGAATCACCACGCGATACCAGTACAGTGATATGGACTTCTTTCTGCTCGACAACCGCTATCACCGCGTAGCGCATTTTGTGGAAGGCGTCGAAACCACTTTACTCGGCGAGGAGCAGATAAACTGGCTTGTGGAATCATTAAAAGAAAGCAAAGCGCCTTTGAAGCTGGTGGCCATCGGCGGTCAGTTTCTCAATCCGGTGAAGAAATTTGAGAACTATGCTCAGTATGAAGAGGAGCGCAAAAAAATCCTCGACCTCATCCGCGACAATGGCATTGAGGGCGTTATCTTTCTGACCGGTGACAGACACTGCACAGAACTCAGTTCCCTTGCACTCGGCAACGGAATCACTGTGTACGACCTGACCTGCTCACCGCTGAGCAGCGGCCCCTATGACAATAGCACAGAAGAAAATACCCTTCGCGTGGATGGCACGCTGGTGGCTGAACGCAATTATTGTACGATTGATTTCACGGGCAAAAAAGGCGAACGCGCAGCCACTATAACCTGCTTTGACCCGAAAGGCACAGCACGCTGGATGAAACGTATTGAAGCTCCGTTAAAAGAGAAAAAATAGTCCAAAAAAAATACACCTCATGCGCCACGTCATAGTGCCCGCTCCCTTAATCCGGATACTCATCCCCATCCTGCTTTTCGTATCCTCATGCACCCACAATTACGCGTACCGAGAGATACATTCCTTCGGTGAAAGTCTTGAGTGGCGCAGCACAGACACGGTAGAGTTTGCGATCCCTGTAAACGACAACAAGGCGCCTTATCTCTTCGAAATGACGTTCCGCTGTGCGTCGGGCTTCGCTTACGATAAAATGCTTGTGCGTGTGGAGGAAACTGCGCCTGACGGAAAAGTGATACGCCGTGATGTGGAAATTGCAGTGCGCAATCCGGATGGCTCATTCAACGGAGAAAAAGGGTTTGACATCATCGATCTTACCACCACGATTTCTCCGAATCAGAGCTATCCCGTTCACGGAACCTATACCTACCGCGTCTGGCAGACCATGGGTATGGACGTCGTGCATTTCCCGATGGAAGTCGGATTGCAACTCAGCAGACCGGAGGGGCAATAGAATCTACGACAGGGACATTGGCACTTCCATCAGCAGCACCTCTGCATTTTGCGACGCGGTAATGGTGAGGTCCTTCACGCTCCACACACCCGCTGCATCGCGCTGACGAAGCGTTTCGCCGTTGACTATCACTTCACCTGCAATCACAAATGCGTAAACGCCGCTGGTATCCGGCTCATGCACGGCATAGCGCAAAGCCTTTCCTGCATCCAGATGACCGAGGTTGAACCACGCATTCTGATGAATCCATACACCATCGTCAGCAGCTGACGGAGAGAGAATCTGCTTCCATGCATTCCGTGCAAATGTGCCGATCTTGATTTGATCATAGCGTGGAGTGACCCCGCGCTTATTGGGGAAGAGCCAGATCTGAAGCAGCTTGAGTTCCTTATCAGGCAAGCCGTTGAATTCGCTGTGGTGGACTCCTGTACCAGCGCTCATCACCTGCACTTCACCGCGAGTGATGGTTCCGTGATTGCCCATGCTGTCCTTGTGCTCCACCACACCTTCCATCGGAATGGTGATGATCTCCATATTGTCATGCGGGTGCGTGCTGAAGCCTCGTCCGCCCGCAATGGTATCATCGTTCAGTACGCGCAGCACACCAAAGTGCATGCGCTCCGGGTTGTAGTATCCGGCAAATGAAAATGAGTGACGTGCCTTGAGCCATCCGTGATCGGCCTGGCCACGGGTATCTGCACGGTGAATGACCATGTTGTTCATGACATCCGGTTTTGCAGGCGGAATGTGATTGAATCCTACCTGAGCATCCAGCGGCTGCAGCTCATCAATATCGTTCTTGATGATTCCGGCCATAGCTGGCGCGGCGGCCAGAATACCCGTGCCAAGCAGGGACTTCTTCAGGAATTCATTGCGTTTCATTGTTCAATCTGTTGGTTCTATCAAAGATGGGAAAATACCGCAGTGCCGCACATTGACCGAGGTCAATGGAATGCACATGCCACAGAGGAAAACTGATTGGTCAGTATCATGTTCGCTGATCCATCTTCGCTATACTTGAATTATGGATTACATGTTGTTTATCCTCTTCTTTCTTGTTGCGCTGATATACAGCTCAGCGGGTTTTGGCGGCGGCAGTCTGTATCTGGCCATTCTTTCACACAGTGCATTGCCCGTGCAGGCTGTGCGGTCGCTTGCACTGTTGTGCAACGGTCAGGTCACACTTCTTTCGGTGAAGCGTTTTGCATGGCAAGGATATTACCGCAACTCCCGCATGTGGATTCTGCTGGCGTGCAGCATCCCGTGTGTGTTCATAGGTGCTGCCGCAAAACTGGAAAACCGGACCTTTTACCTGCTGCTCGCGGCATGCCTGATCGCAGCAGGGGCACTGATTCAGCTGCAGACGCAATGGAGTAAACGGAGCATTTCTGAAACGCAGTGGCCTGTGTGGACCGTTTACCTCGCCGGCGCTGGATGCGGATTGCTCGCCGGAATGACAGGCATCGGCGGGGGGATTTATTTAGCGCCGGTGCTCTATTTCGCGGCATGGGGCGATGAACGAAGAATCGCGGCTACCACTTCCCTCTTTATCGCAGTCAATTCGCTCGCGGGAATCGCGGGAATCGCGCTCAATGGCCAGCCCATACTGGAGCCCGCCATGTGGCCTGTGATTATTGCGGTGTTTCTCGGCGGTCTGATCGGCTCCTGGCTTTCCGTAAAAGTGCTTCCGCTTCATCTACTGCGCATGATCACTTCAGCTATTCTCATCTTTGTGGGCGTAAAGCTTTTGTTTGATCACCTGTGAAAATCACTTTGCTTTCGTTTGGTATGCTTCGCGACTGCACCGGCGCGCGATCCTGTGAATGGTCACTCGATGACGGCGTCACAGTGGGTGAACTGCGCACTCAGCTGCAGGCTGCCTTTCCCTCTATTCCTGTGGGATTGAAATACGCCGTTGCAGTGAAGCAACACTATGCAGCGGATGAAGTGATTCTGCGCGACGGGGATGAAGTCGCGCTCATTCCGCCGGTGAGCGGAGGATGAAAAAAAATCAGGGTGTAGGCGATACCCATTCTTCGCCGTCAGCAAATACTTCCTTTTTCCAGATGGGCACCGTGCGCTTCAACTCGTCCATAAGCCAGGCACAAGTCTCAAATGCAGCTTTGCGGTGACGGGCGCTCACCGCAGCGATCACAGCCATTTCACCGGGATATACCCGCCCTGTGCGGTGGTGCATGACGATGCGATCCACAGGCCACATTTCACGGGCGCGCTGAGCCATGCGTCCGAATTCGGACAATACCATGGATTCATAGGCTTCAAAGTCCAGGTAAATGACTTCCCGTTCTGCGGAGGTGTTGCGCACCACGCCATGGAAAATGACCTCTGCCCCGCATTCAGGGTCGCGCAGAAAGGCGGCCGCTGCCGTGGCATCCAGCAATTCCGGAGAGAGCAAAAACGAATTCGCAGCGGACTGCGCACTCATTTTCCGTCAGAGCCTTTTTTCGGATTCTGCTTCAGGCGCTTCATGTCTATCACCTGCTTGCCGCCTTCCTGGTATTCCTTCGGACGGTTTGGATTTTTAGAAGACGTGGAATACTTGATCTCGCCTTTGGTGCCCGATTCCCAGATGAGTGTGCCGTTCACGAGACGAAAGACATCATCGCGGCGCTCGGTGCCTGTCGGCGTAACCACCACACTCGAGACGCGGAAAATGTCCTTCTCCTCAAACACATGAAGAAGCTGGAGGTCTCCGGAGCGCAGACCGGTCTTCAGCACATCGCTCACTTTTTCATTGCCCGGAATCCACTTTGCCACCATTGCTTTCATTGCCGCATCGTCCTTTCCGAGCGCTTTGTTCACAGGACATTCAGGGCCTTTGCAACCCACTTCATGGGCGAGTGCATACCATGCGATAAGGGCCTGCATGGCCTCGCCCGACGACTTGATCATTTCCGCATCAATCATCACCTCTCCGCGGATGGACTTGCGAAACACGAGACCGTCGGCCGCGCCGGTCATATTCCGGAAGCCTTGTCTGCGGGTCGAATCAGCCACTTCATCCGTGCGCTCAAGCGTATAATCCAATGCAGAGGTGATCTCATTCCCCGCAGTATCCAGAGCAAGCAGGTCCTCGTTTACCGGCTTGAAATAACGTACCCACTGATCATGAAGCGCAATGAGCTTTACGCGGCCGTTTTCCTGAATAAGAAATGACCCGTACGAACCGAGTCCGCGCTGTGCCGCAGCCGCACCGAGGTAGCGCTCACGCATGGCAAATGTGCTGTCAGAAAAAAGCGTGAGTTCCGTGAGAATACCGCTGCAATCCGCGCAGGGCAAGGTGTCAGCATACACACCGCTGATTTCCTCGTACGGATTGGCAGCCGGTGCAGGCTGCGCTTTTTCGCCGGAATCACAGGCGGTAAAAAGGAATGCAGGCAGTAAGATCCAAAACAGATGCGCAAAATGAACTCTTCTCATGGGGCGAAAATACATCTGCGGAAACCCTGCGCAGGCGAGCGGTTAACACATTATTAGATTCCATTAACAAATGCTTGAATAAACCTTCTGTGGAATCGTGGGATCTTTACCGTGTAGTTTTTCCCGTTTCGCTCACAGCGAATAGTCTAAGGGGAAACGCATAGGAGGGTTAAAACCCTTTGGTTAAGGTTTAGTTGAAAAGGGCGGCAAAGGCCGCCCTTTTTCATTGGGTCTATTGAATAATGATTCGCTGTGTGCCGCTGTCCGCGGGAGGTACCTGAGGAGCTGAAGGCGCCGGAGGGATGGACTCTTCCCAATCGCCCTCATCCCTGCGGTCTTCGGACCACCAGTCGTCATCCCACATCAGCCTTGTCTCACCTGCCTTTCCGCAATCCCAGTAAATGAGTCCGATGTGCTCCCCGAACTTCACGTGACGTCCGAGCGGAACATACACTGTGATGTCCACTTCCTGGCCGCGAAACTGATCCGATGCAGGCGTTTTGAGCCATGGAGCCAGCGTGAGGGTATCTCCTTCCAATTTCCATTCGTAGGAAATATTGGAGACCAGCTCACCTGCCCTTTTCTTTCCGGGACCGCGTGATTCGCGGACCACGCGCACGCTGTATTCACTGCCCTCGGCCTGCTCAAAACTCACGTTTACCATTTGTCCGTAGTGAATAAACTCCGGAGTGATGTTCACCAGGTCGAAGAAATTATCGCGGTCGTCTTCCGTACGTCCGACGAATACTGAATCGGGCATGACATCCACAAAGAGCGTATCGCCGGGCGCCACATCAATGCTGCGCGTTTCCCGGAGTTCGGCTTCAGAAGAAAACTCGCGGCCGATGCGCACCCCGCCGATGGTAGCCAGACAGACGCCAAGCACGAAGAGACCGGCGAGTGACCAGCCCAGTCCTTTGATCTGGCGCGTGAACCCGATGAGCAATTTGAATCCGCTGTAAAGAAGCGCCACGGCAGGCACCCCGAGTGTCAGCGCCGCGCCGAGCAACAGCATCCAGTAATTGCCTGTGTCACCGAAGAGAATGAGGTGCATCTGATCAAATGGCATTTGCTGATTCCCGAAGTTGAATTCAGCGAAGACGAAAATGGAGAGCAGCAATCCGAGGAGTGCAAATCCGCCGACCACCAGGAACGCGCCGATGACCTTGGTGAATGCGGTGCCCAGGCCCTTCATGATTCCTGAAGTATTCAGGTTTCGACCACTGCCTTTGAAGCCCTTTTCGCTCCATTTAGTCACGTTGTCAGCGGCCTTTTTTGCCTCCATATTGATGAAGCGGCTAATGCTGTCCACGTTGACTTTCTCCCCGCGCATCTGCAGTTTTTCCGCAGTGGTTTTTGCTTCAGGTACCAGCGCCCAGAGGATGATGTACGCGATGACCGCCGTGCCTCCGCTGATGATTCCGAAGATGGCGAATGCGATGCGCAGCACGATGGGATCCCAGCCGAAGTAATAACTCAGACCAGAGCATACCCCGCCGATTACGGCATCGTCACCATCGCGGTATACGCGGCGCTTGGAATGTTTGAAATTGGAAGCTTCCGCTTCATCCGCAGTAGCGGCGTTGCCCATGGTGTAATCTTCAGGCCGGCCCATGATGGCAATGACTTCTTCCACATGGCTTTTGATTACCACGTTTCGCTTTTCATCAAGGCGCTCAGAGAAGAGTTCAGCCAGACGCACTTCGATATCCTGCATGATTTCCGCTTCGCCGGGATCATTTGCGAAATTGAGTTTGATGCGTTCCAGATATCCTTTGAGAAGTTGAAATGCTTCTTCTTCAATGTTGAAAATGGTGCCGCCGAGGTTGACGGTGACAGTCTTATTCATGGCTTTGGGGATTAGTCGTTTGGTTTACCGCGTGTGCAAGTTCGTCCCAGGTTTTGCGGAGTTCCCTGAGAAAGATTTTTCCGTTTTCAGTGATGGAATAGTATTTCCGGGGCGGGCCCTGAGTGCTTTCCTCCCACCGGTAGGTGAGCAGTCCATCGTTCTTGAGGCGTGTCAGCAAGGGATAAAGCGTTCCTTCGACCACGATGAGATGGGCTTTTTTAAGCTCTCCCAGAATGTCGGACGGATAGGCTTCGCCGCGCTGGAGGACAGACAGAATGCAGAATTCAAGCACTCCCTTCCTCATCTGGGCTTTTGCGTTTTCGATGTCCATGGAATGGGTCAGTATTACAGGTGAGTAGTTATTCAGACGAAGCGGAAACTGAGCGCAAACCGGTAGGCATGCCCCCATGCCCAGGAATATCCATGCATGGTGCGTCCTTCGAGCTTCGTTGTGATGTATCTGGCAAGACCCGGCTCTTCGGTGCTCACGATAACCTTCTCAACCACGCCGTTATCCGATATGCACAGATTCACTTCTGCAGTGGTCGTTTCCTTTTTACCCTGTAGAAATTCAGGGTAGCCCACTGATGAGCGGATGAAACGAAGGAACCCCTGCTCCTGGCGGTTAAGCGCAGGCACATTCACCGCCATCCTCTCCGGGTCTTTGTGCGCCGGCTCGTGGCGCCCGATGGTAGCAGCCAGGGCTGCGGTGTAAACGCCCACTACGAAGAGAGTAAGCAGGGCGGCTGTCTTGATACACGTGTGTGTTTTCATGGTAAAAGAGGTTTGTATGTTTGATATAGTAAAAGGCATCACCGATTAAAAGACGAAGCAAAGATATGTTCGTTACATGGTTATTTGCGTTACATAGTACTGAAATTTCTGTTAAAATTCCTAACACGCTGTTTATCAAGTCTATTTTCAAGAAAAAAAACACACCGCTAGGGTGAAACCCGGAAAAGAGGTATTTTTCGTGATGCTACGCCTTAGCTTGATCGTGTTTCTGCTCTGCCCGTTTTGGGTGAATGGCCAGACAAACTGGCTGCAGAAGCGCACGACCCTCAATCAGGCAGGTCTTCTGGACCTCGATCATTTTACTAACGGCGATATCATTACAGGTGGCTACTTCGGTGGAACGCTGAACACGTTAAACGGCACGCTTTCCTCCGCAGGACAATCCGATGCCTACCTCGAGCGACTCACTTCAGACGGTACCTCTCTTTGGCGAATGAAAATGGGTGGCACGGAGAGCGAACGCATTACTGCAGTTGCAGCCGGCCCCAGCGGGAATGCGCTGGCCATCGGTTATTACGCGGGAACGGCACAGTTTGGCAGTTACACGCTCACAGCCACGGGCGACTCGCTGGACATCTTTATAGTGAGCGTAAGTGCATCCGGACAAGTTCAATGGGCCGTTTCATGCGGCGGTCCGGGCAATGATTATCCCCATGGCATTGACGTTAACAGCACGGGGCAAATTGTGGTATGCGGGAATTTTCGGCAAACCGCGCAATTCGGACCATTCAGTTACACCGCGCCTGACCTGCAGGGAACCAGCGACTCGAGTTTTGACGGATTCGTGGGCACGCTCGCTGCGGATGGTTCATGGCAATGGGTGAAGCAGCTCACCTCTTCTTATGATGTGAATGTGCTCGATGTGACCATTGACAATGGCGGCGCGGTATACGGTTGCGGAAAATTCAGTCAGCAGCTCATCATTGATGATACGCACACCAATTCAGCCGATGAATCGGGAATGGTGTTTTCACTTTCGGCAAGCGGCAACGAAAACTGGTTCAATACACTCAGCGGTGGACTCGTGCAGTGCTATGACGCCGAAGTCGGCACTGACAATGTGCTTTACATCACGGGAAACAACTTCGGCACACTTGCCGTGATCACCGCGATGGGTTCCACGCTCCTTCCCTCCTCCTATTTACAGCAAGCTTTTCTTTTGCGTCTGGACACTTCCGGATCGTTCCAATGGGTTCATCAGCTTGGAAGTGAAAATGGCATTACCGGAAGAAAAACCACCATCGGACCGACTGGCGAGTGCTATATGACAGGAATGTTCTCCTGCGTTCTCAGCGAAATGGAGGATGAACTCGGCGAAGGATATTTTCATAGTGCGGGATTCAATGATGTGTTTATCTCGCGCATTGAGAATGACGGGGAATATACCTGGACAAGGCAGTACGGCGGTCCGGGTAACGACCTCTGCTGGGGAATCGGTTGCACCATTGCTGACAAGCCTGCAATTGCAGGGAGTTTCCGGAAGTTTTTCAATATGCCGTGGTCGGGGCAATTTGTATGGAGTAATCAAAACTTCGTGGTCGACAATGACCAGTTTTTAAATAACAGCTATTATGTGCCGACCAATGACGCGTATTGTAACTCCACTTCATACGGCGGCATGGTCTCTGTGCAAGCGGATGACGGTCAGGATATGTTCATTGGCTCACCGGTATCCTTAGCTGCGAATCACTACGATATTTATTCGCGTCCTGCGTTTCTGGCTGAATGTGACCGCACTCCAGTGCTTCCGGTCATAAGTGTATCCACCGCTGAAGGCGGCTGGCAGGAAGACACAGAGAGTATTCAGACGTGCGCCAGCAGCCGCACCGTATACTTCCATACCAACTCAGGTACTCCGGGATATATCGGTCCGGAATACAACTGGACATGGGACAACGGAAGCCCATCTCCCGGCAGAACCGTTAATCAATCTCAGCTTGTGTCGTTCACAGGCTCACGCCTGGATGGGTGTGATTCGTTTGCCGATAGCCTTTACATCGAATTGCTGCCGTCCCAGTGTCCGCTGATTTCCATCAATGGCGCAACCCCTTCATGCAACCCGAGTCTTTCGCTGTGCGGAGGAGACAGCCTCACGTATACCGTAACGCAGGCGTTTGAAAACAGCTATGAGTGGTACTTGCCTCTAACCGGAGAAACGTATTCGGGCGAAGAGATAATACTGCCGTCCGACGCTCTGGTGCATTTGATCTGGACCGCTCCGAACGGTTGCAGTGGCACAAACCAGACTGGCGCTTTTGTGGTAATTCCGCTTGACACTCTTGCGCCGGTGTTTAGTGTTTCATACATTGACAATGAGTACGCCGAAGGTGATACCATATACTATTGTCCTCCCTACGGGCCCATTCGATTTTTCTTCGAGGATTCACTGAACCAGTCCCAGTGGACGATTCAATCCAGCATTACCGGTAACGTCAACGGACAAAACTTTAACTCCTCCAGCCCATCGTATAGCTTTTCGCCCACCGCTTCAGGGTGGCACGCATTCTACGGCGAAGCCTTCCTTCACCGCAATCTGTGTCCTGATGATACCTTATATGGTGAGGACACCATCAACGTGTACGTCGTCATATCTGAACTCGTTCCTCCGGCGATTGACGTAAGTGACATCGCTGCGCTGTGTCCGGGCGACTCCTTGCTTGTCACGTTGTATTCCAAAGGATCGCTGAGCTGGTCGGGCGGCGGAGAAAACGGGCAAGGCAACGGATCATGGTGGTGGACAGCGGGAACATACTTCATTCAGTCAGAGCTTGAAGATGCGTTTTGCAGTGTGGCCAACTCCAACTATGTCACAGTTCCAACAAAGCCGTTGCCAGTGATTTCCACAAACCCTGACCCGCCAGTGGTATGTCCCGGAGGAAGCGTCATGCTAAGTGTGACACCCGGTATCGCATACGAATGGATCGGGCCTTTGGGCAATGTGATCAGCACAGAACAAACCTGTGAGGTCAGTACGCCGGGCTATTATTTCTGCAGGGTGACGGATGAAGACGGCTGTACGCTGGAATCCGATTTTGTGGAAACGCTCGAGTACACCACGCCTGAGCTGGTAGTCCTGCCTGCCACTGATCTGTGTATGACCGGCAGCGTAACACTGCAACTGCTGAACAATCTGTTTGCAGAATGGCAATGGTCCGCGCCGCTATTCGGATTTTCCGACATTCAAACTGTGACTGAGCCGGGGGAGTATACCATCACTATTTCCTCCTGCGGCAATACCTATTCACAAACCGTTGAAATCACCAACACACCCGTAAATGCAGCCATCGCATTTGATGCCCTTGAAATGTGTCCGGGGGATTCCGTCATTCTCTCAGCGATTACAAACGCACCGGACTGGTCGTGGTCCACTGGTGCCTTCAATACGGATGAGATCATCGTCACACAACCCGGTACCTATTCTCTGACTGGTATAAATAGTTTTGGTTGTACAGCTGAAGATGAGGTGGAAGTCAGTTATATCTATACCCCCGTTCCGGAAGGTGAGACCGTCCTGCACGCCTGCTCCGGCATAGCGTTTATGGCTCAAGTGACTTCGGGTTATCCTGTGTTCTGGTCGTATTCGCCAGACGGAAATCCGGTTGCCGGAAATGGATTATTCTTTGAAATCCCAAATCCGCAGCAGGACTTTTTCCTGTATGCATTTGCACAGGGAGATGAATGCCCCAGCCTTCCGCTCGAACTTATTATTGATGTCGGACTCACCGCAGAAGACATCGTGCTGGAATATCCTGAAACAGCCTGCGCAGAAGGCACCTGGTGGATCAGCTCATCTGTGGACACCGATGAGGGATACTGGATTCAGCCGGGTGGTGAAACGGTTGAAGGAAATGCTGTGTCTATTCCTTTGCTGAGCCCATCCGATGAGGGCGAATACACCTTTATCTATGAATCACCCTGGTGTCCGCCGGTTGAAATAGACTACATCCTTGAATTCAATGCACCGGAAATCCTGACCGCTGAAGCCTCTTCTCCCGGTCCGTGGTGCGAGGGGGACAACCTCACGCTCAACTTGCCCGATGTAGCGGGAGCATCGGGCTATTTCTGGACACTGCCCGATGGTCAGCTCATTGCGGACAATACCCTTTTGATAATCGTCAGCGAAACCAATTCAGGAATTTATCAGGGCGAAGTCACCGGACTCTCCTGCAATCCTCTGATCGAATCCGTGAGTGTCGATGCTGTGCCTTTTCCATTCGGATTTCTGGATAATGCGCAGGTGGTCTGCGAAAACATGGAACCTTTTCTCAATGGTCCGGATGGCATGATCAGCTATTGGTGGAGCACCGGAGACACCACACAGCTGATAGCGCTCGCTGATACCGGCTGGTATCAGTTGCAGGTATTAAGTGCAGAGGGATGCATCGGAACCGATGATATCTTCATCGGTGACATTGCCTGCGAGGAGGCTTACGTGAACGTATTTACGCCCAATGGCGATGCCCGGAATGATTACGTGGACTTCGGGGCTTTCGGTTATGCAGTAGACGAAGTCATCCTATACAACCGCTGGGGCGCAGAAATAATCCGGCTTGATCGTCCGGATCTGAAATGGCACGGCCGTGCGGCAGGCGGAGAGGATGCGCCCACCGGAACGTATTACTACGTCATTCTCAGAAAGTCGGAGAGCGGCGGTAAAGACAGCGGCTATATCACCTTGATGCGCTGATCACACTGCCGGCGAACCCGTTATATTCGCCACTGTGAATCCGCACGATAAATACATGCAGCGCTGTTTTCAGCTCGCCGCCCGCGGGCTCGGTAACACCTACCCCAATCCGCTGGTAGGCTGTGTGATCGTGGTAAATGACACCATCATCGGAGAAGGATTCCATCAAAAAGCCGGCAGTCCGCATGCGGAGGTGGAAGCCATACGGAGCATAACAGACGATTCTCTGCTCGAGGGGGCCACCGTATATGTAAACCTTGAACCCTGCGCACACCACGGCCGCACGCCGCCATGTGCAGATCTTCTGATTGTATCAAAGGTGAAACGTGTGGTCATTGCGAATACAGATCCCTTTCCACAAGTGAGTGGAAAAGGCATTGAGCGACTGCGTGCTGCGGGTATTGAGGTCATTACAGATGTGCTCTCTTCGGAGGGTGCCTGGCTCAACCGGCGCTTCTTTTCCCAGTGGGATAAGCATCGCCCGTACATCATTCTGAAATGGGCTCAAACTGCCGATGGTTTCATGGATAAAGAACGCAAGCCGGGCGAAACCGGATCATTCCGGATCAGCGGTGAAGCCTCCAACCGACTTGTGCACCTGTGGAGGTCACAGGAAATGGCTATTCTGGTAGGATACAACACGGCAGCCACGGACAATCCAAGGCTCAATGTGCGGCATGTGAAAGGCAATGATCCCATGCGCATCGCCATTGATCCGAAGCTCGAACTTCCGAATTCACTTCATTTATTTCACGGAGAGAAGCCCGCGCTGATCCTTCGAGGCAAGGGTCCGGCCGAGTGGATTGTTGAAATGCAAAAAGCAGACGTTCAATCAGTAATAGTTGAAGGAGGGGCCTCTACTCTTCACGCTTTTCTTTCGGCAGGAATATGGGATGAAGCGCGCGTGATTCACTCTCCGATGCGCATTCAGCGCGGACTGAAAGCACCGATGATTCCCCAGTCATTCACCCGCAATGAGAAATGCGGCGAGGACATGATTTACTATTACACTGCACAATGACCTTCCTGATCTTTTCGGTTCTCACCAACGCGGGCATTTACCTGATCTTTAAATGGTATCAGCAGTTGGGAGTCCGCATTTTTCCGGCGATTGTATTCAACTATATTACCGCATTCAGTCTGGGATTTACCCTAGTACCTGACAAGCAGGCCGCGGTCGCCGCTGCAATGGAAGCTCCGGCCTGGACCACAGGCGGACTAAGTCTCGGTGTAGTGTTCATTTCCATATTCTACCTCATGGCAATGACTGCCCAACGTGTGGGAGTAGCGGTCAGCACCATTGCCTCGAAGATGTCTCTGGCGCTGGCAGCGCTGCTCTTCGCATGGGCGGATCCACATGAATCCCTCGGACTCATCAAAGGCATCGCAATACTACTTGCCGTGGGCGGGGTAGTTTGTTCTTCAGTAAAAGACGGACAAGTGTCCTTCGACCGGCGACTCCTGATCTGGCCGTTCCTCATTCTGGTGGGCAGTACAGTGATTGATTTCGGTATCGCCTGGTTATCGAAAGAAGTGGAAGACGACAATCAACTCACGCTTTTCTCCTCGCTGTCCTTTTTCACCGCGGGTATCACCGGCATTGTGTTGCTGATCGTGCGCCGTATTGCGGGTGTGAATGAGCTTGGGCTGAAAGAAGTAGCTGCGGGCATCGGACTCGGACTGGTGAACTTCGGCTCGATTTTCTTTTTGGTAAAAGCCTACGACAGCGACCTGCTGCCGCGCTCATCACTGCTGCCGGTGAATAACCTCAGTGTGGTATTGATAGGAGCTGCCGCGGCAATGATTCTTTTCCGCGAAAGACTGAGCAAGGTAAACTGGATCGGTGTGGCGCTCAGCGTGGCTGCACTTTCGCTGTTGCTGCTCGAAACTGCCTGGTAGTGTTCCGATTCAGCCATCAGAATCGGTGCGAATAGCTGATGCTGAATGTGCGTCCGGGATTGATGCTTGAGAATACCTGCTGCTCCGCCTGGAACGACTGGTAAAATGTCTCAATGCGGTCGTCCAGAATATTCGCGATGCGGAAATCAATAGCGCTGTTCTGCTCCTTGCCGAATTTCTTGTTCAGGCTGAAGTTGAGGCTGTGGAACGGTTCGAAGTAGATGTCGGGAAACAATCCTGCACCCACGATGTAAAGCGTCTGTCCTTTTACATTGTAGAACAATCCGGCTTCGAATCCGAGGCTGTCGGCGCGGTATTGCAATCCGGCATTAATCACCACAGGTGACTGTCCGGCCATCGCGCGGATATTTGTGATCGTTTCTCCTTCCTTTTCGTATCCGAGACGTGAATTGAACTCGCGGTCGCTCATCTCGATGCGCGATTCCACGAGGGTGATATTGGTGGATACACTGAAGTTTTGCAGCTTCGGGGAAATCATCTTCAGGCTTTTTCGTCCCTCGATTTCCACACCGAGCAATTGTCCATCGCCCACATTGCGCGGCTGAAACTCCGTGCTGGTCTGCTGCTCCGGAATACGCACCAATTCAATCGGATTGTCGAAGCGCTTGTAAAACACGCTGAGCGAAAGCAGCTCACCCTGTGGCATAAACATCTCCCAGCGAAGGTCCATATTGTCGATGCGTGTCTCTATGAGTCGACCGTCCCAGTCAGAATAGGTAAACAAGCTACCATTGAAAATCCTGTTGGTAATCGGGTCGATGATCTGTGCGTAAGAAAGTTCCTTGAACGACGGGCGTGCAATGGTCTTGCTGTACGATGCGCGCAGATTCTGTTTTTCGTTCAGCGAGTAGATGAAGTTGACAGAAGGGAAGAAATCGAGCGCATCGAGCACCTTCTCATTGTTCAGGCTGCGGCCGTTCACCAGATCGCCGCTGGCATAGCGCTGATCGCGTCCGGTGTGGCGCTGTACGAAATACTCTGCACGCACTCCGAAAATGGTCTTCAGCTGCGCTGTCAGATTCATTTCATTGGAAACATAGAATGCGGTATTGTTCACGTTCGATTCGTACGCATTCGGGTTCGGATTGGCGTTACCTGACTGGTAATAGATGTTGTTCGGGCTGTTCGGGAAGATATTTTCCGGATTCAGCACCTGAGACGGATCGGCCACGGTCCAAGACTGGCTGCCGAAAAACTGCACGTCGAAAAACAGAATCTCGTACTCGCGTTGCTTATAGAGATAAGATGTACCAAAACGAAGCTTCGCATCCTTGCCCTTGTACTTATAGTTGCGCGTAAGATCCACCTTGGCATTGGCATTGATCTCTGAAAGTGAACGCCAGATTCTCGTGGGATTTCCTCCCGCACCGGCGTTGAAGGTGATCAGATTCGGGGTAACAGTAAACGCAGTGCGCCGGATATCAGGATCATCAGATACTGAAAGCGTGGGAGAGATTCGCCAGTCCAGTTCCCATTTTGAATCTTCTGACACGTGGTTACCATGCAGCAGAGCGTTGGTCATCGAGCGCTGATTGTACTCAAGGTTATCGGATACGGCGATGTATCCTGACTGTCCGACGGCATCACCATTGTTATCAATGTAGAATTGTCCTGCCCTGCTCTCTCCGCTCTGCAGGCGCATCACAGTGAGCCGGACTTTCGATCGCTGTGTCTTGAAGGCCAGTCCGCCGAGCAAACCAACGAGTGCGCCGCGCTCACCCATGACTCCTTCCTGCACGGTGGCGTATTTCATTTCATATACGCTGGGGTCAATCAGGCGCTGGTATTCACCGAAGTTCACTTCGTCGTAATATCTGTAATCTGATTTGTAAGACGCAGAGAATATGTACGCCCACTTGTTGCCCGATTTAATCGTGGAATCGCGCTTTGCGCCGATGATGAACTGATTGCCGAGAGAGACGTTCACACCAAAGTCCATGGCGCTGGTGCGTCGCTCGGTATTCAGCACCGGGTTGAAGCTTCTCACAAAATCATTGACCTCTTGCGCAGAGGCACCGCTGATCGGTGTAGGAATTACAGTGCGACGGGCTGCGGTTGGAAGGTCGCGCGTGCCATCGTCAAAACCAAGGAAGTCCGTTGCTCCGCCTTCATACGTGATAAAGTCAGGATTGAAATGCACCTGTGGGTTAAACGCCGTGCTCACCGATACATTGAAAATTTTCTTTTCAGGAAAGTCCTTTGTCTCCACGTTGAGCAAACCTCCTGTAAAATCAGCAGGCATCTCGGGCATGAAGTTTTTACTCACCATGATATTGTCGATCAGATTGGACGGGAAAATGTCCATCTGCAGGCTATTCCGGTCCGGGTCCAGACCGGGAATGTCCATATTGTTGAGCGTGGTCTTGGTATAGCGGTCGCCGAGTCCGCGTACATAGATGTATTTACCATCTTCAATAGATACACCGGTTACCCGTTTTGCTGCTTCGGCGGCATTGGAGTCTCCTGCTTTCTGAATTTGTGCAGACGAAATACCGTCGAGCATAACTGCTGATTTCTGTTTGATCGCGAGAATCGCCACTTCGGAGGTACGCACAGCTTCTGCCGAAATCACGACTTCCTTCAGCTCCAGACTGCTTTCACTGAGCTGGATATTTTCCAGAAGCGTCACATCATTCGCCTTTACGACCACATTTTCAATCGTGATGGTCGCGTAGGAGATTGAAGATACCCTGAGGTTGTAAGTTCCTGCCGGAGCCATGAAGCTGAATTTTCCGTCCAGGTCAGTCATTGCACCATACGGCGAATCCGGAATAATCACATACGCACCGATCATAGGTTCAGTGGTGCCTTTGTCGAACACAGAACCGCGGATGGTTCCGTTTTGGGCGCAAATGAACAAGGAAAGAGAAAGAAACAGCGAGGTGAACAGAAACTTCATAGCGTGAGGTATGGACGTATTTTCAAAAAGCAAAAAGACATCCGGTGTATTACCGAATGCCTTTTTGAATGTGATGATTATGTTAATGGATGGTCAGATCAAAGTCCGCTCAATCCGCCGGCCTGAGAGGCCCATGTCCAGCCAAGAACGCTGATATCGGCCTGAGGAGTGGTTCCTGAAACCACGCCGGCAGGAACGGCACCGTTCACGTGTGATGGCAGATCTGCCGCGTCAACGTTGAGAACGATGTTGGTGAATGTTACACCGGCCGCATCCACGCGGTTGATCCACTGATCCGCTGCGATGTCGCGGAAGTAGAGGTTTTCGAGGTTAACGATAGAGTTTGCATCCACATTGATCAGGTCACCGCCGAATACACCATCCGGTGCAGCAACGATGCTGCCATTCTTAATGGTGTGACCGGCAGCCATTGAACCTTCCGGACCGTCAAGTTCGAAAAGGTGGTTACCAGCACCAACGACTACGAAATTGTCAAGTGTGCCTGACCATGACTGATCGGTATCGATGGCGTCGTCACCTGCGTTCCAAACAACGGCATTTGATACAGAAACAGTACCGCCGAAAAATTCGATGCCGTCGTCCTGATTCGAAACTACCTCTACATTTTCCACGACAGTTCCTGAACCTACACCACCCAGGGTCAGACCATTGATTTCATTGCCTGAACCAATGTTTGCACCTCCGTGACGGATAGAAATGTAGCGGATGGTACCAGAGTTGTCAGCAGGGTTGTTACCACCATACAGACCGTTCGGGTCAGAAGTAGGAATGCCTTCAATCTGAACTTCGCTGATATCACCTACATCATTCGATGCAGAGATAGGGGCATTTCCGAGAATGAGTACACCACCCCAGAGACCATTTACGGTAGGATCGAGGTTCGGGCTTGCAAAGTTCCCTGCGGCAACCTGAGCAGGAGTGATTTCATCTGCAACAGAGGTGAAAATAATCGGCATATCCGCAGTTCCGAGAGCGTTCAGTTTGGAACCTCGGGCAATCAGAAGAGCGGTTGCATTAGCACCAGTGCCGGCTTCGCCCTTCACGATAACGCCTTCCTGAATAGTCAGTGTAGCGCCATTTGTAACGGTAATACGCCCGCCGAGCTGATACACGCTACCGGTAGACCAAGTGGTGTTGGTCGTGATGTTTTGCGTCACTAAAACAGTGCCTGCAGGAGTGGGTGTCGGAGTTGGTTCTGGCTCTTCATCTTCCTTTTTGCAAGAGGAAAGAGCAACCATTGCTGAAAGCAAAATGGCTGGAAACAGGTGGAGTTTTTTCATGTGATTTTGATTGTTGTTGGATTCAGGGCAAAAGAATCCCGACACCCTTACCGGTATGTTAATGGCGCTTTAACAATATCCTGTGAATGCATTAAGCACAATGCGTCAAATGTTACCGCAATAAAAAAATAAAAGGCGGGAGATTTTCCCGCCTCACGATGTATTTTCAGGAGTGATCAGTTCTCCTTTTTCGCCCGCTGCATGGGGTTTTCCTCTGTGCGCTGTCGCTTTTCCTTGAAGAGTTCAAAGCGGGTGGGCACCTGTTTAGGCGGCCAGAAGTTAGTGTTAAGGTCCACATCGGCCGTTTCGAGGTAAGGATCGAGTGTTACGCCTGTAACTTCCTGGTCAAACACAAAGGTTTTCGTTACCGCCTGCTCGGATTTGCGCCAGATCTCTGCCGGTATGCGTTGCTCTTTTACACTTCCGTCCGCGAGGGTGAAATGGAAAATCAGCGGCATAATCAGCCCGCCGGTGTTTTCTACGGTAACCTGACAATAGGTTTTGCCCGCCTTGAGCAATGCGGCTTCTTCCAGGGTGAGGCTTTCGGCAAACGCCTTATAGCTTTCCTGATCGGAATTCGTGACTTTGAACGGGTCGTATGAATTGTAGAAATCACGGGTGGCCGGATCAGTTTCCACGACAGTTTTAATACCTTCCTGCTCATCGCGGATGCGTGTGATGTTCTCCGGCTCGCCGGCCTTGCGTTCGCGTGCCAGCGCTTTCTCGATTTCAGGGTCCTTGGTATTGATCTGGAAAAACTTCACTTCCTTGAGCGACATATCACAGTGCTCCGTGGTGTAGAACCATCCGCGCCAGAACCAGTCGAGATCCACGGCACTGGCATCTTCCATGGTGCGGAAGAAGTCATCCGGTGTGGGGTGACGAAACGCCCAGCGGCGGCTGTATTCGCGGAAGGCAAAGTCAAAGAGCTCGCGGCCCATGATGGTTTCACGCAGAATATTCAGCGCTGTGGCAGGCTTGCCGTATGCGTTGTTGCCGAACTGATAGATGCTCTCACTGTTGGTCATGATCGGAGACATCGTCTTCTTATCTCCTTTCATATACTCCACAATATTGCGCGCCGGACCACGCCATGAGGGATAATCCTTGTCCCACTCCTTTTCAGCGAGGTACTGACAGAAGGTGTTCAGCCCTTCGTCCATCCACGTCCATTGACGCTCATCGCTGTTGATGATCATCGGGAAGAAGTTGTGTCCCACTTCATGAATAATCACGGAAATCATACCATGCTTGGTGCGGTCGCTGTACGTTCCGTCGGGCTCCGGACGACCGCCGTTGAAGCAGATCATCGGATACTCCATGCCGATGCGGTTGGCATGCACGGAGATCGCAACCGGATAAGGATAGTCGATGGTGTGACGACTGTACACCTTCAGTGTGTGTGCCACTGCCTTGGTGCTATATTGCTCCCACAGGGGATTGCCTTCTTTGGGGAAGAAACTCATGGCCAGCGGGCGTTTGGTCCCGACATCCACTCCCATGGCATCCCACATGAATTTGCGGGAAGTGGCGAACGCAAAGTCGCGCACATCGCCGGCGGTGAACTTCCATGTCTTCTCTCCCTTGCCGGGCTTCTTTTCATTGGCCAGCGCTTCCTCAGGCGTGACGATATACACCGGAGCATCGGCATTTTTTGCCTGCTCAAAGCGCTTCAACTGTTCCGCAGTCAATACATTCTTTGCATTCAGCAGAACTCCGGTAGCCGCTACAATGTGATCCGAAGGCACGGTCAGATTAACCGTATAATTTCCAAAGTCGAGTGTGAACTCCCCGGCTCCAAGAAACTGCTTGTGCTGCCAGCCGCTGTAGTCCATATAGGCCACCAGCCGCGGATAGAACTGGGCAATGGTATAAAGGTAGTTGTCATCGGCCTCGAAGTATTCATAGCCACTGCGGCCGCCGAGACGCATCCTGTCATTGATGTTGTACCACCATTTGACCTTAAATACGAATGTCCCTCCGGGCTTCAGCACCTGCGGCAGATCAATCCGCATCATGGTTTTGTTAATCGTGTAAGGCAAATCCTTTCCCGACGCATCCCTGACATAATCGATCTTGAATCCGCCATCGAACCATGGCTCGAGGTCCACGATGTCGCGGTATGACATAGACTCGCCGATTTTATCCTGCTCAATTTTCCAGCTATCGCTCTCCTTGTCGAGGTAATTCTGATCGAGCTGCAGCCAGAGATAAGCGAGCTGATCAGGTGAGTTGTTGTAGTACGTCACTGTCTCATCGCCATACAGACGCTGCATACTATCGTCAATACGAATATTCATGGTATAGTCGACGCGCTGCTGCCAGTACTCATGGCCCGGCGCACCGCTGGCTGTGCGATAGGTATTGGGTGTCGCAAGCTCAGGACCGAGCTGACGGAATTTATCCTCCCAGACCTCAGATTCCTGTGCAAGTGAACATACACCTGCGAGCAGCAGGATAGCAGTTAGCGCTGATCTCATGGTTTCATAGCCGTTTGGGGCAAATGTAACCACTGCCCCATCCCACAGAAAAACCGCTCTTCAAAACGCCCCCTTGCGCACAGGTCAGGGGCGTCTGGTTTAACCCGGATTAAGGGACTTTCAGCCAGTAATCAGTGCATGACTATCTCCCGGTCGCTCAGCATGAGCTGACCCTGACGAAGGGTAAAGACGTAGGTACCGGGTGCAAGGTCCTGCTTGGGATATCTCCACAGGTACTCTGTTTGTCCGGTGGCCGATCCGCTGAATACCTGCGTAATCTGACGCCCAATGCTGTCATAAAGCACGATATCCAACTGCCCGCTCAGGAGCACCTCATAACGCAGCGTGAAGAATTCGTCGGTAGAACCGGTGACATCGAACCAGTCGGCGGAACGCCTTTCACTCACATTGAATCCAAATGGTGGAGTAACCGATCCGACCTGAATCTCCTGAGAATGAATCGTCACATTGCCGGCGCAGTCCTGTGCAGTCCATGTGCGGACAATCGTGCGCGGCTCGCAGCAGTTGACATCTACAAATAAATCGCCCACTCCGGTTCTGCTTTCGCCATTGATCGTGCCGGTGTAGTTGAACCAACCAGACAATCCATAATTCGCATTGCGGTTGTTTGCCGCTACTCCCAACTGAAAGCCATAGTAGTAATGCCAGGGCGCATGGGTCAGGGCAAGCGAGCTGCCGCTCAGTGATCCGATTCCGGTAAGGGTGCTTCCAGGCTGCAGTTCGAAATATGACCAGTCGAGGTAATTGCTTCCCGCGAGGTTGAGATCGTTTTTATAGGATCGTCCAAGACCTGACCACTGTGACCAGTTGCGCTCATTCGCAAGAATGAGATGCACCTGCCAACCGAAATCTGGATTGTCCGCGTTATACACGGTGGCAAATACCTCTGCGGTGCCGGTCTCCTCAACACGGCTGAGTATGCCGGGGTCACTTCCGAATACCCAGTTCTGACTGAGTCCGGGCACATTGGGTAACCACACTGCAACCTGTGAGAAGAAGTTGGTGGCATCCGTGAGTACGCAGGTTCCGTCGGTTTCGGTATAGGCCGCTTCCTCTTCTGAAAATACCACCTCTATTTCCCCCTCGCATGCATCGGTGGAAGTGATTACCGGCACAGGAGGCACGTCATCGCATGCCACTGAAATATTCTGCGGAAGACTGCTGAGTGCAGGCGCAGAGTGATCTTCATACGTGACCGTGCGCGATGCCACCGAGGTGTTTCCGCATGGGTCTGTTGCTGTCCATGTCTGGAGTAACTGGTACTCCCCGGGACAATTGGTGTACACTGGCGTCTCTTCAAAGGTGACAATAGCCTCATTGCAATCCGTTACCTCCGGAATAAACACAGCAGGCTCTTCACCGCATTGCACAGTCAGGTTTTGAGGAACAGCAAGAAACACAGGAACTTCTTCATCGATCACCGTAATGATCTGTTGACGCACGGTGGTGTTTCCACAGTTGTCTTCAGCCGTCCAGGTGCGCACGATCTGATACGCGCATTCACCGGGCAGTACTGTTTGCACCATGAATGCATAAAAAGTGCCTGCGCAGTTGTCGTTTGCTTCCAGGTGTGTAACCACAGGAATCTGATCACAGGTCACAGTGACATCTGCCGGAGCTTCAGGAAGCACAGGAACCTCGTCATCGGTCACTGTAATAATCTGCTGATGTGTTGCGGTGTTGCCGCAAGGATCGGAAGCGGTCCAAGTGCGTACGATCTGGAACGGACAAATACCCGTGATCCATCCTTCTGAAAAAGTGATGGTCACATTGGAGGCACAGTTATCTGTGGCATTCACTGCCGGTGCAGTGGGCACTGCATTGCATGCCACGCTCAGATTGACTGGTGCATTCGTGAACACGGGTGCAGTCTGATCGCTAATGGTTATAGTGCGCGTTGCCGTCACAGTGTTTCCACAGGCATCAGCAGCCGTCCAGGTACGCGTGATAACTTGTCCGCATGGCGTATTGCTGGTGGTCTGCGAGAATTGCACCACAGGATTAAATCCGCTGATGACGCAATTATCTGTTGCAGTTACAGCGGCAGGCGAAGGAACAGGCTGTCCGCAATTGATGGTCTGGTTTACTGGCACACCAGTGAGGACCGGAGCTACAAGATCAAACACCAGAATCATTTGAATCGCGGTAGCCGTATTTCCGCATGCGTCTGTTGCTGTCCACGTGCGGATGATCTGAATGCCACAACCTGCGCCTATTTGCTGCTGACTGAACTGAACCGGAATATTGCCTGAGCAACCGTCATTAGCCACAGGCTGGGCGGCAGCAGGTATGTTTCCGCAGCTTACCGAGGTGCTCGGTGGTACTCCTGAAAACACCGGAGCCGTGGTATCGATGATCAGCAGATTCTGGGTATAGCTTGCGCTGTTGCCACATAGATCAGTAGCAGTGTATGTCCGGTGAATGGTGTACTGACAGCCACTGCCTGAAATCTGCTGCGTGTAAGTTAACTGCACTGTATTGCCACAATCGTCAAATACTGCAGGCCCTGGATAGGCCGGAAGTTGGGTGCACTGTAAGGTGACATTGGGCTGCGGATTAATGAATACAGGAGGTGCTTCGTCACTGACCTGGAAGGTCTGACTCACCACCGTTGCATTGCCGCAATCATCTTCTGCAATGAAGGTCCGGATCAGAAGGAAATCACATCCCTGACCGATGATCGTCTCGTTCATACTCACATCCACTACGTCATCGCAATTATCCACTGCGTAAGGTTCAGGTACAGGAGGAATAGTGTTGCAGCTCACCGGACCTCCGGGAGGAATTCCCTGAATGAGTGGTGGTTCATCGTCAGTAAGTTGCACGAACTGCACCGCTGAAGCCATGTTGCCGCATGCATCCGTTGCGGTCCATGTGCGCTGAATTACCGGACATCCGCCTGTGAGGTTCTGCTGGCTGAATGTAATGGTTACTTCCTCAGAGCAATTGTCAGTGGCAGTCATCACCGGTGGGTTGGGAATATCACCACACTGGGCCAATACATCTTCCGGAACGGAATCAAATACCGGTGCAGTAGTGTCTGTAATCGATATCACTTGACTGACCTCGCTTGTGTTTCCGCAATAGTCGGCTGCAGTCCATGTGCGCACGATCATCATTTCACCCGGACAGTCACCCGGAATCACATCTTCGCTAAAAATCACCTCAGGAGTTGTGTCGCAGTTGTCCGTGGCGGTTACCTCAGCCACCACAGGTATATCGGAGGCATTGTTGCACGATAAATACACATTCGCGGGTACATTCAGAATGACAGGCGCTGCAGCATCGGCAATAGTGATCACCTGCTGCGCGGTTGAGCTGTTACCGCATTCATCGGTCGCGATCCACACCCGGGTAATCAGTTGCTGGCAGGCACTTCCCGACGTCGTTTCGTTCAGCGTCAACTCCACCTCTCCCCCACACTGATCATATACCAGGGGCTCTTCAAACAATGGTGTTTGCATGCACGAAATACTATATGAAGGCGGCACGCTGACGAATACCGGGCCTTGTACATCGGTCACGTGGATCAACTGCACGAACGTGGAAGTATTCCCGCACTGATCTATAGCGGTCCAGGTGCGGACAATGTCGGTCTGACATCCCGTTCCACTGATCTGATCATCAGATAAAACGGTCGGCTGACCGGTACAGTCGTCAGTCACGGCAATCGTATGTGAAGCAAGCTGATGACAGGCCAGATTGATCTCTTCCTGTGCATTAAACACCGGAGCCTCGCTGTCAGAGAAAGTAATGACCTGCGATGCGGAAGATGTGTTGCCACAGGCATCGGCAGCTGTCCAGGTGCGGGTATAGATTAGTCCGCATGCTGTGAGCACCATTTCTTCAGAAGGAATGACAGTCATACTGCCATCGCAATTGTCTGACGCAGTCACATTGGCCCAGCCCGGCAATGCACCGCAGCTTGCGGAATAATCAGCCGGCACGTTGTTCAATACCGGTGCCACAGAATCCGTGAACGTGACAAGTTGGACCACTGAGGATTGATTGCCGCACGCATCAGCGGCTGTCCATGTGCGGGCGATCTGACGACAGACACCGGCAGCGGGAAGTTCGTTTTCGGTATAGGCCACACTTACCTCAGAGCAATTGTCAGCAGCATGCGGATTAAACGCCGGAAGTTCACTGCCGCAGGCAAGATCCAATTCAGCGGGTACACTGTCAATAACAGGAGGTGTGGTATCAGAAACCATGATGTGCTGCACGAGTTCGGTCTGATTGCCACACTCATCTGTGGCTGTCCAGGTGCGCGTGATCACCCGGTCGCATGATTCGCCTTGAACCTGAATACTGAGCGTCACATCAGCCACCGCACCGCATGCATCGGAAAAAGTGACGAGGTCAGCCGAAGGGCCTTCGCCGCAGCTCACATAGACAACCGGATCAAAGCCTGAAGCCACAGGTCCGGTGTTATCGGTGATGGTGATGACCTGATCGACCATGGATGAATTGCCGCAATCATCCGTTGCAGTCCAGGTGCGGGTAATGGTGCGGGTGCAACCAATAACCACCTCGTTCTCGGCAAATACAATTTGAAGATCCGTATCGCACTGGTCTCCGACAATGGGTGAATACTCCGGAATGGCATCTCCGCAGACACCGCTTAGATGTTGTGGCTGATTGAGAAATACGGGAGCCTGGGTGTCCTGAATGAAGATGTACTGAGTGAACGAACTCGTATGACCGCAAGGACTGGTGGCAGTGTACAGCCGCTCAATGGTAGGCTGGCATGCACCACTGTAATACGTTTCCTCAACGGTGACATCGAGCAATTCGCTGATGCATGAATCACCGAAGTCATCGTGAGGTGCAGGAATCTGTCCGCATTCCACATACAGTTCTTCCATCATTCCTTCGAAGGTGGGAAGATCCCCGTCACCGAGGCTGATCGTCTGAGCAAGCTGGGAGGAATTACCGCATGCATCAGTGGCGGTGATAGTCACCTGTGCAGCCAGATAGCAGTCCAGCCCCATGGTGCAATCCACGAAGCCTCCGTTGATCGTGCCATCCACGAAATTTTGATTGAGTGCTCCGAGCGCACTATGGACAGCGGATAACGAGTAAGGTGAGGGACATCCGCCAATGATGGCGTTGGCCTCTTCAAGCAGGGTGTACACAGACATGCCTGCCAGTGCGCCGTCTTGCACAGTCAGTGCACCAAGATCAGGAAATGATGTGCCGAAGTTTTCATCGGCGGCATCGAACATCACACTGAGTGTAGCGGCCACGAGTTGTCCTGCGAAGTTGTTCGCATAGCTTCCTCCGGGATTGGATGTTTGTCCGGCCGGCAGCACGGTGGGGGCGCTTCCGCTCGGCAGGAAATCAATGACCGCCTGAGCAGAAGTAAGTGTCAGTGTGTTGTTGCAACCAATGGTTAGTCCTGTCGGAAAAACCTCGTCAAAATGCGCAACGAGGTAAGTTCCCGGATTGTTTCCATTGGGATTGGCACCCCATCCACCCATCGTTTGAGTGCGGTACATTCCGGGCGCACAGGGCTGCGGAGAAACCCACTCAGCGCCTGTGTAAGTTACTTCAACCACCGGTGCAGGGTCGCAGTTGTCGGAAACCTGCTGGGCCAACTCATCGAGGGCCTCGCAACTTTCGACGATTGCGGGAGGTACCTGAATGACAGGCGGAGTAGTATCGGCAAGAAAAATGCTTTGAGTGCATTCCGCCGCATCTCCTGCGGCAGAGGTAGCAGTCCATGTGCGTTGAATCAGCTGATTGCAGCCCTGGCCCGTGAGCGCATCTGCATAAGTAAGTGCATAATCGACATCGCAGAACACGGCCGGAGTGCCGGTGTTTGCCGGTGAGGTATCCTCATCACAATCTATCGTAAGGTTATCGAGGCATTCCATCACGGGAACAGTGACGCACTCGCCCTCCATATTGAAATCACCCTGATCAGACACCGCCTGACCGTTGATTGTTCCTGCATAATCAAACCAGACCGACATTCCGGGAAGGGCATTCTGGTCATTAGCTGCCACGCCCATCTGAAAACCGTAGTAGTAATTGGAAGGACGGTGAGTAAGGTGCAATACATCGTCTTCAAATGCTCCGAGACCAATCATTACATTTTCAGCATCGGGATCGAGGATGTAGTAATCCCAGTTCAGGTAGTTGTTTCCGACGACAGCCGGACTGCCTTTCCATGAACGTCCGAGCGCACTCCACTGAGCCCAGTTCATCTTACCACTTAGCCACACATCGATGTACCAGCCGTAGTTGCTGTTGGTGAGATGTTGGGTTTGTCCGTACAAATGAGCCCTTCCATCGGGGAGCACATCAAAATGGCCGCCATTTACAAAGCGGTATTCATTGGTGCCTGAAAAGGGAACGTCGATGATCCATGTGATGCGCTGGGTTGTTCCGAAGCCATCAACCATGCAGGAAGGAGTTGCGCAGGACTGATCAGAAAACGTGCTGCCTGTCTGAGGAAGGCCCGCCTGAAAGTTCGTTGTTACTTCATTTGCAGAAAGCGCCTGACTGTACACCGCAGCGAGATGGATATCACCCAGCCACGGACGGGCAGCCGCGATTTCATTTCCAAAGGAAAGTTCAAATGAATCGGTCCAGTTTGAAAAGTTGCCACTTCGGTTGCCGGTGGCAACAAGATTTCCGTTGATGAACATCTTCTCAGCACCATTCGACTCATGCACAAATACCAGATGCTGCAGCGCACCGGAGGAAGAACCTGAGGGGCTCGACAGATCGGGCGTTCCATTTACACCTGAGACAGTGGTGCGCACACGGCCGATGTATTTGCTGCCATCCTGACCAAGCATCCAGTTGCGGTGAGAAGTACCGAATGAAGCAGTCATCATGCGCGCCGGACCGCTTTGACTGGCCGCAGCGGGTTTAATCCACATTTCAAGTGAAATGGCTTGTGAAGTCGCGCAGGCCTGTGTGATTTTGGCTGTACCTTGCAACGACTTCAGCAGAGCCGGTTGCAAAATCCGAATGCCTCCTCCTTCGATCCATTCCACTGCCTGATCCTGGTAGAATTTGATCAGAAGGGGCTCACCCACACCGGACTGGTCCAGGGCATAGATACCAGAACCTTCCGTAAAGGGGAAAAATGCCACCAGCCCCTCCGAGATTCTTTCGGAAGCACGGACGCCGGAAGCACACAGTAAAATAAGGTACAGGGTGAAGAAACGGGAGTTATACAGTTTCTTCATGGGGTCAGGTTATTCGTTCACACAATGAAGTCCGTTGACTTCATCACACTCCTTCAACCCCAAACAGGCACGCAGGGTTACATCATTGGAGAAAAAAACCGAAACTGCACCGGAAAGAATCCTGAATCGGCTGGTGGTGCCTCTCAGATCAGGTGAATACGCTGAAGCAGATTGTCTTTGAACGTGCGCGAAATGGTATGCTGCGCGGTCGGCATCTTTACCATCAGCTGCCCGATGTCAATGTCTTCGATCATATCGAGATTGATCATTGTATTGCGGTTGATCTGAATGAACTTCTGACGAGGAAGTTTATCCATCAGCTCTTTCAGGGAGATTTTACAATTGATCATGCGTTGTCCGACCTGAAGCGAACAGTATTTTCCATCCACTTCCACGCATTCAATTTCGCGGATATAGATTTTCTTGAGCTTATTGCCTACCCGTGTGTAAAGGCAATCCTCGACCGGAAGCGCGCTTACCGAAAACCCGAAGGTTTCCTTGGCATGCTCCGCAGCCAGTGCCACTGCGCGTTCGAGGGCTCCACGTTCTACCGGTTTGGTGATAAATGCCAGCGGCGCAACCGTTTTAGCACGGTTAAATGCATCTTCGCTGTCATGGGCAGTGATGAACAACACAGGAACTTTTCGGATGTCATTCAGTACACGCACCAGATCAACCCCGTTCACGCTTCCACGCAACTGAATATCGCAGATCACGATATCAGGATGGTGCAGCGAAAAGGCCACGACGGCATCCATGCCGTTATCCGAACAACTTACCACCTGATGTCCCATTTCGGCGAGAATAACTTCAAGGGTTGTTTTCACAACGAGGTCATCCTCCACCAGTAAAATATTAGCCCGGTCACTCATGTTATGCCAAGATTAGACTATTTCCATCGAATTTAGATAAAATTGAAGCAGAGTATTTTACGCTTTATACCCGTATATTGGGCCCCCGTGCTCAACAGGATCACCCTGGCCAAATAGGACCGGCCTTGGGCCGTTGACCTGTATGAATTAAATTTACCGAAAAATCATAACTCATGTCCGGATTCACACAAACCGAGGAGCTTATTCTGGAAGATATTGCCTTGGGCGAAGAGCACCAGCTCATCCTGTTTAACGACGATGTGAACACCTTTGATCATGTGATTGAAAGCCTTGTGGAGATTTGTCGGCACGATCTGCTGCAAGCCGAACAATGCGCCACTATTGTACATTTCAAGGGCAAGTGTGCAGTAAAAAACGGCGATTACAAAAAACTTGAGCCAATGTGTACAGCCCTTCTGGACCGGGGGCTTTCGGCTGCCATTGAACAAACCGTTTAATTGCTTTTCACTCCTGCGATGAACAAACGCTGCGTTGTTTTGGGAATTCTGTTCTCTTTTGCATACCTCATCAGTTGCACCCGCGTTCCCATCACGAACCGCAAGCAGGTGAACCTTCTGGCAGAATCGGAAATGATCGGAATGAGCCTGCAGGCCTACTCCGACTTTCTGTCACAGAGTCAGGTGCTTCCGGCTTCAGACCCGCGCACCGTCATGGTTCGAACGATTGGCAACAACATCAAAACGGCTACAGAGAAATATCTTGTTGACCATGGTCAAAGCCAACGTGTAGAAGGATTTCAGTGGGAGTTCAATGTCGTCAATGACCCTTCCGTAAACGCATGGTGTATGCCGGGAGGAAAGGTAGTAGTCTATACAGGCATTCTGCCCGTGACACAGGACGAAACCAGCCTGGCGGTGGTCATGGGACATGAAATCGCTCACGCAATTGCGCGTCATGGCAACGAGCGCATGAGCCAGGGATTGATTGTAAACGCTGCAGGTGCTACACTCGGTGCGGTGATGTCAGAAAATCCAAGTCTCGGAAAAGATATCTTCATGCAATCCGTTGGAATCGGCTCCGCTCTGGGCATGCTTTCATACAGCAGAACACACGAGACGGAAGCAGATAAACTTGGTCTTGTATTCATGGCCATGGCAGGCTATGATCCCCACGCCAGCATTGGCTTCTGGGAACGCATGTCGTCCATTGGCGGACAAGCTCCGCCCGAGATCCTGAGCACGCACCCCAGCGACGAGACACGCATCAATACGCTCAGGGAATTCATTCCCGAAGCATTGAAATACTACAAGCCCTGAGTGAATACCGCGGGCACCGCGGGCACTAAAATCCGCTGTTCATAATTCGTAGTTTTGACTACTCGCGGGCTTCCGGATCGTGGTGTATTTTGAACTAAATTTGTTGTCGTCTCAACGACTTCAACCACCACCCTGATTTATGACTTCCGAACGACTAAAAATGATCGAGGTAATGCTCGAAACGAATCCCCGTGATAGTTTCCTCCATTACGCCGCTGCACTTGAACATCAGAAACAAGGCGACATCGCGCAGGCAATAAAAATTCTCCGACAGCTCATCAGGCAAAGTCCGGATTATCTCGCGAGCTATTATCAGCTCGGAAAAATTCTCGAGGAAAGAGGAAAGACGGAAGAAGCCATCGCAGTCTATCAGCAGGGCAAGTCAGTAGCCCGCAAACAGAACGATATGAAAACCCTTGGTGAACTGTCAGAAGCGCTTATGCTTCTCGACGTTTACGAGGATTAACTCCCGCAGTGCAGGAAATTCCCGTCCGGATCGCTTTTTATTGCAGCTCCATCAGTTGGGGAGGCCTGGAAATTAATACGGTAAGATATGCACGATGGATGGCCGGGGCTGGCTTTCACACTACCGTGTATTGCGTGGCTGATTCACCTATTCATGCGGAAGTGACCCGAACCGGACAGGCACATCGTGCGGTCCGTCGCAACAGAAAATACGCTGATCTCATCAATGCATCGCGCGTAAAGCGGCTGTTTGAAGAGGACCGCATTGAAGTGGTCTGGTTCCGCGATACGCGTGACATGGATCTGCTCGGATGGGTCAAGCGCTTTTCTTCTTCCCCGCTGCGCCTGCTTTACCAGCAGGCCATGCAATTCGGGATGAGCAAAAAAGACCCGTTTCACACCTTTCGTTTCAGTGCCATTGATGCCTGGGTTAGCACGCTCGAATTTCTCGCCCGGCAAGTCAGAACACACACCCGCTTTCCATCCTCTCGCATTCATGTCATTCCACTCGGAACTGAGATTAGGGTGGACAGAACGCGCCGTGAACAAGTGCGCCATTCAATCGGGCTGACGTCACGACAACTGCTTGCCGGTGTGATTGGCAGAATCGATCCTCTGAAAGATCAGCTATGTGCGATTCATGCATTGCATCTGCTGCACCCTCAGTTTCCCGACGCACACTTGCTCATTGCCGGAGAGAGCACACGCAATGAGGGCAATGACTATGAGCGGCAATTGCGCAGGCACGTGAATCAACTCGAGTTGCAACGCCATGTGCATTTTTTTCCTCACTCCAAAGAGGTGCATGAACTCTACGCTGCGCTCGACCTGTTTATACTCACCAGCAAAGGAGAAACTTTTGGCACGGTAACCATTGAAGCCATGCAATCGGGACTGCCCGTCATAGGAACAAACAGCAGCGGCACACCTGAGATACTCGATCACAACAAGGCAGGCCTGCTCTATCCACCGGGAGATGCCGCAGCACTCGCTGCGCTGTGGACTGAATTGCTCGCGTCAGAAAGCAAGCGCAATTCAGTCGCACTCGCGTGTCAGCAACGCGCCAATGAATACTACTCGCGCAAAGCAAGCGTGAATGCACTTTCTGCTCTGGTTCATCACCTTGCGGGACGCACAACTCAGGTATCTTAGCAGCACATGTCAAAGTCGCTAGCCGTACTCTTGAGCATACTCTCTGCACTGTCTCTCCATGCGCAGCAGTCAGACGTTTCCACAGAAGCAAAGCGTTCCATTCCTGCGTTTGTCATAGTCAGTGGAATTCAGGGAGGTTTCATCGTTGCTCATCGGGAACAAATGAAACACCTGCAGCAAGGTCATTCCATCGGGGGATTCGTGCAGGTGCTTCGACAGTCGAAAGGAGACAAAAGGTGGCACGAAGAATACAACAAGCCGGAAACCGGAGTTGATGCATTTTTTCTCTACACCGGAAATGCGCGACAGCTCGGTAGTCAGATCGGCATCTGTTACTTCGCCAATTTGCCGTTAAACCGCCTGGTTCATGAGCCCCGAAAATTCCGGCACTGGATCACACTGGGTATTGGTCCGGGATACAGCACCAAGACATGGGATCTTGAAACCAACAGGCAGGCTGAAGTCATCGGATCACCCCTGAATGCCGCTTTGCTATTGGCGTGGAATGGTGAATTGCTGAACACCTCACGGATTTTCCTCCGAGGCGGTTTACGCATCACGCACTATTCCAACGGTGCATTCACATTGCCTAATCTGGGCACCAACAACATCGCCATAGCCATACAGGCAGGTTGGAAATCCGGTCGGCGCATTCCGCTTACCGAAGTGGGATTTCATGATATTCTTCCAAAAAAATGGAGCATGGAAATCAGTGCATCAGCCGGACTCCAGGAAGTGGCACCACCGACATACCCGAAACAGGCCGTCGCCGTTGCCTCACTTTGGGTTACTCGCAGACACTCATGGAAAGCGTCATTCACCGGTGGTGCGGACCTTATATATAAAAGTGCGTTGAAGCGATTGTTTGAGGCCCGCGATGAACGGACGCCCCCCACCTCTGAGTTGATTCAGGCCGGAATCATAGCGGGATATAACCTACACTTTGCCCGGTTGCGGTTTTCCATGCAACAGGGAGTGTATATCAGAGACAAATGGAAAGAAACCGGTCTGCTCTACAATCGCTTCGGACTGCGCTATCAGATCACATCCCACTTCTTTGCACATCTCATGCTCAAAACGCATTTCGCTAAGGCGGATCATGGAGAGCTAGGCGTGGGATATACCTTTTAAAAACGATGACTTTTCGCAGGATCATCTTCATCGTCTTCGCCCTCTTCTGCGGTGCATGCAACAAAGAGTCGGCGCCCGATTGTTTCCGCAAAGCGGGAGATGAGGCCACCGAAGAACGCACCCTTGAAGCTTTTGAGCGAATTGAGTTGCGTGACTATATCCACTATGAATTGACTGAGTCAGATAATTACAAGGCAGAAATTACCGGCCCGAAAAATCTTCTGCACAAGATTGAATGCACAGTCAGCGATGGCCGGCTGCTCGTGCGCAACGGCAACACCTGCAACTTCATGCGCTCATTCCGCAACCCAATTACGGTGAGAATCTACGCACCTTCATTTCCGGACATTCAGAATTATGCCACGGGAAACGTCCGCACGACAGGCACGATTTACACCTCACCATTTAAGATTGAAAACCGCAATGCAGCGGGAGAAGTCAGATTGCGCGTGAACAACGCTACACTGTCAGTGCTTACTCACACCGGCGTGTGCGACGTCAGGATTGAAGGCGAATGCAATACGCTGAATCTCTTCTCACAAGGTGTTGGTGTGATCGACGGATCAGCACTGCAGGCGTCCTACGCGTATGTCAATAACTCCTCGATCAACGATGTCAGTGTGCGCGCTTCTGACTACCTGTTTGCACTGATCAGGCTCGATGGCGACATCTACGTGCATGGTAACCCGGGATTTGTGGATCAACAGGACGAAGGTCCGGGTCAACTCATCTACGCTGAAGAATGAGGCCGCACATCATTCAGAAATAAGAGGAAAGAGCAGCTGCTACATTCTTCGGACAGCGCATCGGCCGCCCGGTGGACTGATTCACAAAAACCAGATCAGTGGACGCCCTGTTGAGCAACTCATCCGCACGGTACGTTTCATATTCAAAGCGGATCCGCGCAGAAGGCATTTGCGGAATAGTGGTCAGTATGACCAGTTCGTCGTCATACAATGCAGGGTTCAAAAACCGGATGGTGTATTCGACCACGGGCAACAGAATACCCTGATCCTCCAGTGCGCGGTAGGAGATTCCCAGCTCACGCAACGCCTCAACCCTTGCCACTTCGAAATAGATGGCGTAATTGCCGTAATAGCTGTAGCCCATGCGGTCAGTTTCTGCGTACCTTACGCGGAGACGTGTGGAAGTTTTTACCATGGGCGGTATGTTACGAAAAAAGTGTCCAAGTACCTAACCTCACCGCAAATTTCCGTGGATCAAAAAATGCCGTTTGAGGTCTAACGATGTGTACTTGACCTCATTACACAAACGCACTTCGCGCGATGGTCACACTTAACCCGAAGGCGCTACCAATAAGGCTTTCAGCCCGCGCCACAGAATGTCAAAATTTCTATGAAGTCAAGGGGTCGTATCTTTTTTTTTTCACTTTTTTCATTCTTCATTTGCCGGCGCAACCAAAACAGTCCCTTACATTAGTGACTGCTAAGCCTTAGAACGAATTACTCACCCGTTAACCAGAGATACTCTATGAACAAGGACCACAATCAGGTATGGCAGAATTGCCTTGATGTGATCAAGGACAACGTAAGCCCTCAGGGCTTCAAAACCTGGTTTGAGCCTATCAAAGCGGTGAAGCTGGAAGATAGCGTTTTGACGATACAAGTTCCCTCCCAGTTCTTTTACGAATGGCTGGAGGAACACTATGTCACTCTCCTGAAAAAGATCATCCGCAAGGAGCTCGGCGCAGAGGGCCGTCTGGAGTACTCCATCATTATGGAGAACAACCACAACAGCTCGAACCCTTACACCATTAAAGTGCCAACCAGCAACCGAAAGGCTGTGAAAAACGTACCGGTGAGCATGCCGCTTGACCTCGGAGAAACACCGATCAAAAATCCGTTTATCATACCCGGACTTCGGAAGCTGAACATTGACTCCAACCTCAATCCGAATTATTCCTTCGACAACTTCATTGAAGGAGATTGCAACCGGCTTGCACGCAGTGCTGGTTTCGCTGTAGCCAATAAGCCCGGCGGCACTGCCTTCAACCCGCTGCTTATATACGGTGGTGTTGGACTTGGAAAAACGCACCTCGCACATGCCATCGGACTTGAAATCAAGAATAAGTCTCCGGAGAAGACCGTGCTTTACGTGAGTTCGGAGAAGTTTACACACCAGTTCATTGATGCAGTAAAAAACAACACCGTGAATGACTTCTCGCACTTCTATCAGATGATGGACGTGCTGATCATTGACGATGTGCAGTTCTTCAGCGGCAAAGAGCGCACGCAGGATGTGTTTTTCCACATCTTCAACCACCTCCACCAAACCGGCAAGCAAATCATTCTTACCAGTGATAAGCCACCGGTGGAAATGCAGGGTATGGAACAGCGCTTGCTCTCCCGCTTCAAGTGGGGGCTTAGCGCTGACCTTCAGGTGCCCTCACTCGAAACACGCATTGCTGTCCTGCGCAAGAAGATGTATGCCGATGGCATTGAACTTCCGGATGACGTGGTGGAATACCTCGCCTACTCAATCACCAGCAACGTGCGTGAACTTGAAGGCGCGCTGATCTCTCTTATCGCGCAGTCTTCACTCAATAAAAAGTCAATCAATCTCGACCTTGCACGTCAGATG
Organism: Flavobacteriales bacterium; assembly: GCA_046336655.1. Lineage (GTDB taxonomy): Bacteria > Bacteroidota > Bacteroidia > Flavobacteriales_D > Sanyastnellaceae > CANGTU01. The sequence continues at coordinate 18,345 of JBKDGH010000149.1, read as the reverse complement.
ATCGATAAGTTTGTGAAGAACACCGCCCGCGAAGTGAGCATCGATTACATCCAGAAAGTGGTATGTGATTATTTTGACCTTCCCATCGAGTTGCTCAAGAGCAAGACCCGCAAGCGTGAAATCGTTCAGGCCCGTCAGATCGCAATGTACTTTGCGAAGAAGATGACTAAAAGCAGTCTGGCCAGCATCGGCGCGCATTGTGGCGGAAAGGATCACGCCACGGTCCTTCATGCCTGCCGCACGGTAAACAACCTTCAGGAGACGGACAAACACTTCCGCAAGTACCTGGAAGACCTGGAGAAAAAACTCAGTATCGCATAATTGTAAGACCCGCATCTGCGGGTCTTTTCTTTTATATGGTTTCGTTGAGTGCTTCGCAGCCTACAGCGCAATCGCCAGCACAGCAAAAAAAACCACCTGCAACAGGAAGAAGAACAGCGCCAGGCGATTTACTCCCCTGCTCAGGTAGGGATGCATAAGATACGCGATGAGGAATCCTGTTACGGCCCACCCAGCAAAATTGTGTATTCCGGGATAAGGCAATGCCTCTCTTCCGTGGAAGAACGTCCAGAAGTCGAGCTTAGGCGCCACAAACTCCATCAGGACATCGAGAATAAGCAACATCGTCGAAACGACCAGTGCGGCCAGCCATCGCGTGCTTATCACCAGAAGATGCCGCGCAATCTGCAAGCCTGCGAGTACCAGCACAGCCCAATTCACGCCAATGAGAAGCGGAACGCCCACGAGCTGAATACCCAGCGATTCGCCGTACAGGTAATCTCCGAAAATGTAAGTGGTATTCACCCCGATAACTTCCACGAACCAGCCGCAGAACGCTGCCGCGATAAATCCAGCCGGCAGCTGCCAGCGCACTCGTTCATGCGAGCCCAAAAGCAGCAACGCACTCATCAGAAGATTCATCGGTGTGAGGGCCAGAAAAAAGTCAGGAGCGACTATAAGTCCGATGGCACCGGACACGTGAACCAGCGCCAGCCAGCCCATGACCCAATAGCGGTTGCGGATCAGAATGTTCATAAGTAGCGACGAACAATAAGGTCAGCGGTGATTTTCGCGCCGAACAGACACAAAGGTATTCCGCCTCCCGGATGCACGCTTCCACCGCAGAAATACAATCCACGATGACGTGTGGATTCATTCGCATGGCGAAGGAATGCGGCATACGGTGAATTGGACGCATTACCGTATAATGCGCCGAGATACGATGAGGTACGCGTTTCAATGCGCACCGGATCAAGATAGTCTTCTACCGCGATAAGCGAAGCCACATCCACCCCTATCGCACGTGAGAGCTTATCGAGAATGGAGCGCCGCGCCTGCGCTCTCAATTCCTCCCAATCCTGTCCGCTTTCATGCGGCACATTGATCATCACAAACCAGTTCTCACAACCCGGCGGTGCATCTTCCGGTATTTTGCCCGAGGTGATATGCACGTATACGGTAGGATCGGGATGCAGCGTCCTGGTTCGGAAAATCGCATCGAATTCGGCTTTGTAATCTTTTGAGAAGAAGATGTTGTGCACGTCGAGCTCTGGAAATGACTTCCGCACGCCCCAGTAAAAGATGAGTGCCGAAGAACTCTTTTCCTGAGCCAGCAACTTTTCCGGAACGCGGTCATTACCCAACAGGCTGCGATAGGTCGGATGCATATCGGCGTTGCTCACGACCACATCCGATGCAATAGTGCGCAATGCAGTGCGCACCCCTTTCACCTGATCGTTATCGAGCAGTATTTGCTCTGCGCGTTCATTGAACATAAACGTCACCCCCTTGCGAAGCGCGAGTTCATAGATACTCTGTGAAATGGAGCCCATTCCCTTGTCCGGCAGATAAGCACCGATGCCCTGTTCGAGGTGAGGTATCAGCATCATCATCGCTGGTGCCTGATACGGATCACTTCCGTTGTACGTAGCGTAACGGTTGAAATACTGCGCTGTTTTAGGATTGCGGAAGGTTGAGGCATTGACTCCGTTCAGCGTGCCTGTGAGCGGAAGCCACGGCAATGATGCAATCCCGCGCAACACACCTCGCGACAACCAGCGCAAACGGTGCAGCGACTGATGAAGGAACACCGGAGCGGTGCGTTCGTAGGTGAAGGCAGACTTTCTCAGATAAGCCCTCACCTTGCTTTCTTCCTCTCCAAACTCGTCCACCAGCCTTCTGATCAATGCTTCCGGATCAGCGGGTGCATGGAAGCGCGTGCCATCATCCCAGAAGTAATGACACAAGGTATCCAGCCGCACGTAATGAAAATGATCTTCCGGATTTTCGCCGCACAGGCGAAACAACTCATTCACATTTTCAGGCAAAGTGAATAAACTTGGACCGAGATCAAACCGGTATCCGTCGTACCACCGCTCCCGAAGCTTACCGCCGGGACCGTCTGCCGCTTCCACGACAGTCACATCGAAACCTGCGTGCGCTAATCGCACCGATGTGGCAAGCCCGGCGACACCCGATCCGATTATTACTGCCTTTTTCATACCGTCATAACTTCAGTGTGCTCACAATGTTCCGATATCTTGCACTGGAAAAGACACGGTACTTGCTCATGCGAAATAACATCCTCCGAACGACGATTCCGCTTTTTTTGCTCATTCTCTCATTGCCGCAGGTGATGCTGAGCCAGACGGAGAGTACAGAACTCTCCCGCGCCACCGAAGAAGTGATTCGCGTCAACCGCAAGCTCGACAGCCTGAATACGCGGGTGGAAGAGCTGAAAATGGATAAGCTGATGGCTGATCTCCACAGCACTGGCCTGCCCGCGCTGGCGCCGGACGAAAAGATCATCTCCCACTCGGCCTATGCGCTGGTATATGATGAAAACCACGAGCAGGCGAAGTGGGTCGCACATATGATTCTGCCCGACATCATTCAGGGGAATGAAGGACGAACCAATGATTTCCGAGTGGATCCGCTCATTACCTCGGGCTCATCTGAAGAGGAGGATTTTTTCCTGAAGTTCCCTAAGGAGGGCGGTGGATTCACATACGATGGTTTTGGATACGATCGGGGGCACCTTGCACCGTCTGCGGATTTCAGGTACTCTAAAAAGGCGCTCTCCGAAAGCTATTTCTACTCAAACATGTCGCCCCAGGTGGCAGAACTCAACCGCGGAAGATGGGCGGAGATGGAAGACGCAATAAGGGCATACGTGATCCGCAATAATGCTCCGGTGTACGTGGTCACCGGTGGAATTCTTCGCGACGACCTCCCGAAAATTCCGCGCAGCACAAACGGCGTAAGTGTTCCAAAGGAATATTTCAAGGTGGTTTACGATCCGGTGAAACGCTCAGGCATTGCCTTCGTGATGCCCAATAAGGCGTGTGAATATCCGGTGATGCACTATGCATGTACCATAGACAGTGTGGAAGTACTCACGAGCCTCGACTTCTTTCACCTTCTTGATGATACTCTTGAAAACCGCGTAGAGAAAGAACTCAACCGCTTTTCCTGGGTAGGTGAGCGCGAACTCGGCGATGTGCTTCCCCTTCGGGCCGATGATCTTCCCCGCAACACATTCAATACCGTGCAGGCGCAGTACTACATGGGAAAAAACGACGAAATCAAGGTGTGCGGCACAGTGGTGAGCACGAAGCGCTCATCCAGGAACAATGTGTTTCTTAATCTGGACAAACAATTCCCCAATCAGATTTTTACCGTAACCATCTTCAGTGATTACACTACCAATTTCAGTTACAATCCGGATGAATTCCTGAAAGGCAAAGAAGTCTGTGTAACGGGAAAAGTAACCAACTTCAACGGCACTCCCACGATGAATATCACCCACGAGAAGGCCATTGAAATCGGCGAGTGAAACTCATCGCTTCACGATCTGATGCGCTGAGATGCTTTTGAAATTCACAACCACAAAAGAACAAGTCAATATGGCCATGAGGCTCGGTCTGCAACCAATCGGGATAGTGAAGGTTTGATCTTTCCGCAACAAATGATTTCAGGCAGCCGGTTTCATGCGCCGTGCAGTATCCTGATTAAGCACCCGAGCCATTGCGCGATAGAGGTCGGGATGGTGCTGACAAAATTCAAGCGCACGCTCAAAAAACAACTCGCAGCACACTGCCCACAATTCATTCTCATTTGAAAAGCCATACTCCCGGATAATCGGGGATTGAGGTTTCTGGCCGTGAAGAAATTTGTGTGCCGTGCGTCTCCACTGATCAATGTCCCATTGATTTACGGGCGTGCCTGGATCAATAACCATCGCATGGGCGAATTCATGCAATCCCAGACAAATACCGCTCTTCGGATCTGAAATGCCCTCGAGATAGTGTTTCCATGAAATGTGTACGATACGTCTGCCGATGGTAAGCCCCTTCACATGGGCATCCACGAGCCTGCTGTAAAATACATCGGGATGCACCCGAATATGCGTATAAGACGGAAGCCAGTAATTCTGTGTGAGTCCGAATGTAAGTTGTGCGATCGACGCAGAAAGCAACAGACACTGCGCGTCTTCCGGCTCCATGTCCTTTTCATCGATAAACAGCTTGCTGTTGCGCACAGTGAGCGTCCGGAAGGCAAAATCATCCAGTTCAGATGGCGTGAGATATCCGGCAAAGTAGAAGTGCTTTTTCAAAAAATCCCTGACCTCCGGCAATTCGCGGCGGTGCCTTCTTCCAAAGGACTTATAGTACCAGCTTCCAGGAAACGTGCGGCGCAGAAACGGTCCCATACTGCTCTCCCCGTTCCTTCCTGCGGAACGGCGTATAATAATCAGAATGGTGGAGGCAAATACGATGATGATCAAACGTATCACACGACAGTGGGTTTAAGGCTTCAGCGCTTAAATATACTCACGCCTCTGCCTCCACCCGATGGCCGCTGCGATCCACAATCACATTGTACACCCGGTTTCTGAATAAAACCTTGAACTGGTATCCTGTCCACTGCTTCGGAAGCATCGGCGAAAACGTGAGCTCATCGCCTTCCACTCGCATTCCTCCAAAGCCCTGAACCACCGACATCCACGTGCCGGCCATGGAAGTGATGTGAAGGCCTTCGTGCGCCTCGTGGTTGTAGTCGTCGAGATCAAGACGGCTGGTGCGCATGTACATCTCGTAGGCCTTCTCCTCATAGCCGAGTTTGGCAGCGAGGATGGCGTGCACGCACGGCGAAAGGGATGATTCATGCACGGTGCGGGGTTCGTAGAAATCAAAATTCTCTTTGAGTTCTTCCTTCGTGAAATCGTCCTCGAAGAAATAGATCCCCTGAAGCACATCCGCCTGCTTGATGAAAATGCTGCGCAATATGCGGTCCCAGCTCCAATGCTGGTTGATCGGACGCTCGGCCGGATTCAGGTCTTTCACCGTGAGCTGCTCCTTGTCCATGAAGCCATCTTGCTGCAGAAATACCCGGGTGCCATCCAGCGTCGGATAGTACATCTTCGCAATAATGTCGCTCCACTTCGCGCGCTCCTCATTTTCTTTCACGTCGTAAATCTCCAGCTTTTGACTGTATGCCGCCGGATTTGTCTTCTTCACATAATCCATCGCTTCCATGCACCATTTCATGCACCACGTTGCGATGTAGTTCGTGTACCAGTTGTTGTTTACGTTGTTTTCGTATTCATTTGGTCCGGTGACTCCGAGCATCACATACTTACTGCGTGCTTCGCTGAAGTTGACACGCTGCGCCCAAAACCGCGCAATGCCGATGAGCACATCCAGTCCGTATTCCGCGAGGTATTCCCATTCTCCGGTGTACTTCACATAATTCCAGATGCCATAAGCAATGGCTCCGTTGCGGTGAATTTCTTCAAAGGTGATTTCCCACTCATTGTGGCATTCCTCCCCGTTCATGGTTACCATGGGATAGAGTGCTGCGCCATTCTTGAATCCGAGTTTCGCCGCATTTTCTATAGCCTTCTGCAGTTGCTGATACCGGTATACGAGCAATTGTCTGGCCACCTGATGCGGCTTGGTACTCATATAAAACGGCAGGCAATAGGCTTCAGTGTCCCAGTAGGTGCTTCCGCCATACTTCTCGCCTGTGAACCCTTTTGGACCAATATTGAGTCGCGAATCTTCGCCGGTATACGTCTGATTAAGCTGGAAAATATTGAACCGGATTCCCTGCTGGGCTTCGGCATCGCCGTCAATACGAATGTCTGCGGTAGACCAGATTTCGTACCAGCGGGCCTCGTGGGCTTCGCGCATCATTTCAAAACCGGTCTCACAGGCGTGTTGCGCTGCGTTCATGGCTTCCGTGCCGACAGTATGCGCCGGTGCGTTGAGCGAACTCACGATGCCCACATACTTGTGGAGCACCACCGCATGACCGTTTGGCACATTCACCTCGGTGTGGCAGGCCACCCTTGAAGCAACTATGCTGGTTGTCCATTTCGCCTCACGGCTGATGGTATTCACCATGGCCACTCCGAGTTCGAACTCCGTTTTGCGGGTGCGTGTGACGACTGAGCCCTTATTTCCTGAGGCTGACTGTTCCACCGGAGTCCAGAATTTCTCGTCGTAATTGGCATCGTGGTTCTTCACATCGCCTTCGAGGTACGATTCGAATCGCACTGTGCCACTGAAGTTAACCGGCGTCACGGCATAGCGGATGGCCGCACTCGAGTCAACGGCCACAGAGCAGAACCGCATGGCTTCTACATCCACCTGGCGGCCATCGCCGATGGTGACGCTGAAGCGCCGGGTGAGCAGACCGCGGCGCATATCGAGTTCGCGATAAAAGTCAATAACGGGACAAGCGGCCAGATCGAGCTCCACATTATCCACCCACACCCGGATACCGATCCAGCTGGTGCTGTTGAGCACTTTGGCAAAGTAGTCCGGGTAACCGTTTTTCCACCATCCCACGCGGGTTTTATCGGGATAGTACACACCGCCTACATAGCTTCCCTGAAGGGTTTCACCACTGTACGATTCCTCGTGATTGGCGCGCTGACCAAATCTTCCGTTGCCAATACTGAATATGCTCTCTGAGCTGCGCTGATGCTTCGGGTCAAAGCCTTTTTGAATGACCTTCCACGGGTGGGTTTGAAGATACCGGATCATGTTCCGCAAGATATTATCATGAGTTGGAGATTTGCATGCGCACTAAGCGTTCAATTCGGATCGCATGCCAACGAACTAAAATTATCTGTAATTCACGGGGGGGGCTGCTTAAGGGATTCGGCAGAACGCAGGGTCAGCTCACCAAGGATTTCAACAGGATTTTCCAGTTTCCCGGGAGAGCGGCCTGCTTAAAGTCATAGCGAAAGGCACTGAGTATATCGCGGCGGGCTTCTTTCCAACGCTGCTGTCTGACCAGGGCGTGTGCACGCCACTGGAGGTTCTTTGAGATGTCCTTTTGAAACTTATTCTTAGGAAAGGCATCCCTGATCAATGCCGTTTCATGATAGATTTTAAGGCTAATCAGTCGGTTGGCGTAGTATTCCGGTGAACGGCCATAAAACTGGTCTGTGTTACTCTCGTGCCAACGGTGTACGGACGTGTACGATTTCACGCAATACAGTGGAAACGATGCCGCAACGCGGTAAAAGAACTCAGAATCTTCATCCACATAGATGTCCTCTCTGAACATATGTTTTTCAAAAATACTTCTGTGCATACACGCAGAAATCGTATTGACGCGATTCCTGTACAACAGCTCGATAACCCCTCCCTCTGTCACCACTTCATCCGCAGCTGGCTTGCGCTTGCCGTCGGGGGTCTGCATCAACAGCAAACTAAAATAAAATGCCGGCTCACTGTTGTGCGAAAGAATGGCAGCATGCAGGTTACTCAGGTGCTCAGGAAGGAAGAGATCATCCGAATCAAGGAAGCACATGAATTCGCCCCGTGCATTTCGGATTCCATTATTCCGGGCAGCGCTTTCCCGGGCATTTTCCTGAATCAGCAACCTGAAGCGCGGCTCAGACGCATAGATCTTGAGCACTTCCGGAGTGTCATCTGTGGATCCATCATCTACCACAATCACCTCAAAATCTGAGAAACTCTGGTTAAGCACACTTTCCACTGCATCGCGGATAATACCGGCACGGTTGAAGGTTGGAATGATGACTGAGAAGAAAGGACTGGACATAGCGGGGCTAAAGTACGAAGGCTGTGAAAAACTCTCCAGCCCCTGTCCGGGGTCCTCGCAATATGCCAATATCCCTATCTTTACCGCGCCAAGACCAGTCTGCCCTGCCACACCAAATGCCAATATCCATGGAACAGAATCCCGAAACTCAGTGGGATCTTGTCATTGAAAGCGAGCGTTCATTTTTCACGTTGAATTTGAGGGAAACCTTGCATTACAGCGATTTGCTGTGGCTTCTCGTCCGCCGGGACTTTGTGAGTTTATACAAACAGACCATTCTGGGGCCGGTTTGGTTTTTCCTGCAGCCCCTCATAACCACTATCACCTTTACCATCATCTTTGGTCGCCTTGCGAAGATTGACACTGGTGATACCATTCCGCAGCCCCTGTTCTACATGGCAGGCATCGTCACCTGGAACTATTTTGCCGAATGCCTGACCAAGACCAGCACAGTATTCAAGGACAACGCAGGCATATTTGGCAAGGTGTATTTCCCCCGACTCATTATGCCACTGAGCATTGTGATGAGTAACCTGCTCAAGTTTGGTGTTCAGTTGCTGCTTTTTGCGGTTACTTTCATTTACTATGTGGTCGCCCGCGACTACAGACCTGAGATGAGTGCCTATATCTTTCTTATTCCGCTGATGTTAACCATCATGGCCGGACTTGGACTTGGGCTGGGGATGATCATCAGTGCGGCTACCACTAAGTACCGTGATCTCGCCTTTCTAATCACGTTTGGCGTCCAGCTCTTCATGTATGCCACTCCGGTCATCTATCCGCTGTCTACCCTGCCCGAGGATGCTCGTAACATCATGCAGTGGAATCCTATGGCGCCTGTGATTGAAGGAATGCGGTTTGGTTTTTTCGGCGAGGGATTATTCAGTTGGTCTTACCTTGCATACAGCCTCGGCATTACCACATTCATTCTCTTTCTCGGCATCCTCATTTTCAATCGTGTGGAGCAGAAATTCGTGGACACTGTCTGACCTATGCCTACCGCCATTCACTCAGAACATCTTTCCAAAGTATATCACCTCGGTGAAATCGGGACGGGTACGCTGAGCCGCGACCTCGAGCGATGGATCGCGCGGGTGCGTGGAAAAGAAGATCCGTTTCTTAGAATCGGAGAGACGAACGACCGCTCCGTCGCGGGAACAAGCGATGTGGTTTACAGTCTCAGGGATATCAACTTCCGCATTGATCAGGGTGAATCGGTGGGCATCATCGGAAAGAATGGAGCGGGCAAAAGCACGCTCCTCAAAATTTTAAGTCGCGTAACCAGTCCAAGCACCGGACGCATCAGAATTCGCGGTCGCGTCGCCAGTTTGCTCGAAGTCGGTACTGGCTTTCACCCTGAACTCACCGGCAAGGAGAACATCTACCTCAACGGCGCCATCCTCGGCATGCGCAAACGCGAGATTGACGCTAAGCTCGACGAGATCATCGCCTTCAGCGGTGTAGAGCGATACATCGGTACACCGGTAAAGCGCTATTCGAGTGGCATGTATGTGCGCCTGGCCTTTGCCGTGGCCGCTCATCTCGAGCCCGATATCCTGATTGTGGATGAGGTGCTCGCTGTCGGCGATGCCGAATTTCAGAAAAAGTGCCTGGGGAAAATGAAGGATGTACGTGGTGAGGGACGAACGGTCATCTTCGTCAGTCATAACATGATAGCCGTTAAATCCTTATGCAGCCGTGGCATCCTGTTGAGCAATGGAATGGTGTCGGAGGATGGTGAAATAGAGTCCGTGGTCCAGGCATACACCAAAGCCACCCTGAATCAGTCCTCGCGGGTCATCGGTCAAACAGTTTCAGGCATTACACTCAACAGCATTGAATTCACTGACAATGGCAACAAAGGCCATTTCGACATTGATAATGATCTTTCCATACGGATTGCGTTGCAAAGCGAAGTTCACCATGAGTTGATTTCGATTAATATCTTCTTTAACACCCCGGATGGAAGTCTCATTTTTGTCGCTTGTTCTCCGGGCATGTCGATAGATCCGGGTGAGATTGATTTCAAGTGTACGATCCCGGCCAATACGCTGAATGACAACGTTTATTCCCTGGACGTAATGGTTGTGGAGCGCGGGGAAAAAGCGCTGATTTATGCGAAGGAAACCATTGTCCTCGAAGGAGTAGAGAAAAAAAGACAAGGCGCCTGGTTAGGAAAATTCCCAGGTCTTATACGCCCCATGAACTATCCATGGACAATCGAAAAAAGCGTGTTATGAGTGAGTTTGAACGTCGATTAAAAGATCATATCAGTTCTCATCTGTACCGACGGTATGGGAAGGAAAATTATGACGAACTCCGGTTTGGGCCTTATAAATTGAACCCGGAATCCCTGACTGATCGCCTGAAACGTGCTGTAAAGCAAACAATATCGTATAAATCGGGTGAGAGGGCTGACGCGCTGACAGCACAAATTCGAAATCACATTCCAAAACTGGAACGACTTTACCTTCGACTAAATCCAAAAGGACAGAGTCTGCTTATTCAAGTCATTAGCTACCGTCTTCTTGGAGGCGAAAGGGTGATGCTTCCAACTAATAATCCTGAATTTCATAATGCGGTTAAAAGCGCCGGTCAAATGAAAATCGGAGATGAAAGCATTGATCCTGATTTTTTACACTTCACCCTTTATAAGTACGACTTAAAGCCCTTTGGATCGGATATACAGCTGTTCTTCGGCGATCTCGGAATTGCAATCGATTTTATTCTCGAGCAATATGCCTACAAAGAAGGGAATCAGCGAATCGTAGAGGCAAAGGAAGGTGATGTAATCCTTGATGTTGGAGGATGCTATGGAGATACTGCATTGTATTTTGCCGAGAAGACGGGACCGAAAGGGCATGTCTACTCCTTTGAGTTTATCCCCAAGAATTTGAAAATTCTCCAGACGAATCTGTCCTTAAATCCTGAATTATCACCCAGGATATCGGTCGTAGATAACCCGGTATCTGATATCAGCGACCAGACTGTCTACTTCCAGGACAGAGGACCGGCAAGCAGAGTTTCTACCTCTCCTTTCGATCGCCAAACCGGAACGACAACAAGCATACGCATTGATGATTTCTGCGAACGAAATGGAGTATCAAGAGTCGATTACATAAAAATGGATATCGAGGGATCTGAACCCGCTGCTTTGCGAGGCGCGGAGAAAGTTATCCGGCGCGACCGACCAAAACTGGCTATTGCCATTTACCATGGCTGGGATGACTTTGCCAATATACCTGAGTGGATCTCGAATCTGGGATTAGACTATACGTTCTATCTCGGACATTACACCATTCATGCAGAAGAAACAATTCTCTTTGCTAAACCGCTTTCCTGAGGATGATTCCAGTCACCAGGACATATCTCCCTCCTCAGGAAGAATATCAGGATTTACTGCGCAGGATATGGACCACGCAGTTGCTGACCAATCGGGGAGAACTGCTTTTGCAACTTGAAGCTGAATTGAGGTCCTATCTGGGCGCAGACCATTTTGTTGTCATGAACAATGGAACAGTACCGATTCAGATCGCTCTTCATCTTCTTGCCGACGGCGGTGAGGTAATTACTACTCCCTTTAGTTATGTAGCTACTACGACCGCTATCCTTTGGGAAAAGTGCACGCCGGTTTTTGTAGATATCGAAGCTGACCATCTCACCATAGATCCGGATTTGATCGAGGGTGCAATTAATCCGCGCACACGGGCTATTCTGGCCACACACGTTTTTGGTAATGCCTGTGATGTGGAACGGATAGAAGAGATCGCCAAGAGGCATGGGCTGTACGTGATTTATGACGCAGCCCATTGTTTTGGTGTGAAGTATAAAGGGCGCTCCATATTTAATTACGGCGATATCAGCACATGCAGCTTTCACGCGACCAAGGTGTTTCATACCGCGGAAGGAGGCGCCGCTTTTTGCCAGAACCAGGAGATGTACGACAGAATCTACTTCAGTCATAACTTCGGACACCTCAGCCCCACATCTTTTAAAGCTGTCGGAATTAACGGTAAAATCTCGGAGCTTCAGGCCGCTATGGGCCTCGCGGTATTGAAATACCAGGATGTCATATTCAGCGAAAGAAAAAAAACAGTTCTTGCTTATGATGAACGGCTGCGCTCCACTTCTCTTGTGTTCATGAATCTGAGAAAGGATCTGGAATGGAACTACAGCTATTACCCTGTCCTCTTTCCCGATGAATCCACACTCCTGGAAGCATTGAAGAGATTAGAAGAAAAAGGAGTATTCCCGCGCAGATACTTCTACCCTTCCCTTAACCTTCTTCCCTATCTTGAGCACTCACCTTGTGTTCCGGTGTCGGAATCGATTTCCTCCAGGGTACTTTGTTTACCCCTGTTTGTAGGACTCAACGAAGAAGATCAGGATCAGATTTCGAATGTAATTGCCTCTATCTGTTAGCAATGAGAGTGGCTATAATGCAGCCCTACTTCATGCCTTACATTGGCTACTTTCAACTGATGAACAGTGTGGATGTATTTGTCCTGTATGACAATATTGAATACACAAAAAAGGGCTGGATCAACCGCAACAGAATCCTGCTAAACAAACAAGAAGACTACATCACGATACCCCTTAAAAAAGATTCGGATTATTTGCACATCACAGAACGCAAACTCGCAGATATGTGGCCTCAGGAAAGGGTCAAAATGCTCAATCGTATCCAGCAAGCTTATCGAAAAGCTGTCGGGTTTGAAGAAACCTTCCCGCTGATAGAATCATGCATTAAGCATGACAGCATGAATTTGTTTGCCTTTATCCTGAATAGCATTCATCTGATTAAAAACCATCTCGGTATCCATACCACGCTTGTTGAATCATCCGGGATCCATGCAGATCATACCTTGAAGTCGGAGGCGCGGGTAATCAGTATCTGCCAGGCTCTCCTTGCCACAGAATACATCAATCCTATAGGCGGACTGGAATTGTACTCAAGTACTGCTTTCGCAGATGCCGGACTGAGCCTGAAGTTTCTTAAGGCAAGAAATGTTCCGTACAATCAGGCAAATAGTCCATTCATTCCATTTCTTTCAGTCATTGACATGCTCATGCATTGCGGAAAGGAAGGAACGATGAATATGCTCCATGAATACGACTTTGTACAACAGAACAAGCCATCTTGAGTCAGCAAAGTAAGATACAACCCACATCAACCGAACTGCCGGAAAGGCACAACGTACTGATATTTCCCGGTGGATCCGAAATCGCCATTGAGATCTTTCATTCCCTGCGGTACAATCTGCATGTGGACATGTTTGGAGCTTCAGGAAAGTCTGATCATGCCTCTTTCCTTTATGACAGCGCTCATTACGACGAGGATGACTACTACATCAGTTCACCTGATTTCATTGAGAAGTTCAATTCACTCTTGATTCGCTGGAATATCCGGTTCATCTTCCCGACTCATGATACCATCACCCTTTTTCTCAAGCAGCATGAAAGCGAACTCAATGCCACCGTCATTGGTTCAGAGCCCCGGACTTGCCTGATTGCCCGTGAAAAACTTCGCACTTATGAGGTATTCAGGAATGAGTCTTTTTGTCCGAAAGTGTACTCCGCGCCCTATGAGGCCATGACCTTTCCGGTATTTGTCAAACCGAATCAGGGTCAGGGTGGTAAAGGAGCCTTTGCCTGCCATTCCACCGATGAATTTAACCGGCACAGGGAGGCATTGTCGGATATGGTAGTAACGGAGCTGCTTCCAGGAGAAGAACTCAGCGTGGATTGTTTTACTGACAGAAAAGGGAAGCTTCATTTTATCGGACCCCGCACCCGGGAGCGCGTACAGATAGGTATTTCATTCCGGTCAGTGCGGTCAGAACTCACCGATGAAATCGCTTACATCGCCAACACGATCAATGGTGCCTTGCCTATACGCGGGGCGTGGTTCTTTCAGATCAAGAAGGACGCAGAGGGGAAGTACAAATTACTGGAGTTCGCGGTGCGACAGGCAAGCACAATGGGTTTATACCGCCAGGTGGGCGTTAATTTTGCGCTGCTCTCGCTTTTCGACGCCATGGAGAAGGATGTGAGCATCATCGCCAATGACTACCCCATCTCTCTGGACCGTTGTCTCTACAACCGCTACAAGATTGACTATGCGTACGATAAGGCCTACATCGATTTCGATGACACCCTGATCGTACACGGCAAAGTGAACACCGACGCAGTAAGATTCATTTATCACTGCCGAAACAAAGGGATAAAGACAATCCTCATCACCAAGCACCGCCTTGATCTGGATGAAACCCTCCACCGATTTCACCTATCCCGTCATATGTTTGATGAGGTGATACACCTCGGAATGGAAGAGGATAAAACGAACTACATGAATCCTGTCAAATCCATATTCATCGACAACCACTTTGCCGACCGGATGCATGTTCAAAAGAAGCTCGGCATTCCGGTATTTGACGTGGATGCCATTGACAGCTTAATCGAGAACACCTAAGCCCATGCAAGAGTTTTTACAGGAACTCCTCCAGTTCCGAAAGAAGATCATCAAGTCCCTGATTGACATCAGGCTTACTCAGTATAACCCTGCATTCTATCACGAAACGATCGTACCCAATGCCACGTATTCACCGTGGAAAACGGATCCGGAATTCATACACGTATTTGACGTAGCCTCTCAGCGCACGCTTATCGATATCTACCGGGCCTATAACCTCTGGAGCCTTGTTGCGCAAACCAATCATCTCCCGGGTGATATCCTTGAAGTGGGCGTGTGGCGAGGTGGTACAGCCTGTGTCATCACGCGCGCTTCGCGCAACACCGGTCAGGTTTATCTTGCCGACACGTTTGAAGGAGTAGTAAAAACAGGAGAAAATGACTCGTTTTACAAAGGTGGAGAGCATGCTGACGCGAGTGAGGAGGATGTGAAAGCCGGATTGAGCCAGCTTCAGGTCAGCAACTTCCGGATTCTGAAAGGTATTTTTCCTGATGATCACAGACAGGAGGCGGATACACTGAATTTCCGGTTTTGCCACATCGATGTGGATGTCTACCAATCCGCTCGCGATGTTTTCGAATATGTGTGGCCCCGGCTTTCGGTTGGTGGAATAGTTGTGTTTGACGATTACGGCTTCCTTCGCTGCGAGGGAGTTACCAAGCTGGTGGACGAAATGAACCTCACCGGTGGAATCAAGATGTACAACCTCAATGGTCAGGCGGTGATTGTCAAATATTCTGCATGAGTCTGAACTACACATCGGTTATTGGCAGAGCGCACTATCATCATGCGGAATACCGCATACTCAGGAAAAAGCTCTCTGCGCTTTATGCCTCAGGCAAACGCACCTTCTTTGACGTTGGCTTCGGCCGGGGTAAATTCCTTGATCTGGCAGCGGGCAGTGGATTTCAGGTCGCAGGAGTTGAGGTCAATGAGCAGTACATTGAACACGCCAAGGCCAGAGGTTACAATTGCATTCACCTCGATGAGCTGCCTAAGATCAATGAAAAATTCGACGTCATTCTGATCTCCCATGTGGTCGAGCATCTGCATTCGGAGCAGTTGATTGAAATACTCGACCGATACATCCAAATGCTGGATGAGCGCGGCACTCTGATTATTGCATCCCCCGTTCACGGCAGCCGGTTTTATTATGACATCACACACATCAGGCCCTATTACCCGCAAAGCATCTGGCATGCCTTCGGAGGCAACAAGGAGGAGCTCAGTCTGGAACGCAGCAAACAATCCCTCGTACTCCGCGATATTTATTTCATCCGGGATAGTTTCCGGACCCGGAATAACCGGGCATACTATATCCGCGACGGGCTTGGGATTGCATACACGGGCCTGAGGTTTGTGAATTATATGCTGGCTCAGTTCTATCTTCTTTCCGGTTACAGAATCGGTGTGCGGGCGAGCTGGATCGGCTTCTACTCCAAATCATCAAGAACCGATTAACAGACTGCCCCGTTTAATATGCTCGCGTGGAAGAAACTAGGAAGAGTGCTCCATCCCCATCAATCGGACGGGATATGGTGGATGAATGATTTTATTCAATCACCGTCCGTGATCTCATCCGGTGAGCATGTGCGCATGTATTTCTGCTCGCGCAACAAGCCTGACGAGCAAGGACGATACTGCAGCTATATCGGATATGCGGATCTCGATCCCAATGATCTGACGAAGGTGTTATCTGTTTCAGAGCAACCCCAGGTAGCACTCGGAGAAACCGGAACATTTGATGAATTCGGCACTTATCCGGTGAGTGCTGTCCGGCATGAGGATGAGATTCGACTGTACTATGGGGGTATCACCCGATGTGCCACGGTGCCCTTCAATGCCGCCATCGGATGCGCCATAAGTTCAGACGGTGGCTATACATTCGTAAAGCCCGGGCCCGGCCCCATTATTTCCTATAGTCCCGATGAACCCTTTGTAGTTGGAAGCCCCAAGGTGAAGCGGTTCAACAATAAGTGGTTTATCTGGTATGCCTCAGGGCGGGCCTGGCGCAAAGGAACGGACGGCATACAACCGGTGTACAAGATACGCGGCGCTGTTTCTGATGATGGGATCAACTGGACCAAACTCGGTCGCAATTTGCTGGCTGACTCACTGGAAGAAGATGAATGCCAGGCGAGCGGTGATGTAAATTTTGCGAATGGCATCTATCACATGCTCTTCTCTTATCGCTATAACTTCGGATTCAAGACTCCTGGACGTGGGTATCGCACGGGCTATGCCTGGTCCGATGATCTCGTAAACTGGCACCGCCAGGATGATCATGCAGGGCTGCTCCCTTCCGGTGAACCCTGGGAAAATGAGTCCGTAAGCTATCCCCATCTCTTTCATCACCGTGATCAGTGGTATGTGTTCTATCAATGCAATGGCATGGGGCGCGAAGGAATTGCACTCGCGCTATTGGAAAATCGATTGACACGATGAATTCGCGTACGGTCAGACTCCGAAAGATCGGCCACATCTTTGACCCCGGCCAGCACCACCTGCCGCTGAACTGTCATAGCTACGCGCAATCACCGCAAACGCTGATTGGTGATGACTTTGTGAGGGTGTACTTCTCATCGCGGTCCACAGATTCACCCGGCAACTTCATCAGCCATGTTGTTTTTGCCGAATTCGACCTTTCCTTCTCCAAGCTGAAGCGAATCTCCCGGCAACCCATCCTGGCTCCCGCTGAATTGGGGGCGTACGATGAGCATGGTATTTTTCCATTTCATGTCTATCGGGAAGAAAACACCGTGTACGGATACATCAGCGGAATAAGCCGGCGCCAATCTGTTTCCGTGGAATCATCTATCGGCCTGTCGGTGAGTACTGACGGGGGAGAGACCTTCGTGAGAACAGGAGTGGGGCCTGTCCTGACGTCCTCCCTTCACGAGCCCTTTCTGGTGTGCGATCCCTTTGTCATGAAAGTAAACAACACCTACCACATGTGGTATATCTGCGGGCTCCGGTGGATCAGGGAATCGAAAGAAGCCAGGCCGGAGCGCGTGTATAAAATCGCTCACGCCACTTCAAGCGATCAGGTCCGTTGGCAGAAAGAAGGCCGGACCATCATAGATAACCGCATTGATGAAAACGAATGCCAGGCCCTGCCTGCAGTAATTCATCACAATGGACTGTACCACATGATTTTCTGCTTCAGACATGCCTTCGGTTTTAAGGAAGACAAGTCCAGAGGCTACCGGTTGGGCTACGCGTTTTCCACTGATTTGATCCACTGGACCAGAAACGATGACATGCTGCAGTATGAAAACACACCAGGATCCTGGGATGCTGATATGATGTGCTACCCCCATCTTTTTAAAGTTGGGGAGAAAAATTACTTACTTTACAACGGCAATGACTTCGGCAGGAATGGGTTCGGACTTGCTGAAGTATTATTCTAAAACTAAACTAACGGGTATGCAAACCAAAAGAGATTATAATCTCGAGTCCAAAGACAATGAAGGCCGCAAGTATGGCTATACGTTCGACTATGATGTGCTGCATCACTACATGATCAAGTCGTTTGTTCCCTTCTTCAGAACCGGAAAAACACTGGAACTTGGCAGCTTCGAAGGGGCATTCACCAAACGGCTTCTCGGTCTTTCCAATGACATCACCTGCGTGGAAGCTTCCGACGAAGCCATTGCCAAGGCGAAGTTATCCCTCGGGGATCAGGTTAATTATGTCCACGCCCTGTTTGAAAGTATGCAGCTCAAGGAGAGATACGACAATATTGTGCTTACCCACGTCCTTGAGCATCTGGATGACCCCGTGGCTGTGAT
>JBKDGH010000148.1:0-3068 GCA_046336655.1 Flavobacteriales bacterium | reverse complement strand
GTGTAAGTGGTCCTATACTTTCCGCTACACTTCCTGCCGCCGCACCTAGCGCTTTTGTAGCTACTTGGTACGATCAAAGTGGAAACAATAGGCACGCCACCCAAGCAACACCTGGTTTACAACCAAGAATTATCAACGCAGGTATTATAGAAAAAAACTCTTCAAACAGACCTTCAATTTTTTTTAATGGCACTTATCTTAAAAATGCATTCTTTCTTACGACTCAACCGGTAAGTACATCGTGTGTTTGGCGAGCACGAGGGCTTGCTAACCCCGGTGGCGAATTATTTGGCTGGGGCGATAACGGAGGAGGCGGCAGAAGGTATGGCGCTTGGTTTGCCTTTAACAGCGCCACGCAAGGCAGGTATGGTGTAGAAAACCTAGGTGCCGGTATGGTTGGTAGCACTTTGCTAAACACCAATACTTGGTATATTTCATCCCAAATTTTGCCGGGAACATCTTTACCGGCTTTAACACAGTGGATAAATGGTGCTTCACAAGCAATGACCAATCTGGGTACACCAGCCGCTATGAATATCACTGCTGGTGAATTTGCTATTGGTACCATACCTACTGCCAATACTCAAGGGCATAATGGTGATATTCAGGAACTCATTTACTTTAGTACGGCTTTATCGGCAACAGACAGGCAATACATAGAATATGGTCAATCGGTGTATTACGGAATAAGTGGACCAACCGTTCCGTCTACGCTTCCTGTTACACCTCCGAGTGCTTATGTATCTATTTGGTATGATCAAAGTGGTAATGGCATAAACTTATCGCAAACAGGTGCTATTACTCGCCAGCCTCAAATTATAAGTGCAGGTAATATTATACGACTTAATGGTTCTTCTTCATGGCCAGCCATGCAAGGAACAAATGCATTGCAAACTAATTTAACGGCAACTTTTGCATCAGCCTACACCGGTAATTTGCTTACCGTAAATTCTGTTTTGCGATCGGATATTAGCTCTGGTGCCAACCTTAGGGTTTGGTCGGTAGGTAATACTGCTCTTACAAGTGCCGATTGGAGTAATGTTAATTTTGCAAACATCAATCAAAGAGGTGGTAATAATTTTGTTTTTGAGCGTTCAGGTGTTAATCCATCCACCGCTTTTACAGTAGGAGCGCCTATGATTTTATCCGGTAGATTTAACGGAACTAACCGCCAGTTGTTTAATAACGGAACCGGATCTGCAACACAGGCGGATGCTAACGCATTTAATTTCAATTCTATTCGATTATTGCAAAGTATTAATCCCAGTTTTGAAGCTGGTGAGGCTTTAACCGGAAAAATGGCAGAGTTCAGTCAGTTTTACTCAGCACTTTCAACAACCAGGCGAACCCTAATTGAAACCAACCAGAGTACCTTTTATTCAATTACTGTATCGAATAGTAAATATACTCCTCCAACATCTTCAAGTTATATTTATTACGTGAATGGAATTGGCAGAGAATCAACAACAGACAGTATAGCTGCCACACGACAAAGTTCAGGTATGGGTTTTAGGGTAGGTGCCGGAGCGGGTGATTTCCTAAAAGATAACGGAGATTATTTAACATGTGGAATTAACTGCCCTATTACTCCGACCATTTCAACTTCCAATCTTCCAGCAACAGTGATTCAAAGATGGCTTAATGACTGGTATATCAATAAAACTGATATTAGTTCAAACAACGGTTTGGTTACCATTTACTTTGACTTTGGTGATTATGGAATTGGTAATACACCTGGTGTTCCTTCTAACTATGTTTTACTTTACAGAAATTCTCCTTCTGCAACGTTTAGCATTGTACCGGGAACAACCCCAAGTGTTACAGGTGATCAGGTAAGATTTGCGGTTGATGCTTCTAATATTACTTCAAATTTTTATTATACTATTGGAACTTTAGACCCAACAACAAGTCCGCTTCCAATTGAACTATTTAGTTTTAGCGGAAACTGTGATGGCAATGCAACAACTTTAAAATGGTCAACCGCTACTGAAACTAATAATGATTTCTTCACCATTGAAAGGAGTATTGATGGAATAAATTATGAGCTTTTGGGTACGTTAGATGGAGCAGGAAATAGTTTACAAATTTCAAATTATTCTTTTATTGATGTAACTCCATTTGTAGGCACAAGCTATTATCGCTTAAAGCAAACCGATTTCGATGGGCAATTTGAATACTCAGAAATAATTGCTGTTCAGTGTGACAATGAAATATTGGAAGTTAGGGTTTATCCAACCCCTTTTACAAATGAACTAACTATTGAAATGCCAGGGAATAACGAATCCGTTAACTTTGAAATAATTAACTCAATGGGTGTGGCTATTTATAAAGGAAGTTTTATTCAAAAAACGACTATACAAACTTCAGGTTTTGCTGCTGGCATATATGTAATCAAATTTGCTAATGCCTATAATTTTGAATTTAAGAAAGTAATAAAACAATAGCAAACAATCTCAAGTATATCTAACTTAACAACTGAACTAGTAGCTGAGAATTTGTTCTTCGTTCTAATTCTATTTAAGGGGATGACCATACATTCCAAAGTTCGAGCAAAGGCTCTTTTATCTTCAAGTATTTCGTTCAAACTTGGTCTAAAAGTTAACGAATTTAGGCTCTAGATTCTATGCTAATTTTTGAGTTTAAATTATACCTTTGAGTCAAAGAATTTATGAGGAGATTCTTTGACTCAAAGGAGCGGTTTCCAACTACGAGATTTAATTAATATTCTAAGTACTTGAAAATCATCCAAAAAGTTCGATAAATCCAACCCGTAGGGTACGAAAGCCGGAATTCTCATCTACTAAATGAGAACTCCGGCTTTTTTGACAACTTATCATAACCTATGCAGATAAGTATATTGATATCATACTTAACTAACTTAATTAAATATTGGCAATAGTATTTTGACTGTTTAAAATTTATTGTTGTTGTAGCCTCCCCAAACTTAGGACAGGTTGTAAAAGTAAAAAACAAAAAATAGATTTACTGCACTCTCCGGGAAACGGAAACGAGCTCTGCTGAGGAGCAACTCGTCAGGGATACCGGCGGAGTCACGGAGAATAACCGAG
>JBKDGH010000147.1:0-57529 GCA_046336655.1 Flavobacteriales bacterium | reverse complement strand
GAGTTAGCACCCCATCCACAGATCTCTCCTCCGGGTGAGGTGAGTGAAGTAAACTGCCATACGGCTGATAAGGCTATCGGCTGTGCAGTGGGAACGTAGGTAGGATTGGTCAGGTATGCAGAAGTTCCATTGAATTGAACCCTGGCTTTACCGGTGCCGTTGGTCAGTACAACACCTGAGACTACAATCTGCGGCTGGTTCGAAGCCAATGCAGTCACATGGCGGTTATTACCACTCTGATCGTACCAGGTGGCAATGAAGCCATTGCCGCTTCCTACAAAGGCCAGCAGAGCGGCCTGATCCAAGTCGCCGCCCGCAGTAAAGCCTATATCCTGCGCGGCATTGTCACTGCTCCTCCGGACCCGGATGGCAGGGCCCAGGTAGGTGGTACTCAGTCTCCGCAGGGAGAAAGCAACCTCAGCCGGTTCAGTGGCTGTCAGCCCCAGATTGTTGAGGACGTTCTGACCCATGGTGATTCCTGGCAGGAACACGAAAAGGGCGATGAACAGCACCGCAATTAGCTTGAAGCGGCTCTGGAGAATAGTCAACAGGTTTACCATTAGGCTGGTTCTTTGCATGTCGTTGAAAAGAGGTAAGGTCTGGCTGCCGGTCTTCATATGCGTTCAATTTGAACCGGAGACGTACCGGAGTTCAGAGGGATACGGAAGAGCATGGCATCATGCCCGGTGCGAAGTGTCGTCAAGGTCTTCGTCGTTTGATTATAGTCTGCTTCGGCAGAGCCTGTCACTCCTGCCGTGCCTCGTCGTGGTGCAATGCCAAGACCCGCCATGACTGACACGACGGGATCACAGGCACGCGTAAATTCCGACTGACCCATACCGTTATACGGAAGGTTGTACTTCGAAGGTTGCACTTTATCCCGATTTTTAGCAAACTGATTCAAAATGGTTCGTGCGCCGCAGATTCCCCGCGTTGTTTTCACATCGGCAGGATTCGCAGGTATATATATATAGGTATAATGGACCGGCCTGAAAAGGGATCCCTCCGTACAACTGGATTCACAGATACCGGCCTGAACCTCCTCGGAGACGCATGACAGCCTGCACCGATCACCGCTTTCTGACGGGATGTGGTAAGGCCCGGTGTGGAGGTGAACCAGCAGGATCAGAAGCACGGTAAGGCATGTCAGAAGGAAAACTCTACATGCGCAGAATGAAAACATAAAGAGCGTCGTTGGTCTTAGTTATGTGCCACAGAAATACTGGTCAGTCTGGCCCTGCAGGGCTAAGGGTACCAATGGTGAAAGGCAGCAGGGCCGACGGATTAGCTCTTCCACAGGACTGTGTAAAGAAAGTAATGAGCCTGCGGGTTGGAATGAATGGGGATATGATGTTTTGCAGAGCGGGCTGTTAATTGAAGCATTTGAATTAATATGCTGAAATACAGATAAATAGATCAGCTTTCAGGCCTCGCTTCCTTTTCTATCTTCGCGCATCCAATTATTCCGGATCTGCATGAAACCCACGTACAGCGAGAAATATAAGCAATTGGACCTTCCGGCTATTCACCAGGAAGTTCTGGAACGATGGGCGAAGCATGATATCTTCTCGCGAAGCATCAGCGAACGTTCCGGCAGCCATTCATTCGTTTTCTACGAAGGTCCGCCCTCGGCGAACGGTATGCCCGGTATCCACCACGTAATGGCCCGTACCATCAAGGATATTTTTTGCCGGTACCAAACCCTGCTGGGTAAACAGGTGCACCGCAAAGCAGGCTGGGATACGCACGGCCTGCCCATTGAACTCGCAGTGGAAAAGACGCTCGGGATTAAAAAGGAGGATATCGGAACGAAAATTACTGTTGAAGATTACAACCTGGCCTGCCGCAAGGAGGTCATGAAATACACCGATCGTTGGGAGGAACTTACCCGGCAAATGGGTTACTGGGTCGACATGACCGATCCCTACATCACCTATGACAACCGCTACATCGAATCAGTATGGTGGCTGATCAGCCAACTCGATGAAAAAGGATTGCTATATAAGGGATATACCATTCAACCGTTTTCTCCCGCCGCGGGCACCGGACTCAGTTCACACGAACTCAACCAACCCGGCTGCTACCGGGAAGTAAAAGACACTTCTGCAGTAGCCATGTTTGAGATCATTCCGGGTGAAGGGTTAGCTGCGGCCATCCAATCAACCGCTCCCGCGTATTTCCTTGCATGGACCACCACACCCTGGACGCTGCCGTCCAATACTGCTCTTGCAGTAGGCGTTGACATCCGCTATGTGCTGGTGCAATGCACAGTGAGCGGCCGCACAGTGCAGGTCATTCTTGCCGCTGATCGCTTCTCCTCGTACTTCGAAACCGATGGTCAGGATGCCGTCTCCGAAGGGATGTTCAGAACAGACAGTGAAGAGAAGGGACTCAAACTGCGCAACTGGTCTGTCATCAGCGAGTTCACCGGTGCTGAGCTGTCAGGCGTCCGTTATCACCAGCTCCTTCCGTTTGCTGTGCCCAACGACGGTGATGCATTTCGTGTCATCACCGGTGATTTTGTAACTACTGAAGATGGAACCGGAATCGTCCATATCGCTCCCAGCTTCGGCGCAGATGACTTCCGGGTGGCGAAGCAGAGTGGCATCGGATCGCTTACGCTCGTGGATAAGCGCGGACGCTTTCTGCCAGAAGTTAAGGACGGTGTCTTTCTCTATGGGGAAGAATTCGTCAAGGAAGATTACTATTCCGCAGAAGAGAAGGAAGCCGAACTCGCTATTCAAAAAGTGAAACTGGCAGGGGTGATTAAAGACACCTCGAAGCTGGCCTATCTCAGCGTCGATGACCGTATTGCACTAAAACTGCAGCAGGAAGGCAAATTGTTCCGCAAGGAGAAATACAATCACAACTATCCACATTGCTGGCGAACCGATAAACCGGTTATTTACTATCCGCTCGACTCGTGGTTTGTAAGAGTCACTGCAGTCCGCGACCGCATGGTGGAACTCAACAAAACCATTCACTGGAAACCTGAATCTACCGGCACCGGCCGCTTCGGCAACTGGCTCGAGAACGCGAATGACTGGAACTTGTCACGCTCACGATTCTGGGGTATTCCGCTTCCTGTCTGGCGCACTGAAGACGGTACAGAGCAGATTTGCATTGGTTCCGTCGAGCAATTGAAAAAGGGTATCGAACGCGCAGTGAAGGCCGGATTCATGAAGGAAAATCCACTTGAAAATTTTGTACCGAACGTTCATTCGGTCGGGAATTATTCTTCCTTCGACCTGCATAAACCTTACGCGGATGAGATCATCCTGGTGTCAGAATCAGGTAAGCCGATGCGAAGGGAAAGTGATTTGATTGATGTGTGGTTTGACAGTGGGGCCATGCCTTACGCTCAGCTCCATTATCCGTTTGAAAACAAAGAGCTGATTGATTCTGGCGCAAATTTCCCGGCCGACTTCATCGCCGAAGGTGTGGATCAGACCCGCGGCTGGTTCTACACGCTCCACGCCATTGCAACCATGTGCTTCGACTCGGTGGCTTACCGCAATGTGGTGTCCAATGGCCTGGTACTGGATAAGAACGGAAACAAAATGTCCAAGCGGTTGGGCAATGCAGTGGATCCCTTTGACACACTCAAAACATACGGTGCAGATGCCACACGATGGTATATGATCGCGAATGCACAGCCTTGGGATAATCTGAAATTTGACAAGGAAGGAATAACCGAAGTGCAGCGCCGTTTTTTTGGTACGCTCTTCAATACCTATTCCTTTTTCTCAATCTATGCAAACATCGATGCGTTCGTGCCCGGGGCTCAGGCGCAAGTGCCCGTGAAGAAACGAAGTGAACTGGACCGATGGATTCTCTCAAGCCTCAATTCACTCATCGCAGTAGTGCGCTCGTGCTATGATGATTATAATCCCACACCTGCGGCCCGCGCCATCGAGGAGTTCGTGGATCAGAACCTCTCCAACTGGTTCGTCCGGCTCTCGCGCAAAAGATTCTGGCATGGTGAACTAAGTGAGGATAAACAATCAGCATACGAAACGTTGCATACATGCCTCGTGACGCTGTCACAGCTCATGAGTCCGGTAGCTCCCTTCTTTTCTGATTGGCTGTACCTTAATCTGACAGCCCCGCAGCAAGGAAACACCAATGTGACCGGACTTCACGATTCCGTGCATCTGTCATACCTGCCCGAACCGGATCCGGCATTGATTGATCCGGAACTCGAGGCGCGGATGAAACTTGCACAGGATATCTCTTCTATGGTATTGTCCATTCGCAAGAAGGAAGGTATTCGGGTGCGGCAACCGCTGGGACGTGTGCGCATTCCCGCATTGGATGATTATTTCCGTTCCCGCGTGAATGCTATTGCCGGCCTGGTCATGGCCGAGGTAAACGTGAAGCAGATTGAGTTGGTGGATGAGTCCGAATCGCGCATGGTCAAAAACCTGCGTTTGAATTTTAAAACGCTGGGCAGGAAATGCGGTAAGCACATGAAAGCGGTTCAGGATTTTGCTGCCAATAATCCC
The DNA here is from genome assembly GCA_046336655.1 of Flavobacteriales bacterium. Classification (GTDB taxonomy): domain Bacteria; phylum Bacteroidota; class Bacteroidia; order Flavobacteriales_D; family Sanyastnellaceae; genus CANGTU01. The sequence continues at coordinate 53,024 of JBKDGH010000147.1, read as the reverse complement.
CAGGCGGTCATTCAGGGTATCGAGGTTTCCGGAAAATTTGATCTGCCGCTCAACGGGGAGACCATTACGCTTCTGCCTGAAGATGTGGAAATTATTCCTGTGGATATTCCTGGCTGGAAAGTCTCCAACCAAGGCTCTCTTACCGTAGCTCTTGACGTTACTATCAGCGATGAATTGCGCAGGGAAGGCATCGCCCGGGAATTTGTGAACAGAATCCAGAATCTGAGAAAATCCTCAGGACTTGAGGTCACGGATAAAATAAGTGTAAAGATTGGCGCAGACGGGGCTTTTAGCGAAGCAATCCGTTCGAATTCGGAATATATTCGCGGCCAGGTTCTCGCAGGCGAAATTGTGCTTGAGGAAGGCCTGGCTGGCGGTGAACTTGTGGAAATTGAGGAGGGCGTGAATGCCCGCATTCAAATCCAAAAAATGAACTGAGTATGGCAAAAAAGAAAGAAACCACTTCAGCAAAACCATCAACCGAAGCTACCCGCTACTCGGATAAGGACCTGAAGGAGTTCGAAGTACTTATCCACGAGAAACTCGCCCAGGCGAAATCGGATCTGGACGAGTTGAAGCAATCACTTTCACATGAGGGTGATAACAGCACAGATGATACTTCACCCACCTTTAAAATGATGGAGGATGGGAGTGATACGATGAGCCGTGAGGAAGTGGCTCAGCTCGCTGCACGACAAGAGAAATTCATCATCTCTCTGGAAAATGCCCTGCTCCGCATCAAGAACAAGACATACGGTGTATGCCGTGTAACCGGCAAGCTCATTCCGAAGGAGCGCCTTCGTCTGGTGCCTCATGCAACACTGAGCATAGAGGCGAAGAATATGCAGTAAGCTCATTCATTCCCGATTTGAAGAAGGCCATCATCACGATCCTGCTCGTCCTCGTGGCCGATCAGTGGCTTAAGTTGTGGATTAAACTCCATTTCCACTACGGGGAGACGCGTCCGCTCATCCCCGGTTGGTTTGATCTTCAGTTTGTCGAGAATCCGGGGATGGCCTTCGGCTGGATGATTCCCGGAGACGCCGGCAAACTCACGCTGAGCATATTCCGGATCGTAGTGGTGTTTGTCATCATTTACTACCTGCTGAAATTCATTCGTGAAAAAGCCCACACAGGTCTTGTCATAAGCATGGCACTCATCATCGCAGGAGCACTGGGAAATATCATCGACAGCGCGGCTTACGGCCTGATGTTCGACAAAGGCTCGCGCTTCGATGCAGATGTAGGGGATTACACCATGTATTTTGGTAAGGCACAGCTCAGTTCAGAAGGCTACGCGCCTTTCCTGATGGGCAATGTCGTGGATATGCTCCACTTCTCAAAGGCGATCACTATCGGGGGAAAAACAAGGGAAATTTTTCCTCCCGTCTTTAACATCGCTGACTCATCCATTACTGCAGGAATTCTCCTCATTCTCTTTTTTCAGAAGCGCTTTTTCAGACACAAGGAGGAGGAAGTCACTCAGGAGATAGTGTCTGCCACACCGGAAAGTACAGCTCCCGCTGAATGCGATGAGCAGTCTGCGTAACTGCTGTTTACTTATCCCAGAGCCGCACCAACTCCAGGTGAATTTTCTCCTTGAAAAAGATGCGCGTACTGCGCTCAAATGCCTCGGTTTTGTCGCTTACGTAAAACCGGTGTCGTGGTGATGTCACCCCTGTGCAGAGCAAGCCCCGCGACTGAAGCACATTCTTCACTTCTGCAGCGACCACTTTGGAACTGTCGATGACTTCCACCTGAGGCCCCGTAATTTCTTTGATTTCCTTCGCGATAAGCGGGTAGTGAGTACACCCCAGTATGATCGCCTGTATCTTCCTGAAATTGGGGCGTTCGAGGTAATTCCGAATGATCGTTCGGGAAATGGAATTGTTGAAGAATCCTTCCTCGATCATTGGAGCAAGAAGGGGTGTTGCGTTCGAAATTACCTTGAGTTTCGGATTGAGTTTTTCAATGCGCTGCACATACAACCTCGACTGAATCGTGCCTTTGGTGCCTATCACGCCGACCTGAGATTGGTCGAATTTCTTCGCGGTATATGTGGCTACGGGATCAATCACATTAATCACAGGCACGTCCTTTCCGCAAATTTGAACGACTGTCTTGAATGCGTGCGCAGATGCGGTATTGCACGCAATGACTATCGCCTTGCATTTTTTGGAAAGCAGGTAACGCGTTATGCCGGCTGCGTAATTCCGGATGCTCTCCGGTGATTTATCGCCGTAAGGAAGGTGCGCTGTATCTCCGAAATACACAAATGATTCCAGAGGCAAGGCTTTGCGAATGGCATTGGCCACAGTGAGTCCGCCAATGCCTGAATCGAAGATGCCGATGGGACGATTGTCTGCTTTCATCTTGCCCGAAAATAAGAAATCCCGGTCATGGCCGGGATTTCTGGTTGCATCAGGATGCAGAGTTAGTTCTTTGGAGTTGCCGGTATTCCGAGCTCTGCCTTTACGAGATCGGTGATGTCATCTCCTCCTTTGTAAAGCAGTGCGCCAACGCCAGCGTCAAAGATGTAGGTGTATCCGTTAGCCACAGCCACCTTGTCAATGGCGTTGTTTACTTTATCAATAAGTGGCTTCAATAACCCAACCTGCTGCTTGTCGAGGTCGTCATTCGCGGTTTGCTGCAGGTCGTACATGTTCTGCTCGAGATCAGTAATCGCCTTTGCCTTGCTCTGAATAATCGCCTCCGGCCAGGTGTTGCGGTTCATTTCGAATTCCTTGACCTTGGCGTCGTAATCCGTCTTCATGGTCTTGAGCGTATTCTCGTATTCAGCAGCGACTTTCTGGAGCTGTTCTTCGATGGTGGCACGCTCGGGCATCGCAAGCAAAAGTGCCTGTCCGTCGGTGTGTCCCAGTTTTTGCGCCATCGCACCCAGAGTAAAAACGAGTGCAGCAGCCGTAGCGATAATCTTATTCATGTGTGATTTTTGATTTATTCTCTGACCCGCTATTCAAACGTGGGGCCAATGTGTGATTCGATTCATTTTTTTGCGGGTGGGCGCTCACCTCCTGTTCGTCCGCCCCGCGGTTCAGTGGTGTTTCCTCCGGACTTGGGAGCCTCGGTACCGCCGTCTTCACCGTCTTCGCCTTCTGTATCTTCTTCTTCCAGAATTTCTCCCGGCTTCAGTCCCATTTTCTTCAGCACCTTGTCGCTGATGTCATGCTTTGGATTGGAGTACAGAATATTGCTGTGATTAGCCCGGTCAAATACCACCATCAGTGCGCTCTGTGAAGAGACTTCCTGAATGGCTTGATAGATCTCATCCTGAATCGGTTTAATCAGCTCCTCACGCTTCTGAAACAATTCGCCGTCAACTCCAAATTTCTTCTTCTGCATGTCCTTGGCCTCAACGCGCTTTTGAGCAATTTCCTCTTCGCGCTTCTTCCTCATTTCGTCGGTGAGGAGAATCTTCTCAGCCTGATATGCTTTTTCGAGCTTGTCAATCGTGGTATATTTCTCCTCAATTTCCTTCTGCCATTGGTCACTTAGTTTGTTGATTTCTTGCTGCGCAGCCTGATAGGATGGCATGTGACTCAAAATGTACTTCGAATCCACATAGCCGAATTTTTGCGCTGAGACTCCCGTCGCAAGTACAACAGGAATAATCAGGGAGAGAAGAATTTTATTCATGCGCTCAGGCTCAGGATTATTAGGTGTGCGAAGGTAAGAAAGAGGCTAGAGTTCGCCAAGATTCATGCCAATGGAGAAGTGGAACTGACCGCGGGACATGTTCGGGCGGAAGGGTAATTCATCCAGGCGCCATCCATAGTCAAATCCAAGAAGCCCGAACATGGGCAGGAATATCCGTAAACCCATGCCTGTTGAACGGTAGAGATTGAAAGGATTGTAATCCTCAAAATCCTCCCATGTTCGTCCGGCTTCCAGAAAACCCAAAGCAAAAATGGTCGCGCTCGGGTTAGTGGACAGCGGATAACGCAACTCCATACCGTACTTGGTAATGAGTGGTGCTCCAACGCGGTCACTCGGCGTGGTCAGCGAGAGATCGTCATAACCGCGAAGGTTTACAATCTCTCGTCCGTCCAGCAGGAAGCCGCTGAGGAACACACCTCCCAGGTAGAACCGCTCAAACGGGGATGATCCGAGTTGCCTGTTGTACGTTCCCAGAAACCCGAAGCCCACATTGGTGTGAAGTACGAATTTGTTGGTCTTGTGGCGGTTGAGCGAGGTGTACCAATTGGCTGTGAATTTCACTTTATAATACTCTACCCAATCGAAGCGCTCCTGATCACTCATGCCCTCGTAGTCATACTCACGTCCGAGCAAACTCTCTCCGATCAATGTATAGGGCAGCGTGGACTTCGTGCTCAAGGTGATTTTTGACCCCCATGTCGGATATATCGGATCGGACACGGAGTTGCGTTCAAGTGTCGCATTGATTGCGAGGTTGTTCGAGAATCCTTCGTTGAAGCTGAAGAATGACCCGAAGCGGTTAAGATCAAAATGCTGATAGGAAACACCTGCATAGAAAAGGAACCAGTCATCCGGACGCTGCCAGCGCTGACCAAAAGATACGGTAGCCCCGTTGATGATCAGCGACTGATAAGCGGGATTCGGAGCATCGTTTACTCTGCGGCGCAAACCGTTCGACTGCACGGAGCGGTACGCGGATACACTGAGTGAATTGGGCTTTCTGCCGCCCAGCCAGGGCTCGGTAAACGAAAGGTTGTAAGAGCGGAAGAACAATCCGTTGGATACCGCGCGGATCGAAAAACGCTGGCCATCACCCGAAGGTAATGGGGTCCAGGCATCTTTCTTGAAAATATTCCGCATCGAGAAATTGTTGAAACTGAGCCCCAGCGAACCTACCACACGTCCTCCGCCCCAGCCACCACTGAGCTCAATCTGATCGGAAGGTTTTTCCTCCAATACATACTGCAAATCCACCAATCCTTTGTCTTCTCTTGGATTCATTTTCACGTCAAACGCCTGCGGATTGAAATAATTCAATGCCGCTAATTCGCGTTGGGTCCGAATGACGTCGGAGCGGTTAAAGAGGTCGCCGGGACGTGTCCGGATTTCCCTGAAAATAACATGGTCGTTGGTCTTCGTATTGCCAGTTACAGCGACCCGCCCGATGCGGAATTGATTGCCCTCGTACAGGCGGATTTCTATATCTATGCTGTCTGGCTGCACCAGTGTCTCCACCGGAAATGCATAGAAACTGAGGTAACCGTCATCGGTGTAGAGCGAAGAAATATCTCTTCCGTTTTGATTGAAATCAATGCGCTGTGAGAGCATTTCCAGGTTGTAGACATCGCCTTTCTGAATGTTGAGGACGCTGTCGAGCGCAGCACTGGAATACTTCGTGTTTCCGGCAAAGGTGATATTCCGGAAATAAAATTTCTTGTCTTCATCCACTTTCATGTAGATGCCAATCAGTCCAGGATTGATCGGGTAAATGGAGTCCTTGATTATACGGGCGTTGCGGAAACCTTCCTTGTTGTATTTACCGATGATCTTGGCTTTGTCATCTGTGTATTCTTCTTCAATGAATTTCGAGGACTTGAATACTCTCCACCAGGCTTTTTCTTTTGTGTTTTTCATGATGCGCTTGATGCGCCTGGGGTTTATTTCTGCCACCCCGTCGAGTATGATTTCGCCCACCTTCACACGATTTCCGCGCTCCACAAGGAAGTCGAGACGCACATAATTTTTATCCTGAAGAATCGGGTCCGGCGTTTCGCGGATTTTGACATCCACGTTGAAATATCCTTTTTCGATGTAATAATCCCTGATCCTGCTGATGGCTGTGGTCTTCAGGTTTTCATTGCATACGGTGCCGTTAATGAGCGCGAGCTTTTCACGGAGGTTTTCTGCCTCTGATTTGCGCAGCCCTGGAAATCCAAAACTTCCGAGACGTGGCATTTCTGAAAGGCTGATGACCAGATATACATCCGTACCCCTGTATTCCGCAGCGTAGATCGATACATCCGCAAATAGCTTCTGCTTCCACAACAACCTGATGGCATCCGCAATATCCTCTCCCGGCAGCAGGATTTCCTGCCCTTCGCGCAGTCCGCTGAATAATTTTATCGCCTGAGGATCGGTGTATTCTGTGCCCAACACCGTGATCCCCGCAATCTTGTAACGCTGTGGGTCTCCGGAGGATGTCTGAGCCCGCAGAGTGAGGCTGCTCAGAACCTGAACAAGCAATGCGGCGATATGAAATGCGGTGCGGAAATATGCCGAGGAGATGTGCTTCATGATCCGGTTTTCTTCCCCCCTATAATGTTGAGCACCGGACGACTGGTCAGCTGCTCTGACGTTTTGCCAAATCGCCGCTCTCTTCCTTGAAAATCGATCACTGCGCGATAAAATTCCTGTTCGTTGAAATCGGGCCAAAGGATATCGGTAAAGTAGAGTTCTGCATAGGCGATTTGCCACAGCAAAAAGTTACTGATCCGCATTTCTCCGCTGGTGCGGATGAGCAGTTCCGGATCCGGAAAATCCCTCGTGCACAGGTGGTCTGTGATCACCTGTCCGCTGATTTCGTGTGCCGGTATTCCGGCCTCAATGATGCGCCTTACCGCGTGGGCCATTTCCCAACGGGCGCTGTAGTTCAAAGCGAGAATCAGATTCACCCGGTCATTGCCGCTCGTGCGTTCCATTCCTTCCTGCAATTGCCTTCTGCATGCTTCGGGCAGGTTGTCCAGATCACCAATAGCGTGGAGCCGCACTTCATTCTTGTCCAGTTCCTCCACCTCATTGATGATGGTCTGAACGAGCAGATTCATCAGCGCGTCCACCTCCTCTTTTGGCCTGTTCCAGTTTTCAGTAGAAAAGGCGTAAAGGGTGAGGTATTTCACTCCGGCACGTGTGGCGGCCTTCAGACTGGCGCGAACCGCTTCCACTCCGTTGAAGTGACCGAAGATGCGCTCCCGGCCCTGACTTTTGGCCCAACGCCCATTGCCATCCATGATGATGGCGATGTGTTCGGGAACACGCTGGAGGTCGATCTGGTCAAATAGTTCCATCGGACGGTCAAAGGATAAGCCGGCCGCGAAAGTACGACAGGCGGACGGTTCTTATTTCCAGCACGAGTTGGCCTTTTTGTCTATTCTGATGGTAAGCGCACCCGTGACGAAAAAATAGAGGTCTTTTCGTCCCGGATCACCGCGCTGCAGCCCCTTATTGGTGCCGTCTGAAAGCTCAGGGAGGAGGCTCTGATCGGACAAGCGCGCGGTGAGGCGGCTGCGCTCATTTATCAGCAGATTGGGATCCGGATAGACGCCGGATACATCGTCGAAATAATCCGTCCATGTGCGGCGAATACCCCATTCCAGCGACAATCCGAAGATCGCGAAGAGGTTCATTCTTAGCCCTACACCTGCCGGAATAGCTAATCCGGTGGTCCGGTAGACCGGATCATTATCAGGCAGTCCCTGCCCCTCCGTTCCGGCCGGCTGAAGCGGCTTCCAACTATCGTTGACATTGCCTTGCGGATTCATGGAATAATACGATAAACCCGTAAATAAATAAGGGGTGATCCAGTCTTCCGATCCGATCTGATAATCCACAAAATTGAGCTCCACGAGCGCAGAACCTTCATAAAACTGGTTGCGGAAATTAAGGTTCCTGTTACGCCTCCATGGGTCATCGCTGTCTTTGTCCCAGGCCTCCACCTGTCCGTACAGAAAGCCAAGCCTCAAGGTCCATCTTCGGTCGAAGTTGTTGCGGAAACTCAGGCCGCCGCTAAACCGCAGCTTGCCACCAAAGTGGCGGTAAGGATTGATTTCACCCAGATAATAGGCGGTGCCGGCATGCAGACCAATTTCCTTGCTCCGGTCATACTTGCCTGCTTGGGCAAACAGACCAACAGAAATGAAAAGACACGCGAAGAGGGAGAGCATTCGCATGCCTCCGTATCGCATTTTTCTGTGCTTTATTGCCATACCTGCATTATCGCCCGCAAATTTAATCCGGTATTGTGCCAGATCAGTTGCGTTTATCGGCGCCCCAGCCCATTTTCGTCCGGATCGTCTGAAAGAAGTCGCCACCAAGTGAAACCAGGTGAAACCGAAACGGTGCAAGGCTGAGTTCGATGACCGCCTCCGGACCAATTTGCTGGTTGCTGCTGTCAATGGTGAGTAAGAATGACGGTGAACGGCCTTCCGCGCGGAGAGTAATGGTGTGTCTGTCGGAGATAATTACCGGCCTTACGGTCAGGTTGTGCGCCGCAATCGGGGTGAGGATGAAATTTTCGGAATCCGGCGTAACAATAGGGCCTCCGCAGCTCAGGGAGTACGCCGTAGAGCCAGTGGGAGTCGCTACAATCAAGCCATCTGCCCAGTAGGTATTCATAAAGCTACCGTTCACATGGGTATGAATGCGCACCATGCTGTTGCGGTCTTTGTTCAGTATGCTCACTTCATTGAGGGCATACGGACGATCGCCGAGCTGCACCTGATCAGACCGAACCTGAATCATCGAACGGCGATCCACTGAATATTCCCCTTTGCGAACCGCATCAATGGCCTGCCTGGCTTCGTTGAGTGAAACCGTGGATAAAAATCCCAGTCGTCCGGTGTTGATCCCCAGCACAGGTATTTCCAGACTTCCCACGATGCGCGCACAGTCGAGCAGTGTTCCGTCACCGCCAATACTCACCACGATGTCAGCACCGCGCAGATCCTCATCGCGTCGAAAGACAGCAAGATCCCGGGGTATAGCGGTTTGCTCAAGCAGAAAGCCATAGAATTTATCGTAGATACGCACCTGACTGCCCTCGAGCGCCAGGTATTCCAGCAGGGCAACGACTTCCGCCGAGTATTCCGGATCGAATTTTTTACCGTAGACGCAAATGTTCATTGTGTAATGGCACTCGGTGAGGCGAAGGTACGGAATGAAAAATGGAATGTGCGCCGAAAATGCGCCGGGCAACGCAATGCGTCAGATGTTCAGAAAGCGCATGAACTCTTCGTAGCGCTTTTGCATTCCATCATTGTACTCGGCCTCCTGATAGCTTTCGCGGATCTGATAATTGAAGCGGTGCAGGCTCTGAATAATGGCATTGAGGTCGCGCTGATTGATTTTCAGCGTCACAACCAATTGGCCATGATCGGCAGGAAGTACAGATACACTCAGAATTTTGGCGCCGTTCTCTTCCACTATGCGGGAAATCTGCTGCAGGCTGTAATCCGCTGAGCCCATGTCGAGCACAATGATTCCCCCCGGCTCTCCGGCATTCTGCATGCGCGCCACGTGTTCCACAATATCTTCCAGCGTAATGGCACCCACATATTCTCCCGAGACGGTAACCACAGGCACCACACTGAGGTGATTTTCGGTGGCAATCTTCATCACCGCAAACAGGTGATCCTGCGGAAGTACACTCACTTTTAGCAGTCCGGAACCGGAAAAGCGCGCATCCTCTTCCACGATCTGGTCAGCGGACATCAGCGCAGTTTCAGAGATCATTCCCATGAACTGACCATTATCCACCACCGGCAGATCAGCCACACGGAACTGGTCCATGAGGTTCAGCGCATCCACGGGGTCATCCTGCGGATGAAGAACCGGAATCTGACGATTGGTAATTTGCTGTGCGATAACCAAGGATGGAGTGTTTACAATACGTTACAGGAAAACCACTGATTCCCCTACTTAAACGGGTGAATCGAAGTTTGGTTCAGTGGTTCCCACAACCGGGCCAAAAATTGCCCGAACAGGCAGTGTTTTAATGACTGAAGTCTTCGGAGTTTTGCACATTCTTTTCGGAGTTAACCAACATACATGAAAAAGCTCAGCGTTAATATCAACAAAATCGCTACACTGCGCAATGCGCGGGGCGGCAATACCCCCGATGTGATTCAGGCTGCAATTGACATTCAAAAGTTTGGCGCCGATGGCATTACGGTGCATCCGCGTCCTGATGAACGGCACATCCGCAGGGCTGATGTGTACGCACTGAAAACGGTGGTCACTGCGGAGCTCAATATTGAAGGCTATCCTTCTGAAGATTTTTTGCGCATGGTGCTGGAAGTAAAACCGGAGCAGGTCACGCTCGTGCCTGATCCGCCGGAGGCGATTACCTCTTCAGCCGGATGGGATTGCGTGAAATACGGCGATTTTCTGAGCGGCGTCATTGCCCGTCTGAAGGATGCAGGTATCCGCACAAGTATCTTCCTGGAGCCTGAAGTGGCACAGGTGAAGGCCGCGAAACTGACCGGATCAGACCGAATCGAACTGTACACTGAATCCTATGCCCGGCACTTTCCTTTCAATCCGCAGGAAGCTGTCGCACCCTTCGTGGATGCCGCAGCGGAAGCGGCACGTCAGCAGATCGGACTGAATGCCGGACATGACCTTTCTCTCGAAAATCTCGGCTATTTCTCCGTGAATCTGCCCACTCTCATCGAGGTTTCCATTGGTCATGCGCTGATAAGTGATGCGCTGTATCTCGGACTCGAAAACACGGTGGCCATGTACAAACGCGAATTGCTCCGGTCATGAAGCTGTTCCGACAGTCATTTGGTCAGGGTCAGCCGCTGATTATCCTTCACGGGCTTTTCGGATCCGGGGATAACTGGCTCACTCACGCAAAGGCATTATCTGCCGGCTTCCATGTGATCGTGGCGGACCAGCGCAATCATGGCCGGTCGCCCCATGATCCGCTTATGAGTTACGAAGCGATGAGTGCGGATTTGCTTGATCTGATTGCCGAGGAAGGTCTGCGGGACATCATACTCGTGGGGCATTCCATGGGAGGAAAAACGGCCATGCATTTCACCCGGGAATACCACTACATGGTGGATAAACTGGTGGTAGTGGATATGGGTATCCGGCGCTATCCTCCGCATCACGACAGGATCTTTCAGGGACTGTTTGCGGCCGATGTCCGGAATGCTGCATCGAGGAAGGAAGTCGGGGAGAGACTCAGTCCTTTTGTAGCTGACCCCGCCACCCTGCAGTTCCTCATGAAAAACCTGTACTGGAAGGAATCCGGTAAGCTGGATTGGCGGTTCAACCTTCCCGTGTTGCACGAATCAATCGACGCTATTCTCAGCGAAATTTCTTCCGAAAACCCTGTGCATGTGCCGGCGCTATTCATGCGCGGCGGACGGTCAGGATACATCGCAGAAGGAGATTTTCCCTCGATCCGCAGCTTTTTTCCACAGGCGGAGTTTGCCACGGTACAGGATGCTGGCCATTGGCCCCATGCCGAAGCCCCGGCGGAATTCCTTGATATCCTGAGCCGATTCATCCGCTAGGGAGAGGTTATTCAGCGTAATTTCGCCCCCGGTTTTCGCTTAATTCTTTATTCCTATGGCTTCCGAAAAGAAAATTCTACTCCCTACCGATTTCACGAAAGTGTGTGAAGTGGCAATGGACCACGCCTTACTCATGGCTAAAACGATCGAGGCAGACGTGCTTGTGCTTCACATCGTGGAAAGTAAAGGCGAGGTGCCTGCATCACGCATGAAGCTGGCCGAGTTACGCGATCGTGTTCTCAGGGATAAGGGACAGGAAATCATTCCGGTAGTGCGTATCGGTAATATCTACGAAGACATCGACAAGGTGGCCGTAGAAAGCGATTGCAGCCTGATCATCATGGGTACTCATGGCCTGCGCGGATTGCAGTTTCTCACCGGCGGGCGGGCGCTGAAGATCGTGACCGAGAGCTCGGTTCCTTTTATCATTGTTCAGGAGAGAACAATTCGTGCACACGGGTATCACCGCCTCGTGGTTCCGCTCGATCTGCACAAGGAAACGAAGCAAAAGCTCAGCCTCGTAGCCGATATCGCCAAGTACTTCAACTCAAAAGTATTCCTGATTTCACCCGGTGAAACGGATGAGTTCCTGCGCAATCAGCTGATGCGCAACATCAACTACGCGAAGGATTACCTCGGGGGCAAGGACATTCCTTATGACGTGGAAATCACAGAAAGCAAAACAGATGGCTTCGTGAAGGCCCTCCTGAAGTATTCGGCAGCGGTGGAAGCAGATCTGATCTGCATCATGAATTTCCAGGGCGGAAGCATCATGAATTTCTTCTCCCAGGGTTACGAGCAACAGGTGATCACCAACGAAGCACAGATTCCTGTGTTGTGCGTGAATCCTGTGGATACGTGGGTTGCGGACAAGACCAGCGCAATGCCTTAAGGCATCACACCCGCACTCCGATTACAAGAATATCATCTACCTGTTCCCGTGAGCCTTTCCAACGGTCAAGCACTTCTGTGAGCCTCCACTTCTGTTCGGGCATTGGGTCGTGGTGATACTTCAGAAGTGTTTCGCGGAATTGCTTGCGCATGAACTTCTTGTTTTTCGGTCCGCCAAACTGATCCGCATAACCGTCACTGAACGTATAGATACAATCGCCTTCCTGAAGCTGAAAGGTCTTGCAGGTAAATGAGCGCTCGCCCTCATAAAACGCACCGATACTGAACGGATCGCTCTCCAGTTCGGTAAGCTCTCCGTCGCGGATGATATACACCGGGTTGTGCGCGCCGCTGAATTCGAGCTGCAGGGTATATGGGTCAATGGAGCATACCGCGATATCCATGCCGTCACGCAATGAATCATCGCTGCCGCGGTGACGAAGCGCCTCGCTGGAGAGCCTGTTGACGTTGTTCAGGATCTGATCAGGACGCGTGAATACCTTGGTCACCTGATTCAGGGCGTTATGACCCACAAGGCTCATGAATGCACCAGGAACGCCGTGTCCGGTGCAATCCGCAGCCGCAAAAATCTTCTTGTTTCCGAGTTCCTTGAACCAGTAGAAGTCACCGCTGACCGTGGCTTTCGGTCGGAAGAGTACAAACGACTCCGGAAACAGTTTCCGGATCAGTGCCTCATCAGGAAGAATGCTCTCCTGAAGGCGCTGCGCGTAGTCAATGCTCGACTGAAGGTCATGGTAGAGTTCAGTGATTCGCTCCTTCTGCTGTTCCACAGCCTCTTTTTGACGGCGAATTTCAATCGTCTGCGCATTCACCTTTTGCTCCATCTCACTGCGGTAGGAAGCCAGGTCTTTTCTCATTCGAAGCAGCGATTTGCCGAGTTCATCGTATTCCGACAGCGGAGTGAACTCGACATTGAAATTTCCGGCTCCGACTTGCAGGGAGAACTCTTTGGTTTTCTCAAAGTTGGAGATCAGAATATTCACCGCTTTGGCCATGTCGCCGATCTCGTCATTGCCCGCTTTTACGGGATGCACGGAATAGATGCCCTGTGAAAGGTTGGTCAGTTTGCGGCGAAGTGATTCAACAGGTAAAACGATGGATCTCGAGGTCAGGATGGCAATCAGAATCCCCGCTATCAGTGTACCCAGGGAGATATTGACCATGAGCAGACGAAGGCTTGAAAATGACCGGTTCATGGCCTCGATTTCACTCTTCATCAGCGACTCCTGATACTCGATCAGTCCGCTGAGATTGGTCCGGATCTGCTCATACACCAGGGGCACATTGGTGCCCGGGATGAAGAGCTCTTCGGCCATCATGGTTTGTACCGGATCGGCATAGCTGTCAAAGTCCGGAAGCAGTTGCTGGATCTCACTGTAATTCGCAAGAAGCGTGTAAATCTGCGTCCGGAGTTCCTCCATCTGCCGCTTGCGCGCGGGATCCCACAGGCCGGCAAAGTCTTCCACTGCGGAGAGCTGCGCGGGAATCACGTTACGCGCAAGCAACATGAATTCGAGCTTGTCGCGGTCATCGTCGCGCTTCTGCACGAACACCCATTGACGCGCCAGATCCTGGCTGCGCATGAGGTGATTGTCCAGTGCCTGCAAAGCGCTGAGTGAAGGCGCAAACTCCTCGTTGATGCTGCGATTGATTACACGGCTTTTTGAAATGGTTCGGTTGGTGATGGCAAATACCACCAGCACCACCAGAATGAACATCGCAAAACCAAGTCCGATGCGTCGTGATATGGTAAGTCGTGCGGACATCGGCAGCCAGGGGCTATTTCTTCAGTTTTCCGTTGCGGATCATTTCTTCACTGAGCGCTTTGTACGCATCGTACGCATCTTCATTGCCCATCGCGCGGTTGATGAGCATCATGGCTTTGTAGTAGTCGAGGCGCGGACCGCATCCGGTTAAAGTGCTTTCTGCGTAAGGAAGGGACTGGCGAAAGAGTTTCACGCATTCATCCTGAATTAAGATCAGATCCATCACGTCGGTGGTGCTGCCGATTTTCCTGATTTTGTACACGCCGTAGTTGTAGTAGAGAATGGCGAGGTTGTAGTTCGCTTCGCAATCCCCCGGATTACTTGCCAACACACGCGTGTAATAATGCGTTGACTGCTCGAAGTGGTAGTTCTGAGAAACATCCTTCTCCCAGAGCAGGTAATGAGCTTGTGCCAGTTTGCGGTGGAGTTCGAGGGCATATGGCTTGAGGTCCGCCGCCGGATCGGCAATACCCATGATGCGTTCAAACTCGCCGTATACGATTTCGGGCTGATGGTCATTTCCGCTCGTAATTTCACGGGTCATCAGGATCGCATCGTTGAGGTACGTCGTAGCCAGATAGCGCATGGCTGAGAGGATCATTGCGCTGTACTCCCCTTTTGCATCAAGCGTGAGTGCCTTTTCCAGATCGCTGACCGCTTTGGTGCGGTGTGTGCTGTTTCTGATTCCGGATTCTGATTCCTTGAAAATTTCTTTCTGAATGAATCCACTCACATACCAGGCATACGGATGGTATTTTTCCTCCTCCGCCTGCAATGCGCGGGCAATGGTTTCTTCTGCCGCAGTATACTCCTTGCTCTGGCACTGTCCTGCAGCCTTGTTGGTGAGAGGCAACTGGCCGGATACCGAACCTGTACCGATAATCAGAGCGAGTAGTATGCAGATCGTACTGACTTTCATCTCAGTCTACTTTCCATTGTAAGATTTTTACTCCCGGTGCAATGTTCTTGTCATCCATGGATGAGGTATTCATCTCATAGCGAATATTCCCGTCTGTGGTTTTGAAGTTGATATTCGAACCCGCCTGCAGAGCGCCTTCCCAGTTCGTCACTATCAGCACGGACTTATTCTTGAACTCGCGAACGGCTTTCTGCAGTTCATTCCGTTTTGATTTGTCAATGAAGAGAATATGCGGTAGTGAAGCCGCAGGCAGATCGGCAAGGTCCAACACATCGATGGTCTGGTTGCCGATGGGCTTTGCGCCGTACTTCAGTGAAAGGTGGTCGAATACCTCGCGCTGACCGAGTATCGCAATAGTGAATCTCCCTTTTCTCAGTTCTGACGGCCAGTTGCAGTTCGCGGCGAACTGATAGATGAAGTTGGCCTGAATCATCGCCCGCGGGTCGCATTCATCCATTTTTTGGGCACTGAGACTCCTCTGGCCGATGGTCAGAATTCCCAAACTCAAAAGGAGAAACAGGTACCGCATACGTTATCAGACAGGCCCGATATGGCTTATACCAAAAATACCTGTGGCCGGTTCCTCTTTTGGAGGTTTCCCAATGTGTTCTTCACGCGGGAATGTTGAAGAAGGACAATAAAAAAGCCCACCATCCCGGTGGGCGTATTTGTTGGCTGCGAGAATTATGCCTTTTCTCCGGCCCCCTCAACGGCTGCGCGGATGGAAGGGAGATCGCGGTCAAACATGTACATCGCACCGCTTTCATTGCCAAGCAGACGCAGTTTGTCGAGAATAGTGCGGGCGAGGCTTTCTTCCTCAATCTGCTCAGCCACGTACCACTGCATGAAGTTGTGGGTGGTGTAGTCTTTTTCCTTCAGGCACACATCCACTACCTTGTGAATTTCTGCAGTTACGCGCTCTTCATGATCGTTGAGCAATTGAAACACATTTTGCAATGATTTAAAATCCTTTGCCGGCTGGGACAGGGCCGGGATAATGGCCTGACCTCCCCGGTCATTCACAAATGAAATGAGCTTGAGCATGTGCATGCGCTCTTCATCGCTGTGTGAAAAAAGAAAACCCGCCGTGCCCGGAAAACCCGCCGAATCAGCCCAGGAGGCCATGGCGAGGTAGGTCTGACTGCTCTCTGCTTCAATCTTTATCTGATCGTTCAGTGCTTTTTCTACTTTCTTGTTCAACATGTCTTTCGTGTATTGGTCAAATATAAAACATCCTCCGCGCAGCGAAGTTTCAACAGCCTGATCAAAAGTTGTGATAATTCGTCATGGCATACCGTATACGCCCTTCCGATATGGGTTTTCCGCGGTGAATTAGATTCGTTTCAAACAGCATGAGGGTGCCTTCTGTGGCGGTCGCTTCTACCAGCCTGCTTTCATCACCATGAATCAGATTCATCACTTCCTGATGGGTGAACTGATACTGGTCGGGGTGGTTGGTCTTGAACAAATGATACAGTGCCGAATCAGAGTGAGGGATGTACTGGAAGGGTCCGCCATGCGTGTCTACATCGCAGAGGTACAGCATGGCCTTAAATCCGCGGCGGTAAGGGATGTCCCGATGCCAGCCACCTCCCGACCCCTTGTTGTGTTCCTTGTATACCACTCTGTTCGCCATGGTGTAGATCACTTGCACATCAGCCTGCAAATAGTGCTTGCCGACATCACATAACCGGATGTCTTCGTTAAACGCGCGGATTTTATCGTGGATCACTTCCGCATGAATAATGCGTGTATCCGACATTTCGCGGTCTGACCATACGGCATAGCCCTTGCCGGTATCCCAGCCCAGCTTTGGTGCTTCGCCGGTGGACAGCAATGCCGGAATTCCCGATGAATCCATCACTGTGTTCAGTGTTTGGCGGATGGACGCACATTCTTCACTGCTGAGAAAGCCGGGTATTTTGATCACCCCGTTTTCCTTCAGTTCGCTGAGCCACTGGGTTTGCTGTGCATCAAGTGGAGGAAAGGTATCTTTCTTCTGACCTGCCAGACGATTCCGGTAGAGCCTTCTTCCGGTTTCAAGAATGTGTTGAATGCCCATATCGCAAGGGTGTTTAGTATCTCGGATTGGATAGCGGAGCAGCCCGCAAAATGAATTCCTCCGTGCAGTCAGCGGTGCTGGTTGTCTCAGACTTCAGGCATTCCGCTTCCCGTGGCGCTGACAAATGCACGGGCGCATGCTCAATTTTCCGGAATCCAGTTTCAATAAGTATAGCGCGATTCCAGAGGGCTTCAGGCAAAAGGGAGTACATGGCGCTTTTCATACCCATCAGGCAGTGGATTACGGTAGGGAACAAAGGTACGGCTGAACTCTTTCCTTTACCTGCGATCCGCATACCTGCGGACATCAGCCTCTGGAAGAATGGTTCCTTTTCCTTCGAGATAATCGGCCAGATTGCCGGAAAGCCAGGGGATTGTCATCACTCCCCTTGAACCAAATCCGTTGAACGAAATGCAGCGCGGAAAATCGGGATGTGCGCCGATTAACGGCTTTCTGTCAGGTACCGTAGGGCGAAATCCGCTCTGATGGGTTTCAATCACCGGTGTAGCTCCGGGAAAGGTCTTCTGCAGTTTACCGCTGAGGTATTTGCGCGCGTTCTCAGTGGGCGCATCATCCGGGGCATTCAGTTCGAATGTAGCACCCAGTCTGAAGCGATTTGCACCCAGCGGAAGAATGAACTGTCCGAAATTCACGATGTGCGATTCGGGAATGTGCGATTCCGCAATGGTCAGTACTTCGCCTTTATTCGGAATCACTGGAAGCCAGCTGAACAGCGGATCGGAGTGAATCTGCCAGCCCACGCAGGAAATGAAATAATCCGCTCGAACGCCCTCATAGCGCACGCCGTATGCGTCATGTTCCAGCTTCGACGGATCGTATACCGCTTCTATGAGCTGTCCTGCTTCGCGCAACTGCTCTCGCATCCAGCGCAACAGGGCCGGTACATCGAGCCAGCCGCAGTGCGCCACTGTGCCGGTTCCGAACGGAGCGTGAATCACACCATCTGAAGGAATGCCTTCCTCCATCAACATGCTTGCAGGTCCTGCTTCCGATCGCTCGTCCCATAGATTCGCTTCTGCGGCATTGCCGAACACGCGGATGAGCTTACGCGGATGATAAATGGGTTTGCCCATTTCCGCCTGAATGCGCAAATAGGTCTCTTCAAGCGTGTCCAAAAAGGGCAGCGCATTCCAGACCATACCCATGGTGCGGAATGAAAGGGGATTCCACATTCCTCCTGCAACCACTGACGACGAGCTGCGATGATGATCATCAATACAGGTGATGTTCCAGCCCCGACGGAGAAGTTCCCTGCTGAGCAGCGTGCCCGCAAGGCCTTGCCCGATGATTATTGCGGAGCGGCTCAAGAAAGGACGCCGAGTGATTTGCCTACTTTGGTAAACGCCGCAACTGCCTGATCAATATGCTCCGGAGTGTGTGCAGCAGAAAGCTGAACGCGGATCCGGGCCTGGTCTTTCGGCACGACGGGATAGAAGAATCCGATGACATAAATTCCTTCTTCCAGCAGCTTATCGGCAAATACCTGTGACAGACGCGCATCGTAAAGCATCACCGGAACAATCGCCGAATCTCCGTCTTTGATGTCAAAGCCCGCTGCGCGGATTCCGGTTTTAAACTGCTTCACATTGCGCTCAAGGCGGTCGCGCAATTCAGTGGTCGAACTCAGCAGATCGAACACCGCAATGGATGCACCTACGATCGACGGAGCAAGTGAATTGGAAAAGAGGTACGGACGTGAGCGCTGACGAAGGATTTCGATGATTTCCTTGCGTCCGGTGGTGAAGCCTCCCATTGCCCCGCCAAGCGCTTTACCCAATGTGCCGGTGATGATGTCCACACGCCCGAGCACATTCTTGAGCTCTACCGTTCCGCGCCCTGTTTTGCCAATGAATCCCGTCGCGTGACATTCATCTACCATCACCAGTGCGTTGTACTTATCTGCGAGATCGCAGATGACGTCGAGCTGGGCGACATAGCCGTCCATGGAGAATACACCATCGGTTACAATGATCCGGTAACGCGCGCCTGACGAGGCCTGAAGTTGCTTTTCCAGATCCGCCATGTCGTTGTTCTGATACCTGAAGCGCTGCGCTTTGCAGAGGCGCACCCCGTCAATGATGGAAGCATGGTTCAGCGAGTCACTGATGATCGCATCCTGCTCCCCAAAGAGCGGTTCGAATACTCCTCCGTTAGCGTCAAATGCCGCAGCGTAGAGAATGGTATCCTCTGTGTGAAGGAAGTCGGCGATCTTCTTTTCAAGTTCCTTGTGAACGTCTTGTGTGCCGCAGATGAAGCGCACGGACGACATCCCGAATCCATGGGTGTCCACGGCCTTTTTAGCAGCTTCCACTACCATCGGGTGACTCGAAAGCCCGAGGTAATTGTTGGCGCAAAAATTAAGCACATCCTTGCCTTCCGTAGTGCGGATTACCGCTCCCTGCGGGCTGGTGATGATGCGTTCGCGCTTGAAGAGTCCGGCCTCTTCGATGGCCGTCAATTCCCGCTGAAGATGCTCTTTGAATGTACCGTACATGGCGATGGGTTTTCGGGGTTATCAGAAGTTGGGTGAGTTTTGGAAAATGGCTTCACAGGCAGTGCGTGCGGCTTTTTGCTCAGCGCTTTTTTTTGAGCCGCCCTCTCCTTTGCCTTTCTCCTCGTCGTCAATAAGAACTGCCACTTTATAGTAGCTCGAACCTCCGCGATTGGAGTGGTTGAGTACTCTGAAATCAAGGGTCTTGCGGTGTTTCTGACACCATTCATGAAGTTTACTCTTGTAATCCACGTCATCATGCACCCGAAGGTCAATACCGTGTTGCTTCAGCAGGCGGAGTACGATATTGCGCGTGACGTCAAATCCCTTATCCAGGTAAATTGCACCGATCATGGCTTCCAGCGCATTGCCTACGATGGAGTCGTGCATTTCCTGCCGGCCGAGATTGAGCTTGAGCAGTGACTCAATGCCAAGGGAATAACCTAACATATTCAGGTTCTCCCTGCGCACCACTTTGCTTTTCATTTTGGTGAGTTCACCTTCCGGAAGCGTGGGGTATTTGGAGAACAGGTAATGCGCGACAATGGAATCCAGCACTGCATCGCCCAGAAACTCCAGGCGCTCGTTGCTGTTCTTAAGCCCGTTGTGAATCTTTTCAGCGACACTGCTGTGCCGCAGCGCCTGCTCGTAAAAGGAGAGATCTCCTGGTCTTATTCCAAACGATTTGCGGATGAATGCATCAACTTCTTTTTCGGCATGATGCTTCCGCCGGAGAAATAATGGCCACCTCATTCAGCCTTTTTGAAAACAGCGGATGTATTATGACCGCCGAAGCCGAAGGTATTGCTCATGGCCGCGCGCACTACTCGCTGCTGCGCTTTGTTGAACGTGAAGTTCAGCCGCGGATCCAACTCCGGATCGGCGTGCTCGAAATTGATGGTCGGTGGAATGATGTCATTCTTCAATGCAAGAATCGTTGCGATTGCTTCGATGGCACCGGCAGCTCCGAGCAGGTGTCCGGTCATGGACTTTGTACTTGAAATGTTCAGGTTGTATGCGTGATCGCCGAATACTGCCTGAATGGCGCGCGATTCCTGCACGTCACCAAGCGGAGTGGAGGTGCCATGCACGTTTACGTAGTCAATGTCCTCGGCGGTCATACCCGCATCCTCGAGTGCGTACTTCATCACATTCCGTGCGCCAATCCCTTCCGGATGCGGCGCGGTGATGTGATAGGCATCAGCAGACATTCCGCCGCCAACCACCTCCGCGTAAATTTTCGCTCCGCGTGCCTTGGCATGCTCGTACTCTTCGAGAATAATGCACCCGGCTCCTTCACCGAGCACGAAGCCGTCGCGCGTTCTGTCGAACGGACGTGACGCAGTGGCGTATAGGTCGTTGTTTTCGGAGAGGGCCTTGCACGCATTGAAACCACCCACACCGGCCTCGGTGATGGCGGCCTCGGAGCCTCCCGTGACAATCATATTCGCCTTGCCTAAACGGATGTAGGTCATGGCGTCAATGAGTGCATTGTTGGAGGATGCACACGCAGAAACAGTAGTGTAATTGGGGCCTCTGAATCCGTAATTAATGGAGATATGCCCGGAGGCGATATCTGCGATCATCTTCGGGATAAAGAAGGGATTGAAACGCGGCGTGCCGTCACCTTTCGCGAAATTGATGCACTCTTCCTGAAACGTGAGAAGTCCGCCAATTCCGGAACCCCAGATCACACCCACTCTGTCCTTGTCCACGGCATCCAGGTCAATTCCTGAATCTTCAATGGCCTCCTTCACCACGACCAGTGCGTAATGGGTGTAAGGATCCATCTTGCGTGCTTCCTTGCGCTCAATGTAATCTTCCACATTGAAGCCCTTGATCTCGCAGGCAAACCGTGTTTTGAATTTGGACGCATCAAAGTGGGTAATAGGCGCAGCGCCACTGACTCCGTTAATCAATCCCTGCCAGTATGCACCGACAGTATTGCCCAGAGGAGTTAGGGCTCCAAGTCCGGTAACAACTACCCTTTTGAGCTCCATGAAGAAAAGATTAAGTGGAAGATTTACTTCGCGTTAGCCTCGATGTAGTCGACGGCTTGTCCCACGGTGGCAATTTTCTCAGCCTGATCATCCGGAATGGCAATGTTGAACTCTTTTTCAAATTCCATAATCAGTTCAACGGTATCCAGAGAATCAGCACCAAGGTCATTGGTGAAGCTTGCTTCGCGCGTAACCTCTGCCTCGTCTACACCCAGCTTATCCACGATGATAGCGGTTACTTTTTTTGCGATTTCAGACATTTTGGATCGGTTTTAATGGGTTAAATGCGGGCCAAAAGTAAAGGAATTCCCGCACAGCCAAAGAAAATTTTGTGAATGCTCCAAATCCGCTGGTTTGCAGGTCTTAGTCATACCTCAGAACGCCGAAGCAGGGCAGCCGAAGCAGTCGGGTGGGGCTGCAGAGTGTATTTTCGTCCCGGAGAACCCGGCCATTCGACGAGTAAGATGAGGGCACCGCAATGAGGAAAGAACTAAAGGAAGTGACAAACGTGTACCGGCGGTTATGGCAAACCACTCCGGAGCCGGACGCGAATGCATCGGATTTCGATCTTGCGGCCTGGTGTCTGCAGCATAATATGACGTTTCGGCTGCCTGCTTCCGCATCTTTTGACAGGATGATTGGCTTCCGCGCGTGGTGGCGGGCAATGCGTCGTTTGCGGAGCCGCAGACCAGCCACTACCAGCTACGCCCGCCGCACGGGCATGATGATACTCAACAGCAATGCACGCAATCAGGAATTAATCCGGGAGTACATCGAGCGGAGCTCCGGCGAATTGACTGAAGTTTTTGTGCACAAAGACGAATGCGGCTCTGTGGGCAAAGCATGGCCCGTCATCGCTCTCTCGCTTTTTCCATTTGCGCTTTCTACCGCCTTTCGGTGCATCTTTTCAGCCGATCGTGCCAACCGCGCTCAGTCCATTGTGGAGGTGGTCGAGATCACATGGATTCTGAACCTGTGCCGTCGCCTCGGGATCACGCGCATCTACGACTTCATTCCTTATGAAAAGGACGGGAATACGCTGACCATCTTCTCCCGCGAGCGCGGCATTTCCATTGTCAAAGTTCCGTCGAGTGGTCCGCTGCTTACGCACAACAGGATACTGATCGGGGATGAAATTGTACTGAGCTCTGCCTATCATCACGAGGAACTCAAGGTGTTCGGGGGAACTATCAGGGCACCGAGATTTCTCCACTGGCCTCCGGAAAGAGCGCATACTTATATCCACAACTACCTCAATCGGCCGGCAGCCCCTGCGCGAACCGTTGCCTACTACTCCCATGCGGAATGGGTGAGGAAGGCCGAAGGGCATGGAAGCCACGGCCTGGATGTGAGTCTTACCGAGGAGCGCATCCTTCACGACCTCAACCTTGTGCTAAAAAGCAGGCCCGATATCCGCTTGCTTGTGTTTTTACACCCCCGGGAAAAGCATCCGGCCTGGCTCGAACGCTCCGTGGCGTATTACAACCAGCGCCTGCCGGATGCCCGCATCGAGTTCGCACCATTCGACGCGCCCACTCCGCAGGCGTTCCATTTTGCCGATGTCGCTGTGGTGTCTTATTCCTCGGTCATCTTTGAACGTTTGTTTTGCGGATACAAATTGCTGATCGGCAACTACTCAATTCCCTCTTTTCCGATTCCGGGAAGCCCCTTGCATCACATCGTGTTTCGCACCAGCGAGGAGCTGTATGTGATGCTGACTAAGGCGCTGAGTCAAACTGCGGAGGAATTTTACCAGCGCAACGGGCTCATGGATTATCCCTACACGAGCCACCCCGATCTGCAGGAGATCCTGATGCGCGGTAAATGACACCGCGGATATGCGCGCTGAACCCGCTCATCGGGCTTACTTTTGACCCCTATGAAAGTGAAGTTTGCCGTCGTAGGTTGCGGAAACATTGGAAAGCGGCACGCGGCCGTGCTTGATGCCAATCCGGACGCCGAACTGATTGCGCTTTGTGATATCAGGAGAGAATCAGCGCAGGAACTGGCGGCGCTCTATGGCAACATTCCGGTATTCGACAGTTATGCCGACATGCTTCAGCAGACGCATGCAGATGTGATCAACGTGGTCACCCCGCATGCGCTTCATGCGGACATGGCTGTGGACGCGCTGAAAAAAGGGTTTCATGTGCTCGTCGAAAAGCCGATGGCACTCACTTCGCAGGATTCTGTTCGAATGATCGAGGCCGCCAGGGAGGCAGGAAAGAAACTCTGGGTGGTGAAACAGAACCGCTTCAATGTGCCGGTCCGTTTCGCTGATCAGGCCATCCGGCAAGGCGCGCTGGGAAAACTATTTATGGTGAAATGTGATATCCTCTGGAATCGCTATCAGGGGTATTACGACGATTCTCCCTGGCGTGGAAAGATCGCCACTGAAGGCGGAGCACTGTTTACACAAGCCAGTCATTTCATCGATCTGCTGACCTGGTGGTGCGGTGATATCGAAATGGCCAGGGCACATGCGGAAACACAAAATCACCGCATCGAAACAGAAGACTCGGGTGCGGCTGCGCTGCGCTTTACTTCAGGGACGATTGGCTCACTGGTTTGGACCACCTGTGTGTACCGTAAAAACCTCGAAGGTAGCATTACGCTGATCGGCGAGAAAGGCACAATCCGCATCGGAGGGGAATTCCTGAACAAGCTGGAATTCTGGGATGTGCCGGAATTTCCGCTGCCGGATGATGTGGAGTTCACTGACAAGCCCAACAGCTATGGAAAATATCAGGGTACCAGCAGCAACCATGACAAAGTAATCAGCGGAATCATTGCTGAACTCAACGGCTCTTCGGGCATGACGGTCGAAGGAACCGAAGGCATCCGGAGTATAGCGGCTATTGAAACCATCTATCGAAGCATCCGATCATGAATGAACCTAAACGATATGCTTCCTCCGTCCGCGAAGTGCACTTCGGAGAACGCGTGACCATCGTGGAACCCGTAAACCTGTATGAATGCACCCTGGAGGACGATGCATTCGTGGGGCCTTTCTGTGAAATTCAAAAGGGGGTCACCATCGGAGCGCGCACCCGCGTTCAAAGCCATACATTCATCTGTGAACTGGTGAGCATCGGTGCTGATTGCTTCATCGGCCACGGTGTGATGTTCATCAATGATCTGTTTTCCGAAGGCAGACCGGCCGCAGGTAAGCCGGAGCTATGGAAAGAAACGGTTATCGGAAATCACGTGTCTATCGGCTCTAATGCCACGATTCTGCCTGTGCAGATTTGTGATCATGTGGTGATTGGCGCCGGGGCCGTAGTTACCAGGAACATTACCCAACCCGGTGTCTATGCCGGAAATCCCGCAAGAAGGCTGAGATGATTGAAGTACCCTTTGTAGACCTGTACGCCCAATACCTGACCATTCAGCGCGAAGTGGACGAGGCTATCGCACTCACCATTCGCGAATCTTCATTCATCGGCGGAAAGTCCGTTGCAATGTTCGAGGAGGAGTTTGCAGCATGGATCGGAACACAATATGCAGTGGCCTGCGCAAATGGCACTGACAGCATCGAGATGATTCTCCACGCTGCGGGTATTGGACCCGGCGATCAGGTCATCGTGCCTGCAGTGTCATGGATAAGCACTTCTGAAGCGGTGTCTGCCGCAGGAGCACGCCCTGTTTTTGTGGATGTGGACGCTGATTTGCTCATTGATATTGCACAGATCGAAGCGGCCATTACGCCGCACACCCGGGCGATTATTCCCGTGCATTTGTACGGCAATCCAGTGGACATGCATGCACTGATGGCGGTTGCAAAAAAGCACAGTCTGCTCGTGCTTGAAGATTGTGCACAGGCGCACGGTGCCACCGTCCGTGGTAAGACAGTGGGAACATTCGGACATGCCGCATCCTATAGTTTTTATCCGGGTAAAAATCTCGGTGCATACGGTGATGCAGGTGCAGTGCTCACCAGCGATCGCTCGCTTGCCGAGCGTGTGAGAATGATTGCCAACCACGGCCAGAAAGGAAAGCACAATCACCTGATCGAGGGGCGAAACTCGCGCATGGACGGAATGCAGGCAGCCATCCTTCGTGCGAAACTCCCGCATCTGCACAAGTGGACTGCGATGCGAAAGCTGCATGCGGACTATTATTCTGCAGGACTCAGCAAATCAGGCGTGATCACACCCCGCTTGCGTGAAGACGTTGGTCATGTGTTTCATCTGTACGTCATTCAGTGCCATCGCAGGGATGAGCTTATGGCAGCGCTTTCCGCACAGCATATTCATACTGCCATCCACTATCCGACTCCGCTCCCCGCGCTTCCGTGCTACGCCGGTCATGGTTATTCACAAGATGCATTTCCGAATGCATTCCGTACATCACGGATTCTTTCTCTCCCGATGTATGCCGAACTCACGCACGGGCAGATGGATCATGTGATTGCGACAGTGGATGCATTTCAACGTCAGACAGAATGAGTGTGGGACATATACAGCGTCATGTGCTGGTGCTCGCCGATGGGTTGTTTCCGTTTGTCGTGGGAGGCATGCAGCGTCATTCGGCCTACGTGGTGCGTTTTCTACTGCAAAAAGGATATCGCGTTACGCTCGCGCATTTTGTTGGTCAGGGCTCTCCGGTCCCGGGCCGCGGCGAAGTGATTAAAGCACTTGGGGTGGACGCTGACGTTCCGTTCAATCACCTCTGCATCCGGTTTCCGTCGATGGGGCTGATGCCCGGACATTACCTCAAGGAATCCTACGCCTGTTCAAAGATGTTTTTTGATCAGGTAAAGCGCGACCTGAATACGATTGATTTCATCTATGCGAAGGGTTTTACAGGCTGGTATTTTGTGGAACAGCGCATCAAGGGTAAATACTCTGTTCCTCCCGTGGGCGTGAAGTTTCACGGGTATGAGATGTTTCAGCAACACGTGGGATGGAAGGGATGGATCGAAAAGCAGATGCTTCGTTCTCCTGTAAAATGGATCACACAACATGCCGATGTGGTTTTTTCTTACGGCGGAAGAATCACAGAAATCATCCGGTCAATTGGTGTTCCGGATGAACGCATTGCGGAAGTGCCTTCTGGCATCGAACAGGCTTGGTGCGTCGGGGAAGTTCCTCCGCGCTCGGGTCCGGTGCGCTTTCTCTTTCTCGGACGCTTTGAACGCCGAAAGGGTGTGCGTGACCTGCACGACGCACTTCGCAGACTGAATCCCGATGGCCGCTGGCTGATCGAATTTGCAGGGCCCATTCCTGTTTCTGAGCGCTTCGTTTCTCCCTATGTCACCTACCACGGTGCAGTCACCGAGAAGAGCGAACTGACAAAAATCATGGATCGCTGTGATGTACTCATCGTGCCATCGTACGCAGAAGGCATGCCTAATGTGATACTCGAAGGAATGGCCCGTGGTCTCGCAATTGCCGCTACGGACGTGGGTGCGGTGAACTGTCTGACAAGCAACGAAAACGGATGGCTGATACCTTCACCCGGAATGGAAAATGTACTGAGCACGCTGCAAGAAGTTGTGAGTACACCACGCGAACAGATCATTCAAAAACAGAGAAATTCACTGGTGCGCGTTAAACAGTCGTTTTTGTGGGAGCAAATTGCGGAAGTGCTCGACCAAAAGATTAACAGCCACATCACGGGCGAGTCTTAGCTTTGCGATGGCTATGATGAAGGATTCGGCGAGGGTTTTTTTTCCGGGATTGAACGGACTGAGGTTTTTTGCTGCATTTGCAGTGATTTTTACCCATGTGGAACTGATGAAGAAACTGCTTCATCACGCAAGCCATTGGATCATTGTGGACGAACGTGTGCGCTTTCTTCCGGTTCAGGAAGTCCTCACAAAGAACCTCAGCTGGCTCAGTCCGATCATTTCGAATGCCGGCCCTCTGGGTGTAGTGTGCTTTTTTGTGCTGAGCGGTTTCCTGATTACCTACCTTCTTCTTCGCGAAAAGGAAGTGCATGGTGTCATTGACATTCGCAAATTTTACTTGCGGCGAATATACCGCATCTGGCCGCTCTATTACCTGGTGGTGATTCTTGGCTTTTTCATTCTTCCTCAGTTTGATTGGTTCCGGGTGCCGGTGCAACAGCGTTTTCTGGAGCCGGTGTTCTGGGAGCACTTCGCGCTGGCTTTCTTCATGTTACCAAACCTTGCTTTTTCCCTGTTCATCGCTCCGCCCAACATCGGACAAATCTGGTCCATCGGGGTGGAGGAACAGTTTTACCTGATCTGGCCGTGGTTCCTTCAAAATTCAAAAAAACTCCTGCGCACAATCTGTCTATTCATTGGACTATTCATGGTGGTAAAGCTTGCTGCGCTGCTGCTCGATAATTACACAGATAACAGGTTGTTCGAAGTGCTGAGGAAGTTCTTCGCGATGTCACGCCTGGAGTCCATGGCATTGGGAGCCTTCGGCGCATATCTGGTGTTTTCAAACAGGCAGCGAGCGCTGCGTGCGTTATATCATCCGGTCACACAGGTGATCAGCTACCTGCTTATTCCCGCGCTCATCTATTTCACGCCGGTAATCCTTTGGAATGTTATCCATCTGGCTTACTCCGTCATTTTTCTGATCGTCATTCTCAATGTGGCCTGCAATCCGAAGTCCATTCTGAAACTGGAAAATCCAATATTCGATTTTCTCGGCAGGATTTCCTACGGATTGTATATGTACCACATTATGTGCATTGTGTTTGTCATTCACATGTATGATGAATGGCTCGGATTCGGACGCGACCTTAGCGCCTGGGAGAATTTACTCGTATATTCGACCTCCGTTGCACTGACTATCGCGGTATCCACCCTCAGCTATTATTTCTTCGAAAAACCATTTATGCGAAGGAAGACGAAACTGGCGATGATTGTCAGCGGTGACGATGCACGCCACTGAACATGTTTCGCGCCGTTGTCACTCTGCTCATCCTGCTCAGCATTTTCGTCTGGTCATATATTTTTATCAGGGATCCTTTTGAGCTGTATCTGAGTTATGTCGTTTATGCGCTCCTGTTTCCGTTCTTTTTTGCCCGGTACGGGGTGCCAAAGCGCCCCGTGTATATCTTCATTCCCATCCTGATCAGCGGGGTAACCTATGCTGCGGTCGGACTCAATGAACCCTCGCAGTTCTGGAAAGTATTCATCGGGTTCTTCACTTCAACATTGTTCTTCCATTACGTTTTGCAGTTGTACAATTTTGATCTGAAGTTGCTCTTTCGATTTTACATGAGGGCATGTATTGTAATCTCGATTATTGCTTTTATTCAACTCATCTCTTTCAAGGTGGGCTTTTCTGCGGGATACCATTACGGCTGGATGTTCAATAAGTGGAGCGTGACGCAGGGGGGACTCGGTATCCGCGTGAATGCTATCTTCTCTGAACCAGCCTACTATGCTGCAGTTCTTGCCCCAGCCTTCTTTGTAAGTGTCTACAACCTGACCACACGCTTTCCCATCTTCATTAACAAGTGGCAAAGCTTACTCATCGGGTTGGCTTACCTGCTGACATTTTCGAGCGTCGGAATTGGCGGGGTATTCCTGGTGATCATCCTGCTGCTGATCAATTACGGATTTACGCGCTATGCAATCGTATTCGTGCCTCTTCTGTTTTTCTCATTCCAGTACGCCTATCGGGAAGTTCCGGAGTTCCGGGATCGCTACGACGGAACGATCGAAATTTTCACCACGCACAACTACAAGAGCTACGACATTCACGGCTCCAGTTTCGTATTGTACAACAACTACCATGTGGCGCTTGAAAACTTCAAACGAAACCCGCTTTTTGGTACAGGATTGGGCTCCCACCCGGTGGCATTCGGCAAGTACTCGCTGACCAATCTTTCCGGTGCCGTGGATATCGACTTTAATAAGATGGATGCAAACTCCATGTTTCTGCGCCTGATGTCAGAGACCGGGATATACGGACTCGCAGTATTCGTCTGGCTGTTGGTTCGCTGCTGGATTTTCAAACCAAGGGCCCGTTCGCGGGAGCATTGGGTGATGTCCAACGCGCTCGCCTGTATCATTCTGCTTTATCTTCTGCGGCAGGGGCACTACTTCCTCAATGGATTTCCCTTCTTCCTGTGGATGTTCTTTTACTTATACAAGGACAATAACGGCGAGTTGGATCAATCCGGGGAAAAGGCAATTGATCCCTCAGTGGATGCGCCCCGGACTTTGCCCGGATAGTGATTAATTGCCCCCGCAGCGCGAACAGATAGCTTATGACGAGAATCTTGATTCTTTATCGTGAACTGGCCGGTTACATGGTGTCATGCATCAATTACCTCGCCTCACAGCACCGGGCTTCAGTGGATATCGTAGCCTATCCGGTCAATGCAGAAGCGCCGTTCACGTTTCAGTTTGCTCCCTCGGTGCGCATCTTTCGAAGGAGCGGGCAATCCGCAGAATCTCTTCAGAAACTCGTGGATGAAAATCAGTATGAGCTCATTCTATGCGGCGGCTGGAGTGATCCGCAATACCTGCAGGTGGTGCGCAGAAATCCCGCAATTCCTTCGGTACTCGCATTCGACAAGCAATGGTTTGGCTCACCGCGTGATCGCATGGCTGCGTTGTATCTGCGATTCCGTGTGACCCGGTTGTTTCGCTGGGCATTTGTTCCCGGAACAGAGCAGGTTGAATTCGCTCGGCGAATGGGTTTTGAACCCGGTCAGATCAGGGAGGGCGTGTACTGTTGCGACCACGGGCTGTTCGAGTCAATATACTCCCGGCGGAATGGGACCACCTCGTCAACGCCCCGCCAGATTTGGTTTTCCGGACGATATGTTGAAGCGAAGTGCGTGACTCAAATGCAGCATCACATGGCCGTATTGCTCGACAGTGAACTGCCGGACTGGGAACTCCATTGTATCGGAACTGGTGCATTGTTTGATCAACGTCTAAGCCACCCGCGTATCATTCATCACGGATTTGTGCAACCGGAAGATTTGCCTGATCGCCTCATCCGGGGAGAGATTAATATCCTTCCAAGCAGGTTTGAGCCCTGGGCACTTTCGGTGCATGAGTTTGCCTCCGCCGGTTTTGCGCTCGTGGTCTCCGACCGCGTGGGCGCGCGAACTGCTTTTGTGGAGCATGGATCCAACGGACTCATTTTTCCATCCGAAAACTGGGAAGCATTCAGATCAGCCGTGCGCACTCTATGTCGTAAAAGCCCGGACGAGCTCAGACAAATGGGGGAGAGAAGTCACCGTCTCGCTGCCGGAATTTCACCCGAGCGCTGGGCAAACACAGTCTTGGATATGGCCAGATCCGGAAATGGAAAGGGAGCACTGCGTACTTTCGCTGACTGATGACAACCATTCTAATTACCGGAGGCGCGGGATTCATCGGCAGTGCGCTTGCGCATGAACTCGCGTCTGACAGCAATTCGGTGATTGTGATTGTCGATAATCTGGAAACCGGCAGCGCATCCAAACTGCCGGTATTGCCCAACGTTTTTTTCCATCACGCGGACGTGAACGAACTGAATCAGCTAAGGCAGATTTTTGAGCTATACCGTTTCGATGCCATTTTTCATTATGCTGCATTGGTAGGAGTCAAGCGCACGCTGGAGAATCCTGTGAAGGTACTTCGCGATATAGAGGGTATCCGCAATGTGCTCAACCTTGCGAGAAAACAGCAGGTCAGGCGCGTGTTCTTCAGTTCCAGTAGCGAGGTATACGGCGAACCGGTGCACATCCCTCAGCATGAGCACACCACTCCGCTTAACTCGCGCCTGCCCTACGCAGTGGTAAAGAACGTGGGTGAAGCTTTCCTCAGATCTTTTTCTCAGGAATACGGAATGGACTGCACCATCTTTCGTTTTTTCAATACCTACGGCCCGCTTCAGAGCCATGACTTTGTGGTGTCGCGCTTTATCCGCGCTGCGCTCAGTGGCCGGGATGTGCAGGTTTACGGCGATGGTTCACAGACGCGCACATTCTGCTACATAGATGACAACGTGCAGGCTACAGCCAATGCGTACCGGAATAATCTGTTCGTGAATGATGTCGTCAACATCGGTTCTGACCAGGAAATATCCGTACTTACACTCGCAAATGAAGTGGTGAAATTGTGCAACTCTTCGTCGTCGGTGATTCATCTTCCTCCTCTTGAAGAAGGTGATATGACACGCCGCAAACCGGAGATCAGCAAGATGCGCGAATTGCTCGGACGCGAACTCACGCCGCTCGGAACCGGACTTTCAAAGGTGATTGAACATTACACATTATGTGCGGAATAAATGGCCTGATCGGTTCCGGTAATCTCTCTGCGGCCCGCGAAAAGGTCAGCGCGATGAATGCTGCTATGGCTCATCGCGGCCCGGACTCCGAGGGGATTTGGGCGGTGGAAGGCGCTGCTTTCGGCCACCGGAGATTGTCCATCATCGATACATCCGATGCAGGCAGACAGCCGTTTTTCAGTGAAGATGGCAATCTGGTCGTCGTATTCAACGGTGAGGTGTATAACTACCTGGAATTGCGAAACGAACTCTCGGCGCGTCATTCGTTCCGGAGCGGAACAGATACAGAAGTGATTCTCGCCGCATACCGCGAGTGGGGAATTCAGTGCATCCACCGGTTCATCGGGATGTTTGCATTTGCGCTCTGGGATATACAACAATCAAAAGGCTTTCTCGTGCGCGATCGGCTCGGTGTCAAGCCGCTCTATGTCTCCGATACTCCGGAAGGGTTTTTCTTCGCATCCGAACTGCGAGCGATCCTTGCCACTGGATCTGTCCCGCGAAAAATCAACCGCTTCGCCCTGGCGGATTATCTGCGTTATCAGACGGTGCATGCACCGCGCACGATAGTGGATGGCGTGGAGATTCTGCCGGCAGGCCATTACGTGCATTTCGCTGAGGGCTCTCGTCAAACTATCCGCTACTGGGATGCGGCATCGGATGCTGTGCATTACAGCGGACAGGAGCGCAGTGAAGTGTTGAAGGAGGTGAAGGAACGCCTTCATTCGTCGGTGGAATTGCGCATGCGGGCGGATGTGCCGTTTGGTGCTTTTCTGTCAGGAGGTATCGATTCATCCATCATAGTCGGGCTCATGGCCGGAGTGTCGGCGCATCCCGTGGATACGTTTTCCGTCACGTTCGACGAAAAGCAATGGGATGAAAGTCCGTACTCTGATCTCATCGCGCGAAAATTCAACACGCGCCATCACCCTGTGCCGCTTCGCGCAGCGGATTTTCTCACGCAGCTTCCGGATGCACTCATGGCTATGGATCATCCGAGTGGCGATGGTCCGAATACATTCGTGGTTGCCGGTGTAACGCGCAAACAAGGCGTTAAGATGGCTCTCTCAGGGCTCGGAGGTGATGAAGTGTTTGCGGGATATCCGGTGTTTACCCTGATGAAGAAGATGGAGGACAGACAGTGGATCGGCCACGCTCCGAAAGCGATGCGCGTTCTCGCGGGCAAGGCGTTGCTCGCGGTTAAACCTTCAGTAGCGGCTGAAAAAATCTCCGCGCTGCTCGGTGAAGATGCGGTGGACTTTGCCCATGCTTATCCGCTTTCCCGCAGGGTATTTCTTGAAGATAAAGTCCGTAACCTGCTCGCTTTCGATCCCGGGGCAAATGATGCGGTGAAAGAGGCCTCGCGGGGTATAGCAATTTCCCCGCTTCCCTTGCTGTCTAAAGTTTCGGTGGCAGAAATGACCACCTATATGCAGCATGTGCTGCTGCGTGATGCCGATCAGATGAGTATGGCACACGCACTCGAAGTGCGCGTTCCCTTCCTCGATCACCGCCTCGTGGAGTATGTGCTCGGAATCCCCGATGCAATCAAGTACCCGCATACTCCCAAGCAATTGCTTACGGACGCGGTCGGAGACCTCATTCCGGACGAGATCATTCACCGGCCGAAAATGGGATTCACTTTTCCATGGGAGGTGTGGATGAAAAATGAACTCCGCAGTTTCTGCCAGGATAATCTCAACTACCTCAGCAGTATTTCGCATTTCCGTCAGGGCGCCATAGAGGATGTGTGGAAACAGTTCCTGTCCGGAAATCCTCAGGTTTCATGGTCGCGCGTATGGCCTCTGGCAGTGCTTGGCCATTGGTGTAAAACACAGGGAATGCAATGACTTCCGCTCCGTACAATATGCCGTGCGTGCTGGTATTCTCTGACTGGTTTCTCCCCGGCTTCAGAGGAGGAGGACCGATTCGCTCCCTGGCCAATCTGGTTGAGCAAGTTCCTGCACAGTTTTACATCATTACCCGCATTACCGACCATCACAGCGATATTCCTTATCAGGGCATCCGCGAAGGAGAGTGGATATCATGGAATGTGCACACTTCGGTGTGCTACGTGAAGGAATCGGCAATGACGCCGGCGTTTGTGCATCGCGCAATGGCAGAGCGCAATTATTCGTGCGTGTATCTCAATTCGCTTTTTTCTCCCCTGTTCACCCTGCTTCCTCTTCGGTGTATGAAAGAGGCTGGACGGTCCTCCGAAGTGCTGCTCGCTCCGCGCGGTATGCTGAAGGCCGGTGCGCTTTCTGTAAAATCCTGGAAGAAGCGCATTTTTCTGGAGTTGGCTACGCGTACGAATTACTTCGGCTTTCGGGGCATCCGGTGGCATGCTACCAGTGAGACAGAAGCAAAGGAAGTCCGTTCCCATTTCGGCGACGTGAGTATTCATGTGGCGCCAAATCTGCCGCTTGTGCCTCAGGAGCCTGTCTCTCATCCGCACAAAATCAGGAATCAACTGAAACTGGCTACAATTTCCCGGGTCTCTCCGGAAAAGGGAATTCTCGAAGGAATTCAGTTCCTGAATGCACTGGATGCAGAGTGCGAAGTGACGCTGGATGTATTCGGCACCTTGCAGAATCAGGAATATTTTGTGAGATGCCGTGCCGCAGCCGAAAGCTTCGCGCATCCGCGTGTGCGTTTTCACGGTGAGATCGAGCCTTCTGCCATACCCGCTTCACTGACGCACGCACATTTTCTGTACATGCCCACCTGGGGCGAGAATTATGGTCACGCCATCATCGAAGCGCTCCTGCATGGCGTTCCTGTCATTGCGAGTAAACATACACCCTGGACTGATCTGACAGCCTCAGGTGCGGGCTGGGAGGCAGAACTGGATGCCAACGCATTCGGGGAGGTGCTCAAACAGGCACTGGCGCTGGATAATGAGAGCTACCTGGCCATGTGCAGTTCCGCTTTTTTATACGGACGAATGGCTGCGCTTGCTCCTGGCGTAATACGTGCCAGCCGGGCCCTTTTTGGATTGCCTGAGGAAGATTCACACGAAGCGTTGTGACCACAGCAATATATGCGCATGAAATTTTATTGCAGGTTTAACTATCCTCACATTCCGGTGCTGTAATTTCAAACCCGATTCGTTTACCATGAACCTCGTCATTCTTTCCCGGGATACCAAGCTGTACAGCACCCGGAGACTGGTGGAAGCCGGTCAGCAGCGCGGACATCACGTGCAGGTGATTGATCACCTCAAGTGCAATCTCGTGATTGAAAAGAAAAATCCCAAAGTGATTTACCGTGGCGAGCTTGTGTCAGGTGTGGATGCAATCATTCCACGGATTGGCGCGTCGGTCACGTTTTATGGCACCGCCGTGGTGAGGCAGTTTGAAATGATGGGTGTATTCACTGCAGTAGAATCACAGGCACTGGTGCGCTCACGGGATAAGTTGCGCTCCATGCAGGTGCTTTCACGCGCTGGTTTGGGACTGCCCAAAACGGTGTTTACCAACTATTCTCGTGACGTGGAAAAGACGCTCAGTGAAGTGGGCGGTGCTCCGGTGGTAATTAAGCTGCTGGAGGGTACACAAGGCCTCGGAGTAGTGCTGGCAGAAAATGAAAAGGCTGCGGTATCTGTTATTGAAGCATTTAACGGACTTCGCGCGCGTGTCATCGTTCAGGAATTCATTAAGGAGTCAGGAGGCTCTGATATTCGCGCATTTGTGGTGGATGGTCACGTGGTGGGGGCAATGAAGCGCCAGGCAAAAGAAGGGGAGTTCAGAAGCAATCTGCACCGCGGCGGAACTGCGGAAGTGGTCGAGCTCACTCAGGAGGAAGAAATCGCTGCGATCAAGGCGGCAAATGCACTCAAGCTGGGTATCGCCGGCGTGGACATGCTCCGCAGTGCGCGCGGCCCGCTGATTATCGAAGTGAATTCATCACCCGGACTTGAAGGAATCGAAAAGGCTACGGGCAAGGATATCGCCGGACAAATCATCCGTTACATCGAGAAGCACGTGTAGCGCCAACGCCACAGATCTATTTTTTCCTTCTGAAGGCATGAACCCGCGATACATCCACAAGGAATTTGTGTCCGATCGTCTTGCGGCCGATAAGCACAGGATACTTCATTCCTGAACGATCTGAAAACGACACATCGGATCGGATTTTTTTTCTCCCGATACGAATCAGGAGCTTCACGCAATAGCGCCTTTCTGTTTGCCCGAATGAATTCTTGATCGTGCGAAGCGTGTATGTATCGAAGAAAAAAGAACGCTCTCCTTTACCGTCCAGATTGACTGCTGCCTCCAGCACCGTGCGGCCGTCGCGCACGGTTTCCGCGCATCGCTCGCAGTGAACCGCCGTGCGGAATGCACCGGTATCCACCTTGGCTTCGATGCCAAACGCGTCCAGTTCAGGCAGATCCACGAACTCCCGCCGGCCGATGGTAACCGGGGCCTGATTCACTGTCCGGAAAGCAATTGTTTCACCGTTTCTGAAATCTGCTTCCCGTCTGCCTTGCCGGCAAGCGCCTTGGTAGCGGCTCCCATCACTTTGCCGAGGTCAGCAAGGGAACTGGCTCCGGCTTCAGCTATAACAGCCTGCAGCGCGGCGCGCAATTCAGCACCTTCCAGTTGTGCAGGCAAATACGACTTGATGACGGATGCCTGCTTTTCTTCTTCCGCAAGCAAATCCTCACGTCCCTGTTCACGGTAAATGGCGATGGATTCCTGACGCTGCTTGTACAGCTTATTCAAAATGCCCATTGCTTTGCTGTCTTCTACGGAGCCATCACCCCCTTCCTTTGTGGCCTCGAGCAGGAGTTTGCTCTTGATGTCGCGAAGGGCCATCAGCCGGTCTTTTTCACCGGCTTTCATGGCTTCTTTGATGTCGTTATTGATGCGCTCTGTGAGTGTCATGTTCAATTGTTTTTTGCAAGTTTACTAATTACTGCGTACTCCGGCGTGACTTCTCCGGCCGGATTTTGTCAGAGTCTGAGTTTCCAGTACTTTCGTTCCCGAACGAATATTCGGTTATCATGAAAAAACAGGTTTCAAGAAGGGATAAAGTGCTGCACGGTGCTCTCAAGATGATCTCTGAAGGCGGGTTTCACAATTCTCCAATGTCTGAACTTGCCGAGCGCTCAGGGGTTGCAGTAGGCACTATCTATCATCATTTCGATAGCAAGGAAACATTGATTCGTGCGCTCTATGCAAGTTGCGTTGAG
Organism: Flavobacteriales bacterium; assembly: GCA_046336655.1. GTDB lineage: Bacteria > Bacteroidota > Bacteroidia > Flavobacteriales_D > Sanyastnellaceae > CANGTU01. Next base: position 16,181 of record JBKDGH010000147.1, on the reverse strand, counting down.
CGTGTCTCCGCCGCTGCATTGCTCAATACCGAATTGAAGCCGTCACCGTCCAAGCGATTTGCGGCAATGTGGCTCAATCTGCATGCGTGGTATTCGAAAAATCCCATGGAGTATTCGTTCATGAGGCAGTTTGAAAGTTCTCCATTTACCTCAGGGAAAGGTCAGGGCGGAGATATTTTTTCTCCTGCAGTACTCGATGTATTCAAAGAGGGAATAAAATCGGGCAAGCTCCGCAAGCTTAAGCCCGTTGCGCTGGCCGGGTTGTTTGCCGGTATGGTACGGTCTGTGGTGGCCATGGAAACACGCGACGGCAAGAAGATGACATCCCGCGAACTCGAAGAGCTCGCAGCCATGGGCTGGGCCGCATTAAAAAAGTAAGACGCCTGCATAGCATCCTGAAAAAATAAAAAGGGCCTTCTGCTGAAGGCCCTTTCTGTGTATTCACGGGGAAGAATTACATCATTCCGCCCATACCGCCTGCGGGCATTGCCGGAGCCGGATTGTCTTCTTTGATATCTGAGATCACACACTCCGTAGTGAGCAGCATGCCTGCGATAGATGCAGCATTTTCCAGCGCCACGCGCACCACTTTGGTCGGGTCGATTACACCGGCCTTGAAGAGGTGTTCGAACGTTTCGGTGCGGGCATTGTAACCGAGGTCATCCTTGCCTTCACGCACTTTCTGCACGATTACCGCGCCTTCTCCACCGGCGTTCGCCACGATCTGACGAAGTGGCTCTTCAATGGCGCGTTTCACAATCGCGATTCCGGTGTTTTCGTCGTCGTTGCTGCCCTTGAGGGTATCGAGCACGTTGCCTGAACGAATGAGGGCTACTCCTCCGCCGGGAACAATTCCTTCTTCTACCGCAGCGCGGGTAGCGTGAAGGGCATCATCCACACGGTCTTTCTTCTCTTTCATTTCCATTTCAGTAGCCGCACCTACGTAGAGGACTGCCACACCGCCGGCGAGTTTCGCCAAACGCTCCTGGAGCTTTTCGCGGTCGTAGTCTGAAGTCGTTTTCTCTATCTGAGCTTTGATTTCCGCTACGCGGGCGTCAATTGCTTCCTTGCTGCCGCCACCGTTTACAATGGTCGTGTTGTCTTTGTCTACAGTGATTTTCTCCGCACGACCGAGGTCAGTGAGGGTGGCGTTCTCGAGCTTCAGACCTGTCTCTTCGCTGATTACAGTACCTCCGGTAAGGGTGGCAATGTCTTGAAGCATCGCCTTGCGCCGGTCGCCGAAGCCGGGAGCTTTTACTGCCGCCACGCGCAGGGCGCCGCGAATCTTATTCACGACCAGCGTAGCGAGAGCTTCACCATCCACATCTTCCGCGATGATGAGCAGCGGCTTGCCGGTTTGTGCACTTTTCTCAAGCACCGGAAGCAACTCCTTCATGTTGCTGATCTTCTTGTCGTAAATCAGAATGAACACATTCTCCAACTCAGCTTCCATGTTCTCCGCGTTGGTCACGAAATAAGGTGACAGGTAACCACGGTCGAACTGCATACCTTCCACAGTCTTCACTTCGGTTTCAGTACCCTTCGCTTCTTCCACTGTGATGACACCTTCAGTGCCCACTTTTTCCATGGCGCTCGCGATCAGCGCACCGATGTTCTCGTCATTGTTCGCTGAAATAGTACCTACCTGCTTGATTTTTTCAGTGTCTGAACCCACCACTTTGGAGTTCTTCTTCAACTCGGCCACAACGGCTTCGACTGCCTTGTCAATTCCGCGCTTCAGGTCCATCGGATTCGCACCGCTGGCTACGTTCTTCAGTCCGGCTGTAACAATCGCCTGAGCGAGCACAGTAGCGGTAGTGGTTCCGTCACCGGCGAGATCCGCCGTCTTGCTGGCTACTTCCTTCAGCATCTGGGCACCCATATTTTCGATGGGATCCTTCAGCTCGATTTCTTTGGCCACAGTCACTCCATCTTTGGTGATTGCGGGCGCACCGAATTTTTTATCAATAACCACATTGCGACCTTTCGGTCCAAGGGTCACTTTTACTGCATTGGCTAATGCGTCTACACCGGCCTTCAGTTTTTCGCGTGCGGCGGTGTCAAAGGTGATTTCTTTTGCCATGATGTGTTCTGCTTGTTTTTAAGGTAATTGGGATCAGATGATTGCGAAAATGTCCGACTCGCGCATGATCAGGTACTCCTTTCCGTCAATGGTGATTTCAGTACCTGAGTACTTGCCATAGAGAACGGCATCTCCTGATTTTACGGTCATTGGCTCATCCTTCTTTCCGGTTCCTACTGCGACCACTGTTCCGCGCTGGGGCTTCTCCTTCGCAGTATCGGGAATGATGATTCCACTTGCGGTGGTTGTTTCTGCCGGCGACGGCTCAACCAGCACTCGATCGGCGATTGGCTTCACATTAACTGACATGGGTTGTGTATTTAATGGTTAAACTTTTTTGTAGTTGTATCGCCCGCCTGTCAGGTTTTGTGCCAAGTGAGCGCATGGACTGTTTTGGCAGGTTAGGACAAAAAAAATGTCAGTGTGATTGGACTCCACACTGACATTCTGTATCGTCTGAAGGTCAGATTACTCTGGAAGTGCCCCGCCTTCTGCGCCGGCTTCGCCCTCTGCCGGAGCGGTTTGCTCGATCTGACGGTCGTCGCCGCCTTCCTCATTGCCCTGGGTGTACCATGCTGCAGACAGCAGGCACAGCGCCATCATGGCAATCCCGAGGTACCAGGTTGCTTTTTCCAGAAAGTCTGTCGTGCGCTGCACGCCACCTATCTGTGAGGTGCCGGAGAAACCTACTGCAAGTCCGCCACCTTTGGGGTTTTGAACCAATATGATCAGGCCAAGAAGGATGGCGATGATGACGATCAGTATGACAATGAAAGTAGCCATGATTATCCTTTTTTGTTAGTGTTCAGATTTTTTAATTGGGCAGCAAAGTAAACGCTTTTTTCCGGATGAAGCTCTATCAATCGCCGGTAAACCTTCCGGGCCTTGTCCAGTTTGCCCTGTCGGGCGAAAAGCTGCGCCATGGTTTCGGTCACCAGCGCGAAGTCCTCCTCCAGGCTCTCCCGGGCAATGTTCGTGGTGTCATATTCTCCAGACTTGCCGGGCGTGATTTTCGGTTCGGCCTTCATAAATCGCTCGATCAGGGCCTGTTGACGGTCTTTCACCGGCTCCGGACGAATCGTCTGGCGCGGTGCTGATGGCGCCTCAGGTGCCCGGAACTGCGCTTCTTGTGGATGATCCGGCTCGTCTGCGGCGTCTGTCCGGGAGTCGGTGTAATGCATTTCCCGGGCCCTGCGGCTAAGCCATTGGGCAAACGGATCGGCTTCCGGATCTGCTCCCCCGGATGGCAATGTGCCCACCACATCGGGCGTGATGCGTTCCTCCTCCTCTTCGGCACTGCTGACTTCTATCTTGATGCTGCTTGACACCGCCTCAGCAAGGATAGCCTTCTCCAGGTCGTCCATGGCGGAAATGTCCAGCGCAAGCCCGGGCTCTTCTTCGGCCTCTGCCGTCTCCGTCGGCGCCGGCACTGTTTCTTGCTCCGGAATGATCGCGATAGGCTCTTTTGCAAGGGCTTCTTCGTCCAGGATATCATCCACCAGCGCCTGGATTTCTCCGGCGATAATGGCCTCCGAAACTGCCGGAGCCTCAGGTGGCTCAATCACTTGAGGAGTCGGGAGAGATGACCTGGGTTCTGTCGGGATGTATTCCTCCACAGGTACCTGATCCGATGCGGACACCACGGGCTGCGGCTCAGCAGGCGCTGACGGCACCTGAATTTCCTGTGTGATAAAGCGCTGGAGCGACCTGCGGTTGCCGGTGTACAGGGCGGCGTGACGCAACTGGTCCGTAAACCGGTGATCGTCCTGCACTTGATAGGCCTTGGCAAGCAGCGTTTGCGCCGCAGAAAACCAGGGATACGCATCGCGCAGATGCTCCAACTCACCCACCGGCATGCCGGAGAGAAGTGTGGGATCTTCAATGATTGCGTATATCCTTGCCTTATTCATTACCAGTTGGCTACACTTGCGTTGTAGATCTCCAATATGAGCTGTTCGTTGATGCTGCGCCAGAGGTCTTCTTCCACAGAAAACAGATCTTCACCCGCAGGGAAATCCGCGAATTTGGTGAATGATTTATCAAAACTGAGCGAAGGCTCCAGCGTGTTGGTGTATTTCACCTTGATCGTGATGGACAGCCGGCTCAGGGAGGCAGTTTCATTCGCCTGAATGGCCGCAGGTGCCACACGGTAATCCGTAATGGTTCCCTGATACTGCAGGTCGCCGCTGCGCTCCGCAAGAGTCAACGGACTCTGCGCCAGCATCTGATCCTTCAATCCCTCCGTGAGGCGCTGCGCATACACCGGTCCGGCCAGGGCTGTCTGCGAGCGGAACAATTCCACTGAAAATGTTTTTGCACCACTGAACTGCCCTCCTGTAAAGGAGTACCTCACCTGACATGACGGTAGTCCGGTCAGGGCCAAAAGCAGTATGACCATCGCTGTTCTCACCCGTCAGATCTTGTATTCCTTGATTTTTCGGTACAAGGTGCGCTCGGAGATGCCGAGCTCTTCCGCTGCATACTTTCTCTTGTTCTTATGCTTCTGAAGTGCTCTGCGGATCAGTTCTTTCTCCGAATCCATCAATGAAAGGGACTCTTCCACGACTTCATGCGCGGAATGCGCGGACTGCACACTGCGCACACTTCCATTCTGAGGCAGTTGAATGAGGCCGGAATAGGCAGGAGAGTGAGAGCCAGGCGCGGGTAAATCATCTGCAGCAAACACACGCTCAAATAAGGCTTCATTTTCTCCGGTCACTTCGAGTCGCCCGCCGGATTCAATCATCCCCAATACGAGTTTTTTCAAGTCATGGAGGTCGTTTTTCATGTCGAAAAGCACCTTGTAGAGGATCTCACGCTCGGTAAAATCGCTCGCCCCGCCGGCCTTTGGTACAAGCACAGGCTTGGAGGAAAAAGTGTCGGGCGGTAAGTAGCGCATCACGGTATCTGCAGATATGGTGCGGGATTCTTCCAATACACTGATCTGCTCGGTAATATTTTTCAGCTGTCGGATATTTCCGGGCCAGCTGTATCCCGTCAGTGCCTGCTCCGCATCCGGAGTAAGCTGAAGCACCGGCACTTTGTACTTCTCGGCAAAGTCGGTAGTGAACTTGCGAAACAGCAGAATGATATCTTCTTTCCGCTCGCGCAGCGGAGGCATGTAAATCGGCACCTGATTCAGGCGGTAATACAGATCCTCCCTGAACTTCCCGCTGCGAATGGCGTCCGCAAACTCCACGTTCGTGGCGGCCACCACACGCACATTGGTCTTCTGCACTTTGCTTGATCCCACACGGATGTACTCTCCGGTTTCAAGCACACGGAGCAGGCGCACCTGCGTGCTGTGAGGCAACTCTGCAACTTCATCCAGAAAAATGGTGCCTCCGTCTGCCTCTTCGAAATAGCCCTTGCGCGATTCGTGCGCACCGGTAAAGGATCCTTTTTCGTGACCAAATAGCTCGGAGTCAATCGTGCCCTCAGGAATGGCACCGCAGTTCACAGCAATATACGGCCCGTGCTTCCGCGCCCCGAGCTGGTGAATGATCTTCGGAATGTTTTCCTTTCCCACTCCGCTCTCTCCGTTAATCAGTACGGAAATATTGGTAGGGGCAACCTGTATCGCTATATCCAGCGCCCTGTTCAGCAAAGACGAATTGCCGATGATGCCAAAGCGCTGCTTGACGGTCTGTATTTCCATGGGGAGGTTAAAGGTAGGGTATTTTTACACACTGCGACAATATGTCAGGTTGTGAAAAAAGCCGAACCTGTTGATTAAAGCATTGTCCCCGTGAGTGTTACCGCTGTGCTTCCGCTTACCTGAACCTGTGCATAGTGTCCGGGTGCTACTCCGTCCTGCTTAGGAAACACGATCACCGCATTCTGGGAATTCCGGCCAAAGAAATGCGCGTCGGATTTCTTGGAAGTGCCCTCAACCAGCACGCGGAATGTGCGTCCGACGTAGCCTTTCAAACGCTCTGCGCCGCAAGCCATCTGGGTATTGATCACTTCGGTCAGGCGACGGCCTTTTACCTCTTCAGGCACATCATCCTCGTACTTGCGCTCGGCAAGGGTGCGCGGACGTTCACTGTATTTGAACATGTAGGCCATGTCGTAACCCACTTCGCGGATCAGCGAAAGGGTGTCCTGATGCTCTTCTTCGGTCTCCCCGCAAAACCCGCTGATGATGTCAGTGGAAATCGCACAATCCGGCATGATGCGGTGGATAGCTGCAATGCGCTCCAGGTACCATTCTCTGGTATACCCGCGGTTCATCCGCTTGAGCACAGCGCTGTTGCCGCTCTGCACGGGCAGATGAATGTACTTGCAGATGTTCTCGAACTTCGCCATAACCCCGAGTACCTCATCGGTCATGTCTTTAGGATGACTCGTACTGAAGCGAACCCGCAAATCAGGATGGACCAAGGCCACTTTTTCCAGTAATTGCGCGAAGTTGACTGTGGGTTTTCCGGGCACCACGATTTCACCCTTGCTGGTGATGTTCCATTTATAGCTGTCCACATTTTGCCCGAGTAGTGTAACCTCTCGGTAGCCCTGAGCAAACAAATCGGTGGCTTCTTTCACAATGCTCTCCGGATCGCGGCTGCGCTCTCTTCCCCGCGTGAAGGGCACCACGCAGAATGAACACATATTGTCACACCCGCGCATGATGGAAATGAATGCGGTGATGCCATTGCTGTTCAGGCGCACCGGTGTGATCTCTGCATAGGTCTCTTCACGGCTCAGCAGCACATTCACTGCTTTCTGCCCGCTTTCAACCTGCTCCACCAGATTAGGCAGGTCGCGGTAAGCGTCCGGACCAACCACCAGGTCAACAAGCTTTTCTTCTTCGAGTAATTTTTCGCGAAGACGCTCTGCCATGCAGCCAAGCACTCCGATGGTCATATCGGGTTTGCGCTTTTTGATTGACCCCAGATAATCCAGCCTGCCGCGGATGCGCTGCTCGGCGTTGTCGCGTATCGCACACGTGTTGAGCAATACGAGATCAGCTTCTTCGGGATCGCGGGTGGTGGTAAAGCCTTCGCTCGCCAGAATGGATGCCACAATTTCGCTGTCCGAAAAGTTCATCTGGCAACCGTAACTCTCCAGCAATAGTTTGCGGCTTTTCTTTCCTTCGGGAAATGGTGCTGCGTTTTCCAGCACGAGGTATTCTCCCTGCCGGGATTCATCGAAGTGTTTTTCTTCCACAGTGTTTGGCTGTTTTGAAAATGAATATGGACCGCAAAAGTAGTCCATTATAACAGGCATTGCGCACGCTGTTTCATACGGGTCCGGATCGCAATTTTCAATTCCTTATACCTTTGACCCGTTTGAATCATCTGAAGCGCACCCATAAGCATGTCGAAAAACCTGGTCATCGTTGAGTCGCCCGCAAAGGCAAAAACCATTGAAGGTTACCTCGGGAAAGAGTACACCGTGAAGTCGAGTTTCGGCCACGTCCGCGACCTTCCCAAGAATGATCTGGCCATTAATGTGGCCAAGGGTTTTGAGCCGGTATATGAGGTAACCGACGATAAACAGGATGTCATCAGGGAGTTGAAGAAACTCGCCGACAAAGCCGAAGTGGTTTGGCTTGCGACGGATGAAGACCGCGAGGGAGAAGCCATCAGCTGGCACCTCATGGAGGCACTCAAACTAAAGGAAGACAAAATCCGCCGCATCGTCTTTTCGGAAATCACCAAGAAGGCGATCCTTGCAGCAATTGATAAACCCCGCCGCGTGGATATCGATCTCGTCAACGCCCAGCAGGCGAGACGGGTACTCGACCGACTCGTGGGTTTTGAACTCAGTCCGGTGCTTTGGAAAAAGGTGAAACCATCGCTCAGCGCCGGGCGCGTTCAAAGTGTGGCGGTGAGAATCATCGTGGACCGCGAACGGGAAATACAGAAATTTTCCGCGTCCTCTTTCTTCAATGTGCGTGGCTTGTTCGACCTCGGCAATGCGACACTCAAAGCGGATCTCCCGAAAAAACTGCAGGGTGAAAAGGAGGCTCAGGATTTCCTCAATACCTGCAACGGGGCTACCTATCGCATCGCTGATATCGAGACGAAACCTGGTAAGCGCAGCCCCGCAGCTCCGTTCACCACCTCCACGCTTCAGCAGGAAGCCGGACGAAAACTGGGATACAGTGTATCGCAGACGATGGTGCTCGCACAGCGTCTTTATGAAAGTGGAAAGATCACGTATATGCGTACGGATTCAGTGAACCTTTCTGATTTCGCTGTGGATGCCGCGAAAAATGAGATCACACGATCCTACGGAGAGAAATACTCCAAACCCCGCCAATATACCACGAAGAGCAAAGGCGCTCAGGAAGCTCACGAAGCGATTCGTCCGACCGATATGAGCGTGCGCGATGTCGGCGGTGAACCGCGCGAACAGCGCCTCTATGAATTGATCTGGAAGCGCACCCTCGCCAGCCAGATGGCGGATGCTGAACTCGAAAAAACAACCGCTACGGTTGCCATCAGCACGTCATCGGAAGTGCTTCAGGCAAAGGGTGAGGTCATCCGCTTCGACGGATTTCTGAAACTGTATATGGAGAGTTCCGATGATGAAGAAACAGACGACGGAACAAGCGGTATGCTGCCTCCGCTGACCGTCGGACAGCCATTGCCATTCATGGAAATGAGCGCCACGCAGCGCTTCACGCAGAAGCCCGCACGCTATTCGGAAGCGAGTCTGGTAAAGCGTCTGGAAGAGCTCGGCATCGGTCGTCCTTCTACTTACGCACCAACCATCAGCACCGTACAGCAGCGCGAGTATGTCGTGAAAAAGGATATGGAAGGGGTGGAGCGCGCATACACGGTGCTCATGCTCCGCAACAGTCAGGTGACCCGCGAGGAGAAAAAAGAAATGACCGGTGCGGAAAAGGCCAAGCTGTTTCCAACGGACATCGGAATGGTGGTGAATGACTTTCTTGTGGCTAATTTCCCCAACATCCTCGACTTCGGATTTACCGCGAAAGTGGAAGAGGAGTTTGACATCATCGCAGAAGGAAAACTCGACTGGCGCGAGATGATGAAGCGGTTCTACAATCCGTTTCATAAAAATGTAACCGATACGATTGAAACAGCGGAGCGGGCATCCGGTGAGCGCGAATTAGGAGCCGATCCCGCTACAGGAAAGCCGATCATCGCGCGTATCGGCCGCTTCGGCCCGATGATTCAGCTTGGTGCAGCGGATGATGAAAACAAACAGTTTGCTTCGTTGCGCCCCGGACAAAGCATTGGCACCATTTCTCTTGCCGAAGCACTGGAGTTGTTCAAGCTCCCGCGGAATCTTGGGGAATGGAATGGCACCATGGTTTCTGCCGGAATCGGCCGCTTCGGGCCCTTTGTGCGCCACGGCAGCGTGTACGCATCGCTGCGCGTGAAAGAAGGCGATGATCCGCACACGGTGACACTCGAACGCGCCATCAAACTGCTCGAGGACAAGATCAACGGAGTCAATGCCAACCTGATCAAGGCTTTTGAGGAAGACAAAGAAGTTCAGCTTATCAACGGCCGCTTCGGTCCGTACATCAAAGCGGGGAAGGAGAACTACCGGATTCCGAAAGGCCGTGATCCGCTCACACTCACTTTTGACGAGGTGAAGCAATTGATGGCTGAGCAGGATGCGAACCCTAAGCCCAAACGTCCGGGTGCACGCGGCGGAAAAGCACCGGCTTCTAAAAAAGCTCCTGTGAAGAAAGCAGCTAAAAAGGCGCCCGCAAAGAAGGCAGCAGCCAGAAAGTCGTCGGGAAAGAAGGCAGAATAAGTGTTGCCTACAGCGCGCTGTTGATACTTGATTTCGTGCGCAACGCGCACCCCCTTGCCGGCAATGTAGTTTCGTTGCCATGGACCTCTCCGTTTTTCTGCGCCCTTCGGCTTGTCACGAGCTCGATCCCAATGAGTTTCACCCGCAATCCCTGTTTCGCGAAACAGTGTTTTACCGCGGTGAGGAGGAATGGCCCGAAGGCATCCGCATCGCACTGCTGGGTGTGAAGGAAGACCGAAATGCCGGCATCAACACCGGATGCGCCGAAGGTCCTGACCGCGTGCGCGGATTTCTCTACAAACTCTTTCGCGGCGATGAGCGAATCGGACTCATGGACTTGGGCAACATCGAAGCCGGTGAATCCTTTGAAGACACCTGCTATGCAGTCAATCAGACCTGCCAGACTTTGCTCAGGAAAAACATCATACCGCTGATTATCGGCGGAAGTCAGGATCTGACCTTCGCGAATTACCTCGCGTATGAGAAAATGGAGCAAACGGTGAATCTGGTCACCATTGACCCAATGCTCGATTTCGGCAGCAGCACCGAAGACACTCGCTCCACCGGGTATCTCAACCGGATCGTGCTGCACAAGCCGAACTATTTGTTCAACTACAGCAACCTGGGCCACCAGCGCTACCTCACCGATCCGGATCTCATCGAGCTGATGGGAAAAATGTATTTCGATCTGATGCGCCTCGGGGAGGTTCAGGGCAACCTCACCCTATGCGAACCCGTGCTGCGCAACGCGGACATTGTGAGTTTCGATGTGTCTGCCATCCGCATGTCCGAGTCTCCCGGCTGCGCGCAGGTCGGACCCAACGGATTCTACGGGGAAGAAGCCGCGCAGCTTTGCCGTTATGCAGGCATGAGCGACAAGCTCACCTCATTCGGTATCTACGAGTACAATCCGGAGTTCGATCCGAATGGCCAGAGTGCCCACCTGATCGCTCAGATGATCTGGTGCTTCTTCGAAGGCTTCCTCTCCAGAAAGAGTGATTACCCTATCGGCACATATTCCGATTATAAGCGTTTCATCATTCACCTCAACGAGGAGGCCCACGAGCTGGTGTTTTATAAGAGCCCGCGCACCGACCGCTGGTGGATGGACGTGCCCTATCCCGCGGGAATGACCCAGAAGTTCGAGCGCCACCACCTCGTGCCGTGTACCTATGACGAGTATCTTCAGGCTACCCGCGAGGAAATGCCTGACCGCTGGTGGCGGACCTATCAAAAGCTGGTCTGAGTCTTTCTGCGGGTGCGACGGGCTGAATCCCGTCTATTCACATTCCCTTTTGTCAGCCACAATGGGGCTTTTGGTCTAATTTTTTTTTGGATTGTTGAAAAAGTTTCTACTTTAGCGACTTTCGAGTAATTGCCCTTTAACCAACCAAGAGCTTTAAACCAAGGAAACCAACGTATGAAGAAGAGTTTTCTCCTCCTGGCAGTAGCCGTAGTATCCCTGACGGCGCAAGCCCAGCAGGATCCGCAGTTTACGCAATGGATGTTCGACCGTCTCTCGTTCAACCCTGCAGCAGCAGGTATGAAGCGTATGCACTGTATCACCTACATGCACCGCGACCAGTGGGACGGCTTTGACCGCGACCCGAAGACTCACCTTCTCAATTACAACGGCTACATCACGCCCAACCAAAAGCTGATCGGAATAGGTGGATCATTCCTCACCGAGGTGCTTGGTCAGGAGCAGAACACCATGGTTCGGTTGTCAGGTGCCTATCACCACCAGATTGACGACAATACGCTTTCAATAGGTATTCAACCAGGCATTTATTCAAAACAGCTCGGAAGTGACTGGGTTTATATTGATGCGGATGATTCGGCAATTCCTGAAAACGGCCGCGCGCAGACTGCATTCGATTTGTCGCTCGGGTTCATGTTTTATAATGCGGACAACTGGTATGCGGGCGCTTCTGCCACTCACCTGACTGGCGCTAATCTCGACGACCTGAGCATGGAGCTCGCCCGCCACTTCTACTTTATGGGTGGTTATAACTACGACATCAACGGCGATCTTCGTCTGCGCACCAACGCACTCGTGAAGTCTGATTTCAACGCTCCGGTGTCTTTTGACATCAACGCGAACGTGCTCTGGACCCAAACCCTCTGGGGTGGTCTGGCCTTCCGCCCGGGCGACGCCATCGCACCAATGGTCGGTTTCCAGAAGGACTTCGGCTGCAAAACAGAAAACCGCAAAACGTTTTGCCAGTCGTTTATGCTGGGATACAGCTATGATATCACGCTGTCAGAAATCCGCGACTACTCCGCGGGTTCACACGAACTGTTTATGACATACTGCTTCAACTTCTCCAAGGCTCCGGCACGCGGACGCTACGGTAATCCCAGGTTCCTGTAAAATAAAACGTAACCCGGTTAGTTGAGTATCCGTAAAGATCGAGAACAACCTGTCTTATATAAAGAGGAAAAAAGCTTTAGTACACCATTCACTCCACACTTTGTGAGATTGAAGCAGCGCTACTAAAAGAAGGAAATCATGAAGAAACCACTGTTTTACCTCGCTATTGCGGCCTCGTTAGCAAGTTGCTATCCGGGGTCCCAGGGAGAACTTGTCGGGGTGTACCCCCGGGAAGAGTGGATACAGGTCAACCCTTACGGGATGAACTATATTCACTTCGGTTCTTTCACCATGGGCCCAAGCGATCAGGACGTGCCTTACGCACTGAACAATCGCTCGAAGACGGTAACCATCCCTGCGTTTTACATCGACCAACACGAAATCTCGAACAACGAGTACCGCCAGTTCGTGTATTGGACACGTGATTCGCTGATGCGTGACCTTCTTTCCCAAAATGACATTGAAGGCTATGGAATTGCCGAAACAGCTGACGGCAAGGAAATGGACCGCTTTGTCAACAAAGGCTATATCCTCAACTGGGAGGAGCCAATCGACATGGAGAACGAAGAAATCTTCGACCTTATCTATGACGAGTTCTACCTCCAGGGTGCGGATAAATTCTACGACCGCAGGGAAATAGACTCCCGCAAGCTGCACTTCCGCTACTGGTGGATCGACTTCGAGTCTGCGGCGCGCAAAGCCCGCGACGAAGAATACAGTGAGCCTAACAGCCTCAATCAACTGCATTCCATTCGCGGACACAGCGACCGTTCGCAGTTTGTAATCGAGGAAGACATTAATATCTATCCCGATACACTCGTGTGGGTGCGCGATTTCACCTATGGATTCAATGAGCCCCTTACAGAAACGTATTTCTGGCATCCGGCGTATGACAATTATCCCGTGGTGGGTGTGACCTACGGCCAGTGTCAGGCATTCTGCGCATGGCGCACACATATCCTGAATGTCTGGAAAAGGGCAAACGGCGAAACGTTTGTTCAGCGCTTCCGGTTGCCTTCAGAAGCGGAATGGGAATTCGCAGCACGCGGTGGTCTCGAACTTTCTCCATACCCATGGGGAGGCCCTTATATCCGAAACAACCTGGGTTGTCCGCTGGCCAACTTTAAACCAATGCGCGGTGACTATGTGGAAGACAACGGCTGTTATACCGTTCCAACTGACTCCTATTCGCCGAATGATTACGGACTGTACAATATGGCCGGTAACGTAGCGGAATGGACCAACACGGCCTACGACGAGTCAGTGTATGAGTACACCCACGACATGAGCCCGGATTATGTGTACCGCGCTGACAAAAACGATCCCCCGAGCATGAAGCGCAAGGTCATTCGCGGTGGATCATGGAAGGATATCGGATACTTTATCCAGACCGGTACCCGTTCGTATGAGTATCAGGACACTGCCAAGTCATACATCGGTTTCCGTTGTGTCATGAGTTACCTCGGACGAGGCAAGAACGTCGCCGCAGAAGATTTTAACGAGCCAACCGAATAACCCCAGCTCGTCAGAATAAACCAGCAAGAAAGTCAACCATCAACAACCCCCTTAAAGCAAGTAAACCACAATGAAACCTGGAAGTAAAGCCTGGAAAAAGTTTATGGCGAAGCTGTACGGTATCGGTGCAGCAGTCGTAATTATCGGAGCGATGTTCAAGATCCAGCACTGGCCCGGAGCATCGGCTTTTCTCGTAGCTGGCCTCACAACCGAAGCGATCATCTTCTTTTTCTCTGCCTTCGAGCCCCTGCACGAAGAGCCGGACTGGTCCTTAGTTTATCCTGAGCTCGCACTTCCTGACGAGGCTAAAAAGAGCCTCAAGGAAACCAACAAGGGCAAAAATGCCCCGGGTAAAGGAGGTAGCCTGTCGCAGCAATTGGATAATATGCTCACGGAGGCTAAGATTGAACCTGAACTCATAGCCAGCCTTGGTGATGGTCTGCGCACGTTCAGCACCAATGCAAAGGACCTTGCTCAGGTAACTGACGCGGCTGCCGCATCTTCTGATTATGCCAGCTCACTTCGCGATGCCTCAGGCAAAGTATCTCAGCTAGCCGACTCCTATGCTGCGGCATCGGAATCGCTTACGGGGATCACTTCGCATGCAGAGGATAGCAAATCAGCCGGAATGCATCTTCAGAAGATGTCTGACAACCTCTCTGCCCTGAATAACATGTATGAGCTTCAATTGACTGAACTTGAGCGCTCGCGTGCCATGTTTGGCGATATGACCGCCCTCGTGAAGAACCTTTCCGAGTCCGTGGAAGACACGAAGACATACAAAGAAAACATCGCCGAGCTGGCTCAAAACCTCAAGTCGCTCAACACGGTGTACGCAAATATGCTCAACGCAATGGGTACTGCCCGCCAATAAGATCAATGTGACCTGCTACTCTCCCGAGTAACAATTCATCATTAACCTTAAACCCGCAAGAAAATGGCAGGTGGAAAAGAAACCCCCAGACAGAAGATGATCGGTATGATGTACCTGGTACTCACCGCTCTTCTGGCAATGAACATTTCAAAAGACGTATTGAACGCATTTATCCAGATCAATAAAGGTCTGGGTAAAACCAACACCATCCTGGAGCAGAAGGCGCAGGCGACCATCGACGCGATCAACAATTCGAAGGAAGCTCAAAAAGCCAAACCGTTCCAGGATAAGGCAGCGGAAGTGGACAAGATGACCGACGACATCATGGCCTTCATGGAAGAAATGAAGGCGCGCATCATTGCGTCTTCTGCCAATGGCAACAAGGATGGTGCCGGCTTTGAGGAATTTATGGTTGACGGTAAAGCCGTGCAGGCGGATATGAAACGCGACGATGGAAGTCCTTACGTGAAAGCCCCTGACGAAAACCAGAACAACACCTCACTGCTCATCGGTCCGAAACCGGAATCTCCCCGACAGGATCCCTTCAGCGCGTATGACCTCCGCACCAGGCTGGAGAAATTCCGCGATGATCTTCTGGCGATCAAGGTCACTAAGGCCGACAGCTCAGGTAAATCATTCGAACTGCCCGATGACGTAAAATCCGCCATCGAAAACGCATTCAAGTTCGAGCCTGGTCTGGACGCGGATGGAAAAGAGGAATTATGGGAAACCAATAATTTCTTTCATATGCCGCTCGTGGCTGTGCTCGCCAATATGAGTAAGTTGCAGACCGACGTGATGAATACCAAAAACAACGTAATCAACGCGCTTGCTTCTGGTATCAACGCCACTGACTTGAAATTTACCGACGTGACTGTAGCGGTGGTTCCGAAGACCGGATACGTCCTGAAAGGCGACGAATTCGAAGCGGAAATCTACCTCGCGGCTTTCAACAAGACCAGCCAGACCAAAGTGTACATGGGCGGTGAATTCATGGGTGAAGACCCCGGGGCTGCGTTTGATGTGGCGGGCAAAACTGCCCTGCTTTCTGAAGGCGATGGCAAAGTGCGCTTCAAAGTGAACACCGGTGGTATGTCTCTCGGCGACCACGGTTACCGCGGACAGATTGCATACGAGAAGGATGGAGTGGAAACATACATTCCATTCATTGTTCCTCCATTCTATGTGGGTGAGCCCGCGCTTGTGGTGTCTCCCGTGCAGATGAACGTGTTCTACCGCGGTCTTGAGAACCCGGTGGAAATTTCTGTACCCGGCGTGGGGCCTGAGAAGATCAAGCCTACCTGCGAAGGGTGTGCGCAATTCCGCAAAGGTGAAAAAGGCCAGTGGATCGTGGAACCAGGTCAGGGCAACGAAGCCAAAATTTCTGTGAGTGCAGAAGTGAACGGCCAGCCGAAGAACATGGGCGTGAAGAATTTCCGAATCAAGAAAATTCCGGATCCCGTTCCTTCTTTCGCGGGCAAGAAGCCTTACGACAGCACCATCCAGAAAGGTGACGCAGCTAACGCTCAGGGTGTGCGCGCCGACATGGAAAACTTCGACTTCAACGTAACGCCCAAGGTGATCTCGTTCAAGATTAC
>JBKDGH010000146.1:0-3364 GCA_046336655.1 Flavobacteriales bacterium | reverse complement strand
TTGTAGCAGAGTATAGGCTTGCTCCATTTATCTGCACGGGGTGTCTGAGCTACTATAGACTCCAATTCCTTGAGGTATCTCTTGCTGAGGATTGATAGGTCTGAATGGCCGCTAAAGTCAATGGCCTGCACCTTTTTTATTTCTTGCTCAGCCCATTCTTGCAGCGTCCAAGAGTCATATCTTCTTATACTGTATTTGTAATCAATGAAGATCTGCCGATCCTTCTCCCAAGTCGCTGTGGAAAGATGCTGCCTCAGGCCAATGGCTGTATTCTCCGGGGTGCTATTGTCGGGATAGGAGAAGAGAAACAATGGGGCAAGGTTCATCTCAGGCATTTTTCAGAGAAATTAAAGAGTTTCGGGACAAGCAGAAAAGGATCATTTGCTATCAAAGCTGTTACCCTGCTGTTACTGGAAAAGAAAAAAGCCCCTGTAAGTGTCTTACTCACAGAGGCTTGCAATAATCTTTCAGTAGCCCGTAGGGGAATCGAACCCCTGTTACCAGAATGAAAATCTGATGTCCTAACCCCTAGACGAACGGGCCATCGTTCACTAAAGCGGGGGCAAAAATAGCCCAAAAAGCTTACATGTCAAGTCCAACGCTAAAAAAAATCACCTCAGTGACCGCCATCCGGATTCGGATTCAGGCCGAACTGAAAGCCCAGGCGCTTGCCAGTGGCCAATACCTGACTGTGTCCCATCCCCTGTATCTCTTCTACCGATAGAATCTGCATGTTCTCATACGGCGGTGTGAGCAGGTCAAAGTCGAGCGTGTACATCAGCGCAGCCTCCACCACTTGTGTCATCGCAGCATGGTCGAGCTTCGCGTTCACAAAATCATTGAACTGATAGCCGAGCTGCCGCTTGCCCTGAACCAGAAAGTGATCTTCCCGGTTCACAAAAATGCGCCCGATGAGATACCCCACATCGGTCAGGCGCTGGTACTTGAAACTGTCCGCAAGGAAGTTGTAGATATTGATAATACCCACATAGCTGTTCTCCGGATGATCTTTCAGGTATCCGCTCTTCCACAGGCTGTGCGACTGGTCAATCTGAAACACGTTGGTATGCATCTGAAAGATCAGCACATCCCCGGCAATCTTCATCTCGGTCTGAAAATCCCCCTTGTCGCGCAGATCAAACGTGACGCGCTGATCCGCCCCGGCGAAACGCCTTTCAATATCGGCCAGCACTTCTTTCAATACCAGCCGCAGATCCTGAAACACCTGCCGGGTGTTGTAGAATACATCCTGCTTCAGAATGCCTTTGTCGCGGATAACGCGATGAATGATTTCCCGTGTTTCGCTCATTGACGCAATGAATTATTCAGTGAATAAATGAATTAATAGGCTCGTGCAAAAAGCACCCTGCGGGCAGAGGGCTTGCCTGTGACCATACAGGTGCCGGGCTCGTCCTTGCCTTCTAATGGAATACAGCGGATGGTGGCTTTTGTTTCATTCTTCACGCGCTCTTCTGTTTCTGCAGTGCCGTCCCAGTGTGCCAAAAAGAATCCCCCTCTCTCATCGAGCAGGCGCTTGAATTCATCATACGAATCCACTGCAGTGTAATAGCGCTCCCGCATTGCCGCTGCCTCGCTGTAGAGGTTATGCTGTATTTCATCAAGCAGCGCGGTAATGCGCGCGGATGCTCCTTCCATGGGGATGCTTTGCTTTTCTCCGGTATCGCGGCGAGCCACTTCAATGGTACCGTTCTCCAGGTCTTTCGGACCCACCGCTATGCGCACCGGCACGCCTTTCAATTCGTACTCTGCGAATTTCCACCCTGAACGTTTGCTGTCGTCATCGTCATACTTCACGCTAAGTCCTGCCGCACGAAGGGCATCAATCAGCGGCTTCACAGCTGCGGTCACTTCCACGAGCTGCTCCGGGCCTTTGTAAATGGGCACCATCACCACGTGAATAGGGGCAAGCTTCGGGGGCAGACGAAGGCCTTTGTCGTCGCTGTGGGTCATGATTAGCGCACCCATGAGTCGGGTAGATACGCCCCATGAGGTGGCCCACACATAATCCAGCACGCCTTCTTTGGACGTGAATTTCACATCAAATGCCTTGGCGAAGTTTTGTCCGAGGAAATGGGAAGTGCCTGCCTGAAGGGCTTTTCCGTCCTGCATCATGGCTTCGATGCACAGGGTATCCACTGCACCGGCAAAGCGCTCGCTCTCGGTTTTGCGTCCCTGGATCACCGGCATGGCCATGAATTGCTCAGCAAACGTGGCATACACACCGAGCATTCGTTCGGTTTCTTCTATGGCTTCCTGCGGAGTGCTGTGCGCGGTGTGACCTTCCTGCCAGAGAAATTCTGCGGTGCGCAAAAACAGGCGCGTGCGCATTTCCCAGCGCACCACATTGGCCCATTGGTTAATGAGAATGGGCAGGTCGCGATAGCTCTGTATCCAGCCTTTGTAAGTATTCCAGATGATGGTTTCGGAAGTCGGACGCACGATGAGTTCTTCTTCGAGTTTGGCATCGGGATCTACAATCACTTCGCCATCCTGGGTTTTCAGGCGATAGTGCGTCACTACCGCACATTCCTTCGCAAAGCCCTCTATGTGTGCGGCTTCTTTGCTCAAGTAGGATTTTGGAATAAACAGCGGGAAATAGGCGTTCTGATGTCCGGTGTCCTTGAACATTTTATCCAGTGCATCGCGCATTTTTTCCCAGATGGCATAGCCGTATGGCTTGATCACCATGCATCCCTTCACATCACTGTGCTGGGCGAGATCGGCCATCATGACGAGTTCATTGTACCATCTGGAATAATCTTCTGCGCGCGATGTAAGCTTTTCCGCCATATCTATGGTATGATTATTGGTTGATTTTGAGAGCTCAAAAGTAGGGAAATAAATCGCCTAACTTTGAGGAGTTCCTTGTTCATCATTAAACACACAAGCCCATGAAAGCTCATTCCGTAATTCTTTCCGCCCTCGCAGCCATGTGGTTCTTGTCTTCCTGCTCGTCTTCAAAGCAAATGGGGCAGCGCTCCTATGAAGACGATGAAGTGTATTACCAACGGGGTGAAACCTTCATCACTGAAGTACCGGAGCCGGCGCCAGCTAGTTCCAACGCGGAAGTTCCTGACGATTACTACACGCCCGGACAAAGTGGTGATGTGACCAACAACTACTACGGCGATACCTACATCAATGATGGCTGGAATAACAGTTTCAACACCTGGCACAACCGCTCGCGGTGGATTATGGCGTGGGATCCCATGTTCGGCTGGCACCTCACGTACAATTTCGGATGGAATAACTGCGGCTGGGCCAACAATCCGTGGGGAGCCGGTGGATGGGACAACGGATGGAATAACGGATGGAATAACGGATGGAATAACGGATGGAATAA
>JBKDGH010000145.1:0-23439 GCA_046336655.1 Flavobacteriales bacterium | reverse complement strand
AACCGCATGAACCAGCGCATCTGAATGATACTTATACCGAATGCACACTCCAGGTATTTCACCTGTGAGGTTTTTCAGACAGGAGATGATGAAGGGAGTTGATTCCATTGATGTCAATTTAAACACATTGCAAGATGCTACCAACCCTTAGGCAGCAACAATCTACTCAAGATGCTCATCCGAAAGTTGCTCCCCCCCCTCACGCCATCAACCGCTCCAGCTTCATCTTCCACTTTTCCCAGTCTTTCATTTCGCGGGTCTGGAGGTCGAGGAATTTTTGGGTGTGGTCGTGGTGGACGAGGTGACACAGCTCGTGGATGATCACGTACTCGATGCAGGCCTTGGGTGCTTTGATGAGCTCCGGGTTCAGGATGATCTTTCCCTTCGGAGTGCAGCTCCCCCAGCGGGTGGACATCTCCCTTAACACAATGGATGAGGGCTCGACGTGATACGACTTGAACCGCTGGATCAGCGGCGATGCGATGGCATGAAACTTTGCCTTCGCCTGTTCCTTGTACCATCGCTGCATGACTTCCGGTGTGCGCTTTCCGCTGCTCGCAGTGACCTGAATGAATCCTCCCTTGAGCTTCACCGTTTCTTCTTTTCCAATATGGACCTGCAGACGATACTGACGGCCGAGGTAGAGATGGGTTTCTCCGCTGACATATTTCCGCTCTGTGGTGCGCGGCTGAAAGGAGAGGAAAAAGCTTTGCTGACGAATAATCCAAGGGGCGCGCTTGTACACTTTTTCCCGCACGACCTGTATGGGAGTGCCCGCCGGGGCCTTCACGAGAACGGCCATCTCCGGTGTTACTGTAATTCCCAGTGATCTGCGGTCTGAATATTCCAACCGGAATTCAATGCGCCGGCTTCCGAAGTCTACGGCGTGCGTCATGGCTTATACCTCACTTTGGCCACTTCAATGCATTGCTCCGCAATCCGGTCCATTTCGTCAAAGGTCAACGCCACATCGTATTTGTCGCGGACTTCATCAATGAGGTAATCCCCAATGTCAATCAACAGCTTGCCGGTGATCGTGGACTTCCCGTGCCAGTCTATCACAGGTACGTCATTCTCCAATACTGCTTTGCGAATGAGATCATCAATCCGCAACGCCGCATCCACGGATATTTCCCTGCGTTGCTCTTCATCCGGAAACTGAGCGGACAGCATTTCGGCGGCAATGCCATAAAAGGCACGGGCCACTTCGCGATCCTGCAATCGCTCGGGAATATCATCATCCCTCCGCGACAACACACTCTCCATGATGCCCTCCACCTCACTCAGGTACTGGGCTTCCGAAATGCGCTTGGCCTCGTAATCCGCGATGGTTTCCCGAAGCATCTGCGAAAACTTCTTGTAGAAAGCCGGATCTTCGTCCATCTTCTCTGAGATGTGCCGGGCCGTGCGACTCGCAATCTTATCCGCCCGGGCGGCCTTACTGATGGTGTGATCGAGCTCCGCCTGGAATTTTTCTCTGTCGAAAATATTGACCAGCTTAGTGATGGTCTCGATGCGCTCGGTCGTGATGTGAGTATCAATCAGCTTTTGAATCTGTCCTTCGTACTGCCGGTAATCCACTTCATCGCTGTATCGCTCCACTACTGCCAAACGCAGTTTGATGAACATCGCCAGGTCTTCCTTATACCGGTTGATCGTTTTCTCATCCACTTCGCGGTGAAACTGTATGGCTGAAAGCGCCAGCTTCAGACACCGCGCATAGGCCGCGAGCTTCTCGTAAAACTGCACCCGTATGGCATCGTCGCGCAGCAGTTGCTGATAGGCTTCTGCATCGCGCTTGTTGGTCACGGTCTTGAAGATGTCCCACAATTCCGCATACTTCTGCGGAAGTTTTTTGATTTCATCGCCAATGTTGGTGAGTGTTCCCTCGAGGTCTTCTTTGTCAAATTCATCCAGCGAGGAGTACATAGCCAGGGCATCGCCGAGGTTGTCAATGACGCCGTAATAATCAATGATGTAGCCGAATTCTTTGTCGGGATAAATCCTGTTCACCCGCGCAATGGCCTGAAGGAGTTTGTGGCCTTTGAGGTTGCGCGTGAGGTACAGCACAGTGTTCTTCGGCTCGTCAAATCCGGTGAGAAGCTTGTCCACCACGATGATAATCTCCGGCTCTTTCTGGTTTTTGAACCGGTTGATGATGTTCTTCTCATACGTGCGGGCATTGCCGTGCTCGTCCATCATGCGCTTCCAGAACTGGTTCTCCTTCTCCGTGGATTTTTCATAGGCACTCTCCTCTCCTTCCCGCTCGTCAATGGATGAGATGAGCACCTCACTGGTGACGATACCGATCTCATCAAGGTATTCCTTGAATTTGATGGCGTTGATCTTCTTGTCGCATACAAGTTGCCCTTTCAATGGCGTGCGATCCTGCCAGTTGTCGCGGAAGTGATAGCTGATGTCCCAGGCGATCATCCGCATTTTCTGCTCGGCGGAATTAAGGTGGTCGTACCGCGCAAATTTCTTCTTGATGTCCGCCTTCTGATAATCGGTGAGTGGCTCTGCCACCATGCCGAAAAACGTATCGAGCGGACTGGCATTCACATCCTGATTGGCGAGGCGGCCTTCGTAAAGCAGGGGTACCACTGCCTTGTCGGCGACGGCATCCTGCACGGTATAGGGGTCGCCGATGATGCCTCCGAATTTCTCGGCTGTGCTCTTGTCTTTCTTAAACAGCGGTGTGCCGGTGAAGGCAATGAAGCACGCATAGGGCAGCGTCTTCTGCATATCAATATTGAAGATGCCGTGTTGCGTGCGGTGGCCTTCATCCACCAGCACGAAAATATCCGGACTATACAGCGGCTTGCTGATCTTGCGCACCGCCGCCATAAACTTGTTGATGATGGTGGTGACCACGGCATCGCTCCGGCTCTCCAGCAGGTCCACTAGCCGCTGACCCGTGGTGGCATTCTCTACCAACCGACCGCATTTGCGGAAGGTGCTTGTAATCTGATTGTCGAGGTCCGTTCGGTCGGTCACCAGTACGATTTTCGGATTGGGGATGGTGGGCTCCATTGCAATGGCCTGCGCCAGCATCACCATGGTGAGGGATTTGCCACTACCCTGCGTATGCCAGATCACACCGCCTCTGCGCTTGCCTTGTTCAAGATGCCGGATGCGCGACATGGATTTCTTGATGGCAAAAAACTGCTGGTAGCGTGCAATCTTCTTTACTCCGTTATCAAAAAGAACGAAACTGAACACGAGGTCGAGCAGCCGCTCCGGGCGACAAAGCCCGTAGAGGTATTCGTCCTGTACGGTGACCTGTACCTCTTCGCTCTCGAGTGCGTCAAAGTGCTGACGGACATACCTGAACCGGTCGGAGAAAAGCTGCTGCTTCACAGGCTCGGATAGCGAAGTGTTTTTCAGTTGGTTGAGCTTCGATGCATATTCCTTGCGGCTTTCATTGCCCTCATGCTTCTCCTGCCAGTGCGCCCAGAATTTTTCCGGTGTACCGTTGGTGGCATAAGCGGCTTCCTGCGTAGCGATGCTGAGGATGAGCTGGGCGTATACATACAGATGGCGGATGCCATCTTCCTGCTGATTGCGCAGATGCTGACTGATGGCCTGCCGCAGGGGATCCTTCATGTCCGGCCGCTTGCATTCGATGATGCACAGGGGGATGCCATTGACGAACAGCACCAGGTCCGGACGGTAATGGTCCTTGCTGGTGCTCCGCATCACGCTGTATTCCTCGGTGACGTGAAAGACATTGTTGTTCAGATTCCGCCAGTCAATGTATTGCAGGGTAAAGCTCTTCTTGTCGCCGTCCACCGTTTGTTCGAGCGGCTGACCGAGCGTGAGCAGGTTATAGGCCCGCTCGCAGGCGGCCATGTAGCCCTCCTGCATGGGCATATTCTTCAGCGCAAGAATTCCGCGCTCGATGTTTTCATCCGTAAACAATGTTGTGCGGGTAGCGCTGACGCGAATGCTGTTGATCTCCCGCAGTTGCCGGCGGAGGACATCCTCCAGCAGCACATTGGTGGACTTGCCACCCCGCATCCGGTCCGCCTCGGCCGGACTGAGGTAGGTATAGCCCATGTTCACCAGCATTTGCAGCGCCGGGATCTGGGAGATATGATCTTCTTTGAAGGAGGGGGTGTTCATTTGTTCATCGGTTAGCTTTCTTAAGTTCATTTACGTGAGTCAATCCTCTTCTATTAAACTTAACAATTACAAAAGAGACTGCCTTATAATCCATTGATTTCATGAGGGTTCTTAGGCTTCTCTCTTAAAACTTCTCTTAAAACCTCTCTTAAATCCACTCATAAAGCCGCAGACAATCACTTTTTAAGAGACCACTTTGACTTGCTATAACTTCCTATATTCTCTATCTTTCCTTTCATCCTCAATTCAGAAAGCAGATTTCCAATCTTATTTGACTTCTGCTTTTCGCTCATCCAATCCGGAAGTTTGGTCCACAAAAGGTCGTCCACATCACGACGAGCCAAGCTGTCGTGCTCGCCAATTGCCTTAATAATTAGATCCAGGTAGTAAGTCTTATCAAACGCTTTGTTCTTCGAGTAGGAGGCTTTCTCTCCTGTTCTTTGTGCTACTTTGAGTCCAATATAGAAGTTGGGCTTTCTGCCTTCAATTAGTCGCTTGGACTTCAAATGTCTCTCTTCTGCTTCCGTTAGCGACTGTCGCTTTTGGACCTTGTCCAACATAATGATTTCCTCTAACGTCAGCTCTCTGTTTCTTGCCAGCAAACGGGCATATTCAACGTTCAGGACCTTCCCTGATATAGTCACCTTCACCCTGTTATCCGACAGGTCATAATCAGGCAATGGGAAAAACCGCTCGCGTTGAAAATTGAAAATCTTACGGATTCCTCCACCGGCTGTATCCACCATTTTTAGGTTAAACATCGCCGTAGCTAAAAACCGATTTCGGTAGTGTTCTTCGGGTGCGTCATCGATTACCACCTTTTCGACGCTTCCGGGAATGAATGACCCCAGATTTGTGAAAACCAATTGATCATCCATTTCAACCACGTTGATGCGGCCGTGTTTGGTATAGTCCTGATGCGCAATGCAATTATTCAGCGCCTCACGAATCGTGTACGGCTCATATTGACTGACTTCTTCTGGAAAAAGCGTGTCATCCTTGATATATCTATACTTAATGTTCCGTATACGGGAATAGACCTTGTCCACCGCCAAAATTATCGGACATCCAAAAATTGCATAATCCTTATCATTCCCGTTTGCGTCTTTAAGCAGCCAACGAATTTTTGCTTCAGCGGGATTGATAAAATGTTCGGACTCTTCCTTGCCCAATAATATGATGGCGGTTCTGGTAATCTTTCCCTTGATAGTGATCTTCGCCTTATTTAAAAAGGTGCTGTCATTCCAGTCATCTACATCAGCGGCCTTCTCAGGAAACTTGCTTTTATAGTTTCTTCTGGCTACCGCAATAGCTTCCTCATCCAGGTCATCTATGGTTGCATCAGGCACTATAACAGCGCTCCAATCTTCTGAGGTTGACTGCGCACGAATACGTTCAATCTCTTCAAGGTTAAGAGGTGACAACTCTTCGTGATCCCGGCCATAATAATGGCCATCAAAGGCGACCGGAAAGCCTTTCGGGGCAGCCGGAATCTGGAACATTACAACGCGACCTTCGGGTTCGACCAGCTCATATATCTCTATGAACGTGATTCGATTGGTCGTCTTGTTGGCGATCTCGCTTTTCAAATTATCCAGATCCTTCCTTTGAATGCGAAAGCGACTACCCACTATTTTATGGTCCTTGTCCTCTACCCCAAATACGAGCCATGCATGAGGCCTGCCTTTAAGATTAGCTTCATTGCTGAGTGCAGAAAAATATTTCCCCAGCTTGCTGAAGTCATATCCATTCTTTGCCTCCTTAAACTCTGCCACTTCAAGTTCTGATGGAAGATTCCGGAGTTCCAGAAGGATTCGTCTCAATTCTGTCGCATTCATAGCATGATAGATTTAGATTGTTCATACCCCACCCCTTCTCCATACTCTACATAGCCGAGTTGATTCGTCAGCATGCGTGCGGAGCCGATGGTAAACTCCGGAGTATTGGTGTGGTGGTGTCCGTATATCCAGGCATGAATGCCGGATTCCTCAATGAGGTCAAACAACTCGGTGGCGAACGCCTCATTGAGCACATCACCGCGGTATTGCTCCGGATAGTGCATGAAGGTGGGGCAATGGTGTGAGCACACCACGGTGTGGCCTTGCCAGGGCTCAGCGAGGGCATTCTTCAGGAAAGCCAGACTCTCTGCATGGAGTTCATTGTATCGGTCCGAGGTAAAGCGGTGCGCACCGTTTCGGATCAACCGGAAGTCGCTCATGTTGCGCTCGATCTCCCACTGGTGCGCCGGACTGATCTGACTCCACAGCGTAGAACACACCATGCGCACCGGACCGTGGTTCACTACCGTATTATTAACCAGCCACACATTTTCGCGGATGGACTCATGGACCACACCGCTGCGTTCGTTGATGTCAGCGCGGTAGTACTCATGATTGCCCGGCACCCAATACGTCTTTTCAAAATGATCACTCACATAGCTGAAAAAATCCTGATGCTTGTGCATCTCCGCAAACGGTACCACATCACCTGCCAGCAGCAACACCTCCCCGACCGGCTTGATCGGATTGCGCATCAGGAACTCCTTGTTGGCAGGGAATTCGAGATGGAGGTCGGAGGTGAATTGGAGCTGCGTTGACATTTACTTTAAATTACTCAGACCGATGTAGGCACCAATGACCAAAAACACCAGGTTGACCAGATACCTGATATTCTCCTCCTTTTGAATCCAGTGACTATTCTGAAGCAACATAAACTGTTGATGCTGGAGCCTAGTGAATCCAACATGAAATCCTGCTTTACTATCACCGTTTCCGAATCGTCGAAAAAAATAAACGTGATGGTTTCTGTATTCTAATCCATAAATCCTCTCAAAATATTTTTCACCTTCAGAATAAAGCGGATGAGATAATCCACCATCGACATATCGACCTTTTCGTATCTCTACGTACTTTCCGATCATCGGCACCAAGCTTCCAGCATTAGCGTCGGGACATTGTAGCTTTTGAACCTTCATAAGTCATGGATTTTTAATCTGAGCCTCCCCGTCAACAACACCTGCATCAATCCCTTCTTCTGCTCTCGTTGTTTCTCCAATTTTGATTTAAGTATGTCTATCTCCTTGTCAGCTGTTTGAAGGACACTTGCGATTGCAGTCTGCTCGTCAATCGAAGGAGAAGGAATCTTGACAACACAGAAGTCATCATAACTGATTTGCTTTCCATCCCGAATACCGATAACAGCCGTAGCAAGTCTTCCAATGAATTCTTCGCTTTTGAAGTATTGCTTGTAAAACTCCTCGGAAATCGACTTCTTTGGTTTCAATACCGTATAAGCAGGGCTTACCAAACCTCTATATTCAGAATATTCGAGACCACCTTGGAAGGAACGTAAACTGATAACGAAGTCGCCAATTTCAACCAGTTTAAAGCCCTCCGTTCCAGAAGTTGGCATTGTCACCCTTCCCTCTAACATAGTTCTTGGAATCATTCCACGATCCTGAGTAGCTGAAAGAAGTTCTTCATTCGAGAATCCCTTTTTCGAAATACTCTTGAAAACATCACCTGCTCCGACCTTTCTCCACTCCCCCTCAAACCCCTTCAACCTCATCTTCCCGGTCAGCAGGTTTTGCATCAGCCATTTTTTGCGCAGTTCCTTTTGGGCGATGAGTTGCTCGGTGCGGCGGATGGCGTCGTCCCAGGTGCTGAGCACACGGGCTATGGCGCGTTGTTCAGGGAGGGGTGGGAGGGGGATAATAAAACGTTCAATATCGCCGCAATTCAACCCCGGCTGTGCCCCGCCCTTGATATTCTCATATGTCAATTTCCTGCCAAAGCTCGAATTCAAAAAATGATAGATGTAAGAACTATATGCCTTTTCCGGATCGATTGCGATGCGCGCAGTAGTCTGAGTGCAGTTTGCGCCTTCCAGCCAATCGGGAACAATTGCCACAGTTCCAGTACCAGCACCAACAATTGTAATGATTAGATCACCAGCCTTCAGTCTGGCATTTTTATACTTCGCCTCTACACTGTCACTAACCCGGAAAAGCTTCGATGGCTCAACCCAACCGAATGAGTAATCTTGTCCTCTGACCATAAAACGACCATTAGCATCGAAGTCGCCCGGCTGAACAATTCCATAGCGGATTGACCGGCGTTCTTCTATCAATTCCCGCAATTCCATCAATTGCCATGAATCACCTCTGTTATTAATTGTTGTAGCTTGTGCCATTTTCTGTTCACTCATATCCAAGGTATTTATGAAGCTCATTACACTTATCTTTTAAATAATCAAGCCAAGACTTCAGACGGGAAATAATGCCACGCTGACGAATCAACTGCTGTTCACGTTCTGGCCTTGTTCGACCAATTTTAAATCCACTCAGATCTCGATAAGCGGCCTCCGCTCTGCTCAGTTCTTTCTGAGCCTTTTCAGTTGCATCCTCCAACTGACGCAGCAATATCTCTGCGAGCAATTGGGAGTTGGTGTTCAATTCTAAAACAATCTTCTCTGTTTGCTGGGCGTAATGATCAATTTGCTTTTGTGTATTGACCTGTAGTGCCGCAATCTGTTCTCCTGTCAATCTCCTCAATTCTTCAACCTGCAAAGCCGTGTTCTTTGACAGTGTATCCATTTGCTGCTGAAAGAGCACCCTCATCTCATTGATTTCAGTATTGTTCAGTTCCTGCAGGTGAGTCAGATGCCTGTTATGTGCATCTTCACTTTCTCGCCTGCTCTGAGCAAATATGATAATCGTTGGATACAGCGTGAGCACGGTTCCCGCAGTCTGTAAAAAGATTCCAAACCAACTCGAACCGTTGAACTTAACCGTTATGAACAAAAAGCACATTAACAACAAGACAAACCCGCCCCAAGCCAACTTCCATTTATAGTGCTTCAATGGTCCGGTCATTTGCAAAGTCTTACTTGATATCAGTTATGTTCTATACTATCCAAGCTTCAATCTTAGCCACAAGTTTCTTCTCAAGCTCATCCTCGGTGGTGTAGATAATATGCTGCAGCGGCTTGATGTCGAAATGGGCCTTCGAGAATTCATCTTCACGGCACGTGTAGATGACTTTCTTTCCCTGACCGAGCGCAAATCCGCTTTCGAAGTAAACGCCGTTGCGATGAAGCGTGAAGTCAGCGATGCAGAATTTGCACTTCCGGAGGCTCGCAATTATTTCGTCATTGATTGTCTTATCGCTGTCCACATGACTTTCGTCTACTATAATGGCTTCGAATCCTGTACGTGCCAATGCCCGCTTGATCGCCTCTCGAATCCCGTTGGTTTGTTCGGAGAATGCCATGGCGATGAAGCACTTTTTGGATTGTTCGCCTTCGGTTAGGAGCTTGGCGATGAAGTTTAAGCCTTCGAACAAAAAGCAATACTCTATTAGGTTACCCGTATAGCCTTCATCGGTTTGAAAGAATGACGCATGAATTAATCCTCGCTCAAAGATCATCCGCGCATAGAACATAAACTCATTGGATGACGCCAGTCCCATTATTTTCCAGAGCTTTCCTTCCTGAAAACTTTTTGGAAGCTGCACTATCTGGCCATCTTCTTTTACTTGCTCGTAGAGAAAAGACACCACCGCTTCAAACTTCTCAGAAGGGCTCGAAGGGAATGACTTGGAAGCGACAAGGGCTTTGAGATCGTCAATCTTAATGAATTGTGTTTCGTCTTCAAACCAATTGTTTGCGTATAGCAGTGCGCAAAGCAGCTCTTTATTCTGAACATAAAAAGGCTCTTCAGTTGGCCAGTAGAGACAATAGGAGGAGAGTCTGATCAAATGCTTTTTTCCTTGAACTTGAACCCAATACTCTACAGCGTCTCTAGGGTCCACGATCGGCGATACAGGCAAATCGGTAAATAGACATTTTTCAAGAGCGATCATTCCCATATTTTATAAAATTAGTTCTATCTATTAATGAATTGAGATTAACTTAGCACCGCAGTCCCGGTCCTTCCTCTCTCCCCTCATAGGGATGATGAAGTCGGGTTTTTGCTTTTTGGGCGGATAGGTCAGCATATCAATAAAAATGATTCGCTATTTGGTCCGGCCTGGGCTATCGCCATGCACAGGACAAAAATCACTGGTTATAGCGTGTTTCATTTTCCCTTACCTTTTTTCTTTGCATCCTTCAAAACTCGTTTTCCTTCGCTATCCAGCTTCCTCTGCAATTTCTTGACATCCTCATCCACTTTGAGATTCTCTGGCTGAATTCCACGTTGCAACAGCATGTCGCGCACCGCCTGATTATTGTCTACATGCTCCTTCTCTATGGGAGTTTGCCCATGCAGGTCCTTTGCCTGAACGTTGATGTTCGTCATTTCGGCAGCAAGGTCCTTGGCTTTAATCCCGACGGTTGGCAAAAAATCAGCGACCGGTCTGCTGTCGGGAATGTTCATTCGTCTCTTCAGTTGTTGAGTAGACATTTTAAACAGAGCTTGATCTCCCTTCGACCGAATCACGGCAAAGCCCTTGTCATCAACGCCTCGTTCATACAAGATCCCGGAAAGTTGTCTTTCCGTTTGAGTAAGCTTCTCTCGGGCTTTGACCCGTTCTTGTTCCAGCAAGCGTTTTTCAATCACCTCCGCCCTGCGCGTCTGCACTGCAAAGTATGTTTGGGCGAAGGCAATCTCCGACTTACGTGAGTCACCGTTTTGAGCTACTAAGTAGCACGCATAGCGCGTCAGAAGAATATCTTGTATCTCCCGCTGTGATTCTGAACCAATTAGGACCATTTTCCTGACGTCAGGAAAATGGTTCTCTACTTGCTCACCGGCCTGGTGGCAAGACTCTTTGGCCTTTTGGATGACCTTTTCAAAATTTTCCCATTTCGAATAGCCAAGAAGTTCTTGAAGCTCTCTGGCACTCCAGCATTCAATTCCCTCTGACTCAGAGGCTGCTTGTTCAAAAAGTGCAAACAGGTCTTTAATTTCATCGGTTTTCATTGTTGTGAATTTTAGTTTTGATTATTATTAAGTTGAGTTAATTTATTAGTTGTTCGCTTGAAAACAGAGTGGTATGTTCCAAAATGGAACATACCTCTGCTTCACGCAATTCGCCGGAGTCAAATATGTTCTTCAGGTGCTTGGTAATGGCTGGCCGCTGAACCCCGAAAAGCTCCGCGATCTTCTGCTCCGTGAGCCAGCTGGTTTCATCCTGCAGCAGAAGTTCCACCTTCACCTTGCCGTTGGGCGTGGTGTACAGCAGAATTTCCTGCAATCCAGGCTGTGAGTTAGGTGACTTCTTCTCCTCCATCACTTCATGAGTTCCTTCAGGTACTGTTCCATCTCCGCCTGCACCTTTTCCAGTTCGTCCTCCAGTCTGTCTATCTCCTGCTGCACTGCGGCGATGTCCACTTCCTCCTCCTCTTCAAAGGTGTCCACATAGCGCGGGATGTTGAGGTTGTAATCGTTCTCCTGAATTTCTTCGGGGGTGGCTACGTAGCTGTACTTCTCCTCCACCACGCCGGGCCGCAGTTTGCCCGCTGAAAAGTCGCGGTAGGCGGTAACGATGCGGGCGATGTCGCTCTCGCGGAGCTTGTTCTGGTTCTTGGCGCTTTCGTAGTGCTGACTGGCATCAATGAAGAGCACGTTGCGGCTCGTTTTTGCTTTATTGAACACCATAATAGCGGCAGGTATTCCGGTACCGAAGAAGAGATTGGCCGGCAATCCGATGACTGCTTCGAGCAGATTTTCTTCAATGGTTTTCTGGCGGATTTTGCCCTCGCTGCTGCCGCGGAACAATACTCCGTGCGGCACGACTACACCCGCTTTGCCCTGTTCATTGAGCGTTTCGATCATATGGCTGATAAATGCCCAGTCGCCCTTGCTCTTCGGCGGCACGCCCCGCCAGAAGCGGTGGTAGGGGTCGCTCTCGGGATCGTAGCTCACTGTAGTCTTGTCGCCGTCCTTGTCCTCCACCTTGCCCCACTTGTCGAGGGAGAATGGCGGATTGGCAACTACGGTATCGAACTTCATGAGTTGATCGCCTTCCTTCAGCTTGGGGTTGCGGATGGTATCGCCCCAGCGGATGGTGGCGTTGTCGAATCCATGCAGAAACATGTTCATCACCGCCAGCGCCCAGGTGCTTCCATTGGCTTCCTGTCCGTAGAGCGAGAAGTTGTCGGAGCCTACCTCCTGTCCGGCTTTTATAAGCAGTGAACCCGAACCGCAGGTGGGATCACAGATGCGTGAGCCGGGCTTGCTTTTGGTGAGTCGGGCAAGCAAGGTGGACACCTCTGACGGCGTGAAAAACTCTCCAGCTTTTTTGCCTGCGTCACTTGCGAAGTTGGCAATCAGGAACTCATACGCCCCGCCGATGATGTCTGCGCCACCGATATGCGAAGGACGCAGGTCGAGCTTTTCGCAATTGAAATCAATAAGCAGGGTTTTCAGGCGCTGGTTCTTGTCCTTGGGTTCGCCGAGCTTGCTGTTGTTGAAGTCAATGTTCTGGAAGATGCCTGCCCCGTCCTCGCTGTAGAGTTTTTCGCGGTTTGCATCTTCGAGGTCCGTAAGGGCAATGTTGATCAGCTCACCGATGTTTGCCTCGTTGCGCTTGTCGAACAAGTATTTGAAGTGGCTGTGCTCAGGCACAATGAACCGTTCGTGCTGCATGGCCCGCTTGGCGCGCTCTACATCGCCATTGTACTTATTGAGGTAGCCCTCCATCTTGTCGTCATGCACATCACTCAGATACTTGAGAAACAGCATGGTGAGTACATAATCCTTGTACACGCTCGGGTCAATGCTACCGCGAAACGTATCGCACGCCTTCCATACGGCGTCGTTGATGTCTTTTTGGGTAATGCGGGTCATAAGGTTCGTTGTATGGCTGAAGTAATTTTGTGTTGAATCAGTCTGTCCCGAAGCCGGTCCAGTTTACGTTGGAGTTTTTGTTGTTTCCTTCTCAGCGCGGCGATGCGGACGATGGCTTTTTGTGTGCTCAGGTCCGGTATATCAATCTCCATCGCTTCCAGCACCTGCTTGGAAATGGAGGGAATACCGGTGCCTGTGGCTTGCGCCTTGAGCTGAGAGAGTATAGCGGGACTGTTGAGGCACCAGGCCAGAAATTCTGGATTGACGAAGCGCACCATAGGGCGGATAACAAAAAAGGAGGTCGAAGCCACGGCCGGTTGATTGTGCGCCTCATAAACCGCTGCGAAATTTTTGCTTCCCTTGGCGGCGAACAGGATATCACCCTCCCGGAGAATGTGCTTTTGGGTGATGCCCTCAGCGGAGAGGTCCGGATGCAGGACAGTGACAAGCCGCCCATCTTCCTCAAAATGACGGGCTTGGAGGTAAACCAAGTCACCGGAACCGGTGGGCCGAGCAAACACTCCGGTTTGGATGCTGGCGATCTGTTGGATGGTGGACTTCAATTTTTATATCTAAGTAGAACTGGTACAAAGGTAAGACGCTTTGACCTACGCTCCAAAATTTCCGAAAAATTATTCTCAAGTATAATCGCTACAAAATATACTCGTCCCACAACTCCCGCTCAAACTCCGCAAAAAATTCCATCGCCTCGAACGTCCCGGTACGTAACGGTCAAAATTCTGACGCTCAATGAGCTTGGCTAAAAAACCTCTGATGAGACGCTCTATAAAAAACCTATCAAAAAAATCCGAATCCGAAGGTAGCGACAAAAAATGGAGTCCGGCGGGCGTGTTGAAAAGTGGCTCACCGTTTTTGCTCCGCCCGGGGCGCCGGAAAAATTTGCCCGGTCCGATTGCCACAATCCCGTTGCCACATTCCCAACGTGGCAGAGAAAGTGTGGCAGAAAATCTCCCTACGGAATCACAACCTTCGGTCCCAAAAATTTTGGCTCCACGCCGAATAACTGATCCACGAATACTTTCACGCGGGCGAATTTTTCGCGGAGTTGGGTTTTGAGCCCTGACGAGACCTCCACATCGCGTGCATTGAATCCAATGGCATCTATGCCGTGCTTGCCGGCGAGATAAATGGCCCGCTCATTATGAAAGCGCTGGGAAATGACTGTGATACTGTCCTGCGAAAAAATCTCCTTCACCCGCACCACGGAGTCAAGGGTTCTGAATCCCGCATAATCCAAAGCGATGCGCGTTGAATCAACTCCGGCGGCAATCAGATCATTCCGCATGGTTTCGGGCTCGTTGTAATCCTGCCTGCTGTTGTCGCCGCTGATCACGAACACATTGACCTTGCCGCTCTGCCATAATTTCAACGCTGCATCAATGCGGTACTGATAATACCGGTTATTCACTCCGCTGCCCAGGTATTTGCTTGTCCCCAGCAACAACCCCACGTGACGGTGAGGGATATCGTCCACATGCGTATATACTCTTCCTTCAGCTGACCGGCGGATGACATAATCACACGACCACACCAGTGCGATCATTATTACAAGACTCACCACGCCGTATTTCCAGCGCCCTGGCACATGCAATTCACGCAATCCCCACTTCGGGCCGAGCACCTGAACGAGCCGGTACAAGGCTATTCCAGTTACAAGCCACCAGATCATCCACAATCCATCAGACAACTGTTGATTCAATAGGCTGAAGACCCCGGCAATGAGCACCAGCGCGGGAATAATCCAGCGGCGCTTTGAGTCTGTATTTACCTCCTGATTCATGGGTGCGGAAAGGTAGAAGAAAAGCGTGATTCAATAATTATGCAATGCGACGACGCGACGATTCAATGAAGAACCCTTCGCCGGGCAGAGTTAATCTCCATGAAACTCCATTTACTCCATGACTCTATGGTGAAAGAGGCGCTTCGCTTTATGGGAATACAAAGTGCACAGAGGGCTTTGCGGTCCTTTGCGCACTCTGATTTCCGATTGGGAGCGAAATGAAATACTGGCTCTCCGTGCCGCATTCAGGACATTCACCCCATGCTGTGATGACGCTGAGATTTCCCTGCAAGCCGCCTATCACGAAATAGCGAAAACAAAAAGCAACCAGGCGCCCCAGCCCAGAGCTTCCGCCCCAATAAGCTGGCCCTTTGCTTTTTTCTTATAACAACTCAGGTATTGCGGATCGGTAAACTGGTCCTTATTCTTAGAAAGCGCTAGGGTGTCTTTACCCTTCACAGGTGTTGGATTTGCAATCAATGCGGTGCCAATCATGGCGAATGGACCGAAAAGCACACCCAGTACAAAATGTCCCCCCTTTTTTCCGTGGAAATTTTCCGCGTCCAACCGGCCGCTCAGGCATTTATCATTATCCGCCGCTGCCATCTCGAGGTATTTCGTATAGACCTTGTCGTTGGTATCCTCAAACTGAATGGAGAAAATATCAGTTGCCGGCACGACGTAGGTATCCCCATTCGCTTTAAAGACCACTGAACAGTCCTTTATTTTCGTCACCTTACCTTCAAAAAC
Organism: Flavobacteriales bacterium; assembly: GCA_046336655.1. Lineage (GTDB taxonomy): Bacteria > Bacteroidota > Bacteroidia > Flavobacteriales_D > Sanyastnellaceae > CANGTU01. The sequence goes on along the minus strand of JBKDGH010000145.1, from coordinate 7,972 downwards.
CAGTTGACTCGTGAGGGTAAGAATATCGCCTGCGAAAGAGGTGAAGGCGAACAGCAAAATAAAAAGTGTAAGCGTAATGTGTTTCATATGAGTATGATTCAGTTAACAGGGTTTCTCTGTCTAAACTCGCCCGTGAGCGGTTTCAGGAATGGTTGGAATCTGCGGTCACATCTCAGTGGTCACGTCTCAAACGTGACCGGGGAATCGTGACCAAATAGCTGGCACATCTACCCGCAGTCTGCGTTGGTTTTGGTCAGGCATGAGTTTTGAATCATGCGAGTATTCTTATAGTTACAACGTAGCAAGCGTAATGAGTATCAAGGTTCCCCATCCCAATCCTTCCATTGCAATGAGCTGGCCTTTCGCCCTTTTTTTGTAACAGCTCAGGTATTCAGGATCGTAAAACTGGGCCCGATTCTGCGACAACTGACTCGTTTGCTTTCCCCGCTCCGGGATCGGATTCGCTGCGATGGCGGTAACCACCATGGCCATCGGGCCAAAGAGTACTCCGAGGAGGAAGTGGCTTCCCTTCCTGCCATGGTATTCTTCGGCGTCAAAGCGACCATTCATACACTTGTCGGAGGCACCTTCGGCCAGACTCATGTAGTCCGTGTACACTTTATCCGTTACGTCCCCGAACTCAATCGAGTAAATGTCAGTTGCCGGTACCACATAAGTATCCCCATTCGCTTTAAAAACCACTGAACAGTCCTTTATTTTCGTCACCTTACCCTCAAAAACCATTTGATTGTGAAGTGTCAGTATATCGCCTGCGAATGCAGAAAGGGCGATAAAACATGCTGAAATCGAGCAGATTAGTTGCTTCATAAGAGTACTTTTTAAGTTAATAAGGTTCTTGACTACGATCACATACCGCCAGATGAACGATTCAGGACGAATGGCTCACACCACTGATTAATTGGGTGTCAATATAATACAGCGTGGCGAAAACAATGCACTTTTATTGTGGTAATCGGAATACAATAGGTGGAGAAGCTTTTATTTCACCACGAAGAAACAAAGACAATGAAGGCTCATGAAGATTTCCTCTGTGAACTTTGAGGTTCTTCTCCTGCGCTGCGTTCCAACGCGCAGAGAAGCGAACGAAGCTGCCACTTTTTTTTGTCACATTTCAAACGTGACTGTGATTTTGTGACCCAAAATTCCTTCGCCCGTTGGGGCGGGGCTTGCCCCCGCCCAGGATCCCAACGATGCCCCCGCCCAGCCCAGGATCCCACCGATACCCCCGGCCCCGGGCCACGCGGGGATGGGCGCCCGCAAGGGGCGTTCGCAAGGGCAAGGGCGCCCGCAAGGGGCGCCCCTACGGATAATGGTCCTTTTATTTGCGCAGAAATCCCGCACCACCTAATTCAACATAATTCACATGGCCACCTACCATAATCGCCGCAGCATCCGGTTAAAGGGATATGATTATTCCAAGGCCGGATTGTATTTCATCACCATATGCACCCATGAAAGAAAACCCTGGTTTGGAGAAATTGAAAAGGATGAAATGGTCTTAAATGAATACGGGCAAATCGCATTTGACCAATGGATCAAATTACCCGAACGGTATCCGCATATGGAATTGGATGCATTTCAAATCATGCCTAATCACATGCATGGAATTCTATGGATAAAACATTGGCCAGTTGGGGCGGGGCTTGACCCCGCCCATGATCCCAACGATGCCCCCGCCCATGATATCGCGCCAAACAACGTTGTAGGGGCGGGGCTTGCCCCCGCCCATGATCCCAACGATACCCCCGGCCCCGGACCGCAAGGGGATGGGCGCCCGCGAGGGCAAGGGCGCCCGCAAGGGGCGCCCCTACAGGACCTCGGCCAAAATCTGCACCACCCTCGGTTCCTCTCCACACATATATATAATCACCTGTTTCATCTCCTTCCCCTTTTGGCCGAAGGGATCGAAGCCGACTTTCAATGTGGCGGATTCGCCGGGGAGAATTTCATAGCGGTCAATCTCGGGCTGGGTGCAGCCGCATGAAGCCGCTAGGGAATCAATGACGAGCAGACTGTCGCTGGTGTTACTAACGCTGAAACTGTGGTACACAATGCCGTCGCGCGAGTGGATGCGTCCGAAGTCATGCACTTCTTCGCTCAGTCGCAATGCGCCGGTTTGTGGAATCCACTCCACGCTTTCAATTTCAATCTTGCGCTCCAGGCGGGCGCCCAGACTGTAGATAGACGATTGCTCATCGGTAAGGTCGTCGCTCACTGCAGTGTCGGCTTTGTTCTCCCCAAACGGCAACGCGCGGAACGTGAGCGCAGCACCATTCTCCGCAGTGCCATTGATATAAGGCAGCAATACGCCGTTCTGCCAGTGGCGCAATTCATTCACCAGCGATGCAATGCGGCGCTTGGTGAGGATCTCGTTGTAGTCGCTCTTTGCGCGCGGACTAGCAAACCCGCGGATGCTGAGCTGCACGTGTTTGCCCTGTTCGAGTTCTTTGAGCAACAGTTCCCGGAATTGCGCGAGATCATTCATGCCTTCTTCGACTTTCTGACGGAAAAAGGTCTCGACTTCAATCTCGGCATCTTCGCGCTTGGACCCGCTGAGTCCGCGCGATACTTCATCGCGGTAGGCCGGCATACGATCCATATAGCTCTGATACGCCTCGCCGTAGCGAATGGTGGTGGTGCTGTCGCGCGAGCGCGGATTGGGCTCGTCGTTGTGGAAATACAACCGCACGGGCAACACCAGATTTAATTCTGCCAGCGAGGTGAATTCTTCGTTCGCGGTGATTTCTTCTTCGCGGGTAAATGAGCCGGCATAGAGATCGTTGCAGCATGCGGGATAGTCGGCTACTGTTGTGCTGCCGGTTCGGTTGGAGGAAACGAAATACCATCCTTCGCGGGGAAAGAGCGAAAAGCCACTGTCATTCTGCGCGGTGTTCAATGGCTTGCCGGCATTCTCCACCGCACTCCACGACCCCGGTTGTCCGGGTGCGCGAAAGACATCCTGTCCGCCGAAACCATAGTGCCAGTCGGAACTGAACCACAGCGCACCGCTCACATAATGGGGCGTCACTTCATCGCCGGGAGTGTTGATGCGCTTGCCGGCATTCACGGGCTCGGTCCATTCGCCATCCTTTCTGCGGCTGTACCAGATGTCCATTCCTCCTTGTCCGTCCGCCCGGTCCGACACAAAAAAGAGGTACTCCACACCATTGATGACTGCGTAATGCGGTTGCGTGGCAGATGATTCGCTGTCATTCAGTGCAGCGATTTTCTGTTCGCCGCTCCATGCCTCATTGCCGGGACGCGCAGTCCACAGCTCGCACGGCAATCCCACACCGCAGCGCGAGAAAAACACTTCATCATCGCGTCCGAATACCAGATTGGCGTAATGCTCCGGACCGCCGCGGAGGAGTTTTGCATTCTTCGCTTCACCGTTATTCCATTCCGACTGCATGATGACCCAGCGCGTGCCGGTGCCGGCTTCTGCGGGCAGGTGGCGGGAGAAATACAGTGTGCCGTCCACGAGCACGGGCGCGATCTCCGACTCCGCCGTGCGGATATTGCCGGTGACTTCGGCGAGTGATATCGTGTCGTTGAGCGGCTTCCATCCGATCGCCCAGTCGCATGCTGACGCTTCCTGTTCAGCGCGGTCGCGCAGTGCGCGGTTTTTCTTGAACTTTTTCGCGTATTTTCTAAAGTGCTGCGCGGCTTCTTCATAGCGTCCGAGCTGCTTTTCAATCATCGCAATCCAGAACAATCCATCGGGAAAGAGCTTGCCCTCATCCTTGAACCACGCTTTTTCATAGAGGTGCAAGGCCGTGCGGTAATCCTTGATCTGCCGCGCAGCCTCTGCGTACTTTATCGTGACGTCAAAGTCCGAAGAGTCGAGCAGATACGCCTGGCGGTAGAAGCTCTCTGCGAGCGGATAGTCGCGGGCATCGGCGGCCTCATCGCCCATGCGAATGTACTGCGCGGGCTTTTGCGCAAAGGCATGTGCAGCGCAGCATGCGAAGACGGCGAAGAGGAAAAAGGCGCGGTAATTTTTCATCCGGTTGCACAAATGTGGCGAAGGAACGGCGGTTTTGACTCAATTTCACCGCGGAAAAAACAGAAGCAATGATGCAGATCGGAGTTATAGGAGCCGGGGCAATGGGTTCGGGCATTGCGCAGATCGCCGCGCAGAGCGGCCATGCGGTATGGGTGAATGATGCGCGTCAGGAGGCCCTCGACAAGGCACAGCGCGGACTCACCGCCACGCTCACCACCCTGTGTGAGAAGGGCAAAATCACGGAAGAAGAAAAATCGGCCACACTCAGCCGGTTGCATTTCACCACCTCACTCAGCGACCTGAAGGAGTGCGGACTCATTATCGAAGCCATCGTGGAAGACCTCGCAGTGAAGCAGAGCGTGTTCCGAAGCATCGAGGACGTAGTGAGTGAATCGTGCATCATTGCGACCAATACCTCTTCGCTCTCCGTAACCTCCATCGCCTCTGCGTGCCGGAAACCCGAACGGGTGCTCGGTCTGCATTTTTTCAATCCGGCGCCGCTGATGCCATTGGTAGAAGTCATCCCCGCGTTGCAGACTGATGCCGCATTACCCGCGCAGATGAAAACGCTGATGGAAGCCTGGAAGAAATCACCTGTGATCTGCCGGGATTTGCCGGGATTCATTGTGAACCGCATTGCGCGACCGTACTACAGCGAGGCGCTGCGCATCCTTGACGAAGGACTGGCCGATATGGCTACGATTGATGCGGCGATGCGCGGGGCAGGCTTCCGCATGGGACCATTTGAGCTGATGGATCTGATCGGACATGACGTGAACTACACCGTGACGGAGACCGTTTTTCACGCGTTTTATTTTGACCCGCGATACAGACCGAGCCTCACGCAAAAGCGCCTGGTGGAAGCGGGCTGGCTGGGCAAAAAATCAGGCCGCGGATTTTACGACTACCGCGAAGGAGCAGTGAAGCCCGAGCCGCAGGACGACCCCGCCAAACAGCAGATGATTGCCGACCGCGTGATTACGATGCTGATCAATGAAGCCTATGATGCGCTGTATATGAATGTGGCGCGGGTGGATGATATTGAAATGGCCATGATGAAAGGCGTGAATTATCCGAAGGGACTCATCTCATGGGGACTTGAAATCGGGCTCCTCACCATCCGCGAGCGCATGGATGCACTTTATCAGAAATACCGCGAGGACCGCTACCGCAATTCTCCCGGGCTTTACTGACCCCGTACAGACGCGATTTATCGCGTCTCTACATTATCCGCCCTATTCATATCACTGGGGCCGAGACGCGATAAATCGCGTCTCTACCGGATTTTTTCCCGGGCGACACCCAAAATGAATTCCCATTTACTACATTTGGGAAACTTAGACCTTAATCCACCAAACGCTGACTTGTATGAGTGAAGGCAATAACTACCGCGATGACGTGTATTCTACGGCAGTTCGGGCAGGCAAGCGCACCTATTTCTTTGATGTAAAGGCTACGCGGGGAAATGATTTATTCATGACCATTACCGAAAGCAAGCGGACCGGACATTCCGATCAGGGCCACCAGAGTTTCGAGAAGCACAAAATCTTTCTGTACAAAGAAGACTTCGAGAAATTCATCGACGGCCTGCAGGATGCCATTGACCACATCCGTCAACTTCAGGAGAGTGGGCAATACCGCTCGGCCGACGCAGAGCGCCGTCCGTATGAGCGCGATGAAGCAAGCCCGGAAGCCAGTCAGGAATCCAGCTCATCGGAAGTACGATTTGATGACCTCGGCTGATCGCACCTGTGAGTAAGCATGCAGCGGGCAGACTCTATCTGATCCCCAATACCCTCGGCGGACAGGCCGAAACAGTCGCCACCGGACAGGTGATGCGGCTCGTTCCCACCCTCTCCCATTTTATTGTCGAAGAAATACGCAGCGCGCGGAGGTATTTGCGCGCCATCGGATTCACTGCGCAGTTTGAAGACGTGAGCATTCAGATGCTCAACGAGCACACGAAGGATCCCGAAGACCTCACCTTTCTCAATCCCATTTTTTCCGGACACGATATTGCCCTGCTGAGCGAAGCGGGTTGTCCGTGCGTGGCAGACCCCGGCAGCGACCTCGTGCGCAAGGCCCACATGCATGGCATCCGCGTGACCCCAATGGGTGTGCCCTCTTCTATCCTGCTCACATTGATGGCGAGCGGACTCAACGGACAGAACTTTGCGTTCACCGGCTATTTGCCCAAAGACCGCAACGAGCGCATCCGGCGCATCAAGCAGCTCGAGTCACTGGCCCTGAGCACCGGACAAACCCAGCTCTTCATGGATGCGCCTTACCGCAATAATCAAGTGATGGAAGATTTGCTTACGCAATGCCGTCCTTCCACATGGCTGTGCGTGGGCAATGAACTCACGATGCACAATGAGTGGGTGATCAGTCGCGAAATCAGCCTGTGGCAACAAAAAGTTCCCGACCTTCACAAGCGTCCGGTGATTTTTGCACTGGGTAAATAATCCATGGAAAGCGAGCAAAACGACAAGCGAAAAAAATCAGTCCGGTGGTTCGCCTCCGGCTGGGGATCGCTGGTGTTTGCGCTGATCGTCCTCGTCGTATTTCAATTGTTTCCTGCGTTCGCCGATTTCGTGTACCGCGGGTTTATCTATCCCCTCTTCCGCATATTCTGGGATTATACACTTGGACTGCTTCCCTTTCCACTGATCTGGCTCGTGCTGATTGGCATCCCGATAGCCATTGCCTACCGTATTCATAAAGCACGACAAACCGGTCGCAGTGCACTGTGGCTCGTGAGCGGAAAAATCGCGAGCTGGGTTGCGGCATTTTTCTGGATGTGGGGATACCACTATTCGTGCAGCGACCTCATGACGTATACACCCGTGTCGCTCACACTGGAAGAATATGTGTCGTGGGCTGAAGAGCAAACCTCGCGCGCGGCAGCGTTGCGCACCCTGGCGGAGAACGAACTGCAGCGCAAACCCGATGTCACGCGCATCCGCCGCGCTGTAAAAGACAAGCTGCAGGAATACGGATGGCGCACACCCGGAAGGCCCGGAGCACATGCGCTGAACGATGGAGGGTTCATTCGCCGGCTGGGCATTGGGGGCATTTACATTCCCTATGCCGGCGAAGGATATACGTCGAACACCTTTCATCCCATCGAACAGCATTTCATTCTGGCTCATGAACTGTCGCATGCCTTCGGCGTAACACACGAGGGCGAGGCCGATTTCGTGGCGTGGCGCACACTGGCCGAGGACAGCAGCTCGCACGTGCATCAGTATGCAGCGGAGCTTCAGCTCCTGAGACATTTACGCGGTATTGTCAAACGCGCGGATGAAGAGGCGTGGAAAAAACTCGCACAGCAGACACCGAAAGACCTTCAGCGCGATCTGAGCATGCTCAGGCTGGACGCCGCGCGCTACGCCGAATACCAGCCCGGGCTGGGAGAAAAGGTCAATGACAAATACCTGCGATTGATGGGCGATGCGGATGGCGTGAATTCGTATGATTTGTTTGTGGATATGGTTGCCGCAATGCGGCGGTAGAGCCGCGATTCATCGCGGATCATCGCTGAAAAAGTGCCCAGATTCATCGCGGATCATTCCCGCAGAAGAATTGCGATTCATCGCGGATCATTGCCACAAAAGAGCCGCGATAAATCGCGGCTGTACATTTGTGGTATGAATATTCCCCTTCGTGCGGCGATTGCATGGCTTTGGGTGCCAGGATGGATTCTGGCGGCGCTGCTCAATTATTCTCCAAAGCATGCCTTTGTGTCCTTTCATCTGCGGCAGGCGCTGGGCTGGTTGCTTTTGTGCATCATCCTGTTCGCTGTGATTCGGTTTCGTTTGCTGGCGTTGGGGTTTTATCTCCTCGGCGCCGTATATGGATTTGTAAATGCGTTGAATGAAGAGCAGATCGAACTGCCTGTGATCGGCGGGTATTTTGACAAGTGGTTTAAATCGGTGGTGTAAC
>JBKDGH010000014.1:0-58744 GCA_046336655.1 Flavobacteriales bacterium | reverse complement strand
GTAAGTCTTCTCACGGTCATCACGGAAGCCCTTATAGACGATGTGACACGCCACCTGATTGCGCATCATCGAAAGCAGCGGCCCGAGAAACTCATTACCTGAACTCGTGGTGCTCTTTTCAAATTGAATGAACTTATCCAGTCCTTCATAGGCCGGATCCGGGGAGATCGTTAGGCGGTTAGTGATTTTGTCAATCGCGTTCTGATAATTCTCCAGAATGGGCAAATCGCGAAACTGCTGCAGAATGGTTGCGGCAAATCGCAAAGCCTCCAGGTCTTCTTCTACCAGTGAGAGCCGTGTGATGGAATATCCTTCCTCGGTATAATAATACCCTCCGTATTCCCGGTGAAAGGCAACAGGGGCAAAATAACCCAGCTCTTCTTCTTCCTTCATGGCCCGCAAATCCTTGTCAATGGTGCTCAGAGAAATCCGCGCACTGCCGGATCCGTAAAGCGCCTCCTCACATGCCGCACGCAAATCCTCCCGCGATGGATAAGGCTTTCTGGTATCGGAGAGGCAGTGATCGATGATGCGGTATCTCAACAGGGCATATTTATTCGCAGGCATTGTCTGATAATTGATCCGCCCTAAAGGTATGCTGCAGGATGCTCCTTTTACTTTTGAATCATGACAGGAGCAAAGGGGGCGGGTAAATTGAGAAAATTCATGTTGCGCATCAGTATCCTGCTGATTCCGCTTGGGATTGCATATGTCTACCGCTATGAAGTCGCCGAGTATTTGCGCGATTTTCTCGGAATGACCCTGCCAGTGGATCCACGGCCAGCCGGCATCAGCGACCTTGAATGGTGTGAGAAAAATTACAGCGAAGAAATCGCAAATCTCTCTGCGGAATATGAGTTGTCTTATCCTTATCTGATGTCACTCATCGTGCTCGAATGCAAGGGCAACAAGCCGGCAGGACACCGTTTCGAGAAGCACGTATTCAACCGCCTCACGCAGCTTCAGCAGGGCAAGCGCGACAAGTATGAAAACATACGACCATATCATCTCGCAAAACTGGATGAAGATGGTCTGCGCAATCTGGCCACTTCCTGGGGACCATTTCAACTCATGGGGTACAAGGCGATACCGATGGGGGTGAAGGTGAATCAATTGCAGGATGAAGATACTTCTGCGGAAATTGGCGTGCGCTGGATCAGTTCCGAGTATGGTCACTTCATCCGGAAGAAGAAATACAAGGATGCTTTTCACTACCACAATACCGGCCAGCGTTTTCCGCTCAGCGGACGATCAAAGACGCATGACCCATACTACGTTTCCGATGGAATACGCTACATGAAGTATTTCGAAAAACACGATCCGACCAAGGCACAGGTGATTAACCCCGCTGAATAATCACAGGGACTGCTCAGGCGCAGGTGAGGGAGATAACCAGTGTTCGTGCATGAATACCTCCATGGCCTGAGTAACTGTCTTCCAAACCTGCGAATTGCATAGCCGCTGCCGCGGAAATCAGCGAGCTGATCCGGAGAAAAAAGCGCTCCGTGCAGGAGCACGAGCGTTTCAGCAGTCATCAGAATGGCAGATCATCCTCGTCGCTCATGGGAGGTGGAGGAGGAGGCGTTGGAGCTGAAGTCGGTGCCGAAGGAGCGTTTGACGCATAGCCAGCAGGCTGGGCAGTTGCACCTTCACGCTCAATTTTCCATGCTACAAGGCTGTTGTAGTAGCGACCATTGCTCTCACGTCCGCGGATATCGAAAGTCACCTTCACCTTTTCGCCGGTTCTGTACCCCTCGAGTACGCTTGTTTTTTCGCCGTTGAACTGGAGTATAATCTCCTGCGGATAGCGGTCTTCAGTAGTGATTACAAACTCACGCAGTGAGAATCCGCTGGGGAATTTTTTTTCTTCGAAAAACTGTTTGATAGTGCCAGAAAGTTCCATGGTGCAAGTCTACAAAAAGGTTGGTCAGTTATTGAACGCGAGCAAGGTTTTCCATGCACCGGTCAGGTCTTTTTTATCAAGAAGTGCTGCGGCACGCTCATGGAGCCGACGTTCAAGGTCATGCGGATGGCCTTCCAGTTCAATGAAGAGCTCCGCGAGTTCGGTCAGTTTGTACTCATTTACATCTGTTTCGTCGGGTATGGCTGTGATTCCTGCAAGCATGGCAAGCTGATTACCGGTGAGCACTGTGGAATGCAGAATATCAGCGGGCAGCTGATCGAATCCTACGCCCAGCTCTGTGGCAGGTTGTTTCAGTTCAAACAATCCCTCTTTGGCGCGGCTGTACCACATTCCGCCCATCCGGGCCACCTGATCAATCTTCACTGGATCTATTCTGCCATCCGCATCGAGCACGGCTTCATTCACGTGGATGCGCAGTACCTCACACACGACCAGATTGCCCGCCCCACCGCCGTTGCCCAGCGAAATGACGTCATTCACCCGGCATTCCAGCTGCACAGGACTTTCCTTAACCCGGAATGGGCGCACGACTTCCGAAGGAACAGGAGTGAGGCCTGATTTCACAAATTCATTGGTGCCAGCGGGATATTCCGTGCTGGCAAGCGACATCTGATGCACCATGTCATAATTCACGATGTTGATTACGCACTCTTTTACCCTGAGCACATTTTCATAGGTGTCTTTGGTGGTATTGTCACGTCCGCGGCGCGCCGGCGAAAAAACCAGGATCGGCGGATTCGCGCTGAACACATTGAAAAAACTGAATGGAGCGAGGTTCGGATTGCCCGCTTCATCCACGGTACTGGCGAATGCAATGGGTCGAGGAGACACTGCTCCGAGCAGAATCTGATGAAGTTTCGGTACGGGAAGTTCTTTCGGATCAATAGTCATGACTGCGGAATAATATTCGACATGAAAAGCAAAAGCGGGGGAAACGTCTTTCAGGCATTTTTTTCACTTCTGCTATCCAGTACTTTTTGTTTGAGTTCTTCTTTGAACAGGCTTATGCGGTGTAGCAACGCAGGGTCAGCTGCGGCTACAATCTGAGCTGCGAGTATTCCAGCGTTGCGCGCACCGTTGAGTGCTACTGTTGCCACCGGCACTCCCGCAGGCATCTGCAGAATGCTCAGCACACTGTCCCAACCATCGATTGAATTGGATGATTTCACGGGCACTCCGATCACAGGCAGCGGAGTGAGTGAAGCGGTCATTCCGGGCAAGTGCGCTGCACCGCCGGCTCCGGCAATGATTACTTTTAGTCCGCGGGCAGCGGCGCCTTTCGCATAGTCGAACATGAGCTCGGGAGTGCGGTGTGCGCTCACGATGTCAATTTCATAACTCACCTGCAAGGCATCGAGCACAGCCGCAGCTTCCTGCATAACGGGCATATCGCTTTTGCTACCCATGATGATTCCCACGTGTACCATTGATCCGGAATTGAGGTGTCAAATATCCGAACGGTAGCGCAGTATGCCAGCGCAGACTTACAGGAACATACCCACAATGGCCGCAGTGAACAGACAGGCAATGGTACCGCCGATCAGTGCCTTAACGCCAAGTTGCGAAAGCAGCGCGCGCCGGGACGGTGCGAGGGAGCCAACTCCTCCAATTTGAATACCGATTGAAGCAAAGTTGGAAAAGCCGCAGAGTGCATAGGTGGCGATAATGATGGACTTTTCATTGAGCAGTCTTCCTGAATCCTTCATTTCACCCAGGGTAGTGTATGCAAAGAACTCATTGAGAATGGTCTTTTCACCTAGCAGTTGACCGACCATCATGATGTCATTTCCCGGAACACCGATCAGCCAGGCTACAGGAGAGAACAGGTAGCCGAGAATCATCTGAAATGACAGTGAACTGAACGGAGTATTGGAGGCGATCACATCATTGAGTCCGCCAATGCTGCCTGCTTTGAACAGGATATAATTGAGGAAATAAATGAACGCAGTAAACACCAGCAGCATAGCACCCACGTTTACCGCGAGCTTCAGACCATCCTGCGTCCCGTTGGCTATTGCTTCAAGTACATTAGAGCCTATTTTGTCCCGGGATATGTCGAGTGAATGATTGAACTCTTCCTTTTCGGGTAAGAGCAGTTTGGCTGAAACAATAGCAGCCGGGGCCGACATAATGCTTGCAGTAAGCAGGTGTTTCGCAAAGAGAATTTCCTTCACCGGATCGCCCCCACCGAGAAACTTGATATAGGCAGCCATTACGCCTCCGGCAATCGTAGCCATCCCTCCGGTCATCAGACAAAGCATTTCGGATTTGGTCATGCGTTCGAGGTAAGGACGCACCAGAAGCGGAGCCTCTGTTTGACCGAGAAATACATTGCCTGCTGCAGCAAGACTCTCCGCTCCGGACACTTTCAGGGTGTGTTTCATCACCCACGCAAATCCTTTTACCACCCACTGCAGAACACCGATGTAATACAGCAGCGACATCAGCGCCGAGAAGAATATCACGGTTGGAAGTACACGGAATGCGAAGTTCATGAATGCGCCATCTACCGTGCGTTCCACGAAAGTGCCAAGCAGAAAGTCCACGCCATTTCCTGCAAATGAGGTAACCTTAACGAATGCGCGGGCAATTAGATCAAACAAATCCTCCACAAAAGGCACTTTCAAAATGTGGAGAGCGAGCACAATCTGCAGTGCAATGCCCTTGATGACCAGCGCCCAGGGAATGTGCTTCCGGTCCGATGATAGCAAGTAGCCTACGCCAACCAAAAAAACAATACCTATGAGTGCCCGCAGAATATCCATAAAAAAAATGGTTTAGGCGCGCAAAGTAGGAAGGAGTGGCCGTTAAACGAAAACTATACAAGGTGAAAGCGGAGATTACCCCTTTCTTTTGTTGATCTCATCCCGGATGCGGGAAGCCTTTTCGTATTCTTCGCGTTCAAGCGCAAGATCGAGCTGGCGATGAAGTTCTTCAAGCGAAAGGGATTCGGTATCCTCCGAAGTACTTACTTCTTCGAGATCAATGTCCGGTTCGTCGAGCGAGAGCTCTTCAGTCACATCTTCTGAGCTCACACCGGCCTGCTGCAGGATAAACTCATTGCAGAAAATCGGGCAGTTGAACCGCACTGCAATAGCTACGGCATCAGAAGTGCGCGCATCGATCTCCACAGTCTTGCCGTCCAACGTGCACACAAGGCGGGAAAAGAAAATGCCTTCGTTGAGGTTGTAGATAAGCACCTCTTCCACATCAATCTGAAACGACAGGCAGAGCGTTTTGAAGAGATCGTGGGTGAGCGGACGACTTGGTGTCATCTTTTCCAGCTCAATGGCAATTGCCTGTGCCTCTGCGCCGCCAATAACTATCGGCAAACGACGGTTTCCTTCCACTTCGGCGAGCACCAGGGCATATGCACCACTCGTGCTGCCACTTGGGGCAATATCGGCGATTTGTAATTCTACTTTTTGGCTCATTCCCGCAGGCAGACGTCGAGGAGTAGGATAGTACGAATATAACCCCGATAAGGGTTACAATCGCGGTTATTTCGATGCGTTGTATTTTTTGGCAGCCTCAATGAGTTGCGGAACTACTTCAAACGCATCGCCAACGATACCATAATCAGCAGCTTTGAAGAACGGCGCTTCAGGATCCTTGTTTACAACTACAATCGTCTTGCTGCCATTCACCCCTGCAAGGTGCTGAATAGCTCCACTGATGCCTATTGCGATGTAAAGATTCGGACGAATGGTGATACCTGTTTGCCCGACGTGTTCATGGTGAGGGCGCCATCCGATATCCGATACAGGGCGCGAACAAGCCGTTGCGGCTCCGAGTTCGCGGGCCAGCTCTTCTACAATGCCCCAGTGCTCAGGACCTTTCATGCCGCGGCCTGCGCTTACTACGAGATCTGCCTCCGGAAGCGGAATCTCTCCGTCGTGGCTTTCGGTTTTCATTTCGCGCACACGGGTTCCCGCCGCTCCCACTTCAGGAGCAAAGGCTTCCACAGCCGCAGTGCCGCCGGTTACTTCCAAACCCACAGAATTAGGAGTAACGGTGATTACTTTTTTAGGAGTTTCAATGCTGATATCGGCAATGGCCTTTCCGGAAAATACATTTTTCCGTACCACGAAACCAGCGGAAGTATCCGGGAGTGCGGTGGCACCGGGTACGATACCTGCACCCAGACGGGCTGCTACGCGCGGAGCGATCAGCTTCCCGGCGAGGTCGTGGGAGAATACGATCACATCTGCCCCTTCTTTTTCAGAAGCGGCAAGCACCAAACGGGTGAGCTGTTGCGAATCGTGTCCGGTCACATTGCCTGCCACAAGCACCTTTGAAGCACCGGCATTGCCAAGACCGCCATCACCATTCAAGGTGCCGATAGTTACCGCTGTGCAGGTGGTGCCGGTTGACTTTGCCAGACGGGCGGCATAGCTCACCGCTTCCAGACTGCTCTTTGGAAATTTTCCTTCGTGATGATCTGCAAAAACTAAGATGGCCATAATGCGTGTCGTTCGGGGTTCGTTAAATCACTTTTGCTTCCTCATGCAGGATCCGGATGAGTTCACCCGCCTGATCTGCCGGAATGTACTTGCACGCGCCTTTCGCCGGGGGCATGCTGTATGCCTTCACTCGGGTGGTGGCATTCACTGCAGCAGCCTGCTCAGTGACCAGTGGCTTGGTGCGAGCAGCCATGATACCGCGCATATTCGGAATGCGCTGTTCAGCCATTCCTTTCGCTGCACTGATAACTACTGGCAGATTGGCTTCCACCACTTCCACACCACCGGTTACTTCGCGTTCAATAACAGCCACTGTGCCTTCTACGTTCAGTTTCATAGCGAGCGGGATGAAGGGAACATCGAGAAGTTCCGCAATCATGCCGGGTACTACAGAACCATTGTAGTTGATGGTTTCCTTGCCGGAGAGAATGAGGTCGAACCCTTTTCCTTTCGCGTAGTTTGCGATTTGCGTGGCGACAAAAAGAGAGTCGCTTTCGGCTGCATCGATGCGCACGGCATCATCTGCACCAATCGCAAGTGCCTTGCGGATGATGGGTTCATAATCCGCGCCGCCTACGGAGATTGTGGTGACCGTGCCACCGAGCGTTTCCTTGAGTTCCAGCGCACGCACCAGGGCGTACCATTCGTCGTAAGGGTTCACAATAAACTGAACACCGTTTTCATCAAATGCGGTCTGATCCGCAGAAAAGGCTATGCGCGAAGTGGTGTCGGGTGCTTTACTGATGCAGACAAGTATTTTCATATCGGAAAAAGAGTACTTTTTGAATCGGGGCTGCGAAGGTAATAAGAGAATGTCACTCGTTTTTTCTGTTTGCCCCTACTCGGTGTATTTTCGCCACCCGTTACAATACAACCTATGAGAGAAATCCAATTCCGTGAGGCGATCTGTGAGGCAATGAGCGAAGAGATGCGCCGTGATGACAAGGTCTTCCTGTTGGGAGAAGAAGTGGCGGAGTACAACGGAGCTTACAAAGCATCCAAAGGCATGCTCGATGAGTTTGGTGCGCGAAGAGTAATCGACACCCCCATCGCCGAATTGGGCTTTTCTGGTATTGCAGTTGGCGCGGCGATGAACGGCCTGCGTCCCATTGTGGAGTTTATGACCTGGAACTTCGCCATTCTTGCGGCCGATCAGATCATTAACTCTGCAGCAAAAATGCTTCAGATGAGCGGCGGACAATTTCCCGTGCCGATCGTGTTCCGCGGTCCAAACGGACAGGCCGGACAGCTCGCGGCCACGCACAGCCAGAGTTTTGAAGCGTTTTATGGCCACGTGCCCGGACTGAAGGTCATTACTCCATCGAACCCCTACGATGCAAAAGGTCTGCTCAAGGCTGCCATCCGCGACAATGATCCGGTGGTGTTTATGGAATCCGAAAAGATGTACGGCGACAAAGGCATGGTGCCCGACGGCGAGTACATCATCCCGATTGGAGTAGCTGATGTGAAGCGCGAGGGAACGGATGTGACCATTGTGTCTTTCGGTAAAATCATGAAGACGGTGCTCGCGGGTGCCGAGGAATTGGACAAAGAAGGCATCAGCGCAGAGGTTATCGACCTCCGCACCATTCGTCCGCTGGATATCGATACCGTCGTGAAGTCGGTGAAGAAGACGAACCGGCTGATCATCGTAGAGGAATCATGGCCTGTGGCGAGCATTTCCACCGAAATCGCTTACCGTGTGCAGCGTCATGCATTCGATTACCTCGATGCACCTATTCGCCGACTGACTCAAAGCGACACACCTTTTGCCTTTGCCACTTCGCTGATTGACGCCGCTCTGCCGCAAGTGACCGATGTGGTGCGCGTCGGTAAGGAAGTGTTGTATCGCTGATCCCGAAAGGAAAACATTCCTTTTTACCAGGATCACAACACAGCGGCCCGGACATTCCTCGCAGGAATTGAAGGATTTTTCTAACCTGCCTATATTTGCCGCCGCTTTTTTGAACTCTGAACCAACCATTCTGAATCTATATCTATGAACAACCTCATCTACATTATTCCGGCCCTTGGAATCATCGGCTTGCTGGTAATGGTTATGAAATCACGCTGGGTAGCTGCTCAGCCGGAAGGAAACGATCGAATGAAAGAAATCGCCGGCTACGTAGCTGAAGGAGCGATGGCTTTCTTGAAAGCGGAATACCGCATTCTCGCGATTTATGTAGTGCTCGCGGGCACTGCTCTTGGTATTCTTTCCCAGATGGTAGAAACCTCCCATTTTCTCATCGTTGCTGCGTTTGTCCTCGGATGTTTGTTCAGCGCGATTGCCGGGTTCATCGGTATGCGCATCGCCACTAAGGCCAATGTGCGCACCACTGAAGCAGCACGCACCTCACTTGCCAAAGCACTGAAAGTGTCATTCACCGGAGGTACCGTAATGGGGCTTGGAGTGGCTGGTCTGGCCGTTCTCGGACTGAGCATGTTGTTCATTCTCTTCTTCCAGTTTTTCATGGAGGGAAGCATTCAGAATGGCTCCACGGAGGCCATGACGCAGGTACTCGAAGTATTGGCGGGATTCTCGGTAGGTGCAGAATCCATTGCCTTGTTTGCCCGTGTAGGTGGTGGTATCTACACCAAAGCGGCTGACGTGGGTGCTGATCTCGTGGGCAAAG
Source organism: Flavobacteriales bacterium (assembly GCA_046336655.1). Lineage (GTDB taxonomy): Bacteria > Bacteroidota > Bacteroidia > Flavobacteriales_D > Sanyastnellaceae > CANGTU01. The sequence goes on along the minus strand of JBKDGH010000014.1, from coordinate 49,724 downwards.
TAGAAGCTGGTATTCCCGAAGATGACCCCCGCAATCCCGCGACCATCGCGGACAACGTGGGTGATAACGTAGGTGACGTGGCCGGGATGGGCGCTGACCTCTTTGGTTCGTATGTGGCAACTGTACTCGCGTCCATGGTGCTCGGAAACTATGTGATCCGCGACTTCCTGAAGAGCGGTGGTTCATTTGACGGAATTCCGATGGATGGTATTGGTCCGATCCTTCTGCCGCTTTCCATTGCCGCAGTGGGGTTGTTGGCTTCGGTGGTTTCGAGCTATCTCGTCAGTTTAAAGGAAGGCGCGAAGGCGGATACAAACACTGTACAGGGCGCTTTGAACATGGGTAATTGGGCATCCATCCTTCTTTCGCTTATTGCTTCTTATTTCCTGATTCAATGGATGCTCCCGGCGGAAATGACCATGGAAGTGTTCAGCTCCGGTCAAAAGCACATGGAAAGCACTTCCAGTACCAATGTGTTCTGGGCAGTGGTGATTGGTATGTTCGTAGGTGCAGCTATTTCCTATATCACTGAATTTTACACCGGCCTCGGCAAAAAGCCGGTCATGGGCATCGTTCAGAAATCAGCCACAGGTGCCGCCACTAATATTATCGCCGGCCTCGGCACAGGGATGCTTTCCACGGCGCTGCCAGTCATTCTTTTCGCTGGTGCAATCTGGGGAGCTTACTACTTTGCCGGTTTCTACGGGGTAGGTATCGCGGCCTCTGCGATGATGGCGAACACTGCCATGCAGCTCGCTATTGACGCATTCGGTCCGATAGCTGATAACGCAGGCGGTGTTGCTGAAATGAGCGAGCTTCCTGCGGACGTGCGCGAGAAAACAGACATCCTCGACTCAGTGGGAAATACTACCGCTGCGATCGGAAAGGGATTTGCGATTGCCTCTGCGGCGTTGACTGCACTGGCACTCTTTGCTGCCTACGTCACGTTCACGGGCATTAACGGTATCAACATCTTTGAAGCGAAGGTGCTTGCGGCTTTGTTTATCGGAGGTATGATTCCGGTGGTATTCTCAGCCTTGGCCATGAATTCGGTGGGTAAGGCAGCCATGGACATGGTAAACGAAGTACGCCGACAGTTCCGCGAAATTCCGGGTATCATGGAAGGCAAGGCCACTCCGGAGTACGGCAAGTGTGTGGAAATTTCCACAAAGGCTGCACTGCGTGAAATGCTGTTGCCAGGTGTCATCACCATTGTCACTCCGATTATCGTAGGCCTCGTAATGGGTGCCGAAGCTCTCGGAGCATACATGGCTGGTGTGACCGTAAGCGGTGTGCTTTGGGCGATCTTCCAGAATAACGCCGGTGGTGCATGGGACAATGCGAAGAAGTCTTTTGAAAAAGGCGTTGAAATTAACGGACAGACTTACTACAAGAAATCAGATCCGCACAAGGCTGCGGTAGTTGGTGATACAGTGGGTGACCCGTTCAAGGATACTTCCGGTCCGTCAATGAACATTCTGATCAAACTGACTTGTCTGGTTGGCCTCACTCTGGCTCCTCTCCTCGGGGATCACAGCGCATCTTCTGCCGATTTTTCAAACTCCGCTAACGCTGTGTACATGGTGAATGAAACCGGTGATGTGAGCCGCGTAACCCGCGATGAGAGCGGACAGATCGTAATGACTGAGACGTTCTATGACAGCGGTGACGGTGTGAACTACAAGGTATATACTGTGAAGATTCAGCGTCTGGATGGCCGTGAGGTCGCGGAAGATTCCTCCGAGTTACGTGCACTCTCCAGCGAAGAAATTGAGAAAATCAAATCCATGTCTGCCAGGTGAAATTCCGCGTCCTGATTCTCTCCGGTATTGTCGTGTTGGCATTGTCCTGTGCTGAAAAAAAACAGGAGCCAATGGCTATAGGACCTGACGCATGTCAGTGCGCAGAAAATGCCATAGCCGCGTCACCTGACAGTGCACTTCGTGTTTCATGCGATTCTGCGTTTCAGAAAAACACTGACTTCGCTCTGAAGTATAATAAGTGCCTCGGTGCGCAGATGGCGGGTATTGATACCTCTCAGGTAACCCTCACGCGCATGGGAGATGCCAAGGGCGTAAGTTCGCTGAATGACGGTCTTTATCAGGCTGTTCCCGAGCGCTCCGGGATTTCGTGGAATGCATCCAAAGTGACCGGTAAACACAACGGTACAGTCGGGTTGAAATCGCTGTCTCTGGAGGTGAAAAACGGCGCCATCACATCCGGCAGGGTGGCAATGGATATGAGCACGATCACTGTGCTCGATCAGCAGGGTGAGGACAAAGGCAAACTGGAAGGGCACCTGCGCAGTGCCGACTTTTTCTCCGCAGACTCATTTCCTGAAGCTTCTTTCCAGATTACCTCAGTGAATTTCAAAGCGGCTCAGGTGGCTGAAGTCTCGGGCAATCTCACCATAAAAGGAATCACGGTACAGCAAAAAGGTACGTTCACCATCCTGCAGTCAGGCGATTCTTCCATTCAGATTGCAGGGGCTATAGCCATTGACCGCACGGCGTATGATATTCGCTACGGTTCGGGAAAATTCTTCAGTGACCTTGGAGACAAGGCGATTGATGATGTTTTCTTCGTAACGATTCAGGCTACTGTTTCGAAGTAACACGCTCCGAAGAAGCAGAGGCTCCGGTGGCTTCATTTTTCCCCTTGAGCCACGCTGCATATTCTATCTGAATGGCGTTGTGTAAATATTCGGCCATCTTGCGCGCTCCGAGCGGAGTAAAATGGGTGTGGTCCGGACCTGCATAGGGAGGATCATTGCTGACCCAGGACACCATGGAGTCATAACCGCCCATTACTTCATACATATCCCAGTATCCGCATCCTTCGGCAAAGGCCACTTCCTTCATTGCATCGCGCACCAGCTCGATCCCCGGCCATGTATGATATTCGCCGTCAATGGTCGTGCTCATGTCTGATGGACCGACAACCAGAAAGGACGCTCCGGGCATCTGTTTTTTAAGATGTCGGATCTGACTGCCGAAGAACGAGGCATAGTCCTTTGCCTGTTGTGCATTCGTCACATAGGGTACTGAGTTTCCGCCAAACTGCATAATCACCAGCTTCGGATTGAGGTCATTGACTTCACTCTGAACATCGCGGTGATCAATGCGGCGGAAGATGTTTCCGTTGCTGCCACGCAGTGCGATGTTGTCCATCTGCACACCGCCTTCTCCCTCGAGCAGCACAGCATGCACATCAGGGCTGTCTGCGCCCTTGAATTCTATGCGCAGGCGCTTGGGTGAACGCACGTTGAACCGATGCTTCATGACGGCCTGTGAGGGTTCATGAACCTCCCGGCTCACCACACTGTCGTCGGCGATTACAGTGATTTCGACAGGCAGCTGATGGTATCCGAAATAAATGGTTCCCTGCGAATACTGCCTCGCTCGTGACTTTGCCGTGTTCGCAGGCCCGAACTCAATCCACGCCGTGAGGGTATCCGCAGCATTGATTTCTGCAACAGGCTTTGAATCAGAGAATCTTCCGAATGATGCGAGCACCCCGTAGCGATTGTGAGTCACCTTGCCGGTTTCATACCCATATGCAGTGTAACGCTTCCAGTTGCTGCTCATGGCATGGCCAATGCTACCCGGTGGTGTTAGCGGAACCGGGGCAATGAGTCCGGGGCCATATCCTCCGAAAGCCTCCTGCCATTTCTCACGCAGATATCCGGTCATGCGATCCATTTCAATCTGAGAATCACCGTAGTGAAGGATGTGAATGCGCGCACCCGATTCTTTGGCTTCATGCAGACCTTCGAAAAAAGCAAAGAGGGGAGAGCTGTCGGCATTCTGAAACTGGATGGAGGTGACGCCCTGCGAACGCTTTACATGAACTGCTCCCTGCGCCTCCAGAGCAAGTTCACTGGCGCGCTGAATCGAATCGCGCCGCGCGAGATAAGCCTCCACGTCGATATGCTGAGGCTTTACTCCCGGATGGAGCAGGCTGCTCAGTGTTTTAAACCGCACCCGAATATCGCCGCTTCCAAATCCTTTTGCAGGTACTACTGCCATAAGCGCTACAGAAAGTGCACCTACTGCAAGAAGAATAATCAGCGGGGTGAAAGGCGAAACTGATTTCACAGGACAAAGAAAGGAATTCGGTTATTCAATCACGCGGAATTCCGTGCGCCGGTTCTTTGCCCGTCCTTCATCAGACTCATTGTCTGCGATGGGTTGTGTTTCACCATAGCCCTTGTAGGTGAGTCTGCTTGCATCAATGCCCTTCGATACAAGGTATTCCACCACGCTCTTTGCACGGCTGTCAGAGAGTTGAAGATTCGATTCGTCACTTCCCACATTATCCGTGTGTCCGCCGATTTCCACTTTGCGTTGCGGATTGGCTGCGAGGAGGGAAACAAGCTTATCGAGTTCCACCCGGGATTCGGGTTTCAGGGCGTAGCTGTTGGTTTCGAAGAACACATTTTCCAGTACGATCTGCGCTCCCGGCTTGAGCTTCTGAAGCCGCACATCGAGTTCGTAGGGTTTCTCACTGAAGTAATTCTTCAGGGAGAAATTCTCGCTGTGGAATAGGTATCCCTCTTTGCTCACATTGAGCGCATAATCTTTTCCGCTTGGAATACACAACAGGAAACGGCCGTTGTCTTTGTCGGAGTAGGCCCGCACCACTGTCTTGCCCGAATTGAGGTCAATGAGCTCGAGGTTTGCCTCAAGTCGTTTGAAACTCAACTTATCCTGCACAGTTCCCTGCACATAGGTTACCCGCTCCGGACGGGCCAGCGGATGCAACTCGAACTGATAGAGGTCGAGCCCGCCATAGCCGCCATCGCGTTCACTGGCGAATAATGCAATCGATCCATCGCGGGTTACCTGAAGTGAATTTTCATCCTTGTAGGTGTTGATCGGATAGCCAAGATTCACAGGAGTGTCCCATGATCCGTCCTGAAGCATGCGGCTCATATAGATGTCCAGACCACCCATACCCGGATGGCCGTTGCTGCTGAAATACAACGTGCGTCCATCCGGATGGATCATCACGCTTTCTTCTGCAAAGTCCGTGTTTATGCGTCCGGGTACTTTCTGCGGTGCGCTCCATTGCCCCTTTTCATTGAGGTAGCAGTAGTAAATGTCCTGTTCCACCGGACCTCTTGCCGAGCGCTTTCCGCGCACGAAGTAAAGCGTTTGTCCGTCGGCTGAATAACTCGGCTGGCTCTCCCATGAGCCCGTGTTGATGCCCTGTCCGATGTTCTGCGATGGCGACCATCCGCTGGATGTGCGGTAAGAGTAAAAAAGATCACAGCTTCCGACGCCCTGGCGACCGCCTCCCCATGATCCGTCCGCAAGTTCGCATGCAGTAAAGATGAGCGTATTTCCGTCAGCGCTTAGTGTCGGTGCTCCTTCATTAGAAGGTGTATTGATTTCACGGATAGGAGTAGCTTCAGACCACTTTCCCCCGGATTGATCCGAAATGAAAAAATCTTCCTGCTTGCCCTGATAAGCGCGTTCATCTTTTACAAGACGGGTAAACAGCAAAGTGACCTGATCGGCAGTGATGCACGGATAGTATTCGTCGCGATCCGTGTTTACACCGCTTCCGAGATTCACCGGCTCAAACGGCACCGGACTGGCAAGTGCTTTTTTCGCATACACACAGCTGGCGAGAATGACCTGCGCGCGCTTTTCCATGCGCTTATCGCTTTTCGGATAAGGCATGTACTTGGTCACCGCTTTCTCAGCTTCGCCGTAGTTTCCTTCCGCGAAATGGCATTCAGCCAGCATCAGCCAGCCGGCAGGGTAGTAGTCCGGGTCAGTTTGCAGCGCGCTCGTGAGAGGCGCAACGGCACGTCCGGTTTGTCCGGTTTCATCATACAATTGCGCGAGCATGAACTGCGCTTCGATAAACTCGGGCTTGCTCACGGTGAGTTCTTCAAGAATAGTTCGGGCCTGATCCATCTCACGCATGTTGTAATGGTTGAGAGCCGTTTCGTATTGCCTGATCGCTTTCTTGTCCTTAATGGAGTACTCTTTATTGGGTTGGGCAAATGCCTGCACGGAAAGCATCAGGCAGAGAACCAGCAGAAAGCGTTTGGTCAGAAATTTCATCGCGGGCGGTTAAACAAGTTTCGAGCCTAAAAGTAGCGGGCACAGCACAGCAGCAGGCTCTCGCGATCTGGATTTGTCAACATGACCCGGGGAACAGAACAGTGGCCGCTATCATTGCACCATGAAACGCATCGGGCTGATTTCAGACACACATGGCTATCTGGATGAACGGGTTTTTGTGCATTTCGAGTCATGCGACGAGATCTGGCATGCGGGCGATATCGGCGATATTCAGGTGATCCGTGCCCTTCAGGCGTTTCGTCCGGTGAAGGCGGTGTTCGGCAATATTGATGGCAATGACATCCGCTCAGCGTTTCCTGAACATCTCCGCTGGAATTGCGAAGGCCTTGACGTTTGGATCACGCACATCGGTGGCCGGCCGGGCAATTACGCCACGCCGGTGCGAAGCAACATACAATCCAATCCTCCCGGTCTGTTTGTGTGCGGACACTCACACCTCTGCCTGGTGCAGTTTGATCAGAAGGGCCGGTTTCTTTATATGAATCCCGGTGCCGCCGGCAAGCACGGATTCCACAAGGTGCGCACATTGCTTCGCTTCTCTGTTTCCGGAGGAAAGGCCGGTGAACTTGAAGTGATCGAGCTGGGGCCGAGGGCACAGGGAATTGATTGAGATACCCGTTCAAGCGCGCTCGGAAGTTCAGCAGGGAGATACAATAAATGTGAAATAATGCTGGTTATGGTTTCCGGATTCGTCTTTACCTAAAACCGGATTAACCATGCGTTTATTTCTGATTATTCTTTCAGGGTTGTTTGTCCTGTCCGCAGATCAGTGTCACACACAGGTATTAAAGATCCAGCCAGGAGAAAGCACCTTGAGGAAGATGGCTTCAAGACCTGAGGCTCGTACAGCAATTCGGACTGTCATTTTCAAAGGAGAGTTTGGAAAACGCAAGCTCAGACGCATGATGAATATGCTGAGCGAATTTCCCGCGATTAACGAAGTGCGGTTTGCTGAACACGGTCTCATCTTTCTTCCGAAAGAGTTAAATGCTTGTATGACTCTGCAACGACTTGTAGTAGACGGGCATGACGGCTTCGATGTGGATTCTGCTCTTGCATTGTGCTCCGCACTTCCTCAGTTGAAGGAAGTGTACATTGGACTTTCGGGCATAGTGGATTATCCCGATGTCCCGGCAGGTTTAAGCGGACTGGATACTCTTTATTTTTTCGGACCGGATGTCAGTATTGGTCACTCTGAATCCCCGCTAAAACCGCTGCCTGATAGCTACTCAATCGATCGGTATGACGAAGATCTTTCTCAAAGTTTGCTGTCAGCAGAAGTGCTTCCGGTGATTTGCATGTTTCCGCGTGAGGAAATAGCTGCTGCCCCATCCTGGACATTTCAGGCCAACACCGCCGCTGCAGGGATAATCGGACTATATGCCGGGATTCAAAAGGCAGAAGCCGGAAGTATCGTTCCGGAGACAATAAGAAAGTACAATCACGTCAGGCCACCTGCCCCGGATTGGGTCAGTTCGCATGAATCTGCAACGATTAATCCGGAAGCTGTGAATGTGATTGAATTGAGCACGAGCCAGAGCCGGATTGTGATTCCTGAGAGTGCCTTTGTGGATTCAGAGGGAAATACTGTCACTGAACCTGTGACCATTTATTTCAAGGAGTACAGGGATCCGCTGGACTTTGTATTGTCTGGCATACCCATGAGTTTTATCAGTGATTCTTCTGTATCCTATTTCTCTTCTGCAGGAATGTTCGACATTCAGGGCTTCTCATCGGGCAAAGAGGTGTATGTGGCAGATGGAAAGACCATTGATGTGAGTTTTGAGTCGACCACCGATGCGGACGGATTTAATTTCTGGAGATTCGATGATTCTTCCGGTCAATGGCAGGATTTGGGAGTGAGTGATGCCGGAGTGGATAACATCACTGAAGAAGACGAAAAGCTATTGATGACCCGGGCACAGATTCATTTCGCGCAGCTCTACAGGAGTATTTCACGGCACAGTGACCCTACACCTCTTCATCAGCGATTTGAGAGCGATCAATATACTTACACACGCCGGGAGCGAAAGGAAAAGACACATCGATTGCCTGTGCGCGATGGCAGCGTTAAAATAGACAGACTGGTGAGATTGAAACGGGTTCATTATCAAGGTAAAAACCGCGATGTGCTTTTCAGCCTCAATTCGTTTGCTGGTTATCATCCTGAATTGATGGTGTTCAGAAGATGCGAATGGCAATTGCAGGATGGGATGAGCACTTCGGAATTCCGTAAATTGTATGCCGGACGCAGCAAGTATTCCGATGTGCGCCTGGTGAATCACGGAAATTATATTGAAATTAGGCTTAAAAAGGGGGATGAATTTATTTCAGTCAACGCTCTGCCGGTACTCGTGAAAGGAAAGGGAGAGGAAGCGGAACTTACATCGGAGTTGAACCGCTATTCCGTTTACGCTAAGCGGCTGGCTCGGCGTGAAAAGCAATTCAACAAGCGCGCGTTGAAGAATCTGAACATCCATGATCGTATTCCGGTCAATGATCCAAAATGGAAAGCTGAATTATGCTATGCCGGCGTGCGACGATTTATGAAGCCGGAAGAGAGGGCATTAAGTATGGATCAGTGGATCGATGCATATTATACCACCCGGGCAATGTATGCAGCTTCAGCACTAAGTGCTCCGGCATCAGGATCGGAAATGGTTCGTATGCTGAGTCTTTCAGGCTTTGGACTTTATAATGTAGACATCATGAGTAAATTGGAACGACCAATAACAGTTCTTGCGGATTACAAAACGAAAGACCAGCCCGTGGAAGTCACAACTGCTTACGCTCTTTCTCTCGCGAACAACTCCATGATCATGTTTGACGGGTATTTGGGCTTTTCGCCTCACCGAATTATGATTGATACTGAATTCACAGATTGCCTGCTCACGGTGAATCGCGATCTGTCCATTTCGGTGGTTACAAAAGAAGAATTAAAAAGTGAGCTTGAGTCTGAAGCGCGATATGTGTGTTTTGACGTGCAGCACTTTGATATAGAAAAGAACACCACTGCTGATGTCAAGGAAGCGCTTGGAATGCGATGAGGGATTATCTTTTAACTACTCGTGTGCCACTCCATCCGTCATGCCATGGATTGCCGGTAAGCATCGTGAACGGTTCAAAAGGAATCAAACGGGTGAAATTCCTTCCGATGAGCTGACCCCATCCTGGCTTCTGACCATCCTCTGTTACTACACGGGTTCCAGTGATCATTTTGCCTATTGTCTTACCGGTGGTCCCCTCCAGCAAAGTATAGTAGGCAACGTAAACCAACAGACTGATAAGGTTTAAGACGAGTTCGTTCAAGCCATCGAGCAGCGCGCCGAGTTCGACATAGTATAAAACAAAGCCAACTGCAAAGCTGAACGCGTAAAACACAATTAAATCAATCAGATAATTTGCAAACCGAATGCCTTGTGAAGCATCAATAAGTTCAGCAGATTCAGGGTTATCAATGATGGTATTGGAGAGCTGTTCCATATCTTTCTTTAGTCGATTTGTCCAAACAAGATCATCAATCCCAAATAAGCCTCCAGTCCGCCGAGTGCAAATTCACTCGCATTTGTCCGGCTGTCGAATTTGGCTTCAGCGCTGTTGATGAGGAGTGTCTGAAATTCCCTTCGGTCGTAAAAATACCCCACACCAAAGTTAATTGCCAGCGGATTATTCTCAAACAGGTATTTTCCCTTGAGAGAGAGCTGATAGCCCGCAGCTGCCCGGTACATCTTCTAAGCCCATCGCGAATGTGCGCTTCAGGTAAATGGAGCTGTACCTCACTTCGAGTCCGCCACTGAGAAACAGTGCAAAGCGGCAGAAGATGTATATGTCATGATACACGGCGGGTAAGATCACGCTAAGCTGATCACATTTACCTTCACTTGTAACATTGATAGTACCGAACGCTGCACTGATTCCTGCATCCAGACTTTCATCAGCGCCCCACCAGCCGATGTCTGCAGCAGCAAGCGTCATGGATACGGAGAATGCATCGTATGGAAAGCAGGTGCGTGTGCTGTCTTCATTGCTGAATCCCATCAGCGACGCGCGGTGCTGTTCAAACCGAACGGATCGACCGGTTTCAACTCGACCGGAATTGTGCCGTCTTCAATCTGAAGTATGATGGATTCAATCCAGAGGTCTTCACCGGCTGCTTCGTATTCGTCTTTCAGGTTATGACCAAAGAGGCGCGCCACACTTTGCCACATGAATGCGGAAAATTTACCTCGCAGGCGCTGTACCAGCTCATAACTCGTATTCTCGGTTTCCCGGTCAATGAGTTTAATGAGAATCATACCCTCTGAAACCGTCATTTTGCGCAGATCGCTTTCAAACTGCTCCTTTAATTCTTCTTCAGCGCGGTCGAGCAGTTCTTTTCTCCTTTTCTCATCCGGTTCAGCCTGACACAACGCATCCACCATTTTCATGATATCACCTGCTGCCCTCGCGTATGGATAAACCTTAATCACCTTGGCATGAATGCGGTCGTACTGGCGCTTTTTCGCCCTGTTTTTTGAAACGGCTTCGATCTGAACGGGAGCGAAAGTGGCAATGGCGAGTGTGTCCTGTGAGCTCACATACCACACCGAATTATAGAACTCATTGGAAAGGGTATCCAGCGGGTGATAGAAAGGTACAGGCTTTTGAGCCAGCACACTGCCCGCGTACAGAAGCAGCGCAATAGCGGAGAGAAAAATCCTGTATGCCATTGCCACGAAGTTAATACGAAAATGGACGGGGTATTGTTGCCTTAACACGAATTATCACCACAGTCCTCTTAAGCCAATACCTTTGCATCAAAGGCAATGATCATGCAAAATCGCTGGAATCTGCTGGTGATGGTTCTCTTAATAGCTATTACCGGACATTCGCAACAGACTTTTCAGGAAATGGCGGATGAAATGTCCGGCAACCGAGCTCCTGTCGTGCATGCGGAATCGCTTGAAGCCCGTGGCGTGATATATCTGGATGCGAGGGAGCGGGATGAGTATCAGGTGAGTCATTTGCCCGGCGCGGCATGGATCGGCTATTCAGATTTCGATTTAATGCGCCTATCAGCACTCCCGAAGGATCAGATGATTGTGGTCTATTGTTCCGTGGGATACCGCAGCAGCAAGATTGCAGCGCAAATGCGGAAGAACGGATTCACCCGTGTATTCAATCTCTGGGGTGGTATTTTTCAATGGTATAACTCCGGACGCAAGGTGGTGAATGATGCCGGAGAAACGGATGCGCTCCACACGTACAACACCGAATGGTCGAAATGGGTGATGCTGCGGAAGTGAGGAACGGAGAACTGCTGCTGTTCGCGCGGTTTCCGGAAAAGGGGAGAGTTAAATCCAGACTCGCAGCCACCATTGGAGAGGAAAGGGCATTCAGGATTTATTCCGCGCTGTTTGATCACACGCTCGAGGTCTGCGTGCGCAGTGGAATTCCCGCTGCGCTTTGCCTTGCTGAACGCCTTTCAGTACCTTTAGCTCAAGCGGTGCGTATTCAGTCAGAAGGCGGACTTGGCGAGCGCATGGCGAATGAGTTTTGCATATCGCTGCGGTCAGGTTCAAGGCCGGTGTTATTGCTGGGATCTGATTGTCCGGATGTAAATGAGACAATGCTTCTGCGCGCTTTATTACTCCTGCAAACGCACGATGTGGTTATCGGGCCGGTAACTGACGGCGGATATTTTCTCATCGGGATGAAGGAGTTTCATCCGGAGCTATTTGAAGAGATCAGTTGGTCCTCCTCGCAGGTGCTTAATCAAACTATTCAGCGATGTCGCCAAAACCACCTCAGCTTTGCTACCTTGCCCCGCGTCCGCGACATTGATGTGGAGGAGGATCTGCTTGCTTGCGGACATGCCTTTTTATCCGAACTCTAAAGAAATCAGAATCAACTATGGAAGAATTGCTTGAAAGCGTGGCCTGGCTGAAGGCGCGCGGAATTACCGACCCTGAAGTGGGCATTGTACTTGGCACCGGTCTTCATGAACTGGCCTCTAAAATTGAAGTAGAGAAGGTGTTTACGTACAACGTCATTCCAAACTTCCCCATTGCGACCGTTGAATTTCATTTCGGAAGGCTGATTTACGGAACTCTCAACGGAAAAAAAGTGCTGGCATGTCAGGGCCGCTTTCACTACTACGAAGGATATGACATGCACCAGGTGGTCATGCCGGTACGTGTGATGAAAATGCTGGGTGTAAAACACGTGTTGCTTTCAAACGCAGCCGGAGCAGTCAACCTGGCATTTAAAAAAGGAAGTCTGATGATGGTGGACGACCACATTAACCTGCAGCCTCAAAGTCCGCTGATTGGCCAGAACCTTGATGAATTGGGCCCGCGTTTCCCGGATATGTCTCAGCCATATTCAGCCAAACTCAATGGAATGATTCGGGAAATTGCCCGTAAAAAGGGGATTGAATTGAATGAGGGAGTGTATGTGTCGGTGCCCGGACCCAATCTGGAAACGCGCGCAGAGTACCGCTATCTGAGAATGATCGGAGCCGATGCCGTGGGTATGAGTACAGTGCCCGAAGTCATTGCATGCAATCATATGTCCCTTCCGTGCTGCTGTATTTCTGTGATTACCGATGAATGTGATCCGGATAATCTGAAGCCGGTGAGCATTGAGGAAATTATTGCAATTGCCAGGAAATCAGAGACGGTACTTACGGAATTGTACACTGAACTGATCGGCCAATTATAGTTTTTTTAGCTTTGCATAAATCAATTCCTTCACTGCAATGCGTTTCCTTAAAATTTTCCTGCTGGTAGTGCTCGCCATTGCGGCGGCCTATCTGGTGTTTTGTATCCTCGGACCGAAGGACCTCAACACTTCAAGAAGCATCACCGTAGCCGCTTCACCGGCCGCGATATTTGAAGAGATAAGCGACTTCAGCCGCTGGCAGGCATGGAGTCCTTGGGCTAACCGCGACACAGCAATGGTCAATACGTATTCCGGAGACCCCGGAACGGCAGGGCATCAGCAGTCGTGGGAAAGCAAAACAGAAGGCTCAGGCACTCAGAATATCGAAGAGATTCGTCCGAATGAATTCCTGCGCACAAAGCTGGTGTTTAAAGATTGGGATCAGCCGAGTTTCAGCAATTGGATTCTGGAACCCACAGGTGACAGCACAAAAGTGACATGGACGATGGAGGGAGGTGAACTGCCCTTTATGTTGCGCGGACTCATGATGATTATGGGGGCAAAGGGCTCCATTGAGGCAGATTATGAAAAAGGTCTGGCCTCATTGAAGCAGGTGGCAGAGGCCAAGCCTAAGGTGTCTTATGAAATCATAGACATCCCGGACACCTGGTTTCTCGGCAAGCGGATGAAACTGAACATGAAGGACACCGATTCTGCGTTGTTTGCGAATACTTATGCTGAGTTGATTGTTGCCATTGGCGGTCCTCAGAACATTACAGGTATGCCATTCTCCATCGGACATGATGTGAATATGACAACCGGGGATATGGACCTTGAAATCGCCATTCCTGTGGCATCACAGATTCCAAACCCTCCCGCCGGAATGGCATCAGGGGTAATCACCGCAGGGCGCTGCCTGAAGTATGTGTACGTCGGGTCGTATGAGGGAACAGGCGCAGCGTGGACACTCTTTATGGATGCCACGATGAGCACCTACAAGCCTCGCTGGGCAGGGTATGAAGTGTACGTGAATGATCCCGCAGAAGTGGGTTACGATTCGTCGAAATACATCACCTGGCTTATTCAGCCCATAGAGTAATTCATCTGGGTCCAATTAAAAAGGAGGCATCTGGCCTCCTTTTTTTATTTCCGGTAAAATTGATGCAACTCATTTGTAACGGGAAGGAGTTCGGGGAACTTGTGCCCATAAACCAATTTGATGAATATGAAACGACTCAATGGAAAATCAGCGATTGTTACAGGAGCCGGAGCCGGTCTGGGACGTGCAATTGCGCTACTTTTTGCGAAGGAAGGTGCACTCGTAACCGCTACCGACTTAAAACCCGAAGGACTTGACTCATTGGAGGAAGATGTGATTGCAGATGGCGGGAAACTGATTAAAGTCATAGGCGATGTGGCTCTCCAAGCTGACGTGGATCGCATATACAACGAAGCAAAAAAAGCCTTCGGGACAGTAGATGTGCTCGTCAATAACGCGGGAATCATGGATCATTTCGATCCGGTCGGAGATGTGGAAGATGAATTGTGGAACCGCGTCATGAGTGTGAATGTAACCGGGCCGATGCGCATGATGCGCGAAGCGGTAAGGATTATGCTGCCGAAAGGCTCGGGAGCTATTGTGAACATCTCATCAGTGGGTGGCTTGCAAGGTGCACGCGCCGGTGCAGCATACACAGCAAGTAAGCACGCACTCAACGGATTGACAAAAAATACCGGTTACATGTATTCAAAGCTCGGCTTGAGATGCAATGCGATTGCCGCCGGGGCAATGGAGACGGGCATCCTTGCAGGATTTGATTTTAGCTCACTTACTCCGCTTATTCAGCAGCAAATCATGGCTGCTTCCGCGAATAATCCGCGGGCCTCGAAGCCTGTGGAAGTCGCTCATCTCACGTTGTTTCTCGCATCCGATGAGGCCAGTTTCGTAAACGGGGCTATCATTGTAGCTGACGGAGGCTGGACGGCCTATTGATGTATGAAAAAAATTGCGTTTCGCACTGCCGCTGAGGCGGTATCTGTGGTCAGGAGCGGCCAGCGCGTATTTGTGCAGGGTAGTGCTGCTACTCCTTTAGTTCTGCTTCGCGCCCTGTTTGAGAGAGCAGGCGAACTCAGCGATGTCGAATTGGTTACCATTTCAACCCTGGGGGGAGAGCGATGGGACCCCGCAAAACTCGCCGGGCATTTCTTCGTCAACTCACTCTTTGTATCGCCCAATGTACGCGACATCGTCAATGGCCCGGGCGGAGATTATGTGCCCGTATTTCTGAGTGAAATCCCGCAACTTTTCAATCGCGGAATTCTGCCTGTTGATGTGGCGCTGATCCACGTATCGCCTCCTGACCGACATGGATTTTGTTCATTGGGCACTTCTGTGGACATTGTGCGTTCCGCTATCCGCAAGGCTTCAGCGGTCATTGCGCAGGTCAATCCCCGCATGCCACGGACGCACGGAGACGGTATCATTCACACTGACCAGATTGACATCATGGTGGAGGCTGCCGGGGAATTGCCTGAAGTGAATTACGCGCAGAAATCGAGTGATGCGATTCGTCAGATCGGATTAAATTGTGCAGAGATCATTCCCGATCGCGCCACACTTCAGATGGGTATTGGCGCTATTCCGGATGCTGTGCTGGCGTGCCTGTCCAATCACCGCGACCTGGGGGTGCATACGGAAATGTGTTCGGACGGGATTATTCCGCTGATTGAAAAGGGGGTGGTCACAAACGCCTTTAAGAATAAACACAGGGGCAAAGTGGTTACCGGATTTGCAGTCGGTACGCGCAAGCTGTATGATTTTATTGATGACAATCCGCAGTTTGTTTTTCTGGACATTGACTATGTGAATAACACCAATGTGATTCGTCAGAACCCGAATGTCATTGCATTGAATTCTGCAATTGAGATCGATCTCACCGGACAGGTGTGTGCAGATTCTATCGGCACATATCAGTTTAGCGGGGTAGGTGGGCAAATGGATTTCATGCGCGGTGCATCGTTGTCAGAAGGCGGCAAACCTATTATTGCTATGGAGTCCGTCACGTCTTCAGGACAGTCGAAAATCGTCCCTTTCCTCAAAGAAGGAGCAGGGGTGACCACCACGCGTGCGCATATCCATTATGTAGTTACGGAGTACGGTGTAGTCAATCTCTACGGACTCAATCTGCGACAACGCGCAGAAGCACTGATTGGCATTGCGCATCCTGCCCACCGGGATACCCTGACAGAAACCATGCGCAAGCGCTTCGGAAGCTGATTACATATTGCGACGGTACTGTCCGCCCACCTCAAACAATGCGCTCGTAATTTGTCCGAGTGAACACCACTTGGTGGTTTCCATCAGTTTCTCAAACATGTTCTGATTGCGGATTGCTGCTACCTGAAGCCCGTGAAGCGCTTGTTTCTGCTTGTCCGGGTTCAGTTTGTGCAGCTGGTCCAGCATGCTGATCTGATATTCCTTTTCCTCGGTCGTCGCGCGGATTACTTCTCTTGGAATGATCGTGGGCGAGCCTTTGGACGACAGGAATGTGTTCACTCCAATGATCGGATATTCACCGGTATGCTTGAGTGTTTCGTAATACAGACTTTCTTCCTGAATCTTGCTGCGCTGATACATGGTTTCCATAGCTCCAAGCACACCGCCGCGCTCGGTAATCCGGTCGAATTCCAGAAGAACGGCTTCCTCCACGAGGTCAGTCAATTCCTCGATGATGAATGAACCCTGCATGGGATTTTCATTTTTAGCAAGCCCCAGCTCTTTGTTGATGATCAGCTGAATCGCCATCGCGCGGCGCACGCTCTCCTCAGTAGGAGTCGTGATTGCCTCGTCGTAGGCGTTCGTGTGAAGCGAATTGCAATTGTCATAAATCGCATACAACGCCTGCAGGGTGGTGCGGATGTCGTTGAAGTCAATCTCCTGAGCGTGCAATGAACGCCCGCTTGTCTGAATGTGGTACTTCAGCATTTGCGAACGGGCATTCGCTCCGTATTTTCTGGAGAGTGCCTTCGCCCATACCCTGCGGGCTACACGGCCGATGACTGCATACTCCGGATCTACTCCGTTGCTGAAGAAGAAAGAAAGGTTAGGTCCGAAATCATCGATTTGCATGCCTCTGCTGAGGTAGTACTCCACATAAGTGAATCCGTTGGCAAGCGTGAACGCGAGCTGAGTGATCGGGTTGGCACCCGCTTCCGCGATGTGATAGCCACTAATTGACACGGAGTAGAAGTTGCGGACTTTCTGATGAATGAAGTAGTCCTGAACATCACCCATCAGACGCAAAGCGAATTCAGTAGAGAATATGCACGTGTTCTGAGCCTGATCTTCCTTGAGTATATCGGCCTGCACCGTGCCCCGAACTACGCTGAGCGTTTCAGCCTTGATCTTCTCATACACATCCGCGGTAAGGACTTCATCACCGGTGATTCCCAGCAAAAGCAAACCAAGTCCGTCATTGCCCTCAGGCAGATCACCCAGGTATTTCGGGCGTTTCAGGCCTTCAGCCTCCCATTTTGCAGTGAGCTTTTTCTCCACCAATTCCAGCAATCCGTGGGCGCGGATGTATTTCTCACACGCCTGATCAATGGCTGCATTCATAAAAAAGCCCAGCAGCATCGGGGCGGGACCGTTGATGGTCATGGACACACTGGTTTTCGGATCGCAGAGGTCAAATCCGCTGTACAGTTTCTTTGCATCATCGAGGCAGCAGATGCTCACACCACTGTTACCTACTTTGCCATAGATATCCGGGCGATAATCGGGGTCATTTCCATACAGGGTCACGCTGTCAAATGCCGTTGAAAGCCTCTTAGCAGACATGCCCAGCGATACGTAGTGAAACCGGCGGTTGGTGCGCTCCGGGCCGCCTTCACCGGCGAACATGCGCGTGGGGTCTTCACCCTCCCTTTTAAACGGATAGATACCGGATGTGTACGGAAACTCACCGGGCACATTCTCTTGCAAAACCCAGCGCAGAATATCTCCCCATGAGCGGTAGGAAGGAGTCGCTACTTTAGGTATTAGCGAGTGGCTCAGGCTTTCTGTGTGGGTTTGAATTTTTATTTCCTTATCCCTTACGCGGAAGACATACTCGGCATTTTTGTACAGCCTTCGCTTGTGCTCCCAGGTTTGTATCACTTCCCAGTGGTGCGGGTCGAGATCCATGCGGATGCGGTCAAACGTGGCGCGCAACGCATTCAGTGCGGTATCGCAGTCATCGCGCCCGATGCCATCTCCATGAGTTTCCAGCGTGAGCATGGCAGTCTGAAGTCCGTAAAGCTTATCGGCTATCGCAGACTGATCGCTTACCCATTTATTATAGCTTCTGTTGTTTTCAGAAATCTCGCTCAGGTAGCGTGTACGGTGCGGTGGAATAATAAACACCTTCTCACTCATTTCACCGGTGGTAGCAAACTGGCTCTTCAGTTTGAAGCCAGCCTTTTTCACCAGCGTATCCATTAGGATGCCGTAGAGTCGGTTGGTGCCGGGGTCATTGAATTGCGAAGCGATGGTACCAATCACGGGAAGTGATTCGTCATCCGCATCCCAGAGCTGGTGGTTGCGTTTGTACTGCTTGCGCACATCGCGCAATGCATCGAGTGCACCGCGCTTGTCGAATTTGTTGATCGCCACCACATCGGCAAAATCGAGCATGTCGATTTTTTCCAACTGTGAAGCGGCTCCGAATTCCGGAGTCATCAGATACAGTGACACATCGCTGTGATCGGTGATCTCCGTATCACTTTGTCCGATCCCCGAGGTTTCGAGCACAATCAGGTCAAAGCCGGCTACCTTCAGTATGTCCACTGCTTCCGCGACGTGCCTGCTCAACGCGAGATTGCTTTGACGGGTGGCAAGGGAGCGCATATACACGCGGGGATTGCGGATCGCATTCATCCGGATGCGGTCTCCGAGCAATGCACCGCCCGTTTTGCGCTTGGATGGATCCACAGAAATAATTCCTATTGTTTTATCGGGGAAGTCGAGCAGGAAGCGGCGTACCAGTTCATCCACCATCGAGCTTTTTCCGGCGCCTCCTGTGCCGGTGATACCGAGAACTGGCACATCCACATTCTTTGCTTTTTCGCGAATGGCCTTGATTTCATCCTTGTGTTCATCCGGAAAATTTTCCGCAGCTGAAATAAGACGGGCAATGCTCTTATGGTCATTCACCGAAAGGTGCCCCACTTCTCCGTTGAGCTGGTGACCGGTTGGAAAATCGCATTTCTGCACCAGGTCGTTGATCATACCCTGAAGTCCCATCGCTCGTCCGTCATCGGGATGATAGATGCGCGTGATGCCATACTCATGGAGTTCAGCGATTTCGGTGGGAAGAATGGTGCCGCCGCCACCTCCGAATATGCGGATATGTCCCGCGCCTTTTTCCTTCAGCAGATCATGCATGTATTTAAAATACTCCACGTGTCCGCCCTGATAGGAGGTCATCGCAATGGCTTGTGCATCTTCCTGGATGGCGCAGGTCACCACTTCCTCCACGGAGCGGTCGTGCCCGAGGTGAATAACTTCACATCCGGTGCTCTGGATGATCCGGCGCATGATGTTGATGGCGGCATCGTGTCCGTCAAAAAGAGATGCAGCGGTAACAATTCGAACCTTGTTGGTTGGTGTATAAACTTCTGGTGCAGACATAGGAGTATTCAGGGAGGTCAAAGATACATCGCTCGCCGGACGGCGATTTCACTGAAACTTAACAATCCTGTCACGCAGCCGCCACACATAAATGGTTGCTTTGACCCGTCAGAAACAGCAATTCCATTGTCAGAGAAGGAACCATTCGACCCGTTGGAGCAGGATCTTGCTCACTTTACCCGCGCGGTTGGCCATCCTGCACGTATTGCAGTGCTGATCGCCATTGCCAGGAAAGGGGGAGAAGTAGACGGTGAAGTGCTGGAGATTCCGCAGCTTTCTCAGGCTACTGTAATCCAACACCTGCGCGAACTCAAGCGCTCCGGGTTGATCTACGGACGGATCTTCGGGGCCCGCGCGAGATATGGGATTGATTACGAAAAGCTCAAATCATTCAGCGCCACTTTTGAGGTGTTCATGAAAAAAATGGGTGAGCAAGGAAGTGAATCCTGATCATCCGAAAATGGATGTGATTTCATTCAGGAGTTCTTCATAAATCAGGGCATTGGAGCAAATCAGATCTTCACCGAAGATCGGATCATCGCCACCGTTGAAATCCGTCGCAAAACCTCCGGCCTCCCGGATCAGCAGCGTTCCAGCTGCCACGTCCCAGGGATTTAATCCATACTCATAAAATCCTTCGAGTCGCCCGCATGCCGTCCAGGCCATATCCAGCGCCGCACTTCCAAGTCTGCGTATTCCGCGCGTCTTGTGCGTAAGGGCTTTGAGCAAATCGAAGTAGAGATGTTCACGCGCAAAATCATCGTATGGAAAACCCGTGGCCAGAAGTGATTTGTCCAGTGAGCTGACGCCGGAAACGCCAATGCTTTTACCATTGAGGAAGGCTCCTTTCGAGCGGGATCCGCTGAAGAGTTCGTTTGCGCTGGGGTCGTAAATCACACCAACAAGCGGCACGTGTGCTTCTGCAAGAGCTACGCTGGTGCACCAGATATTCATGCCATGTACGAAATTGGTGGTGCCGTCCAGAGGATCGATGATCCAGTTGAGTCCGCCTTGATTGGGCTCGCCGGTGCCTTCTTCAGCCACGAAACCCGCAGCAGGAAGTATGGCGCGCAGCCCTTCCACAAAGCGTCTTTCGCTCTCTTTGTCCACGTATGTTACCAGATTGTTGAACGTCTTCAGCTCAGTCTGCCCTTCGCCGATGGTCTGCTGCTTCATCCAGTTTCCGACTTCACGGCTGAGCTCGTCCACTTCACGGGCGATTCGTTCGAGGTCGTGATCTGTAAGGTTCATAACGATGCTTTGTGGGCGAAAAGTAGTACGGCTTGCGATGGAACAACCGTTTTTCGGGTTTTCTTTGAATCCGATCAATGATATCCCAATGAGTGAAACGAGACGCAATGTTCGGATCGTCCCGCCGGCCGAGCTGACCGGATTGAAAATGACCCCTGTAAAGGATCGCGCTGCAGGTATTCCTGCAGTCACCGTGGCGATGAAGCACATCGCTGAAGAAGTCGGATTATGGAAGGGCCTGAAGGTGCTCGCAAAGCTGAATCAGCGCGAAGGCTTCGACTGTCCGGGATGCGCATGGCCCGAGCCATCGCATCGTTCTGCAGTGGCAGAATACTGTGAGAATGGCGCAAAGGCAATCGCCGAAGAAGCCACTCAGGAGCGGTGTGATCCTGAATTTTTCAAAGCTCATCCGGTTGAAGAGATGAGCGAATGGAGTGATTACCGCATCGGGAAAAGCGGACGCGTGACGCAGCCGATGTATCTCCCAAAAGGAGAATCACACTACACGCCCATTTCATGGGATGATGCGTTTTCGCTGATCGCAGAAGAACTGCGGGCATGCTCGTCTCCGCATGAAGCAGTGTTTTATACATCCGGAAGAACCAGCAATGAGGCTGCATTTCTTTATCAGCTGTTTGTGCGGCAGTTCGGCACCAACAATCTGCCCGATTGTTCCAATATGTGCCATGAAAGTTCAGGCGTGGCGCTTTCCGAAACGATCGGTATCGGCAAGGGAACGGTTACGCTGGACGATATTCACCATGCGGAAGTGGTGATGGTGGTAGGTCAAAATCCCGGCACAAATCATCCCCGCATGCTCTCAGCGCTCACGGAATGCAAGAAGAACGGCGGTACCATCATTCACATCAATCCGCTTCCTGAAGCCGGAACATCACGCTTCATCAATCCGCAGAGCCCGGTGGAAGTGATGATGGGAGGCACCAAACTCGCTGACCATTTCCTTCAGTTAAAAATCGGTGCTGACCTGGCGCTGTTCAAGTTGATTAACCACAAACTCATGCAGCTTGAGGCGATTAAACCCGGATCAGTTGTGGACAAGGCATTTGTGGATGAGTGCACGCAGGACCGGGACGCCTTCCTGAAGGAGAATGATTCATTCGATGCGAAGAAGGCACTTGCAGATACCGGATTAGATGAAGCACTTATCGAACAGGTGGTGAGCGTTCTGGCCGGGCATACCCGCATTATTACATGCTGGGCGATGGGACTCACCCAGCAGAAACATGCCGTGAATACTATCCGCGAGATCGTGAATACCCATCTCATCCGCGGTGCGGTTGGAAAACCCGGAGCGGGATTATGTCCGGTCCGCGGACACTCCAATGTACAAGGCGACCGCACGATGGGGATTTATGAAAAGCCTAAACCTTCTTTTCTGGACAAACTCGATGAGCACTTCGGAATTCGGAGTCCGCGTGAGCACGGATATGATACCGTCGATGCAATTGAAGCCATGCATAAGGGCAAAGTGAGAGTTTTCATAGCAATGGGAGGCAATTTCGTCTCTGCCACCCCGGACAGTGAATTCACGGGAAGAGCAATGCAGAAGTGCACACTCACTGTTCAGATATCAACCAAACTCAATCGGGCGCATCTGGTCACCGGAGCGCATGCGTTGATATTGCCTTGTCTGGGCCGAACAGAGAAAGATGTGCAGGCATCCGGAGAGCAATTTGTGACAGTAGAAAATTCCATGGGAATTGTACACCGTTCCCGTGGCGTGATTGATCCGTGTTCATCCCATTTGCTTTCCGAACCGGCCATTGTTTGCCGGATGGCATCCGCGTATTTCGGACCGGAATCGAAGGTGAAATGGGATTCCATGGTTCAGAATTATGACATCATCCGCGATCATATTGAAGGATCGATTGACGGTTTTGAGCAGTACAACAAGCGCGTAAGACAACCCGACGGCTTTTATCTGCCCAATGGACCGAGAGAACGCAGGTTTACCACCGATACAGGAAAGGCAAAGTTCACTGTGAATGGCTTACCTGATCTAAGCATTCCTGCTGGGCACTTTATCATGATGACTATCCGCAGTCACGATCAGTATAACACGACCATTTACGGATTGAATGACCGGTACCGCGGTATTGCGAATGAACGCCGCGTGGTGCTGATGAATCCTGCGGACATTGAAGCCGCGGGATTCTATGAGCGTCAGCTCGTGCGACTGACTTCCGTGTTCGAGGGCACTGAACGCCATGCCGAGCGCTTTCATATCATTCCGTTTGATATAGCCCGCGGATGCATAGCGACCTATTTTCCGGAAACGAATTGCCTCGTGCCATTGGGAAGTGTCGCTGAAAAAAGCAATACACCGGTGAGCAAATTCATTGTGGTACGCATCGAAAAACTGGCTCTATGAGCGTAAGCACCGGCAGATGGCTGGCGGTCGGGCTTGCAATTCTCACCTCGGCACTGTTCTTCGGCAAGGTCTGGCTGAATCCCGATCATTACCTGTTTGCCGGCTGGGGCGATGGATTAAAGAATTACTTCACGTTTGCATGGCATGTGAAGTATGATCAGAGCTGGCTTGATTTCGGTGCGATGAATGCGCCGTATTTCGAGCACGTCGTGTTCACCGACGGACATCCGCTTTTTTCGCTGCTCTTGGGCTGGATTCCCTGGGTAAAGGAATATCCTGTGGGAACACTCAATCTGTTGATGATGCTCTCTTTTCCTCTGAGTATCTGGCTGATGTATGAAGCGCTGTGGAGGTATCAGGTGGCACCCTGGATAGCCGCACTGGCGGCAGTCTGCATTGTGTGGATGCAGCCCCAGCTCTTTCGTCTGGAGGGGCACTTCTCTCTTTCTCATGGCTTCTGGATTCCGCTGATGTTGTTGCTGATAAGTCCGGTGCACCGCATGCGCTTTCGTTGGTGGTGGCTTTCTCTGGCAATGGTAATCCTTGCTGCATTTTTCGTGCATCCATACACGTCCATGATGATGGTGCTATGGCTCATGCTCATTGGAGCCATTCTTCTTTTCAACCATTCCATCCTGAGCAAAACGAGCTGGATGAATGCAGCGAAGTTTTGGTCGGCTGCTCTGATACCGCTTATTGCCTACATGCTTTTTGTGGCAGTTACTGACGACAAGACCGACCGAACTACGGTGACCTATGGATTCCTGCATTATAAAGCGACCTATGAAACCATCGTGGTGCCGCATCACCAGCCGTTTCGCCATCTGGTGAGTCAGGTCATACCTGTGCGATCACAGGAATGGGAGGGATGGGCGTATATCGGATTGACCACCATTCTCACGGCATTGATTGGCGGTGTGGCATGGTTGAGAAGCAAGGAGTTCAGGAAGTTGATTCCCGCTTTTCCGTTGACGTTGTTTTTTGCCGCCATACCTGTGTTGTTTTTCTCGTTTGCATGGCCATTCACCTGGGGGCTTGAATCGCTGTTGGATCAGATCCCGTTTGTTCGACAGTTTCGTTCGCCCGGCCGCTTTGCGTGGGTGTTTTACTATGCATCCACCATGATGGCATTTGTGCTGTTGAGCGCCTGGAGCAGTCAAAGGAAGACCGTATTCAGTAAAGCAGTGGTTATCTGTGGTTTGCTGCTCATGGTTGTGGAATCAGCACAGCCCTTGCGCGAAGTGAAGGCGGCGATTTCAAGGCAGCCCAACCTGTTCAGAGCAGATTTTCTTCCGGAGGCATTGCGCGAACAGGCGGCAGCGCTGAGTGCACTCAAAGACAAGGACAGCGCGTGGATTCCGATGCCATTTTTCCACTACGGTTCAGACGTGTATTCCCGGATTCCGGAGGAGAAGGTAATGGCATGGGCGATGCTCATGACCTGGCATTCGGGTATGCCGATGTGTGCGTCAGCGTTGTCGCGCGCATCCATGAGTGAATCGGTAAATCAGCTTGGAAGATTTAATGTGCTTCGCGGCTTGCGTCTCGCTCATGGTTATGAATTTGTCTACATCATGCGGCCTTTAGCACAAGTCGCATTGCCTTTTGATGAGGAAGAACATTGGGAAAGATCAGAAGTTATCGATGCGGAGGCTCAAATCAGAAAGTCAACCGATTTATTCTCCCCTCAACGCCCGTTTTTAGCGATTCAGCCGTGGCCGGAAGGCAGCGTCTTTGCAACAGGATGGAGTGATATTCAAATGACTAAAGGGAATTACTTCATTGCGGCATCCTGTTCACCAGATAGTTTGAATCCAGAGCCAGACCGGCCACTTCTGATATACATCGATCTCAGTTCGGAAGAGTCTTGGAAACTTGCTTTTATTCAGCTCATCGTTCAGCAAAAGGTGGGTGATGAACTGCAATGGAAGTTGTATCAGCCGCTCAGCGGTTCATCAGGCTTCACGGCCAATGGATTGAAGGATGTGTTTCCTGTTGCCATTGATCCTGCGGCCGGACAGGTGGATGTGGTGTTTCATTACAACGGCGAGTGGCCGCTTGCGTTCCGTTGTGAAGCCATTAATTGGTTGACCACCGATGATTCAGATTAACTGCTTTCTGCGTTCCTTTGTGATATGCCAGTAAACATCGATCGCAAACAACTCCAGCATCTCGGACGTCTTGAATTGCTTGCCCGTCAGGCGGTCGAAGGCTTCATCACAGGACTTCACAAGAGTCCTTTCCACGGGTTTTCCGTGGAGTTTGCCGAGCACCGCTTATATAATACCGGAGAGAGCACGCGCCATCTGGACTGGAAACTCTTTGCGCGCACGGATAAGTTGTTTGTGAAGCGGTATGAAGAGGAGACCAACCTGCGCGCCCAGATTCTGATTGACTGCAGCACCTCCATGTACTTTCCCAATGGCGTTTCACCCGAGGGTGCGGAGTACAACAAGATCAAATTTTCCATTTATGCGGCTGCAGCGCTTGTCGAAATGCTTCGCCACCAACGCGATGCAGTCGGGCTTACGCTGTTTTCAGATAAAATCACACTCAATACCCGCACAGGCAGCAGCGGTTCGCATGTCAATTTTCTGTTCAACGAATTGGAAAAGGTGCTTGAAACTGTGGGGGGAAGGGATGTTCACCGGTCTCTGGTGACGGATACGCTCCACGAAATAGCAGAGAGCATTCACCGCCGATCACTGGTCATTATTTTCAGTGATATGATGGATAACAGTGAGCGGGCGGATGAACTCTTCAGCGCTTTGCAGCACCTACGTCACAACAAGCATGAGGTGATCCTTTTCCATGTGGCTGACTTCAAAAAGGAGCTGGAATTTGAATTTGACAACCGTCCATATACCTTCACCGATCTCGAGAGCGGGGAAGAGATCAAGGTCAACCCTGCCGATGTAAGAGATGTGTACAAAAAGCGCATGGACGAGTTCCGCACCTCACTCAAGCTCCGCTGCGGACAGTATCGCATTGATTTCGTGGAAGCGGATATCCACGAAGGCTTCAACCCGGTTCTGATGAGTTACCTGATCAAACGTCAAAAGATGATGTAAGGCATGAAGGCCTCATTAACAATCGGATTGCTCGTGCCGGCAGTAAAATTTATGTTCCGTAAATAAGGCGGAATTAGTCGCCCTTGATCAGTTTGCGGCTGAATGATTTATTGCCTATACTGACCTGCAGGAAGTAGGTGCCATTCGCATGTTCAGAGAAGTCAATCTGCCTGGAATATTCTCCGCTGAAATCCTGAATGTTCTCTTCATACACTAGTCCGCCCCGGGAGTTGAACAAGAGCACGCGCATATCTCCCTTTTCCTGAGTCGCAAATTGAAGCTGCAGCATGCCTTCTCCCGGATTTGGGAAGAAAGTGATTCTGTCTGGAATGAAATCGTTCTTGTTTTCGAGTCGGGGAGAGGCGCTCTGATTGACGCGGTTGAGATCATCCGCACTAATATCCATGATCTCGATAGACAGGGAAATTCTGTTGCGCGCACCGGGGGACGAAGGCGACCGGAAAACTTCGTCTTCATTGAATTCGAGCGAAACACCCAAACTGTCTAGTTCCTTTCTCAGATCGTCCATGTCCATATCGAACTCATAATCGTACAGCCATTGTCCATCATCATCCATTCCTTTGAAGTCGTGGAAAATGCGGAAGTCATCCCGGCTGCTTGCCGGGCGGCTGCCGAGCGCGCCTTGCATCACCTTTTCACGGCCGTTTCTGAGAACAATTACTTCGACCTCTTCACCGGGTTTTCGCGAACTGACGATACCAGCGAGCTCATCAAATGAATTCAGCGGTTTGCCGCCGAAAGACAGAATGACATCTCCCGCTTCAAGGCCCATTTGCTCGGCACAAGAACCTGGAACAACAGAACCCACAGCCACTCCTGATTCAGAAGTTTCAGACGACGGGGTGACTCCAAGGAAAGCTGTTTCGCAATAATTGAGACCTTCACCTGACCAGTTGAATGGTTGTGCGAGCTTCATGCAGGAATCGATAATGAGCATTTCTTTATTCCCGGGAAACACCATGATTGAATCCGGATTAAGCTCCATGATGAACGGTTCTTCGGGAATGGCCCGTTCAAATCTGAAATTCCGTTCTACCAGACGTTCCCCGAGTGTGACCTTTATTGTTTTGCTTTTTCCGTTGCGAATAAGCGAGATTTTGATCTCGTCTCCGGGCTTTTGAGAGTGAATCCGGGTAGCTACATCCCGAGCGCTTTCTGTGCGTGCCCCCGCAATGTGAGTAATCAGATCTCCATCTTCCAGCCTTGCAGCTTCAGCAGGTGAGTCCGGATCAATCTCCGTGATGCGCACGGCCAGTTCGTCTTTGCCGGGAATAAGCGCATCGCGCATAGTGATCCCGAGCCACGCCTGACGCTCAGTAGCGGGCGGCAGTGAACTGAATGGAATCGCATGAGGCTCAATAGTGATACGATTGCTTCCCTGTGGCGCAGTTTCTGTGGATTTCTCCATCTGAATTTCAAAGCGCTGTCCCGACTGCAATTCCCCAAGTTCGTTGATTACGCCAAGTTCCTGGAGAATGGATTCAATCTCCTGGCCGTCGGTAAGTTCAATCTCCCGCGTTTCTACGGTCGTGCGCCCTTCAGCCTCACGGGTGATCGTAATGCGGGCTTTGTTTTGGGCTGCAACAGATCCGGTAAACCAGATGAAAGCACACAGTGCAATGGAAAAACGTGTCAAAAGCATGGTAAGTAGTTAACCAACACGAAAGTAATTCCTGGTGTGACGAAGACGGTGTTAAAGGTCGTCAAATGGTGTTAATGAAAGAGGAGAGGTATCAATCCTCTTTGAAAAACCAAATGAACCGCCGCGGTATGAGGTGCACTCCGTGGTAATAATAGGCGATGATTTCCTTATATGAGTAGCCCAGCTGTGCCATGCGCATGGCCCCTTCCTGACACAGTCCGACGCCATGCCCGAAGCCTTGTCCAATCAAACGCACCTCACTGCCATCCTGATGCACAGTAAAAAACGCAGACTTCAATTTAAAGTCAGATCGGATGGTTCGCAGGGGGATGTGTGTTCGTTCATGCACGAAATAAACTTCTTTAGACGCAGGAAAATAGGCCGTAGCCTCGATTGCCAATGTGTCCTCACCCGGGAATCGCTTGGACTCGAGGTAGCTCCTCCATTGTTCGGCAGGGATCGTCTTTTCCCAGTTGCTGTGCGGCATCACGAGGCAAAACGTATCACGTCGCCCGACGCAATAGGAGAGGGGCTTGCTCCAGACATCCTCTGCGTTGACAGTATGTCCGCCGCAATTGCTGTGAAACGCTGCCGTAATGAGGTTGATATCATCATCCACAATCACAATGTCGAATGTCTCCTTAGTGGCTGTGACTGCTTCCTTTACGAATCGTGGCTTGCCGTGGTAAACCTGACAATGCACCTGATCGCAGATATTAAATCCTTCTGACTCGTGGCGCTTCAGGTTGTTCAATGCATAGGTGCGCGAAATAATCGCCTGTACCTTATAGTACTCAGGCGTGTGATTTGGCCCGGCCTCAGCCTCAATCACACCCGGCACATACTCTTCAATATCGAGCCGGTTGAGCATGACTAGTTTATTTCCCTGTGAACGCACGATAAGTTCGCCGGGAAAAATCCGCCCGGTGGGCTTGTGTCCCACGGGCACAATGCGGAACAGACCTTCGCCCTGAAAGATCAACGAACCTTGTCCTGAAATTCGGCGCTCACCAAGCTTCACAATCCAGCCTGATCCGTTCACCACCACATTGACCGACTGCTCTGAGGAGATCGCTACGGGCTCAGATGCACCTTTAAGCTGGTAGGCGCCCGATGTAATTTCTACTTTGATTTCTTCGAAGGAAGAAGTCTGATATATTCCCACGAGCACAGGCACTGCACAGGCAGTGCCCGCGAAGAACAGCGAAA
This sequence comes from Flavobacteriales bacterium, assembly GCA_046336655.1. Classification (GTDB taxonomy): domain Bacteria; phylum Bacteroidota; class Bacteroidia; order Flavobacteriales_D; family Sanyastnellaceae; genus CANGTU01. Next base: position 20,728 of record JBKDGH010000014.1, on the reverse strand, counting down.
GTACAAGCGGAAAAATGGTGCGCATCAATTCCATGAACAACGTTCACGAAATTAGCCTGTGCCTTCACGTTTGCCGGTTGGCCTTCAGGCTTTTTTCAACAGAAGACTTGCAGTTCGTTCGGAAGCGCCACCACCACCCAGCGCACTACGGAGCGATTCATAATCGGCCAGAATTTCACTGCGCCGGGGACCATCGGAGAGCAAGGCCTGAAGTTCAGTTCGCGCCTGCGTGATGTTGAAGTCCTGCTGTATCAACTCCTTCACCGCAGGTTTATCAAGTATGAGATTGACCAGTGAGATGTATTTCACTTTTACCAACCGGCGCGCAATGAGGTATGACAACGGACTACCCTTGTAGCATACCACCTGCGGCATGCCGATGAGTCCGGCCTCCAGTGTGGCGGTGCCGCTGGTCACAAGTCCGGCCCGTGCAATGCGCAGCAGATCGTGGGTTTTACCGCGCACCATTTTTACCCGGTTCATCTGTTCTCCCGCAACCTCATCATAGAACGCATCCTTCTGGGAAGGCGCAGCCGCAATGACGCATTGATAGTCGCCCAGCGATGCAGCCGCTTCAATCATCACCGGCAGCATCGAGCGGATTTCCTGTTGGCGGCTGCCGGGCAATAGTGCAATCACCGGACGATCATCCAGGCCTTGCTCTGCGCGAAACGCCTTTTCATCGAATGCACCTGACTGAATGGCGTCGAGCAGAGGATGACCAACGAACTCCACCGGGTAATTGTGCTTCGCATAAAACTCTTTTTCAAATGGGAGCACGACGCACATCTGGTCTACGTTTTTGCGGATGCTATGCACGCGGTTTTCCTTCCATGCCCAAATTTGCGGAGAGATGTAGTAAAACACCCGAATGCCTTGTGCCTTGGCCCATTCCGCCATGCGGAGATTGAAGCCCGGATAATCAATCAGCACCAGCACATCCGGCTTCCATCGGGCAATATCCTCTTTGCAGATTTTGAAGTTCCGCATAATAGTGTGGATGTTCATGAGCACTTCTACAAAGCCCATGAATGCAAGTTCGCTGTAATGCTTGGTGATTTCTACCCCTGATTTTGCCATCAGATCGCCTCCCCATCCGCGGAGTTGCGCTGCGGGCTCGGCTCGCAACAATTCCTTTGCGAGATTGGATCCGTGAAGATCGCCGGAAGCTTCACCCGCAATCAGAAAAATTTTCATTTCAGCAGTATTCGGTCGGGTACAATGATAAGGCAGTTGATCAGTAGAGGTACAGTGCTACAGGAACGCTCAGAATCACCATGGCCAGCAGGCCTTTGCAGAGGTTGTACCAGTTTTTACGCAGGAAGAGATAGAACAGGACCACATCAATCAGAATCGAAATGGTCACGATCTTATCCTGAAACATGGAGGTGATACCGGTAAACACATCTTTGATGTAATACGTAAAAGAGTGTTCAGTGCCCACGGACCAGACGAGTCCGAACAACATGAATCCGGTGACTGCGCCGAGTATGCCCAGCACGGCGCCCACCCATACTTTGTCAAATCGCTCTTTGGTTACAAATCCCATTGCTGCAGGTGTGAAATTGCGTGATATGCGGTCAGGTCATATTGAACGGGTACCACAGAAACGAAATTGTGACTGAGTGCAAACTCATCGGTATCCTCGCCCTTGTCAAAGTTTCGGAACTCTCCCGTAAGCCAGTAATACTGCTTTCCCGACGGATCGCTGCGCTGGTCGAACGTATCTTCCCAGTATGCCTTCGCCTGACGGCAAATGCGGATGCCCTTCAGTGATTCAGGAGGACCTTTGGGAATGTTTACGTTCAGGCAGATGCCTTCCGGCATATGTGCATCGGACAGCACGTGCGCTGTCACATTGCGCGCTACTTCTTCTGAAGCCCGGAAGTCAGCATCACTGTTATGATCAAGCAGTGAAAATCCCACGGACGGAATTCCTTCCACAGCGCCTTCCACAGCGGCCGACATCGTGCCGGAGTAAATCACATTGATCGAAGAGTTGGCTCCGTGGTTGATTCCGCTGACCAGAATATCCGGCTTGCGCTGAAGCACACGATAGATCGCAAGCTTCACACAATCCACCGGAGTGCCGCTGCATGAATACGCTGTAACCCCATCATCATAAACCACTTCCTGCAGACGCAGGATGCCATTGATGGTTACGGCGTGGCCCATTCCGCTTTGCGGCTTATCAGGAGCCACCACGATCACTTCACCAAGACCTTTAACCGCATTCACCAGTGAGCGGATTCCTTTGGCATAAATGCCATCGTCATTGGTCACGAGAATTAGCGGGCGTTTCTGCTGTTCACTCATGTGGCAAACTTAGTGCGCACCATGCCCGCGTGGATAAGCATTTCACAAATACACAGGAACCACCGGTGACTTTGCCATCTTTGCCCGAAATCTCAGCAGATGAACGCATTTATCATTGATGGCATTCGCACGCCGATTGGAAATTTTGCCGGAGCACTGTCACCCGTTCGCGCGGATGATCTGGCTGCTCATGTGATTCGTGAACTCGTTCAGCGTCATGCCGGTCTTGATCCTTCTGAAATAAGTGATGTCATCATGGGCTGCGCCAATCAGGCGGGCGAAGACAATCGCAACGTGGCGCGCATGGCGCTGTTGCTCGCCGGTCTGCCCGTGTCCGTACCCGGCGAAACAGTCAACCGCCTGTGTGCATCCGGACTGTCCGCAGTGGTTCAGGCCGCGCGGGCATCCCACGCAGGAGAGGGCGACCTGTTCATTGCGGGAGGCGTGGAGCACATGACACGCGGACCGTGGGTGATGTCAAAGGCGGGCAGCGCCTATGGACGCGATCAGCAATTGTATGACAGCAGCTTTGGCTGGCGCTTTATTCATCCCCGTATGCAAGAGATGTACGGCACGGAGGCCATGGGTGAAACGGCTGAGAATCTGGCGGAAATGTTTTCTATTTCACGCGAGGATCAGGACAAATTTGCGCTGGTTAGTCAGCGGAAGGCGGTAGCTTCCTTCGAGTGGTTTCAGGGTGAGGTAAGTCCCATTCATATTCCCAGAAAAAAGGGCGATCCGCTGGTTTTTTCAGCGGATGAATTTATTCGTGCCGACTCGACGGCGGAAGGCCTTTCCGCACTTCGTCCTGCTTTCAGGAAAGGCGGTACGGTAACTGCCGGCAATGCATCCGGCCTGAATGACGGCGCGGCGGCATTGCTGATTGCATCTGAAGAGGGCATTCTCAGGCACGGACTTCAGCCTCTGGCGCGCGTGGTTTCCTCTGCTGTCACGGGCACTCAGCCCGCCATCATGGGCATCGGTCCGGTAGAGGCCAGCAAACTTGCGCTTTCGCGCGCTGGGCTCGCTTTGGATGACCTGGATTTGATAGAAATCAATGAAGCCTTTGCGGCGCAGGTGCTGGCATGTACGCGACAACTCGGATTGGATGATGATGACGCGAGAATCAACCCGCACGGAGGCGCAATTGCCCTCGGGCATCCGCTGGGAATGAGTGGAGCTCGTCTGGCACTTTCAGCAGCCCGACAGCTCAAGGCAAAAGGCGGAGAGTATGCCCTGGTTACCATGTGCATTGGCGTGGGACAGGGTTATGCGGCGGTACTTGAGCGGGTATAGTGCCATGTGAACGGAATGACATTCGTCACATGAGGTTATTGCGGCATTCCGTTAAATTCGCTGCATATGGCCAATATCTTTGAATTCCGGGGAATTCGCCCTGTCATACATGATTCCGCATTCGTTCATCCTAATGCGACTGTAACGGGGAATGTGATTATCGGGAGAGCTGTCTATATCGGCCCGGGTGCTGCCCTGCGCGGCGACTGGGGACAAATCATTATTCACGACGGATGCAATGTGCAGGAAAACTGCACCATTCATATGTTTCCGGGTGTTACCACTGAACTTCACGAGAATGCGCACATTGGTCATGGCGCCATCATTCACGGTGCGGAAATCGGCAGGGATGTGCTGGTGGGAATGAATGCGGTGGTGATGGACCGGGTGAAAGTAGGAGAGGGCTCGGTCATTGGCGCACTGTGCTTCGTGCCGGCAGATACCGTAGTGCCTCCAAGGAGTATAATGGTAGGAAATCCCGGTAAGATTGTCAAGCAGGTGAGTGATGAAATGCTCGAATGGAAAAGGGAAGGCACGCGGCTTTATCAGCAACTGCCTGACGATTGCCGTGAGAGTCTCCGACCCTGCGAGCCGCTGAGAGAGATTCCGGCCGAACGTATTCAGGACGTGCCTGCTTACCGCACCTGGAATGAAACCAAAGCAAACTAGCGTGCATGTCATATCACGAAAGCAAGCCTTTTCAGTTCAAGCAATTTGCTGTCGCCCAATCGCGCAGTTCCATGAAAGTGGGCACAGATGCGGTATTGCTCGGTTGCTGGGCGGAAGTGAAGGCAGCACATCGCTTGCTGGATGTGGGCACGGGCAACGGTGTTATTGCATTGATCTGCGCGCAGCGCAATCCGTCGGTCTCAATCAGGGGAATAGATATCGACAAGGGAAGCGTGCACGATGCGGAATTTAATTTCAGCAATTCTCCCTGGAGCGAACGCATGGAGACCATATCCGGGGATTTTCTGGGTTATTCGTCTGACGTGAAATACGACCTGATCATTTCTAATCCGCCATATTTCTCTGATTCCATACGCGCATCAGATCCGGTGCGCAGCAAGGCGCGACATGATGATTCGCTGCCAGCGGACAAGTTCATGAACCACGCAGCGCTGCTCTTGAATGAGGATGGAATTGTATCGGTCATCATTCCGCTGAATCAACTCAAACGATGGATGGATGCAGGCAGGCATGCGGGTTTGCTTCCGCAGCGCATCTGTCACGTGTTCACGCTTGCCGACCGTGAAGCGTCCAGGGTGATGGTGGAGTTCGGATGTTCCGGGGGCTCAGAGCCTCAAATGGAGTCCCTGCTTATAGAACGAAAGCCGGGAGAGTTTTCTGAAGCATACAAGCAGCTGACCCGCGATTTCTATACGCGCTGGTGATCAGCCGCCGATCGTGCGACGCAGGTTTTCAACAGAAGAATCCCAAAGCATCCGTGTTTCATCCTCCTCATCGGAGTCGCAGAAATCAGTCACAATCAGCGCGACCTCGCCGGTCATGTCATCAATCTTGATACGCATCTCGAAGAACGTTTTGTCCTTGCCCTCATCGGTCCAGTGAAACTTGACGTACTGATCTTTTTTCAGGGATACAAGTTGTGCTTCTCGCCTTTCGCCTTCCCAGATGAAAGTGAATATTTCACCATGGATGTTAACCTTATCCGCAAACCATTCTTCCAGCCCACTGGGTGTACTGATGCAATTGAAGAGCACATGATCCGAGGTGCGGATGAGATACTCAAGTTCGAGTTTGGTTTTCTCCATGAAGAATAGTTTTAGGTAAGCTACCACTTGCAAGAATAGCCCATTTTCCGCCTTTCACCAATTCAGGCGTTCTCATTCACAGCTGGTATCGGGAAAAAAATAAAGGCCTTCGAATGGAAGGCCTTGTTTGTAGCGGGATCGGGGATTGAACCCGAGACCTCATGATTATGAATCATGCGCTCTAACCAGCTGAGCTACCCCGCCTTATGGAGGATACCCTCCCGTTAAGCGGGCGCAAATATAGACAAGTTGAGTACGAAAAAAAGGTACGCAACCTCAATTGCCATTCTTTTCAGCCTGCTTGTGTCGCTCCCAGTCCTTATCCTTGTGAATGCTCTTCATGGGATCGATCAGCCAGGGGTTCTTGGTTTCAAGCGGTTCCAGATGAGCAGAAATCAGGCTTACAGAATCCTGATTGGTATCGTACACGAGCGTCAGCCGGATGCTGTCGCAGTCGAGAAAATATTCATAGATGTAGGACACGGCATGATGGCTCTCCTCTTCATGCATATAGAAATCCACAAACTTTCCGCGCTTTTTACCCCAGTTGCATTGGCTAGCCAGGGAGCGGTAAAACAGCCCGGCGTGCTTTCGTTCTGAGTCACCGGGGAGCTTTGCGATTAGCGCGGAGTCGCCAATGGCTGCGATTACCGCATCGGCCTTTTTCCTGCCACTGTCGAGCCTGTTCATTCTGGTCTCCAGCTGGCATGAAGCCATACCAATCATTATAAGTAGTACACCGTATTTCATGGGCACAAATATGCAGTTCATTTGAGCCGGACAGACTCCCCGCAGACATGGTGTAAAAATGGATGTAATGACTGTGCAACTGTTGACCAGTAAACGCCGTCTGAATCACCGAAACCTTCTCGCAAAGTCCGATCTCGTGTTAATTTCGCGCCCCTGCGTTGGGAAGATTGACCGCAACTCAATGAATTATCGCAAGCTCTGGATTTCTGGTGTCGTTCTGTGTGTGAGTGTGTTGCTCCTGAGCGCTAAGTCATTCCCGCAATGCCAGGCCAACGCGGGCAATAACGTCACCATCTGTCAGGGTGAATCCGTGACGCTCGGAGGAAATCCTTCTGCAGTGAATGCAGGCCCCGGTGTCACTTACGACTGGAACAACGGCGCCAATGATGTCGCCAATCCGGTAGTTAGTCCGAATACCACAACCACCTATTCACTCGACCTGACGGGCGGCGGCTGCAGCGGGCAATCGGATCAGATCACCGTCACGGTATTACCTTCTCCCGATGCGAATTTCACATTCAGTCCGAACACGGCCTGTGCAGGCACCATTGTGACGTTTACGAACACAAGCACAGCGTGCGCGGGATGCACGTATGCATGGAACTTTGGCAACCCCGCTTCCGGAAGTGCAAACACCAGTGCGGTGGCCAATCCCACCCACGTGTTTGTGGCACCGGGAAATGGTTCTTCCACATTTACTGTATCGTTGACGGTAACAAGTTCCGGCGGGTGTGCGGATGTTCATACATCAAACATCACCATTGCTCAAAGCCCGACCGCGGTGCTGAATGAAGACGCAAACTTTACTCAGTGTCTTGGAGTCAATGAATTTTACGCCTATTTCACCAATGCCTCTACAGGCACGGCGGCGGGAACGACATACACCATCAATTTCGGGGATGGATCGCCCATTTATTCCTCTGCAACTCCGCCGTCTGGTCTGGAACATGTATATACAGGCATTAACATCTGGACGCTCACATACACTGCAACAAATACGAACGGATGTTCCGATGTGGAAACCTATGAAGTGAGCAACATCACTAACCCGGCTATAGGTGCGGCCACTCTGGGAAATACTCTGCAGTGCGGCCCGGTGGAGTTTTGCTTTCCGCTCAGTAATTACACCAACAACCACCCTTCCACCGTGTATAACGTGAGCTTTGGCGATGGAAGTCCGGTGCAGTCTTTCAACCACCCTCCGCCTGCGCTGGTGTGTTATACATACAGCTCCAGTTCTTGCGCCAATACGCCGCAGTTTTTCACCTTCTCCATTACAGCGGATAACAACTGCACACCATCCACAGCTACCATTTCACCGATTCAGATTTACACTCCGCCTGCTGCCGGCTTCACGGCGCCTCCGGCGGCATGTGCAAACAGTGCTGTGCCATTTATCAATACCACAATCCCGGGGTTTAATCAGGGATGTAACTCCAGTACAAACTACAGCTGGAACTTCGGTGATCCGGCTTCCGGCGCCAATAACACCAGTACCGCCGCCAATCCCACTCACGTTTATGCGGCACCCGGAACGTACACGGTCACTCTTACGGCCTCGAATGCGGGCAATCCGGTGTTGTCTTGTGGTTCGACTACCATTACGCAGACTATTTGCATCGAGCAGCCACCTACACCCGTATTTACAGTGAATAACAACGTGGGCTGCGTGCCGATGGCACTGACTACCACAAACACCACGTCCAACGCCTTTGCATCCTGCAACACCAACCGCATTTGGGATGTGACCTATTCTGATCTCCCTTGCGATCCTGACAATGGCACGTTTGCGTATACCGGAGGAACGAATTCATCCTCGCTTTCTCCGTCATTTCTCTTGAGTTCGGCAGGAATCTATACCATTGAACTGGAGATGACTAATTCCTGCGGGACATTCATCGATACTGAAACGATTACAGTTAACACTGTCCCCGAAGTAGGCATTACTCCGATTACTTCGGTGTGCGCAGGAACTGCAATTACGCCTTCAGCCTCGGTAAACGGATGCAATCTGCCTGTGTTGTCCTATGCATGGACATTCCCCGGCGGTTCTCCGGCGAGTTCCAATGTGCTATCTCCCGGACCGGTGTCCTATACTGCAGCGGGCAATTACGCCATGACACTCACTGCTGTCAACGCCTGCGGGCCGGCGAGTGCGTCCACCTCTGTGAATGTGCTGGCTCCGCCAAATGTGACGATTGCTGCAAGCAATGCGAATAATCAGGTATGCGCGGGCAGCAGCATTGTGCTCACTGCTAGTGGGGCCGGCAGCTATAGCTGGTCGCCGTCTTCTGGTCTTTCAACCACCAGCGGATCTTCTGTGACTGCCACTCCGGGTAGTACCGTCACGTACACGGTTACCGGTACATCAGGCAGCTGTGTTGATCAGGAGACCATTACCGTCACGGTCAATACCATTCCTAATGTCACGGCCTCCGGCACATTCACAATGTGTCAGGGAGAAACAGAGCAACTCGGCGTAACTGTGAACAGCGGCCTTGCGCCATATACAGTGTATTCATGGAGCAGCCCGGCAACGCTTAACAATCCGAATAGCGCATCACCGGTTTCAAGTGCCACCGTGACTACGAACTACACCGTTCAAGTCACCGACTCCAATGGCTGCACAGGTTCAGGAACCGTTCCACTCACCGTTAATACACCTCCGGCAGTCAATGCAGGACCGGATATCAGTTTGTGCAATCAGCCGGTGGCTACCACGCTGGCTGGCTTTTCACCCACTACCGGAGGCACGGGCACATGGACGGGGCCTGACGTGACGTCAGCGGGTGTGTTCACGCCCACAGGCCTGGGCGCATTTACCTTGACCTATTGCTTCACAAGTGCATCCACCGGTTGCAATGCGTGCGATCAGATGGTGGTTACTGTGGTGGATCCTACTCCGGCCAACGGAGGTCCTGATGTCAGCTTGTGCCTTAACAGCGGACCGTTTCAGCTAGCAACAAACGGCACATGGGCTGGTAATGCGCAGGTTACCGCGACGGGAGTTTTCACCCCGAACACTGTCGGTTCATTTGCGCTGACATTTACTACCGGCACCGGATCTTGTCAGCAGAGCGATCAGGTACTGGTGACTGTATTGCCGCTTCCTGTGACAAATGCCGGCCCTGATCAAACGGTCTGTGCCGGTGCTGCAGTGCAGCTCAATGCCTCATCGAATAGTCCAAACGGGCCAATTACCCTGTTCTCCTGGTCAGGAGGAACGGTATCAAACAGCATAATCGCGAATCCCACGGCCGCTTTTGCCGTTACCACCACCCTGAATGTTACCGCGGTGGATGCCAGCGGATGCGGCGGTGCAGATCAGATAACAATCATTGTGAACCCTTTACCCGCTGTGAATGCAGGATCTGATGCGGTGCTGTGCAACCAGCCTGTTACAACCACGCTGGTGCCCGTCACTCCCGCCTCAGGAGGTACGTGGTCGGGCAGTGGCATTACGCCGGGCGGATCATTTACTCCGGTTGCTACCGGAACTTTCACGGTCACTTACACCTTTACCAATCCTTCGACGCAGTGTACGAATTCAGACGACCTCGTCATCACTGTAAATGCTCCTGTTCAAGCCAATGCAGGTCCGGATTTATCGGTGTGTGTGAATGGCCCTGCGATTCAATTGCCAAATACACAAGGGGGCACATGGAGTCCTGCTCCGGTTTCGTCGACCGGGCAGTTTAATCCCACTGCAACGGGCGTCTACGCGTTAACCTACACCACCGGAACAGGTACGTGTCTGACAACAGACCAGATGGTACTCACGGTGAATGCACTACCTGCAGTCAATGCCGGTCCGAACGTGTCCATTTGCCTCAATGAGTCCACGCCCTTAAACGCTGCCGTGGCAGGGGGGCAGATGCCGTACAACTACTCCTGGACGTTTCCGGCGACTCTAAGCAATCCACTGATTGCTAATCCAATAGCAACTCCAGCCTTAACCACGAGTTATACACTTACGGTGACGGATTTCAATCAGTGTGTAGGGTCGGATCAGGTACTGGTTACCGTAAACGGATTGCCGGTGGTAGAGGCTGGAAGCAACCTGACCCTTTGCAATCAGCCGATACCTGAAGTATTAACCGGATTTTCACCTTCTTCCGGAGGAACAGGTTCATGGTCAGGGCCGGGTATTACTAACCCGTCAGGCACATTTGTGAGCCCCGGTGTGGGAAGTTACTGGCTGATTTACGAATTCACAGCAGGAGGCAACAGCTGCTCGGCGAGCGACTCCATTCAGGTGATTGTCACTCCTCCGGTAATTGCTAATGCCGGTGCCGATCTTGCATTATGCCTGAATGAAGGGATGTATCAGCTCACAGGATTTAGTCCTTTGGCCAATTATACCTGGACAGGACCGGGAATTGCGGGACCGACTTCAGGTACATTTAATCCGGCGTTGGCGGGCGTGGGAACACATACACTTACCATACAAACCGGATCGGGCACATGTTTCTCGAGTGATCAGTTGTCTGTGCAGGTACTCCCGCTTCCCGCAGTGACGGCTGGTCCGGAAGTTTCTATTTGCGGAAATGCGCCTTCTTTTGTGCAAACGGGCTTTCAGCCGGCAACCGGCGGAGTGTGGGAAGGACCGGGTGTGACAAATGCCACGACAGGGAACTTTGATCCGGCCATCGGCCCGGGTGATTACACGCTCACAGTCTGGTTTGAAAGTCCGGTCACCGGTTGTGCGGATAGCGCATTTCAGGTCATTCACGTATCTCCCGTACCCACGGCTTCATTCACTCTGGATCCTTCCGGATGCACCAACGCTCCGGCTGATATTCAGAACAACTCGCTGGGAGCTACTCAGTATGAATGGGATTTTGGAAATGGATTCTCCATTGCGGTTTTCGATCCGACATATACCTATCCCTCAGAAGGTTCCTTCACCGTGACGCTCACCGCAGCGAATAATTTTGGATGTGAAGATGTAACGACCAATGACCATGAAATCATCGCTCCGCCCATTGCCGAGATTGCACTGACACCCACAGAAGGCTGTGCCCCGCTGGCAGTATCTTTTACCAATACCACACTCGGTCAATACATTTCCTACAACTGGAATTTTGGAACGGCGGGACCGCCAGGCACTCTTGCCAATCCGCCTGCATTGACTTTTCAGCAGGGACCCGATGTGATGATCTATCCGGTGTCTCTGACTGCAACCAATTACTGCGGAAGCAGCACAGCGAATGAAACGGTAACTGTTTACCCGCAGCCTGTGGCTTCTTTCGGTACTGATCTCGATGTGTTCTGTTCGCCGTTTACTGTGAATATCAACAATACTTCGGTGGGCAATCCCGATACATTCAATTGGGACTTTGGAGACGGGGGGCCGGGCAGCACACTCGAAGAACCCGGAGGGCATATATTCTTTGCAGATACAGTGGCTGTGGATTATACGATCTGGCTTTATCTTTCCAACGAATGCGGCGCAGATACTGCCAACTATACCATTACAGTATTGCCCAACACGGTGACGTCGTTTTTTAATACGGATATTACCTGGGGATGTAATCCGCTCACTGTGCAGTTCACCGATTTTTCGGAAGGCGGGACACAGATCCAGTACGATTTCGGCGGCGGTAATTTCACGGGCGATGCGAATCCGACATTCACTTTTGATGATCCGGGCAATTATGAAGTGTTTCAATATGTAGATAACGGATGCAGCTACGACACCTCATCCATTGTTCTTGCTGTTTATCCTTCACCGGTGATAAACTTTGACATTGAAGCTCCGTTTGTGTGCGAAGGCGAAGGCGTACAATTCACAAGCTCACCGGGTGATGCCATTTCCCTGGAATGGGATTTTGGTGATGGCGGAATGAGCTACTTGTCCAATCCGGTGTATGCATTCGAAAACTCAGGCACCTTCACTGTGTCCCTCACAGGAACAAGCGATAACGGCTGCACCGCTACGGTGTCGCAGCCTTTCACAACCTACGCGGCTCCTGATGCCTCCTTTACCATTCCATCGCTGCTGGGATGCAGCCCGTTCAATGCGTGTTTTACCAATACCACTTCAGGAGGTATGTTTTACTCATGGGATTTTGGCAACGGCAACACGTCGAATGTCAATAGCCCGTGTTTTAACTATCAAAACTTCGGAGCCGATCCGCAGCTTTATACGGTTTCGCTCATTGCGCAGAATATGCAGTTATGTGCAGATACGTTTGCAGTGAACGTGATCGTGGCACCTCAGCCGGTCAGTCAGTTTTCTTTGAGCCAAACAGAGTCTTGCTACTTCCCCGTATTGGTCAATGCATCCAATGAATCTCAGTTTGCCAATGGCTATGAGTGGACTATCAATTCAACGTCAGAGTCCACGTTGATCAATCCGGCATTTTCGCTGAATGAAGTGGGACTGTATCAGATCGAATTGCTGGCTACCAACCAATTCGGATGTGAGCATTCCAGTGATCAGTTGTTCATCATTCATCCGCTGCCTGCAGCCTCATTCATGGCTGATGAAACAGATGGATGCGTCAATCATGAAGTGCAGTTCACCAATACATCAGAAGGAGCTGTGGGCTATCTGTGGATTTTCGGGGATGGGCAAGTGAGTAACGAGGATGAGCCTGCACATACCTACTCAATTCCCGGTGTCTACGATGTGGGTCTCGTTGTGATAACGGATCAGGGTTGTCAAGACACACTGATCTATGACAATTATGTCTCAGCCTATAATTTACCCGTTGCGGATTTCATTTTCACTCCGGAAGACGCGACCATTTACGATCCGGAAATCATCTTCCTCGACCAAAGCATTGACGCCGTGCAGTGGCTGTGGAATTTTGGCGACGGGACTACATCGGAACAGGAAAACGTGCAGCATTACTTCCCGGACGCAGGGGTATTTGATATAAACCTACGGGTCTGGAATCAATACGGATGCACCCATACACACACGGACCGGGTATTCATTGAAGATATTTTCAATATCTACGTGCCCAACGCATTTACTCCGGACGATGACGGTATTAATGAGGCGTTCCGCCCGGAAATGAGCGGCACACGTTTCATCGAAGATTACACCTTCCAGGTATTCGATCGATGGGGTACCGTGATTTTTGAGACCAGGAATCCCGAAGAGCCCTGGATTGGGAACGTGAGGGATGGGGAGTATTTTGCAAAGGACGACGTTTATAACTGGCAGGTTATTGTTCAGTTAAAAGGATCAGATAAGCCCCGGATTTACTCCGGAAATGTCACGTTAGTGCGGTAAGTCCGGAATTTTTATCTACATTAGCAGGCTCTCACAAATTCTCGTCCCGAAAAGGACACAGTTAACCATCTGAACTGCTAGTCACACCACTCCTGATGATTTCAGGAGTTTCGCCCGTGTGTGATTTACGTCTGTTTTATTCTTCATACAGCTTGTGCTGCCCCGCCTCTGTGGGGGCTTAGGGCCTATTGACACCTCAAAAATGAAGAATAAAGAGTGTGAGAAACATATTTGACATGAGAACGTATGAACAGACTGGTGTGAATTGTGAAGTTCTGTCGAAAGAACCCATTCCTATGAACAAGGTCCTTCTCCTGGCAATCTTCGGTATGATGCTCTGCACTTCAGTCCGGAGCCAATGTGTGGCGAACGCCGGTTCTGATCAAACGGTGTGCGCGGGACAAACGATCATGCTCGGCGGAATGCCCAGCGCGTCAGGAGGCAGCGGCAATTATACCTATGCATGGACAGGCCAGTCTGGCATAATGCCGGTAGCCAATCCAATTGTCACCCTGACGGCAACGACTACGTTCACCCTCAGTGTAAATGACGGTGCGGGCTGTGTCACTACAGATCAGGTAGTCATTACTGTTACTCCATTGCCTGCTGTGAACGCCGGAACTGACTTGTCGCGGTGTCTCAATGCTCCTTCTGTCACGCTGCCTAATCCGGGTGGTGCTGGTGTCTGGACCGGTGCTCCGCCTGCCATGCTCACCCCGTCCGGAACATTTACCCCGAACGCCATAGGAATATTTACGCTCACGTTGTCAGTAACACAAAACGGCTGCACTGCAACGGATCAGATGGTTATGCAGGTCAGGGCGCTTCCTACTGTCAACGCAGGTTTGGACCAAGCTATTTGCCAGGGACAAACTGTTCAGCTGGGAGCGACGGCCTCAAGCAGTAACGGAGCCATCACATTGTATACATGGAGTGGCGGGGCGGTGAGCAATTCACTTTCTCAAAACCCCACAGCGAACCCTGCATCGACAATCACCTACAACGTAACTGCAGTAGATGCGGCCAGTTGCAGCTCACAGGATCAGGTTACTGTAACGGTGAGTCTACCCCCGGTCGTAGATGCAGGACCGGCACTTACATTGTGCAATGACCCGGTCCCAACTACCCTTACGGGTCAAAGCCCTTCAGGAGGCATATGGACTGGACCCGGCGTAACGTCCGGTGGTGTTTTCACTCCGTCTGCTGCTGGTACTATTATTCTGACCTATAGTGTAACAACCCCGACCGGTTGTTCGGGTAGCTCCACCCGCACAATCAATGTGGTCAGCCCGGGCACCATAAATGCCGGACCTGATCAAACTGCTTGTGTGGGTTCTCCGTCATTTACACTTAATGCCCCAACCAACGGAGGTACATGGTCGGGTTCGCCCCACGTCACCAGCGGGGGAGTGTTTACACCTTCTGCAATCGGAACTTTCACGCTGACGTATTCTCTGACCATCGGAACATGCAATGCCACGGATCAGATTGTGGTGTACGTAATTCCACTTCCATCAGTGAATGCGGGATTGGATCAGTCCGTTTGCACCGGACAAACCGTGCAGCTGAATGCTTCCGCAGTGAGCACCAACGGACCAGTCACACTCTACACATGGAGCGGGGGGGCAGTGAGCAATCCGCTGATTACGAATCCCACTGCAGTGCCGTCATCCACTACCATATATCAGGTCACGGCGGTGGACAACCTCGGTTGCAGCAATCAGGATCAGGTCACTGTTTATGTGGGATCTCTTCCAACTGTCAATGCCGGAGCCGATGAAACGATTTGTCATGGCACAGGCACGCTCGCGCTCACAGGGCAATCTCCCTCAGGAGGTGTATGGTCCGGAACGGGCGTCACACCAGGAGGTGCGTTCACCTCTCCAGCGCCGGGTGCGTATACCTTGACCTACACCTTCACCAATTCGAACGGTTGTTCGGCATCAGATACGCGCGTGATTACAACCATAAGCGCCACAGGTATTAATGCAGGAAATGATCACGGGGTTTGTCTGAACAGCGGTGCGTTGCAACTCTCAGCAGTCACTCCGGGAGGTCAATGGAGTGGATCCACATGGGTCACTTCTGCCGGACTTTTTACTCCGGGAGTTGCAGGAGCGTTCAACCTTACTTATAGCGTCATTCAAGGAAATTGTACTTCAACAGATCAAGTTACCGTCACGGTTCATCCATTGCCACAAGCCAACGCAGGCGCTGATCAAACGATTTGCGCAGGCGGCTCTGTTACACTCAATGGATCAGCCTCCGGTGGCAGCGGTGCGTATTCTTTCCAGTGGTTCAATGGAATGACACTGCTGGGAACAGGTTCATCGGTAGCGCTCACTCCCGCTGCAACCACCACCTATTCACTCGTTTTGAATGACGGCAATGGGTGCAGCGGGGCTGATCAGGTTCAGGTTACGGTCACCAATTTGCCGGCCGTAAATGCCGGACCGGATCTGCAATACTGCAACAATCCGGTTGCCGAGACGCTAACCGATTTTTCTCCGGCAGGAGGCGTTTGGTCAGGGCCCGGAGTGTCTCCAGCCGGCCTGTTCACGCCATTCGCCATTGGCCAGTATACACTGACTTATTCGTTTAATACCAATGGTTGCGCTGGAAGCGATCAACGGGTAGTGACTGTGAGTAACGGAACTGCGGTGAATGCTGGTCCGGATCAGACCGCTTGTATTTCGGACGGCTCAATCAGTTTGTCCGCTGGCACTGCTTCACCAGGGGTATGGTCGGGCCCGGGAATTACAAACTCATCCACAGGCTTAATCAACGTGGACATGGCCGGATCAGGTGTGCATACGTACACATTGACCAATGGCACAGGCAGCTGCGCGTATTCCGATCAGCTGGTTATCACGCTCAATGGCGATCCCATTGTTTCGGCTGGTGCGAACCAAACGGCATGCAACGGTTCAGGAGCCGTTCAGTTAACCGGAGCAGTGCCGGCCAATGGGCTGTGGACAGGTCCTCAGATACTGAATGCGAGCGGGGGAATATTTAATGGAAATGCACCCCAGGGCACTTATGTCGTCGGATATGAATATACCGACCCGCTCACCGGATGCAGCGCAACGGCGTATAAGAACGTGGTTGTTTCCGCTATTCCGGTTGCGTCTTTTGCAGCCCCTTCATTTGCCTGTACGGGAAATGTGCTGAATACCACAAATCAGTCTTCAGGAGCATCTTCTTATGCCTGGAATTTTGGAGATGGATCACCGGTGCAAAATGCGACTAACGGATCCCATTCGTACAGTCAGAGCGGCTCCTTTCAGATTACTTTAATTGCTGCGAATACCGCTGGTTGCACTGCTCAATTCAGTCAGAATGTGCTGTCAGTAGCGTCTCCGGCCGCAGCCATGCAACTCAGCGTGAACGAAGGCTGCGCTCCACTGGAAGTTGATTGTGTGAATCTTTCCCAGGGCGACAACCTTTCCTGTTTGTGGGATTTTCAGATCGCTGAGTCAACGGATCATACTCCCGCAACTCAGACCTTTCTGGAGTTGAACGGAATCACACCGTATACGATCACGCTTTCTGTAAGCAACCAATGCGGCAGTCATTCCGCGAGTCAGCAGATTCTTGTGCTGCCCCGTCCGGTGGCGGATTTCTCAGAAACAATGACCAGCACGACCTGCTCGCCGGTGTCTGTAGAATTTAACGATCAGTCCTTCGGAAATCCCGATCAATTCATCTGGAATTTCGGTAACGGCAGCGTGATTACGCAGCAAAATCCCGGAAACATGGTGTTTACCGCAGATAACGAACCTGCCGAATACGAGGTGATACTCATGGTGCAGAATGAGTGTGGAATTGACAGTGTTACTCAGGTCATCACTGTAATGCCCAATCTGGTTGAACCTGGATTCAGTGTGGCTCAGCCCGCCGCCTGCTCACCCATGGAGGTAGCAATAACGAACTTGTCTGTAGCGGCTAGCGACTATAGCTGGCAGATTCCCGGAGTATTTGTTTCCAATGAAGAGGCTCCTGAATTGACTTTGACTGAACCCGGCAATTACACCTTATTCCTCTATGCTACGGACGGTTGCGGTACATCGTCAGCTCAGGCGGATATCACCGTGTTCCAATCTCCGGAAGCGAGCATTGTGACGGATTCCTGGGAAACATGCGAAGGGGTGGTGGTGCAATACTCCGCCAGCACCAGCGGTGCAACAGATATCATATGGCTGTTCGAAACAGAAGATGATGATTACAACCTGCAATTCACCGGCAGCACGGTGACACATACCTATCCCCAGGCCGGAGCGTATGCGGTAGAACTTCATGTAACATCGGCGAATCAGTGCACCGCGAATGCCCAGGGAGAAATGTGGGTCCACGCTCCCCCTGTCGCGTCATTCATTACCGCCGAATCCGAAGGATGCAGCCCCATGAATGTGTGCCTTACCAATACGTCCACAGGGGCAGAGTCGTACCAATGGGTATTCGGAAATGGACAAGTTTCTTCCGGGTCCGATCCATGCGTGCTGTTCACGAACGAATCGGATGCGGTCTCCCAAATGACAATCCTGCTCACTGCTACCAATCAGTTTCAGTGCAGCGATACCTACGGACACTTGATTTCCGTGCTCCCGTCACCGCATGCAGAATTCACTCTTCCTTCCGAAGGCACGTGTGACCTGCCTTATGTGCTCACCAGTTCCGGTGAAGGAAACGGTGACCTCGTATGGAGTATTAACGGTCAGGTCACGGCATCAGGCCATCAAATGAGCCAGGAGCTGACACAAGAAGGCAGTTACGATATTGTTCTTACGGTTACCAACGACCTCGGATGCACCGATACACACAGCGCTGCTTTTGAAGCTTATCCCCGTCCGGTAGCTGATTTTGAAGCCCTTCCGGCAGATGGTTGCGTACCTCACGAGGTGCAGTTTATCAGCTCCTCATCGAATTCATCATTCTATCAATGGGATTTCGACAATGGCACTGCATCCAGCGCGCAGGACCCGGATGTGACTTACACGCAACCGGGAGTATACGACATCACACTCACCGTGACTTCCGTGAACGGATGCACTGACGAATACACTGCGCACAATTTCGTTGAAGCCTACCCGCTGCCCGACGCATCCTTTATTCCGTCATTGAGTGAAACTTCCATTTATTACCCTGAAGTGACGTTTGAAAATACCAGTGACGGAGCAGTGAGCTATCAGTGGATATTCGGTGACGGCGGCAGCACGAGCGAAGACGAGCATCCCGCACATACATTTGGCAGTCCGGGCAACTGGCCCGTAACTCTCATTGCGACAAGCCCGCTGGGCTGCACTGACCGTTACACGGATTATGTGCGCATTACAAACGATCTCCTTGTGTTTATTCCAAACGCTTTTACACCCGATAATGACGGAATCAATGATGTGTTCACTCCGGTAATGGCGAGCACTGAGTTTATTTCAATGTATGAACTGAGTGTGTTTGACCGTTGGGGCACTGTCGTGTTTCAAACGAATGATCCAGAAGCGCCCTGGTTAGGTAACGTGAGAGGAGGCGATCATTTCGCGGCTGCTGACAGCTATCATTACCGCCTCGTGCTGAAAACCAATGAAAACACCGAATACATCGTACACGAAGGCACTGTGACCCTTCTCAGATAGAGCCCATTTATTAACCAAAGTTTCATATACGAAAGGGGCTGTCGATAAATCCGGCAGCCCCTTCTCTTTAAGCCTCAAAATGAACTACTTTTGCACCCGCTTTTAAAGAACATGCAGAAAATCCGCAACATCGCGATCATCGCGCACGTGGACCACGGAAAGACAACCCTGGTTGACAAGATGCTCCTCGCCGGGAAATTATTTCAGGAACACGAGGAACAGAAAGAACTCATTCTCGACAACAATGATCTGGAACGCGAACGCGGGATTACCATCCTGGCGAAGAATGTATCCATCCCCTTCAAAGGGTATAAGATCAACATCATCGATACTCCCGGTCACAGTGACTTCGGAGGTGAGGTGGAGCGGGTACTCAATATGGCTGAGGGAGCTTTGCTGCTCGTAGATGCATTCGAGGGACCGATGCCGCAAACGCGCTTCGTGCTTCAGAAGGCACTGCAGATGGGCCTCAAGCCAATCGTTGTCATCAATAAAGTAGATAAAGAAAACTGCACTCCTGAGGAAGTGCACGAACAGGTATTTGACCTCATGTTCAACCTGGGCGCTACCGAAGAACAGCTCGACTTCCCGGTAATTTATGGCTCTGCCAAAAACAACTGGATGGGGCCGGATTGGAAATCACCCACCGGCACCATCGAGCCACTGCTGGATATGGTAGTGGAAAAAATTCCTGGTCCGGTGCACCGCGAGGGCAGCCCCCAGATGCTCGTGACTTCTCTGGACTATTCACCTTATACTGGTCGCATGGCGATCGGCAAACTGCACCGCGGTGAGTTGAAGGCCAATATGCCGATTTCACTCGTGAAGCGCGAAGGCAAAATAGTGAAGGGAAGAATCAAGGAATTATACACCTTCGATGGTCTTGCCAAAGTGAAAGTGGATTCCGTACTCAATGGAGATATCTGCGCAATTAACGGTTTTGAAGATTTTGAAATCGGTGACACGTTTGCTGACTTCGAGAATCCGGAAGCATTGCCAACCATAGCGGTGGATGAGCCAACGATGAGCATGCTTTTCACAATCAATGATTCTCCGTTCTTCGGGCGTGAGGGTAAATTCGTGACCAGCCGTCACATCAAGGATCGTCTCGAACGCGAGTTGGAGAAAAACCTCGCTCTTCGCCTTCAGGAGACGGATTCGGCGGATAAGTTTCTGGTGTTCGGACGCGGAGTACTTCACTTGTCTGTACTCATTGAAACCATGCGCCGCGAAGGCTACGAACTTCAGATCGGCCAGCCACGCGTCATTGTGAAAACAATTAATGGTCAGAAGCATGAGCCGATTGAAGAATTGACTATCGACCTGCCAAGCGAAATGTCGGGTACTGCCATTGAAGCCGTAACCCGCCGCAAAGGGGAGATGAAGAACATGGAAATCATCGGCGACCGCACGCGCATTGAATTCGAAATTCCATCGCGCGGCATCATTGGTCTGCGAACCTATATGCTCACCGCTACTCAGGGTGAGGCCATCATGGCACACCGCTTCAAGGAATATCAAGCCTGGAAAGGCGAAATCGCAGGCCGTCTCAACGGTTCATTGATTTCAATGGATACCGGCACGGCTACCGCATACCGGATTTCCAACCTTCAGGACCGCGGCCGTGTAGTCATCGATCCAATGGCTGAAATATACATGGGGCAGGGTGTTGGGGGGCACGCGCGCGACCGTGCTCTGGGGGGTGACCTGCGTGG
>JBKDGH010000013.1:0-16804 GCA_046336655.1 Flavobacteriales bacterium | reverse complement strand
TGCAGAGAATAAGAGACAACTTGGCTACCTTAGAAGATTACAATTTGCAAGCTGAACACGAACTGCGAAAACAAGAGAGGAAGATCTTCGAGTCTCCATCAAGTAATCAAAGTAAACTGCCCAATTTTGAAATTATCACATCAAGCTTATTAGAAGATAATGGGCTTAACGCCCATCAGATTAAACAAGAAGAACTGGGGAAGTCTGCAGATATCGATAAGTTTGATCTCTACAGAGATAAAAATAGCGGAGATATCTATATTCTGGAAAAAGGAGGAAAAGGGCCTGGAATAAAGACTGACTATAAAATCGGAGCAAATAAAGAATGAAAGCACAAAGCACAAACTGGCTATTAACCTTTGTAATAGTTGGCGAATTCAATCCTATTCGACTCGCAAATGAGCTTGAGATTCCTGAAAGTACTTTTGGTATAAAGGGAGAGCTCATACGCGAGGGTAGCGAAAAAAAACACAAAGACACCTTTTGGGAGATTTCGGTAAAAGGTCATAGCCTTATGGCCTATGATGGAATGGACCAATTACTAGTCAAATTATGGCCGAAGCTGCCCATTCTCAAGGCACATATAGAACAGCATAGTTTGCTCTCAAAATTGCATATTGCAATTAACGTTTTCAACAATATTCCACCGGCAGCGGGAGTTCCACCTCAGATGATCAATTTATTACATCAACTTAATGGTTCAGTAACTTATGATCTATATATGAATTAATTTACTTATAAACATTTATTAATCGGCCTTACTGATAGTTTCTCCGTTTCGGATTCAAGAATTGAGCACCGAGCATTCTACCCTGAACAACACAGCAACCCTGGCCTGTTCCTTACCTTTCCCTCACCTCCCCATGAACCCCCAATCGGCTCAGAATCAACCATCAAACATAGCTACGATCGGGCTCGGTGTGCAACGCTATGGGTTTAATGGGAAGGAAAGGCTTTCAGAGCATGGAAAAAAGACCTACTTTGAATTACGCGTTTATAGCAATTTGCTTGGAAGATTTCTTTCGGTGGATCCTTTAGTAAAGCAATATAGTGGTCACTCGCCGTATACATTTGCATTAAACTGTCCTATAAGATTTGTTGATGTTTTAGGCGCTGGTCCGGGCGATCGTGTGAAGGCTGCAAAGAACTTTGTTGACACTCCGTACGTGCAAGAGAAAAAGACTTCACTACGAACTGGCACTGACTCCGAAGCCTTAAAGAATGTGGATTGTTCTGAATTGGTTTGTCGTGTATTGGCGGAAGATGGATTGACTAGCGGTATAAAGCATATGAATACATCTGGCTTGAAGTCTTTTCTGAATAATCCGGATAAGTTTCACAAGTCTCAAACTCCAGAAGTTGGTGATATTTTCCTCTGGAGAAATTCAGATGGTGGTCATACAGGCATTGTGACCGGTGTGAATTCAGATGGAACAGTGGAAATTACCCACGCCAGGGGAAAAAAATATGGAACTGTGACGGAAACATATAAATTGACTTACTTCACTGGAAAGAAGGGTTGGGAAGGATACTTTCGACCCGTCACAGAGTCGACGGATACGAAGTCTGGTACTTATGGCTCAGCAGAAGCGAAGGTTAAGCTGGGCTTGGTTGGGCCAAGCATTGATTTATCCGAGTTTGAAGATTACAAAGAAAGACTGGAGTACTTAGATAGGGGCATTCAAGAGTATGGCGAACTGGCAGATCAAACTTGGGATGTCATGAGTCGCCTTGACCCGAAGTCGTCTGCTTACTCAACCTTAATGGAGGGCTTTAAAGTCGTGACAGAAGCAGGTGCAGCGATGGTCAAAGAAAGAGAAGTACTGATTCAGGAATCTACTCAGGCTTCTGTCCAAACCAATAATTAAAAAAAAGCAAGAAATGAGAGAAAGCGTTATTCTGATGGCTGTTTGGGGCATGATTATCGGATGTCAGGGACAAAATCTGCCTTCTTTTTCGAATAAGGACTTACAACTTCGAGATCCGCTTGAATGTGTTGATTCAGGTGGGGTGTATTTTGGAGCTATCCAGTGCGGTCAAGCCAAAGATGATTATTTTACCATTCCTATGGCGGAGTGTAATGAAGGGCAAAACACGTTCGAGTTGATTTGGAAAGATCCGAATCGGAGTCTAAAGGAGAAAGAGAGTGTAGATGTGGTTCAGGAAAAATTTAATTTAGCTCGAAATCAAAACTTTCGGTCATGGAGGGTTTACTGTTTAATAATTCCAATGAGAGAGGTTGAAGATGAGCATGAAGATATCAATATCACATTTCCTTGTGCTTATTCTTTTTGGACATCACAAGGTGGTGAGACTTGGGAGCATGTAGCCTCGGGAAATTTGATCGATTACAAAGAATACTGTGCGTTGAAATTGAGTATATTCGAAAAAGATTAATTGCTGATTTTGAATCGTATGGAGGGCAGAACGGAACTTTTTTCTTGGAGAAGTTTCTTTAGCTCTTCACTGAAGCTGAGCGAGCAGCACATCTACGGCTCCTCGCGGATAGGTATGCGCACACCGGAGGAGGAGATGATCGGGGCGCAAGCTCCGGATGAAAATGGCTTGTTTGAGCTCACCCGCGGCATGAAGCGCTACGAGCTCACCAACCACCTGGGCAATGTGCTCAGTGTTATCACCGACACAAAGCAGGCGGTGTATGACCTACTCACGGTGCTTTCATACTACCAGAGCACAGTGATCTCCTGCACCGATTACTACCCCTTCGGCGCACCGATGGACCATGGCAACTCAGCCAATGACCGGAGTTGGAGTGGGGGGTATCGGTATGGGTTTCAGGGGCAGGAGGAAGACCAGGAATTATGGGAAGGTGCAGTCTCTTACAAGTACCGGGTGGAAGACGCGAGGTTGGGGAGGTTTTTTAGTGTGGATCCATTGACGGCAAACTACCCTTGGAACAGCAACTACGCATTTAGTGAGAATCGATTGATTGATGGGGCAGAATTAGAAGGCCTTGAATTTACCGTCAGGATTTATCCGCTTGCTTCTAGCAGACCTAAACAAGAAGTTGTGAAAGATGACGAAGTGCCATTCGGCTATATCAATGTCATTCGTTACAGCCTTGGCGCGCAACATGATGATGATCGCTGGTGTCCAGGGTGTGGATCTACTGCACACAAACAAAAAATACGAGTTAATCCCGGCATTATCACAATTTCGATGTTGAATGCCAGCTCAACGGGAAGCAATGAAAATGAGGTCTTGGAATCAATTTTCGAAAAAGTTGATATGAGCGCTGGAGAAATAAGTAATAATAAAACTCTCGAAAACTCATTTACTGATTACAAAGTTGTAATTACTGATAGACAAAAAACTGACCCTGAAACATTTCTGGTGACCGGTGTTGTGACTTATGAGGCGCAGTATACAGATGTAAAGCCAGTAATTGACTCGGCGATTATATCCCATCCAGATCCTATGAGTGAGGGCGCCATCAATATACAGAAGGAAATTCAAAATAAATACGGTATTGATGCGATTATGACCATAGGCTCTGAAATTGGTGTAATGTTGACGGGTAGTTTTGATTACAATTTGAAGATTGGTAAGACTATGAAAACCGAAATTACCGAAGTTAAGTCTGAGAGAACAGGGGAGTCTGTCAAAGCCGATTAGAAATGAAAAAGCACATAATCCTAATAAGCCTGCTTATAACTGTTGTCGATAATCGAATTGCATCAGCAACGTGCTACCCCAGTAATGAAATGTTTCATGAACGCTGGAGCGACAATGTAGGCATCTACTTCGATGCTAACTTCTATCAAAATTTAGCAAAAGAAGGCACTGAATTGACAGATGGACGTTTAAGCGGATACATTGATACCTTAATGACATGGGGAATGACTAAATCGTCGCCGCCTGTTCAGTTCTTTGGAGGGTCCTACGCGATGTCCAGCGACTATATAGTGAGTATTATCGCCGTGAAGCATCGATTTGCGGATTACTTGCAACCATCGCATTCAATTTGGGCCGTGGTCACAAACGCCGAGGGCAACGTAGTTAACAGCGAGTGTTTGTACAATCTGGGAGAGAACCGAGTTTATCGGGATAATATCTGTTCAATTTTAGTTGATAACGGTAGGATGGTTATTCAGCAGGCATTCGAGAATAAGACTTGCACAGTAAGGTATTTGAATTGGAAGGATTTGTATGAGGATGGAATGCCAAGCTCTTATTTTCAATGTCATGACGAGTTATGGTCACAAGGTTCAGTCGACTTGACGAACGGAGCAAAAAAAATAAGTCTCCTTCTGGAAGACTATATCGATGATTCTGGAATTATAAATCTCATTAAAACTGACTATCTAAGAACGGATAAAACCTGCAAGCAAATTGAGTTAGGGCAAATTCAGGCCGATGAAAATTACCTGATACAATCAACAAAAACTAGAACAAGCAGGGATTATACGATTGTTTTAAGGAAAACAAAAAATGAAGAAGACTATGATTTTTATTTCAGTATATTACATTGCGATATATACAATCTAAATCTCAATGAAATTGTTGTAGAAAGTGATTTAATCAACCGTAAGGCTATTCAAAATATTAAAATAATTATCAAATCAGATAGAAGTGGAGAACACCTTAAGATCCGAAATAAGGGATTTTTATCCTCACGCCCTATACTTAAGCTTGAGCTCAATTGAAGCAGAATCGTACATTTAATAAAATCATTTCAGCCAAAACGCCCTGCGTTGAAGCCTTCCCCGAAAATAGCTACAGTTAAAAGTGCTAATTCCGGAACGAGAGCTGTCAAAGCAGAGCTTTCGCACATTTTCACTATTTCACCGAATAAAGCATCAGCATGAGCCCCTCAAAAGCTTTAAAGTCATTGTCTGCCGTAATCAGTGGTAATTGATGATGTATTGCGGTAGCAGCTATGAGCGCGTCAGGCAGTTTGATCTGATCCTTCTTTCGTAATCCAATTGCGAGTTATCGGCACTGATAGAAAATGACGACGGGCTACGACAAACTCACTCCCACTCCTTGCGCATTCCTTTTTGCGCGACAAGCGGATCTTCTGAAATCACGATCGTACCGCACAGATTCCTGAAGTCATACCTGAATTTCTTGCGCATTTCCCTTGCCTGTCGGTGTATTTCTTCAGGAGTCATGCCTGGATGAATGATGAGGGTCATCTGCTATTGATTTACTGAGTTCAATGCAAGATAAGCCATTTCGACCAAATCATAGCAATTCCGACCACTACAGCAACTCGGCAAGTCACATAAAAGCGGCATCGGACGCAGTGCATTCCGCACCAGACATGTCGCCATACCTACAGACCCTTATCCCATTTGGATCAGCCGAGTCTCACGTCTATTCGCTCATCTGTGCCTTTTCCCTATCTTTCCCACACCTCTCCATGAACCACCAGACAGCTCATAATCAACATGCTAACACAGCTGCGCTCCGGCTCGGTGTGCAACGCTATGGGTTTAATGGTGTTGAGCAATTGAACGCCCAAGAGCTGGTTTTCGACTATAGAATATATAATCCGGCTATTGGTCGATTCATATCAATCGATATTCTATTCAGAAGATTCCCTTGGAGCAGTGCTTATGCCTTTTGCGAAAATAGTCCTATAGATCTGTTCGAAAACCAAGGTAAAGAGGCCCAAAAACAACCTCGTCCTGGCGGTCGAAACGGAATTTACCCTAGATTAAATAATGACAATAATCAACGGTTCTGGCAAAGGCAACAAGGTAGACGGCTGAAAGGAATGCAACAGAGAAGTGATGCGCAAAAAGGAAGAGAATTAAACCGTTTAATTATAGAAAACGGAATGGGGGCGGTTGATCTCGTTGGTGGAGCAAGACCTGCATCTACTTTTGGGCCAGCTAACAAACCTAACTATGCGGTAGAGGTAAGCAGGGTCATTTCAGATTTATTCGAACATTCAATAGAGATTTTGGAAATCGATACTGAGCTCAAACAATTCGAATTCACCATTTCGTCTGAAAATCAATATATTATAGCGGGAGGTGAACTTGAAGCAAGTCTTGCTTATGGCAAATTGCTGTCCCTGGAGGCAGACTATCAGGCGGAATGGAAAAAGACGTTTGATGAAAACCTGACTTCCATAATTTTAAAGGATAGTGAAAATCGATTGGACCCCTCCAATCTTTCAGACCTCCGACTAGCCGCTGCAGCTGAAACGAATAATCAGCTAGGTTGGGCTTCACCATTAAGACTGGCTCAAGTAGCGCTTAAAGAGGAATATAAAAGATTAGGTAAGGAAAACACAACTACAGTGGAGGTGATCTCTTTACCTTCCATTAACCCATCAACTAATTGAATAACTCATGCCTTTCCTGCAAACACTCTGCCTGATGACTACTATTTCAATTCAAACTGCTGATAGTTTAATAACAAAAATGGATTGGACAAGCAGCGATAAGGAGTACGCCACCATAGCCCTTCAAACAGGAAATGACGGATACTATTTTCTAATTATGGCGCAATTTGCAAGTGAGGCATATGTGCATCCCGACCAGATGAAATGGCGTGAATGGCTGAATTCTGCAGATACATTTACACGAATGGCAGGCTACTATTACTTGATGATTCATGAAGGACGTGATAGTTACCATGAAGAAGAATTAAATCAAAGAATACATTTAGATGTAAATAAAGTTAATAATTGGGTCTTTTGGGCACAAGCCGACAAGTACATATACACTGACCCCGAATTAGCATTGAATGCCTTTAGAACTATCTACTCAAGGAATAAAGACTTTTCACTCGTGTGGTACTGGGTTGCACAAACCTTTGACGATCTGGATTCATCTCTATCGCTATATACAACTTACGCGCTACTTTATCAGGATAATGAGCACATCGTGCGGATATTTCGTTATTTGTATTCCACTAACCGCGACTCCGATTTGATACCAAAACTCCGCGCGACATTGTCCCATGAAGACCAATACTATACCCTTATGCAATGCTATCTCTACTTCATTGAAGAAAAGTATGAAGAGTGCATTACATTGGCCCATTCATTCAACTATCCCGAATATCACTCTGATCAAATTCAGTCCATGTTAGGATGGAGCGCAATGCATATGGGGAAATTTGATATCGCACGAGCCTGCTTCGAACAAACCTATATGAACAGCGAACTTAGACTTGCAGCAAGAGACATGTACGCCTATTTCTTCTTCACGAAAAATGAAGATGAGATGAAGGAACTTGTGCTTGATATGACGGGAGGAGAAGATTACTATAATGAGCTCAAATCTTTGCTGACCGAATTGTCCTCAATTGATCCAAATGACTTAAAAAATCGCTCTCTTGAGTTTCATAAAAAATTGCTTTTTCAGAACACTGAACTAGATGAAATACCGTTCTTGATGAGGATTTATTATTCGGAATGATTATACCTCCTTTTTCCTTGATGTGAAGTAGATTAACTTTTACACGTTCTTCTCAGCAATCCCCCCCCCCATTTTGATGCAAGGCTCCCTTATTGCAAGGTGCTGTTTAAAATATTCGTGCCTTTTCGTATTATCGGTTACGTTCGAAAACTCTATAGACCGATGAATATGTATCGCTTAAGAAATAAGTGAAGACTTTCCCAAAAATAGCCCTATACTTAATTCGGGCTTTACTCTTCAATTTTCGGCCATTCGTGTGGCTTATTTACTGGAAATATGATTTCGTTAAACCTCTTGTCTTACGACCATCACTCCCCCATTTTCCGTCACCCCTGCCCTACCCTATCCGAAGAATTACTCCATTTGCAATGATTCCCCCCGCACCCCGTGCAGAATCCACACATGGTAAGGCTCACTGGAAGACGTACTGCGGCGTTGTAGGCCGTTAAACAGGATTGAACGGCGTTTACTCGCGCAAGTTTCGGACGCGCAAGCGTGGTCACCCCCGCAGTGAGCAACCGAAACGAGCAAATGCGAGTATTCGAAGGCGTGTGGGATCGGAATAGAAATCCGATAGAGTTTTTAGCGGCGGACTTACACGGAGCCCGCGTCTCATTTGCACATTTAAAACACACCGGATAACCCCTAAGACGCATCGCCGTGCGTCTCTACAGGCACACCGGGGCAGCCCTGAGACGCACGGCCGTGCGTCTCTACTAGCATACTAGCATACTAATTCACTAGCATACTCACAACACACCATTCCCCGATCTTCTCTATCTTTCCCTCGCCAACGGAGCCTCACCATGCCCTTTAACTCGCTCTTTTCCTGGTTCATCAAAAAGCGCGTTCACCAGATCGAGCTTTTTATGAAGTACCCCGCTGAAGTGCAGCAGGAGCTGTTTCAGCGCATGATCGACGAGGCCGCTCTCACGCGGTTCGGGCTCGAGCACCAGTTTTCATCGGTGCGCAAAATGAAGGACTTTAAGGCCGCTGTGCCCGTGCGCAAGTACGAAGACTTTAAACCCTATATCGAGCGGCTGCGGGAAGGCGATCAGAATGTGCTCTGGCCATCGCGGCTCAAGTGGTTTGCGAAGAGCAGCGGCACCACCGACGACCGCAGCAAGTACATTCCCGTGTCCCGCGAGGCACTCGAGGAATGCCACTACAAGGGCGGCAAGGACCTGCTCGCGCTCTACTGCCACCAGAAACCCAACGCCAAACTCTACAACGGGAAAACGCTTGTGGTCGGTGGCTCATCGAAGATCAACACGTTCAACGAAGAAGGCTATACCGGCGACCTCTCCGCCATTATCATCCGCAACCTGCCGATATGGGCCGAACTGCGTCGCACACCGTCGCTCGATATCGCACTGATGGATAACTGGGAGGAGAAAATTGAAGCCATGGCCCGCGCCACGATGAACGAAGACGTGAGCGTGCTTTCAGGCGTGCCCAGCTGGACACTCGTGCTACTCAACCGAATCCTTGAAATCAAGGGTGTGAGCGACATCCACGAAATATGGCCCAATCTGGAACTCTATATGCACGGCGGCGTGAGCTTCCGTCCATACCGCGAACAGTTCAGGCGCATCATGCCGCAGGGGCTGACCAATTTCGTGGAGAGCTATAACGCCAGTGAGGGATTTTTCGGAATCCAGGACCGTCTGGGCGCAGATGATATGCTGCTGATGCTCGACTACGGTATCCTCTATGAGTTCATGCCGCTTTCGGAACTGGATTCTCCCAGTCCGCGCACCCTTTCACTCGAAGAGGTGGAAGTGGGCGAAAGCTATGCGCTCGTCATCTCAACCAACGCCGGACTCTGGCGTTATCTCGTGGGAGATACGGTGCGATTCACTTCGCGCTATCCGTTCCGCATTCAGGTAAGCGGCCGCACCCGACACTTCCTGAATGCTTTCGGGGAAGAGCTGATGGTGGAAAATGCGGACCACGCCATTCAAAAAACCTGTGAACTCACCGGAGCACTCGTGCGTGAGTACACAGCAGCGCCGGTATATATGGATGAAAGCGCACGCGGTGCACATGAATGGCTGATTGAATTTGACCGGGCACCGGAAGACATACACGCTTTCCGCACAATACTCGATAACGAACTGCGCAAGGTCAATTCGGATTACGATGCGAAGCGCTCCTCTGACCTCAATCTGCGCGAGCCGCTCGTGCACGCGCTTCCTGCAGGCACATTCTATTCCTGGCTCAAGCAAAAGGGCAAGCTCGGCGGGCAGCACAAAGTACCGCGACTCAGCAACGACCGCAAATACGTAGAAGAGGTACTGAATTTGATGAGGCAGCAGGCATGATGATTCCGCTCCTTTTTCTGCTCACGCTTTCCGGCTTTGTCACGGAGCGCGAACTCCCGCTTACCGGTGATCAGCTTGAGCTGGATGAGATGGGGAATATCTACACCGTCACCGGACAGCGGCTGGAAAAATGGACGAGCGACGGCAAGCTGATGTTTCGCTCCGCGGATCTCAATCTCGGAGAAAGCCCTGTGCTCGACCTTTCCAATCCGCTGATGCCATTTGCCTATTACCGCGAGCAATCCAAAGTGGTTTTTCTGGACAACACACTGAGCCAGCAGGGCAGCACGATAGATCTTTTTGAAAAAGGGTTTTTACAGATTGAGCAGATCTGCGGTTCGCGCGGCGATGCCTTCTGGATGTGGGATGCGCGGCAATCAGAACTGATTCGTGTCAATCCGCAATTCGATGTGCTCTCCTCCACTGGCAACCTCGGCGTAGTGCTCGGGCTCGAACTGCATCCCATCCAGTTGCTCGAGCGCGGATCATCGCTGTATCTGGTGGACCCACAGCAAGGCATACTCGTGTTCGACGTGTATGGCAACTACCGCACGCGCCTGAATGTACGAACACCTTACCCCATAAGGGTTGTGGACGATCACCTGCTGTACATCGCAGACAACAGGCTGCACATACTCGCCTCCAACTGGCTGGAAGAAGATGCCATTCCACTGCCTGACACCGCATTCAGATCATTCAGTTTTGCGCGCGGAAAGCTGTATCTGGCGGGAGAAAAGACGACCCGCGTGTACCGGTATGTGGCCGATGTGAAAAACTAGACCGCGCAGCAAGAGCGGTTTTTCATACTTTCGAACCACATTTTTTACCTGAACAAACTATGCACATTGCCGTTGCAGGAAACATCGGGTCCGGCAAGACCACGTTGACTACACTTCTCGCGAAACACTATAAATACCAGCCGCATTTTGAAGAGGTGGATGACAATCCGTACCTCATCGATTTCTACAAAGACATGCAGCGCTGGTCATTCAACCTGCAGGTGTTCTTTCTAAAGAGCCGCTTTCGTCAGCTGCTCGAACTGCAGCGCAGCGGGAAGAAAATTGTACAGGATCGAACCATCTACGAAGACGCATCCATTTTCGCTCCCAACCTGCATGCGATGGGATTGATGACCACCCGCGATTTCGAGAATTACGTGGACCTGTTCAATCTGATGGATGAATTCATTACCCCGCCTCACCTGCTGATTTACCTGCGCGCCTCAGTGCCTGCACTGGTTGACAATATTCAAAAGCGCGGCCGTGAATACGAAGAGGCCATCCGTCTGGACTACCTCACCCGCCTGAATGAGCGCTATGAAGCGTGGATGAGCACGTACAACAAAGGCAAGCTGCTCATCATTGACATTGACGACAACAAATTCCACGAAAAGGCCGAGGACCTCGGGAAGATCGTGAGCGGTGTGGACGCCCAGTTACATGGTTTGTTCAAGTAGAGGTTCATTTTTCAGTGCGATCAGCCTGCTTTTTTTGAGGAACGGCATCCACGGCTTTCAGAAGGCATAGCGGGGCAGTAACCAATTTCTACTTTTGGTCGTCCAATGAAAAAACAGTACATTATGCACACTTCTTTCTTCTCCCTCCTCCTGACCGCTCTGGTTCCGGGAGTAGCCTTAGCGCAGGTATTTCCGTATACCCTGACCTCTTATAATGAGGCGTATGTTCCAATCAACGAATCCACTACCATCGAGCCTGGTATTCTTTGGGATGACCCCAACTGGGTTGTTCCCATTGGATTTACATTCACTTACATGGATGAAACGTTTACAGAGATCAATGTCAATGCCCCGGGTAGCCAGGTATTTCCCATGATTAATGAGCAGCAGATTGCGGTATTGATTCCTTACTTCTCTGACATTCAGAACGCCAGTGATGCGGAATTCGTGAGTCCGGTGCGCTACGTAACGGAGGGCGAGCCGGGATTTCGCATCTTCAAAATCGAGTGGAGCAATGTGGGATTTTATTTTGAGGGAGCCGAATTGGGCACATTCAACAACACCACCAGTTTTCAGGTGTGGTTTTATGAGTCCACGAATGACTTTGACATTCGGTTTGGCCCCAATTCAATCAAGAACAGCGATGTGATCCACATCTTCGGTCAGCCGGCCGTTTTACTTGGTAAGAATGTAGAGCTCACGGGTGAATCCTGGGAGGCCCTGTGGAGTCTGGCTGGAAATCCTTCCAATCCGGAGGTCCTTTTGCTCACGGACCTCGGAAAAATGGGCCCCTCACCCGACCAGATCCTCAGCGGTGAGCCGGCTGATGGTCAGGTGTATCATTTTGATACGGGTATTGTGGGTGTGGAACAGGCAAACCTCCGGAAAGAGGGTCTGACAGCCTGGCCGACGGTAGCTGCTGAGTCCATCATGATGCGGCACACCGGTCCGGAGCCGATCGTAGCGGAGATATTGGATCTGGCCGGACGCGCAGTAGCCAGTTGGACGGTAACTCCGGCAAGCAACCGCTACGACATTGCGGCCCTGCCGGCCGGACACTACGTGGTGCGCTCTGCGGAATTTGCACCTGTGCGTTTTATCAAGACCAACTGAGCGTGGATCGGGTTGACGACCCGGCGCAAGACATCAGCGGGCGGCCCCATCAGGTCCGCCCGTTTTTTTTTCAAGGAGCCAGTCGGCAGAGAAACCACTCAAAGTCCGCATCCACCTTATACACCAGGCGATCGTGAAGGCGGCTGGGTCTCCCCTGCCAAAACTCGAAGTAATGCGGAATAATGCGGTAGCCACCCCAGTACGGAGGTTTGGGAATTTCCTGTCCTTCGAACTCTTTGGTCACGCGCTCCACACTCGCTTCGAGTTCTTCGCGCGTGCGCACCTCTTTGCTTTGGGGAGAGGCCCAGGCGCCAATTTGATTTTCACGGGGACGCGAGCGGAAATACGCCTCGGATTCTGCATCAGAGATTTTATGTGCCACACCGTACACCCTGACCTGACGCTCGAGTGTATTCCAGTAAAAATTCATGCATACCTTATTGTTGAGCGCCAGTTCCCGTGCCTTACTGCTCTCATAATTGGTGTAAAACACGAAGCCATCGCGGTCGAATGCGCGGAGCAATACAATGCGGCTGTGCGGATAACCGCCGGAATCGACGGTAGAAAGAGTGAATGCATTGTAGTCCATGATCTTTTCCTTCTCGGCTTCATTCAGCCAGGTGCTGAACTGATCGAAGGGATTTACCGCAGCTTCAGACTCAAGCAGGATAGCTCGCTGATACTGATTTCGGGAGTGATATAGCGGGTCGCTCATAGGTTGCAGATTCGTATTGGCCGAATATCCACCACTCTGAAGGAATATCCAAATGAAGGAGACTGATTATTGGCATTACCGGCTTGACCCCAACATGATTTATGATTAAGATGATGATCGGATTAACTAACCGGGCAATACCGGAGCCTGAATGCGCCGCTTGATCTGAAGATCCTCAAATGAGGGACAATTCATACCTTGTACCTCTTCCTTTCCCTTTTGGGATGAGGGCTCCCAACCGCTGGAGCTCGTGCAAATCGCGGGTAGCGGTCGCTTTCGACGAATTGGTAATGCGCATGTACTTGGTCGCGGTCATCCCACCTTCAAAGCCTGCCGGCCCTGACATAAACATTCGCTCAATAGCCTTCAACTGACGTGGATTCAATTGATCCCTGAACTGATCGTAGAACCGGGCCTTTTTTAAGGTAAACACTATTGTTTGCTGAGCACTTTCCTGCGCATTGATAATGACTTCTATGAAGTAGTCGAGCCATGCATCGATTTTCAGCCCGCGCTGAGCAGTTTTAAGCGCCAGATAATAGGCATCCTTATTTTTCTCAATAGATGCTGACACACTCATCAGGAGCGGGGCACCGATGGTTTGGACGAGCGCCTTTTCAGCCAGCACTCTACCGATTCTGCCGTTTCCATCTTCAAAAGGATGGATACTTTCAAAGTACAAGTGCGCCACTGCG
Source organism: Flavobacteriales bacterium (assembly GCA_046336655.1). Taxonomy (GTDB): domain Bacteria; phylum Bacteroidota; class Bacteroidia; order Flavobacteriales_D; family Sanyastnellaceae; genus CANGTU01. The sequence continues at coordinate 3,101 of JBKDGH010000013.1, read as the reverse complement.
GCACGAACAGGGGCATGAGCTATTTGCATAACAGCACCGGGCGCAGTGTCATTGAACCATGCGATGAATTGCTTCATTTCTTTGGCTACACCTTTTGATGGCGGAGCTTCGAAGTGCACGATTTCGCGACCTACAGCCCCGGAGACTATTTGCATGGGCTCTTTGTGTTTACGCCATTGACCGCTTCTGATCTTCGGTGCATGCCCCAGAATAGCTCTGTGCCAACTGAACAGCTGTGCTTCGGTCAACGATTCAGCGTAAGTTGACCGCATGCCGGCAAGCACACTCGCGATTCCCTTCGCCCGAAGATCCTTGATGGGTGCCGAAGATGCCTGGAGGTCGAGCTGTTTTCGCACCGATGACACCACATCGGGAAGATGAAGATTCTCCCCTTCAATGGCCGCGGTCATGATAGCTTCGGTGACCATCATTTCCACCAGCGTGTTGTTGTGCTCACCTTTTGAAAGTCCCTTTTCCAACCCCTCCAATCGGCCCAGATTGCGCTCAAACCGCTGCAATGGCAGGGACAGCCGGCTCAGATCATATCGGAAGTGCGGCCATTCGCTGTATTGCCAATTGTATATCATGAGCCGAAAAGAATTTCTTATCGGCTCAAAAATAAGAATATTCTGAGCCGATTACCCCAACCATTTGACTCAATTACGATTTTGGAGCAACAGCTCCACCTGCCATCCATGATCTTTGCAGCTATGCCGTCCGGGGCCAAGGTTCGAAATACATGGGCGGGAAAACAAAAAAGCCTCCGCAGTTGCAAAGGCTCTTTGAGGTTACAGGTTAACTAAGGGAGCGCTTTTTAGCGCTGTACGATGATGGTGCGGGAGTCTGTGGTGGCTCCTTTTACCAAAACGACAGAGTAAGTACCCGGAGCGAGCTCTTGCTGCAGGGTCACGCGGTTTCCTGAAATCATGGCACCTGATGAAAGTGGATGGGTTCCCACGAGTTTGCCACTCATATCGAAAATATCAAAGCGGGTTTGCGCATCCGCAGTGCCTATTCCCCCGTGAAACTGCACATGAATCAGCGATTCGCGCACCGGATTGGGAAATACATCCCAACCGTTAGGATCCGCCGCAACATTGGCTACAGGAGATACTGAAACAACACCGGAAATTCCTTCGCAGGTGCCATTGTCGAATGTAGCGTTAGGGTTGTAATTGGCTGCGGAGGCATTCATGCATCCAAACACCTTCGCGTCAGTGGTAGTGAACGCAAGTCCATAATCCCTCCAGGGTTCCTGCGGAGCTACCCATCCCTGAAGGTTCATTGTGCCGGATGCTGTGCCGGTAGTAGTAAACTGTCCGATGAGCACAAGGCCATTGGATGCCGGTGCACATTTCTGATCGGTCGGGAGTAAAAACCATGCTCCGTTGGTGGTATTGATCGCACCGCCCTGATTGAAGGAAGAGAAATCAACTCCGAGTTCCCAGAGGTTGTTGTTCATCGCGCGGTCATAACCTACTGTGATGTATGAGTCGAAAGCAAGCTGAGGTTGAATAGCGATGACTGCATCATTCATCCCTACGCTGGAGTGTGAGCCGGCAGCATGCTGGTAGAACGGCGCCGTGGAAACGATGGACAGCGGATGCGCGGCATCACCCCATACCAGATGAAGGGTATGTTGCGGGTCATTGAGCTGTGCCCACACGCGGAATGTATTTCCGGGAACCATATCGCCGTTGTTCACTTTCTCAGTAATCAACTGAGCGTGCTGAGCGAATGCAGTAAGAGACAGGCAAACAGTGAGTGCAGTAAATGTGTGCTTCATAAGGTTTTATTTTGGCAACTAGCCACCACAAGTTTAGTGAAAATCCGGATTCACGTTACATGATATTGAAAAAAGCAGGTGACATAATAATTACCATCGCTGCATGCTTCAGGAGTTTGAATTCAGGTCAGAGGCAGGACAGTTCACGGATGCTCGTCATAGAGTTCGCATAATTTATGCGAGGTTGGCATGCGAAAATCCTTGACTTAACAGCGTCGGATCAGATAGGTTTGATTCATTAAACTAAAATGCGATGAATGACTACCGACAATTTGAACTTTGGAAAGAGGCAAGTAAACTATCAGTGATGGTGCATCGCCTGGTACAGGCCTACCCCTCTGAAGTGCCGGATATCCTGCGCAGTGAAACACTGCGGCATGCTTATCAGATACCAGGCAAGATTGCCGAGGGATATTTCAGAGGATCTGAAATCGACCTCGGCGCGCAAATGGAGTACAGTATGCGCTCATGCAGCGTGGTGGACAGCTTACTCAGCATTGCTTCGGATCTGGCTTATCTGACCCGTGAGGAGTTAGCGATTGCGCAGGCTCAGATCACCCATTTCATGGAGCAAATGGATTCTCGGCAGCCTGTGCCCTGGTCGCCGGTGGATAATGGCTGGCACTATGAGCCGGAGGAGGACGAGGAGGGCGAAAAGCTCTGAGTTGGGGTAAAAACAAAAAGCCCCGTGATTGCTCACGGGGCTTTCTGAAAATCGGCAACGACATACTCTCCCGGATTGTGGTCCAGTACCATCTGCGCTGGCGGGCTTAACTTCTCTGTTCGGAATGGGAAGAGGTGGACCCCGCCGCAATAGTCACCTAAAACGGTTGGTATTATACCAATACGGTAGATATATTGATAGAGTTTTGAATCATAAGCTTTCGAGTAATTAGTACTACTTGGCTTTGACATTGCTGCCTTTACACCTGTAGCCTATCAACGTCATCATCTTTGACGACTCTCAATGAAGTCTCATCTTGAGGTGAGTTTCACGCTTAGATGCTTTCAGCGTTTATCTCGTCCGCATATAGTTACTCTGCACTGCAGCTGGCGCCACAACAGATACACCAGAGATGCGTCCTTCCCGGTCCTCTCGTACTAGAGAAAGGTCCTCTCAAACTTCAAACGCCCACAACAGATAGGGACCGAACTGTCTCACGACGTTCTGAACCCAGCTCGCGTGCCACTTTAATCGGCGAACAGCCGAACCCTTGGGACCTTCTCCAGCCCCAGGATGTGACGAGCCGACATCGAGGTGCCAAACCACTCCGTCGATGTGAGCTCTTGGGAGTGATCAGCCTGTTATCCCCGG
>JBKDGH010000144.1:0-2354 GCA_046336655.1 Flavobacteriales bacterium | reverse complement strand
ACCTGGGTGTGCCAGCGGATTACAACAAAAATGTAGACCCCACCACCTATCCCAATTCTCATCCCTTGAGCGTACAAGGCTCACAGGGCATGTTCTGGCACTGGAACACGGGCTACATTTTTACCAAGTTTGACGGCAAGGCTGATCTCGAAGGTATCGAAGGCAATCCGCTGCTGGATCCGTTTGCATTTCACTGCGGTGATGATCCGCTGCTGAGGATCGTATCGCTTCCCATTGCACAAGGTTTTATTGAAGGGGAAACCAGCAGGGTATTTCAGATCCACTGCCAGGTTGACAAACTCCTTCAGGGAAATGCGGAGAACATTGACATTGCCGTGGATTACCTCACTCACACACAGGGAAACTTTCTGCTTGCCCGGCGTTTCATGGATAATTTCGGGACTGCATTTGAATTGGAGGAATGAGGTGTTGGATTTGTGCCATAGTCATTTTCGTCCTGGCGGCATCATCGTGTCGCAATTCGCATGAATTCAATGAACAGGCTGTGTCGCTGAAGTATCCTTCCTGGTTTCCGGAGCCTGAACTACCTGCTGATAATTTGCCCACTAATCTGCGGATTGAGCTTGGCAGGCGCATGTTTTACAGCACCGCATTTTCCTCTGATGAAAGCGTGTCCTGCGCAAGTTGCCACGCCCTCAGCGCGGCGTTCACGGATGGCAAAACAGTGAGTACAGGGGTGCACGGACGACCCGGTAATCGCAACGCTCCCACGCTGGCCAATCTCGCATGGATGCCTCATTTCATGATGGAAGGAGGAGTGCCCACTCTTGAACTGCAGGCACTTGCACCTATTGCTGACAGCAACGAAATGAATCTGGATATCCTGGAGGTGGCGGCCCGTCTGAATCAGGTTGACTACCTGCGTGAACTGGCACTGGCTGCATACGACCGGGAGATCGACCCTTATGTCATTACCCGGGCGCTGGCCGCTTTTCAGCGCACCTTTATCAGCGGCGACAGCCCCTATGATCGGTACGAATTTCAGGGAAAAACAGACCAGCTCACGGAAGCGCAAATCCGGGGAAGGGCGCTTTTCTTTTCTCGGCAAACCAAATGCGGCGGGTGCCACACTGACCCCTTTCTCACTGACTTTGACTTTCACAACATCGGTCTGTATGAAAACTACGCTGATCCGGGCAGAGAACGCGTGACTTACGACCCTTTGGATGCGGGGAAATTCAAAACACCGACCCTGCGGAATGTCGCGCTCACCGCGCCATATATGCATGACGGTTCAATGAACACCCTGGAAGAAGTGGTGAGGTTTTACAATGAGGGTGGGAAGGATCACCCGAACAAAGATTTCAGGGTACAGCCAATGGGCCTGACTCCCGAGGAAGAAGCTGATCTCGTTGCGTTTTTAGAAAGTCTAACAGACTGGAATTTTGTTCAGAATGCCAATCTCTTACCTTTGGAAAAATGAGCATGGTCCGTCTGCAAACAACGTTTCTCCCTGCACTGATGGCGCTGGCTGTGATGGTCATCGGGCTTTTTTCGTGCAAGCCTGACAAGCCCGAAGAGCCAGATGACGTGCCCTTTCAGGCCACACCGTATGAGCTCGTGATTCCGCCTTTTTTCCCTCCTATGGATATTCCTGCGGACAATCCGCTCACAGTGGAAGGCGTGGAGTTGGGAAGGTATCTGTTCTGGGAAAAGAAACTGAGCGGCAATAATCTCATGTCCTGCGGCACGTGTCACATGCCAGAGCATTCTTTCTCCGATCCCATGCAATTCTCGATGGGAATCAATGGTGATATCGGCACCAGACAGGCCATGGCGATAGTCAATCTAGGTTGGGGGCAGCGCTTCTTCTGGGACGGCCGGGCGATGTCGCTCGAAGAACTGGTGATTGAACCTGTCGAGAATCCCATTGAAATGGACGAAGACTGGGATAATGCTCTGGAAGAATTGAGCAACGATCCGCTCTATCCCCCGATGTTCGAGGCCGCATTCGGGACAGAAACAATCACTCAGTCACGAGTCACCAAAGCGATCGCCTCGTTTTTGCGCACCTTGATTTCTGCAAATTCCAAATTCGACAGGCATCGCATCGGAGAATATGAATTCACTCCTCCTGAAGCGATGGGATTCGACTTATTCATCACTGAAGGTGGTGATCCATCGGTGACGCCTGGCGGACAGTTCGGGGCTGATTGCTTCCACTGCCATGGTTTTGGCGATATGCAAATGACCGATAATCTGTTTCATAACAACGGTCTCGACTCCGTTTTTGACGATCCCGGTTTGATGGGCGTAACGGGCAATCCACTCGACGCCGGCAAGTTCAAAACACCGACGATCCGCAATGCTGAATTCACTGCTCCTTATATGCA
>JBKDGH010000143.1:0-16292 GCA_046336655.1 Flavobacteriales bacterium | reverse complement strand
AAACAGCTTCAGGATTGCGATTGAAGGCCGGATAAAAACCCGAGAGCATTGGATCATTGGTAGAGACAGGATCCAGAAAACGCCTAAAACTGTTCCACGCAGAAGCAAATGAGCCGAAATGATCACCGGGCGATTGAGTGCAGGTATTCAGTCCGCCAACCAGCGCGCCGATCATTTCACCGTTTGCATTGAAAAGCGGACTTCCCAGCGAACCGGAAAACGTATTGCCAATATTCCATTCATCAATCTCCCAGGTGCGGAATACAGACCACTCACCCTGAACAGGCTCGATGAATGACCGTGCCACGGTTTGTTGTGACGCATAGGCATGCTGAATCGAGGTATACCAGCCCAGTCCGGGATCATTCACATTCCAGCCTGCCACGTAAGCATTCCAATATGCCCCTGGCGAGTCCTTCATCCTTAATAAAACGAGGCCGCTGCTGCCATGCTCATGAAGCACTTCAGCGCCGCTTACAAAACGATCCCAGCAAATCTGATTACCCGGACAACCGCCGCGCACGCCATGCACGAATACCAGTGCGGAAGGATCGCCAATGACTCCCTGAAGCGCACTGATCACCAGCGGTGTCCCGTCGTACTTGGTATTATTCACCAATGTGCCCGTTACTGCGCGCTGCCCGTTATCGGTCAAAATCATCATCACCGCATCAGACCACTCATTCTGGGCCACGCCTGCAGTATTGACGCAATCATTACCTGGCAACACCGGAATAATGCTCACAGAGCGATAGCTTCTCGAAACAGAAGACACAACCAACTCCCCATTACCACGCTGAATGAAGGGTTCGAAATACTCAATGTACAACACATTGCCCTTGATAGGCACTGTTCCGGTGGTCGCGCCGATGCGGCTTTGGCGATTGGTAAAAGGTCCTGCGAAGTCCGTGTGGTCTTCGTTATAGATGTATACCGTAGCGCCCGGAGGAATATTGAAGTGGGAAAATTCGACGGACAGCGCCAGTGCATTGGAACACTGCATTCCCAAAACCCAAACCCTGTCGCCGTTGGCTAAATTGCGCCAGTGCCCGTTGTGTGCGGTCGAAAATTCAACGGGCTGTGCAGAAGCAAAACGATAAGGCTGGGTTTTCAATCCGATGGTCTGATTATCTTCCTGCATCAACGCTGGAATATCCAACTCCGCCAAGGGCTCTTTAAAAACCGGTATTCCCAATTGCGGCGGTAGATTCCACGTCACCGGAGCGCCCTCTTTGGACACCTGTGCTGCGCTTAACAGAGCGAAACACACCATAAAGGATATGGCCGACAGTCGGATCAAGCTACGGGTTTTACTTACGTAAGACGACAATTATGCGCCCCGCGTTGTATGCTAAGGTCGTGATTTTTCTTAACTGATTTTCAACCGGTTCTAACTTTCAGGAAAAATTCCGAGAAATCTGACTGGCAAAGCCAACTTATTTGTTTGTGAATTCGTCTATCCATTGAACCATATTTATTACCATGAAACGACTTGCCATTCTCCTTCTCGCATTGCTGCCTTTTCTTCCGGCATCCTCTCAATGCGTCGATCCTTCGCTGATCAATCCAGATGCAATATGCCCGATGATCTGGGCTCCGGTTTGCGGATGTGACGGTGTCACCTATTCCAATGACTGCGTAGCCGTGAATCAGGGTGGCGTGACGAGCTGGACACCTGGCGAGTGCGCCCAGCAGGATAACTGCATGATGATACCCGATGGCGTGAACTTCGGACTGTGCGATATGTTTCTCGGATATGCTGCCAATGCGGCCGGCGTTTGCGAAGCATGGAGCGGATGCTTCACGATCGGATCCGATCAGGTGGACTATTCTGAAGCCTTTTCTGCGAGTCAGGAACAATGCGAAGCAATTTGTTCAGGTTGCGTGAATCCAGCTCAAATCAATCAGGATGTCTTGTGTCCTGCCGTTTGGGATCCTGTATGCGGGTGCAATGGTGTGACATACGGAAACTCATGCGAGGCAATAAACTGGGGCGGGGTTACCGCATATACACCAGGAGAATGCCAGGGACAAAACACGGACGTTTGCTTTGACGTATCGTGGATCGATTTTGGAGATTGTGACATGGCGCTCGGATGGGCATTCACCGGTGAGAGCTGCGAATCAGTCAGCGGCTGCGGGTACCTCGTGGGAGGCATTGATTACTCTCCGTTCTTTTTTGATTCTTTTGAATCTTGTGATGCCGCATGTCAGGGCTTCAATCCGGCATGCATTAATCCGGACCTTATTGAGCCGGGTACCTCTTGCTTCGCGGTCTGGGATCCGGTATGCGGATGTGATGGTGTCACTTACAGCAATTCATGCGAAGCATTTTACCTCAATGGACTGACCTCATGGGTGGCTGGTGAATGCAGCGGAAATGCTGTCGGTGAATTGGAAGGCCCACGCTTCAATGCCTATCCGAATCCGCTGCACGACGTGCTGAATCTGGTTATTTCAGCCAACGGAATGCACACCGTTCAGGTAGTAACTATTACCGGTGAACTTGTGTACAGCGATACCCATGCCGGATGGACGCCATTCAAAATTGACAGCACACTCTGGCCGGATGGAATCTACTTCGTGGGTGTGATTGCCAATTCCGGCAGTGTATCGTGGAGCAAAGTGATCCGTTCGCGGTAATCACTTGTTGTTGTAAAAAAGCAACACTACAAGTGGGGTGTATAACAGCTCGATGATCAGTGCGATGAACAGAGTCAGGCTTATCAGCAGTCCGATGTAAAAGGTTCCGAGAAAATCGGAAAAAACCAGTGCTAGAAACCCTGCGCTAAGGATTAGTGTGGTTACAATCATGGCCTTCCCCGTGGAGAGAAATGCGCGCTTGACCGCGTAGGTCTTGGTGTACCCGTCAAGAATCAACGATCGCACCCGTGCAAGAAAATGGATGGTGTCATCCACCGCAATGCCGTAGGCGATGTTGAATATGATGGAGGTCGAGACTTTCAGGGTGATTCCCGCAAAGCCCATGAATCCCGCGATAATCAGAATCGGAAGCACATTGGGAAGAATGGTCAGCGGAACCATTCTCCAACTCTTATACACGATGCCCATCATCAGCCCGATCACCAAAATGGAAAGGAGCAAATCCTGGAGCATATTGTCCACGAGGTATTGGTTGTTGAGGTCAATCAAATGAGCTGTGCCGGTGACCTGGTAATTGGTCAGATCGGGACAGGCTGATTGAATAAACCAATCGAGCGCCGCATTGCGCTGTGCGTAGTGCTGTCGGCCGTAATCACCGACCTTTCCTGCAAACCGCACAGTGCGCGTGCTGTCATCCCAGGTGAGTGAATAGATTTCCCGAAGCTCCCGACGCTTCACCGCCTTCTTCATGTTGCGCAGATCCGCAGAGTCTGACGGAAGTGTGTAGTAGGTGCGCTGCCCTGCATTGGCTGCCATATTCAGCGAGCGCACAATCACTGGTGGTGAAAGCATACTTCCCACTTCATAGGTCTCTTCCAGATAGGTATTCAGAATATCCAACTGACGCATGATGCGATCATCAAAAGGATTGGTATTTTCAGGAAGCGTGATACCAAGCTCGAAAGGTCGGCAACCTGAAAAATGCTCCTCGAAGTAGAAAAACTCCTGCTTGAGATAATGCGAGTCACGCAGATCTTCCAGCATCTTGTTGTCCACGTCAATCATGGAAATGCCCACCAGACTGATGCCGAACAACAGTCCACCACCAGCCAGCACAAACTTGCGCCGCAGCAGCAACCATCTTAAAAACGAGTGAAGGTATTTGCTCCAGAAATCTTCACTCTTTGCATAAGAGTCCAGTCTGCGCGGCGCAGCAAGCATAAGAATGGCCGGAAGAACTGCGTAAGTCAGTCCGTAAGCCATCATGATTCCAACGGACGTGTAGACACCGAAATCGGATATGGGTTGAATATTCGAAAAGATCAGCGTGAGAAATCCGATGGCTGTGGTCAGGGCGGTCAGAAACATCGCTAACCTTATACTTCTGAATGCCTTGAATATAGCTTCGCGACGCGGGGTTCCTGCGCGCAGTTCACCGAGGTATTTGGACAGCACATGCACTGAATCACTCACCCCTACTACGAATATGATAGTGGGCAAAACAGTCAGCATCAGATCGATGTCCTTTCCGATCAGACGCATAAATCCGAGCGTCCAGAGCAGCGAAAGCAGCACAATCAGCGCAGGTATGACCATTCCCCATCCGGAGCGGAATGCGACGAATAGGAAGATAAGCGTGAGCAACAGACTCAGCGAAATGAAGAAGATCAGTTCGCGGATCATCATCTCCACATAGACCCGCTGTCCGAGTGCCCTGCCGATCACATGCGTGCGGTCAAATTCAAACTGTCCAACTGCCTCTTCTACCGCGTATGAAAGCACATCGCACTTGGCCTTGCTGAGCATTTTTGTGTGCTTCATCTGAATGGCAACTGACCTGCCATCCTCTGAGAAAAACACTCCCACATACCCTGAACCGCTGAATATCCGCACAGAGTCCGACGCATAGAATTCCGGCTCCTTCCAGCGCAGGACTTCATTTTCAAAATACCCTCCGAACAGCGGATCCTGAATGACTTCGACCAGATCGGTCGGGCCAATGACTTGCTCTGCGTGTTCCAGGCTGGACAGCACGCGACTCAGACTGTCCACCTTTACTAAAAAATCCTTTTGGAATACGCCTTGATTGTTTTCAAGGGCTACGATGAAAAAATCATTGTCTGTTTCAAACGCCTCACGGAACGAGAGGTAATAATTCGTGGCGGGATCATCCTGGGGAAAGAAGTCTTCAAAATCATAGTCCATCCGGAGTCCGGAAGCGAGCCAACCGGCACCGGCAGTGACCAGCGCAACCACACACAGAATTACAATCGCAAGGCGTTTCGACATAACGGAGCATTCGGACTAAGCAGAACGAGCAGGCAATCCCTGTCGTTCGTCAGCACGCAAATAGAACACAAAAAAAGCCCGCACGCATGCGGGCTTTGAGGTTTTTCCGAACAGATTAACGGCTCTTCAGCAAATCGCGGATTTCACCGAGAAGCACCTCTTCTTTGGTCGGGGCCGGCGGTGTCGTGGGAGCCTCCTCCTGCTTCTTCTTCATGCGGTTGATGGCTTTGACGATCATAAACATGACAAATGCCACAATGATAAAGTCGATGAGCACAGTGATGAAAGCTCCGTACTTAATAGCCACCGGGGCAATAGCTTCAGAGGTTACATTACCTGCTGCATCTATAACTTCCTTGGTTTCGGGCTTAAGCTCCCATGCTAACTTCGAAAAATCTTTACCTGCGGTGAACAGGCCCACAAGGGGCATCACCATTCCGTCCACAAATGCGGTAACGATTTTTCCAAATGCGCCTCCCATGACGAAGGCGATGGCCATATCCACGAGATTTCCCCGCAGCGCGAACTCTTTGAATTCTTTCAGCATAGCTGTTGAGTTAAGGATTGTGGTTGCAAGTGTACGCAAAAAAGGAGGAGCAGGTGACCCGCTTCAAAACAAGAAAGCCCGGCCATGAAATGCCGGGCTTTATCTCCTTGAATGGGAATTATTTCTTCTCGTCTTTCACTTCTTCAAAATCTACGTCAGTGACTTCTGCATCTGATCCGCCAGTGTTCTGTCCGCCTGCCTGACCAGCGCCACCTGATTGATTGTACATCTCCTGACTTGCAGCCTGGAAGGTGGCATTCAATGCATCCATGGCAATGCGGATGCGATCGAGATCCTTCTCGGCATGTGCCTTTTTGAGGTCCTCCAATCCGGATTCAATCTGTCCTTTCTTATCCGCAGGAAGTTTATCACCGAATTCTTTCAGTTGCTTTTCTACCTGGAAGATCAACTGGTCAGCCTGATTTACGAGGTCTACAGATTCTTTCGCCCTGCGATCAGCGTCGGCATTCAGCTCAGCCTCCTTCTTCATCTTTTCAATATCCTCCTTGCTCAGTCCGCTGGATGCTTCAATGCGGATTGACTGGCTCTTGTTGGTGGCTTTGTCCACCGCGGATACGTGAATCAGACCATTGGCGTCAATATCAAAGATTACCTCAACCTGGGGCACTCCGCGCGGAGCAGGTGGCAGACCGTCAAGGTGGAAGCGACCGATGGTTCGGTTGTCCTTCGCCATCGCACGCTCTCCCTGAAGCACGTGAATCTCAACGCTCGGCTGGTTATCGCTGGCCGTGGAGAATACCTCTGACTTCTTCGTCGGGATCGTGGTGTTGGCCTCAATCAGTTTGGTGAATACACCGCCCATGGTTTCGATACCGAGAGAAAGAGGAGTTACATCGAGGAGTAGGACATCCTTCACTTCGCCCGTGAGTACGCCACCTTGAATGGCTGCGCCAACGGCAACTACCTCATCAGGATTCACTCCTTTGCTTGGCTCCTTCCCGAAGTATTTCTTCACTGCTTCCTGAACGGCCGGAATGCGAGTGGAACCACCTACAAGGATCACCTCGTTAATGTCTCGCACGGTCAGTCCTGCCTTCTTCAGTGCGGACTCACAGGGTGCAATGGTGCGCTGAATGAGACTGTCCGCAAGTTGCTCGAACTTCGCGCGGCTCAAGGTGCGCACCAGGTGCTTAGGAATACCGTCCACCGGCATGATGTACGGAAGATTGATTTCTGTGCTGGTGGAGCTGGACAATTCAATCTTGGCTTTTTCCGCACCTTCTTTCAGGCGCTGAAGCGCCATTGGATCCTTGGAAAGGTCGAGGTTCCCATTTTCGTTTTTGAACTCCTGAACGAGCCAATCGATGATCACCTGGTCGAAGTCATCACCCCCGAGGTGGGTATCACCATCTGTGGAAAGCACTTCAAAGACGCCATCACCAAGCTCGAGGATCGATACATCATGCGTACCACCGCCGCAGTCAAAGACCACGATCTTCATGTCCGTGGACTTCTTATCCATCCCGTAAGCAAGGGCTGCTGCAGTAGGCTCGTTGATAATACGCTTCACCTTGAGTCCTGCAATTTCACCGGCTTCTTTGGTGGCCTGGCGCTGGGAGTCATTGAAGTATGCTGGAACGGTGATTACAGCCTCCGTCACCTCATGTCCGAGATAATCCTCTGCGGTCTTCTTCATTTTCTGAAGAACCATGGCAGAAAGTTCCTGCGGGGTATAAAAGCGGTCGTCAATCTTCACACGAGGTGTATTTCCCTCGCCGCGTACCACTTCATAAGGTACACGGGTGGCCTCTTTCTGGCTTTCATCGTAGGTATTCCCCATGAAGCGCTTGATCGAGTAAATGGTTTTGCGGGGATTGGTGATTGCCTGGCGTTTTGCCGGGTCACCTACCTTGCGCTCGCCTCCTTCTACGAATGCTACCATAGAAGGAGTCGTGCGACGGCCTTCGCTGTTGGCGATAACCACAGGCTCGTTTCCTTCCATCACGGCTACGCAGGAGTTGGTGGTGCCGAGGTCGATGCCAATAATCTTGCTCATTTGAATCTGTTTTTTCGTTCGAAACTGGTCGCCCGGAGTCAATTAAAGTGCCATTACCGCCCTTCGGCAATCTTGTCAGTATTTGTGACATCCAGACTACCAAGATGTCCGGGACACCTGCATTCGTATGCCATTCTGAAGCTTTTCGTCAGTTCCGGACAGCCAGAGATAACGCCGCACAGCAGAAAGGGCTGCACAATGCCAGCCCTTCCCAACCCGTATGGTTGACTTATTTCTTTGGGGGAGCGGGAGGGGTTGTCGCTCTGGGGTTGTTTGTCGGTTGACGGGTTGGATCCGCGGGTCTGGGGGCCTCGCTGCCTTCCCTGCCGCGACGCAGATCACGTTGGAAAACGAGATGTGTTTCGCTGCGTCCACTCAGCGGAAGCTGATACGAGTCAATGTAGCGGAAACCGAGACTGTTCAGGTAATTGAAGGCATCGGGTGCGCTGTAAACCGCATAGCTGCGTAAGTCAGCGAGTTGCTGAACAAGTTCTTTATCTGAAAGGTAAGTAGGTTGCTCCTTTCCCGAGTCAAAGCGCATGGAGACACCACCCGCGGTGTTTTCGGTGATCACCAGCTCGACGATCACAGTTTGTGCATCCCGGGGCGGAGGCATATTCCTGGTTTCTTTTTGAGCAGGAGACGTAGAGGTTACCGCTCCCTTGGTTTGTGCACTCAGTGCTAACGGCAATGCCAAAAAGGCAATCAGAATAACTTTTTTCATCGAGTTCTTTTCGGGTTACTGGTTGAACGGTCAAAAATAGCCAAATTCAGTGCCATCACTCTGAACCGGTTCATGGCAAGCGCACAATGAAATGCTCTTTGCGCAATCGCTTACTATTCCATATCAATCCAAAATGGAAAAAATCTGCTGTAAGAAACACATCGCTCCACCCGCAGATTTCTTTCCATGCCTCAGCCATTTCGCGCGACCACCAAATGTCATCAAGCATGATTACCGCATCATCTGAACACATGCGCATGAGCTGTTCCACGTAACGAAGAGTGGGTTCTTTGCGATGATTGCCATCAAGAAATACAAAGGCGGGCCGCACACCTTCTTCTTCAAGCTGTGGAAGAAGCACATCGAATTCCCCTTGCCGACAGTCGACTTGCCGGAAATGGTAATATTGAAATGCCTGCTCAGCTTTGGCGGCAAGCTCGGCACTGCCCTCCATGGTAATGATCTTCGAATGCGGAGATGCTGCCGCCATGGCCATTGTTCCTAATCCCAGATTGGTTCCAAACTCAAGAATCACTTCGGGTTTCATATCCTGCACCAGACACCACAATGCCACGAGCTGGTCCGGCGAAGAAGAAGCATTTCTTGCCACATCACACACCCTGCGGGTCCCTGAACTGCCTGTACGACTGCCCGCACCGAAGTCCTCAATCGTCAAAAACCCGGTTTCAGAAAGAAGTAATTTTCTGTGTGCTTCTGCGGACAACAGCGCGCTGCGTGCATCAGTGCGACGTGTGAGGACTTCAGTAATCAAACGAAAAATCAGCGGTGAGTGCACGCCATGAGGTCCGCGAGCTTTTACGCGATGGATGAGCCACTGACCGAACTCAAACCATCCGCTCATGCGCCCGGCTCGTTACCGGCAGGTGCATTCAGTTGCTTTTCCAGCGCGGAAATGCGTTGCATCAATTCAGGCAGACTTCTGAATCCGACGTAAGACTTTTTGTAATCCATGATAGCAAATGCAGGTGACCCCTGAACAATTGAACCAACTTCTTTTATGTCGTGACCAATACCGCTTTGGGCGGCAATCTTCACTTCATCCGCAATCGAGATGTGTCCGACGATTCCGACCTGGCCCCCGATCATGCAGTTCCTTCCGATTTTGGTGGAACCTGCAACCCCTGTCTGCGCTGCGATGACCGTATTCTCACCGATCTCCACATTGTGAGCAATCTGAATCAGATTGTCGAGCTTCACTCCTTTGCGGATTATGGTGGAGCCCAATGTTGCACGATCAATGGTGGTATTAGCCCCAACTTCCACATGATCCTCGAGAATGACATTGCCAATCTGAGGCACCTTGGCATAATTGTTTTCACTTCCGGGCGCAAAGCCAAATCCGTCCCCTCCTATCACCACACCTGAATGCAAGGTGCAGTAATTTCCGATGCTGCAGTCGCGGTAAATCTGCACTCCCGGGAATATCACAGTGCCTTCGCCGATGCGGGTCATTTCGCCGACGTGCACTCCTGCGCAGAGCTGAGCGCCCTTGCCCACACTTGCCTTCGCCGCCACCACCACATGGGGACCGATATATACTTCCTCTCCAATGGCAGCTGAGGGGTCAATGACAGCGGATGGATGAATCCCCGGCTGCGGCTTGCGGGCCTGATCGTATGCCTGAAGCAATTTCGCAAAACTCGCATAGGCATCAGGCACCTTAATCAGCGTGAGGCTTGACGGCAACTCATTCTCCGCGTGAAAATCGGACGACACAATGGCCACACTGGCCGATGTAGTGTAGATGTAATGCGCGTATTTTGGATTAGCCAAAAAGGTAAGTGTGCCCGGCTTTCCCTCTTCAATTTTAGAAAGCGAACTGACTTTAATGTCCGGATTCCCTTCCAGAGAGCCACCGATGAGTGACGCTATTTGCGATGCTGTAAATTCCATGTACGTTGAGTGTAGTTAAATCCGGGCCACGCCGAAGCCAATTAAGCGCTACGAATATAACCTGCTTTCAGAAGCCGCTAGCGCGTGGCAACTTTAGCGCCAAGTGATGCGATGTCCTGAAAAAAGGAGGGGTAACTTTTGGATACAGATTGGGACTGCAGGATTGTAATGCGGTCGCCACCCATCCCCAGCAATGCCGCGGCCATGGCAATCCGGTGATCCGAATGACTGTGCAACACGGCCGGCCGGATATATCCGGGGTACACCTTCATTTCATCATCGCGCACTGCGATGCGCACATTCGCCTTTCCAAATTCCTCCATGAGCACCTTAGCCCGATTGCTCTCCTTGTGGTGCAAGCGCGTTACTCCGCGGATACTGCTCACTCCATTCGCAAAGGCTGCCAGAGCCACCAGCGGGGGAAAAAGATCCGGGCAATCTGTTGCATCAAATTCAAACGCCTGAATATCACTGCGATGCACCCTGCACACGCCGTCATTCATTTCCACCGCCACGCAAGCGGCCTGCAGCGCATCAAGAATGCGCATGTCGGCCTGAGGAATATCTGTGCTGAGTCCACTGACTTCAAGGTACGGGTCGCCGCATAATGCGGCTGCCACAAGCAGAAAAGCCGCACCACTCCAGTCCGAGGGAATAGTGAGTTCACCAGCCTGATAGAGCTGACCGCCGGGAATCGAAAACATCCCTGCTTTTACCATTCGAATATTCACTCCAAAATGAGCCGCTACTGCGAGCGTCATATCCACGTAAGGCGAACTCACCAAATGCTGAACGTTAAGGCCACTGTCTCCCTGAACCCGAGGCAGGGCGAGCAGCAATCCGGTGATGAACTGCGATGAAATACTTCCGTCGATTGTGATGGTGCCGTTGCGCATCGGACCGGTCACTTTCAGCGGCAGCGTGCCATCAGTAGTTGAACAAGCTACGCCAAGTTGCGGCAGAGCCTGTTCAAACAGGTCGAACGGACGACCGGGCAAAGTACCTTCTCCGGTGATTGTGAATGTGCCTTCGCCCAGAGCTGCAACCGGAGTGAATAACCTCGAAGCGAGGCCCGATTCGCCGCAATTCAGCGTATTGCGGGCAGTGCGGATTCCGGAGTGGAAATTCGCCGGGAAACCTCCCTGAATGCGAACGGTGTCACCCGATCGGGTGACCACAGCGCCCAGCGTTTGCGCAACTGAGAGCGCCGCGCGGGCATCATCGCTGTCCGGGAAATGGCGTAGCACCGACTCCCCTCTGGCCATCAGTGCGCAGGCTACAGCGCGCTGTGCAATGCTCTTCGATGGCGGCGGAGTAATGGTACCGGAAATCGAAGAGGGCCAGATTTCATGCTTCATTTTACCCCGGTATAAATCGAGGTAATGCCACCGCTCAAAGGGATGCAATACACCTCGCGAAAACCTGCAGATGAAAGGATATGAAGAAAAGCCTGCCCGCTCGGAAACTGATCCACGGATTCCGGCAGATAGGTATATGCCCGGTGGTCTTTCGAAAAAACTCTTCCCACCACAGGCATGATACGCTTGAAATAAAATCCGAACAGCTGCTTCACCGGAAACTTCTGAGGCTTGGAAAACTCGAGCACCACAATCGGGCTGCCCGGCCGCAGCACCCGGTGCATTTCGGTCAGCCCCTGAGACAGGTTCTCAAAATTTCTGACCCCGAATGCTACTGTAACCGCATCGAACGAATCATCTGCGAAGGGCAGCTGTTCGCTGTCTCCTTTAATAAGTTCTATGCGCTGCTCCAATTGTCTGTCGGAAACCTTGATTCGGCCATGGCTCAACATGCCCTCGCTGAGGTCAACTCCTTTGATGTGTTTGAGTGAAGGAATCATGGCTGCAGCTGCAATTGCAAAATCAGCTGTTCCAGTAGCCACATCGAGAAGATCAGCAGGGGTATATGACTGAATCAGCCTCAGCGCGCGCTTGCGCCACAAGGTATCAATCCTGAGGGAAAAAAGGCGATTGAGAAAGTCATAGCGATGGGCGATGTGGTCGAACATCTGCTCCACCTCCTCCTTCTTGCCTGATTTGTGATATGGTTTAACTGTGGCACTCATCTCGTTACTCCCTGACCGGACTCAAAACGTCCCATCTGACTGATTTGTTTATCCGACCATCAGATCGGCTTCCGGATATCGGTATTGTTGTTTTGCAAAATGCCCGGCCAGAGCGAAGGCAATGGTGAATGTGCCTACACGACCGACAAACATGGAAACGGTCAGCACATACTTACCAGTCTCTGAAAGCAGCGAGGTGATGTTTCTCGAAAGTCCTACTGTCGAAAAAGCGGATACCTGCTCAAAGACCAGATCAAGCACCGACTTACCCGGCATGGCGAGAATATGACTCTCTGTAACGCTGAGTATAGTCGCCCCGAGGAAATTCATAAATACGTAGATGATCGCAATCGAATACGCATTGCTTTTCATTTTCGCGCTGATTGTGCGCTTCCATAAAATGGACCGCTCCTGACCGGTCATAGCGGATCGGATATCCGCCAGAATAACCGCAAGACTGCTTGTCTTAATACCACCACCGGTGGAGCCACTGCCTGCCCCTATGTACATCAAAGCAATCACCACAAGAATGGCCGGAACGCCCATCATTCCCATGTCTACTGTGTTGTACCCTGCGGTGCGCGGAGCCACTGACTGAAACACAGCACCTGTGATCTGTCCAAAGAAAGTATGGCCTGAAAGAGTATTGTTCCGTTCAAAAAAATAGATTGCAACGGCCCCGACTGCAATCAATGCAAAAGCGAAGTAGAGCGAAATGCGGGTAGCGTAGTCTACTCTTTTCCATGGGTGCCTCAGACGGTCTCTTAACCGATTGATTTCAAACAGATCAAAAATGGCCAGAATACCCAATGAACCGAAAAAGATGAGCAGAATAATGACCCAGTGAACAAGATAGTTTGTGCTCACGGCTTCATTTACAAATCCGTTGCTGAAGAGTGAGATGCCGGCATTGTTAAATGCAGAGATGGAATGAAAAATACTGTTGAACATCCGATCACCGTCGGAGGCCCATTGAATTCCCGGAGACCAAAGAAAATACATCGCAATTGCTCCAATACCTTCTATAGCCAGAGTCCAGAGCACAACCTTTCCAAGCATGCCTTTTGCACTCAGGATATTGTCGCGTGCTACGAAACCCTCAATCACCTGGTGATGACGCACACCCACGCCCACTTTGCTCATCAGCGAAAGAAATCCTCCAAAAGCGATGATATTCAAACCGCCCAACTTGATGAGCATGAGAATCACGAACTGCCCTTTGAACGTAAACGTGCCCGGCACATCCACGGTCAACAAGCCTGTCACACAGGTCGCACTGGTAGCAGTGAACAATGAATCCACAAAAGGCAGATGACCGGCATGTGTCATCTCCGGAAGCATAAGCAGAAAGGTGCCAATGAGAATGATCGACACGAAACTCAGCACAAAAATCACCGCAGGATTGAGCCGGAAGCGGGGAAGAAACTCACTGTTACGCACAAACTCTGTGACAACCACGATGAGGAAGTACACCTGAATAAAAAGAGTACTGACGCCCACCGCCGATTCAAGTCCAATCTGATGGAAAAGCTTTGCGATAAACAAGTCCCCTGAAATAGAGTAAGCAAGGCCCTCCACGATCAGAATTCCCATCATGGTTCCTTCAAACCACGTGCGACGGATGAACTCCTTCGGATTGAAATCGTAAACGATTTTGATCAGGTACTGAAGGACGTAAAACGCGAAACTCGACTTGATGAAGAAGTAGGCTACCTGCTCGTCTTCCGGATTCAACTGAAATCCGTACATCCAGATCATGGTGCCGATGGCACTCAGGGTAACGATAATGTTGATGGCTTTCAGTACTCCAAGAGTGCGATCCTTGTTGCGAAACAAGTACAGATTAACGCGCTCACGGAATTGCTGCCAACTCATTTTACCATGGCTTTGATTGACTCACCGATCAACCGGTCTCGCTGTACAGGTACTACTCCCACATGTTCACACACCAGACCGCCTGCGAGATTCGCTACCGCAGCGGCATCCGAAAGCTGCCAGCCCGCAGCCAGTGCAAGAGCAGCCACGCTGATTACTGTGTCACCTGCGCCGGACACATCCATAATCTCGCGGGCGTGTGCCCCAATGTGCAGGAAATGATCCTTTTCCAGCGTTGCTACGCCGGCCTCTGAAAGGGTGACCATAGTGAGCGCGTTACCAAGGCGGGATTGCAACTCACGCATGGCTGCTTCGATCTGATCCGGATTGTGCCGGTCGATATCCATGCCCAGCCCTTCACTCAATTCCTTGAGATTAGGCTTGAACAAAGTGCAGCCTTTGTATGTAAAAAAATTATCTTTCTTCGGGTCCACCGCAGTGATGATGTTGCGCTCTGACGCCCACCCCTGTACAGTCTCTATAACCCGAGGAGTAAGCACTCCCTTGTTGTAATCCTCGAAAATGATCACATCAATCTTCTGACGGCTCAGTATTTTCTGAATACAGTCAAGAAGATTGCGCTCGTCGGTGGCTGACAGCGGCCAGGTTACCTCATCATCAATCCTTACGATATGCTGACCTTGGGCGATGACCCGAGTCTTGACAGTGGTCATTCGCTCCGTGGAATCAATAATGCCTTCTGTACTAAATCCGTTTTCCTTGGAGGTTTTGCGAAACACATCACCTTTGCTGCCATCACCAACCACTGAGCAGATGATCGCCTTCGCACCAAGTGCATGCACGTTGAGGGCTACGTTGGCTGCACCTCCCAGTCGGTTTTCCTTTTTCTGCACATGCACCACGGGAACAGGCGCTTCAGGAGAAATGCGGTTCACCTTTCCCCACAGGTAAGCATCGATCATCACATCGCCTATCACCAATGCAGTGAGCGATTGAAATCGCTGAAAGAGTTGTTCGATATCTGTGTTCGTCACTTCTTTACTAGTTCTTATATCAGCGCGAGGAGCGCAGTACGGATGCGTTCACATGCCTTGCGAATATCGCCTTCCGAGGCAGCATAAGAAAGCCGGATGCAAGATGGATCGCCGAACGATTCACCGCTCACCGTAGCCACCTGAAAATGGCGTAACATATACATGCTGAGCTGAGCTGCTGTTTCAATTACTTCTCCGTTGTGCTTCTTTCCAAGAAAGGCACTCACATCCGGGAAGAAATAGAAGGCGCCTTCCGGGAGGTTGGTCTTCAATCCGGGAATTTCCGAAAGCAGACTATACATGAGATCACGTCGTGTGCGAAACACCTCAATCATCGGCTGAATCACCGCCGGATCCGCCTCCACTGCAGCCTTTGCTGCCATCTGTGAGATGGTACCGGTACCACTGGTAATCTGCCCCTGCATCTTGGTGCATGCATCCGCGATCCACTTCGGTGCGCCGATGTATCCGATTCTCCAGCCTGTCATGGCATAAGCCTTCGACACTCCGTTCACCGTCACCGTGCGCTCGTGCATTCCTGGCATGGTGGCAATGCTCACCGATTTTCCGGAGTAATTGATGAACTCATAAATTTCATCGCTGATCACGTACAACTCTTCATGCTGCACAATTACCTCTGCCATCGCGCGAAGTTCTTCTTCTGAAAACACAGAGCCCGACGGATTGCAGGGAGAAGAGAAGATAATCATCTTTGTGCGCGGTGTAATTGCTGCGGCCAGCTGCGCTGCCGAGATCTTGAACTGCTGATCAAGTCCGGCGGTAACTTCCAATGGCACACCACCAGCAATTTTCACCATCTCAGAATAACTCACCCAGTAAGGGCTTGGCATGATCACCTCATCGCCGGGATTGATGAGTGCAAGCACTGCATTGGCAATAGATTGTTTCGCTCCGGTGGATACCACGATCTGTTCGGAAGAATAAGTCAGTCCATTGTCGCGAAGAAACTTCGCGGCAATCGCTTTGCGCACATCCAGAAAACCGTTCACCGGTGGATAGTGCGTGATATTATTATCAATAGCCTTTTTCGCAGCATCCTTGATGTAATCCGGTGTATCGAAATCGGGTTCTCCGAGACTCAGGCTCACAATATCATGGCCCTGTTGGGCGAGTTCCCTGCTGAGCCGGGCCATGGCAAGTGTAGCTGACTCTGTGAGTTGTTCAAGCAGTCTGCTGACCCTGCCAGGAGTGGTAGTGGTTTGTTCCATATCGCTATCCTTCCA
>JBKDGH010000142.1:0-3314 GCA_046336655.1 Flavobacteriales bacterium | reverse complement strand
GATGTCAGCAGTGGGCAGGGCAATGGATGTGCTGTTGGCTGTCTTGTGCTGAAAAGCCATCTGACGCAATGTCTGCGTGGCATAAAACACGCCTGCGGCATCGCTGCCGTTCACTCGGATGGCGCTGGCAGACATACTGATGGAGTACTTGCCGGTGTTCTGACTCACCGGCAGCTTGCCGAGGTTGCCGGGGAGAAAGGCCATTTCCTCCGGCGTCGGCGTGGAAGAAGTGCCGCAACTCACATGGATGATGTTGTCCTGCGGCTCATCGGGCGCCCATTCATGCATATCAGTCACATTCACCCCGCATTCTTTCAATGCGAGTTTCAGCATCTGCGCTTCCATTTCACACGGTCCCGTGAAGAGGATGCGTGTGGATGGGGTTATGGTGAATGTGCCTCCGGTGTAAGTCAGGCTCACCGGCTTCGGAATGAGCGCGTACGTTTCAGGCGTTTGTCCCAATGCAGTAAGCCCGGTGAGGATGCACCAGGTGAGTAACATGCGGTGAAGCATCATGCGGGTGTTCAGGGGGTTGGTTGACGGTTGTCGGTCCATTCCAGCGGGGTGTCAGATTGCAACGGAATGAACTGGCCGAATACTCCGAGGAAAGAATAGTCTTTGTCCATGGGCACTGAAATGGTGAATACGCCGCATATGTGGTAATTGGTGTGGCGCACCATGCCTTCGATGACCTGGCGGGTGAGTGAGGCGCGGGCTTCGGAAATTTCTTCGGGCATTCCGTTTTCGCCGAGTCGCTTGCGCAATTCGGTGTCGGCTTTCTCCGCAAAATCAGCACGCGTAGGGTTGGTGAAATAACCCACCACGGCGGCGACGATCAGCAGCACGAAGAGCGTGCGAAACAGAAAGCGGAGGATTCCGAACATGCTATTGCTGGTTGATGATCTCAAAGGTATGCACGGCGGCGAGTCCGGCGGTTTCGGTGCGCAGGCGGGATTTTCCGAGACTTACTGACACCCAGCCGGCCTGTTCGGCGCGGTACACTTCATCGCGGGAGAAATCGCCTTCCGGTCCGATGGCAATCAGCGCATCGCGTTCGGGGATAAGGGCATCGCGCAGCAGTTTTTTCTGCACTTCATCGTAGCAGTGAGCTAGAAATCGCATGCCGTCGAACGGCATTTCAATCACGGAAGAGAACGTCTTCAGCGGTTCGATTACCGGCAGGTAGTAGCGCTGACTTTGCTTGAGTGCCGCCACTGCCACGCGCTCCAGACGATCCATTCGGGCCACAGGGCGCTCGCTGTGGTCGCAGTCAATGAGCAGTATGCGGTGTACTCCGATCTCCACTGCCTTTTCCACGAGCCATTCCAGGCGGTCGTGGTTTTTAGTGGGCGCGATGGCGAGGGTGAGTTGCGGCAGTTGGGGTGTAAAGGTTTCCGACGAAAGCACCGCAATGCTCATCTCTTTTTTACCCGCAATCAGTTCACCGGTATAGCGATGGCCCTTGCCATCAGTGAGTGCAATATGCTCACCGGGCTGAATGCGCAGGGCTTTCAAATGCCTGACTGATTCGTGATCCGGAATCACCGTTTCGCCGACGCGCAGATGGGGGAAGAAGAAGAGGTGCAAAAGAAATTTGAAGAATCCGCGAGAGTATAGTTCTTATACGTTGACAAAGACAAGTTACTTCTTCTTCGAAGGTTTGGAGACGTTGTTTGAGACGGTTGATTTTCGTCCAAATTTCCGAACCATTGCCATGTCAACGTCCATGTTATTCCAAATGAGCTCCACCTTCTCGTTTAAGTCGGACAATTTCTTGCTCACAGAAGCGATTTTTTTATCGATCGCGGTGAATTTTTCGTTGGCATCAGAGAATCCCTTTGAAGTCTCTTTGCGAAAAGCTCTCAACTCTTTCGAGATTTCTTCTAGTACGTCTTTTTTTGGATCCATTCTCGAGATGTGTTTAAGATGTTCAAATGAATGCATAACGGGTTCTCAAAATATATAGCTGACCGCTTTCTTTTGAACCCCAAATCGTTAGTTTTCAAATTAAAGTGCAAAAATAGGCCAATTACTCCCTCTTGCTGAGATGAACTTATCGGGTATGCAGCATTTATGCAAATAATGGAATATACTTCACTTAGTTTTCTTCCCCGAGCCAGCCGCTGGGTTTCCATTTGCCGCGCTTCAGTGCAAAGCGCTCGATGGAGTGTTTCTGCAAATGGGCAATGGTTTCTTCCACGCTGTCGGTGATGAGCAGCAGGTCGAGGTCATTCGGCGACACAGTGCCTTTCTTCACCATTTCTTCGAGCAGCTCGATGAGGTTTTTCCAGTATTCTTTTCCGAATAACACCACAGGGAAGTTTTTGATTTTCCCGGTTTGAATGAGCGTGAGTGCTTCGAAGAGTTCATCCATCGTGCCCATGCCACCGGGCATGACGACAAATGCATAGCTGTACTTTACCAGCAGGACTTTGCGCACGAAGAAGTAACGGAAGGTGACCCACTTGTGGAGGTACGGATTTTCATGCTGCTCTTTCGGAAGGATGATATTGCATCCGATGGAATAGCCACGATTCTCAAACGCACCGCGATTGGCCGCTTCCATGATGCCGGGTCCGCCGCCGGTCATGGTGGCGAAGCCCATCTCACTCGTGCGTTTCGCGAGCTCACGGGTGATGCGGTAGTACTCGTGATTTTCGTCGAAGCGCGCGCTGCCAAAGTAGGTCACGCATGGCCCGACGAAGTGCAGCTTGCGGAATCCGTTGATGAATTCGAAGAGGACTTTATTGACGAATAGAAATTCGCGAAATCGCGATCTCGGTCCTTCGAGAAATCGCTGTTCACTTCGCACCGCTCCGTTATTTTCTGCCATAGTGCAATGTCATTGTATAAAAAGAAAAAGGCGCAGCCGTTGAGGCGCGCCTTGTTCTGATGAGAATGTAAATTAGTGTACGCCGTCTTTCACCTTCGGTGCAGCGGCGAGAATTTCAGCATTGGCGAACTCGGCGAATTTCTCAAAATTCTTCACGAATTTCTCCGCGAGTTCATTGGCCTTCGCGTCGTATGCGCCTTTTTCAGCCCACGTGTTGCGCGGATTGAGGAGTTCGGCGGGAACATCAGGACATGTCTTTGGCATGGCCAATCCGAATACATCATGCGTTTCGTATTCCACCTGATCAAGCTTGCCTTCGAGGGCTGCAGTGATCATCGCACGAGTGTACTTGAGCTTCATGCGCTGGCCGACGCCGTAAGGTCCGCCGCTCCACCCGGTGTTGATCATCCACACGCGCGCACCGCTCTCGTCGATTTTTTTTCCCATCATCTCCGCATACTTAGGAGGATGCAGCGGGAGG
>JBKDGH010000141.1:0-23247 GCA_046336655.1 Flavobacteriales bacterium | reverse complement strand
GATTTGCCTGATGCAGGTGATTTGCTGGTGCAGGAAAATGCAGCGCTTGGAGGAGAAGTCAATTATACCGCGACCGGCGCAAACTACACGTGGACGTTCGGTGAAAATGAAATTACGCTGGGTGGAACAAACACGGAAACGGACTGCATCAGTATTTCAAGCACGCCGTTCGTGTATCAGGTGTTTTTCAATTCGCCCCTGGACCCGGAGCATGATTCCGATTACGCCGTAGGAGTGGAGTCATTTGATGCGGCCGGGATTACATTAGAAGATGCGTATTTCTATTTTCAGAACAGAGAGGATCGGTTCGCGCAGACAGGAGCCGGCGCCACTATTGCGGGCATCCCGACTGGAGCGCAAGGTGATCCGGTGGATGTGATCTATGAATTGCCGTTGCAGTTTGGTGACCAGACTGAGTCCTATTCCGAATTGCTTTATCAGGTACCTACGTTAGGCGCCTATCAGACCCAGCAGACCCGTTCAAACAACGTGGACGGCTGGGGCACCCTGAATCTTTTTGAAGAGTCGTATGAAGTACTCCGTGTGGTAACGGTCATCAACGCGACAGACTCAGTTTACATTGAGTTCTTGGGCACAGGGACCACTTTCGATCGTCCGGAAGTAACCGAGTACAAGTGGCTGACTCCGGGTGTTCCTGTCCCGGTGCTTCAGATCAATGAAACCGGCGGTGCGGTTACGCAGGTGCTGGTAAAAGGTCAGCCGGTAAGTATGGCTGAATCCACTTCATTCCCGTTTGAATGGTACTATTCAGCAATAACCAACGAAATCCGGATCAGCGGAGTGTATGAATCTTCCGACCGGTTTGTCATTCATGATGCAAACGGAAAACTTGTTCAGCAAGGTATGCTCAGCTCTCCGGCCATTGCCCTCAACACACAGTCAAAGGGCATTTACCTGTTCAGCGTATTGCGCAATGGTCAGGTATTTTCCGGAAAATGGATGAGGTAATTCCTCGCCTGAATCCCCCGCGCTCAGAGCGTTTTAATCACACGTATAAGGACTTACCGGATTCGGATCGCAGAATCCAAGATCGTTGGTGTACTCTCCAAGCACCAGTGCAATGAGGTTGCCATTCTGATTGGAGCTCACCAATGCGAGATTTTCCACCTGTGCGCCGCTGCGCGAAGCAAACAAGCCGAGTCCCCCTACTACATTGGTGTAGGTCGGACGCTCCTGAATCACTCCGGTAACCGGTGAGTTCACTTCGAAATACGTGCGAAGCTCTTCATTCGCCAGCGCCATGCGGATTTCAAAACAACGTGTGCGGGTGCCGTCGTAAGTACCGATCTCACGCACAATAGTCGGGTCAGCGGTAAGTTTATTTCCTAAAAAGGAGAAGAATGGCTTGGCGTTAAACTGAAGTGTCAGAAATCCGCCCTGATTGATCAGATTCTCACTGGTGAACTGACCAATAGTCCAATCCATAAATTTGCTTTCTTCTGATACGAGTTCTGTGTGCTGGGCATTGGTGTACTTCTTTTCCTTGTAGAAAAAGCGCAATGCAAAATCATACAGTTCGGCGTTCTCAATCGGACTCCACTTCACCGTCACATTGTCATTGTAATTCACGCTCTGTCCTCCGCCAGTGGTTTGAGCCAGGATGAGCGCTGACCCCGGTTGTGGAATCTGAAATGATACTGAGCCGGACTTCACAATGTTCGTGGTGGCAGTCACATCCGGACGGTTGTGGAAGTCACATACTATGCGATAGGTGGCGTCCTGGTTGAGTCCCGACTGCGGTGTCTCAAAGAAGTACACCGTTTGTTCAGGTCCGTAGAAAATGCCGTTGATGTCTTTGTTGGAGATCTCTTTTTCAATCAACTCATATTCGGCCACCACATTGCCGTTCTCCAGTTGTTCTACCACGAGCCTGTTGAATTCTGAGAAGTCGTACTCCGAGCTGTCGCGGATCAGCGCGTACTCCAGGTTATTTCCTTCTCCTAAAAAGGTTTTGTTGACCTTGACCCACTGGGTATCCGCAGTCGGATCGAGCAATCCGAATACCACGGTGGTGCTCTTGTACGGAGCGTTCAGGTCCACTTCTGTCTCACAGGCTGCGAGCACCACGGCGGCAGAAAAAGCAATAAGAAAATACCGGCTCATTGTCATAGTGTGCGAAAATACACCCGGAAAGGCCCTCACACGCACCGTTCATCCCAATCCCGCGGGGCAAAAGCGGGCAATTCTTGCACTTCAGCGTGCTGCAACGCGCAGGGACTGCAGAAAGGCAATGGTGTCCACACCATCTGCATAGTCCGCCAATCCGGGCGCCTGCGACTGTCCGAACGGCACGTGGTTGCGGGAAATGATGCACTGCAAGGCCTCGCTCTGCGCTTCCAGTGAAGCCTCCAGTGCATTGAGATCATCGTAGTATTCGTAGTACAAACTGCCGGTGGGCGAGGCCACACGGGTGTCTTCTTTCAGCAGAATAAATCCGTTGTCGAGGAGATTTTCATTGTTGAGCAGCCAGACCGCCTTGTTGTAGTCGTAGTTGTTCGCGTATTTGTTGTGATTCACCACCCCGCTGTAGGAGAATATGCCCTTGAAAAAGGTGTCGAGCGCATAGCCTCTTGGCACGTACATCTTGCTCACACTGCGGCATCCCAGTCCATAGTAGTCGAAAATATCCCGTCCGAGCCCGAGCAGTTCTTCTTCCGTTTCATCGCCGGTGAGCACGGCAACACTCGTGCGCCCCTTGCGGATGATGTGCGGATACGCAGAGAAGTATTGGTGGAAATAGCGAGAGGTGTTCGTGCTGCCTGTGGCAATAACCGCGTCAAAGTTGTGAAGCTTCCCTTCCGCCCACGCAATCATCGGGGCAAAGCCCGGCTCAATGCGCACGAGCAGTTGCAGCACTGCGGGTATCAGCACATCGTCATCCGACGAGTACTTGATCAGGGCCCGGTGTCCCGTGATCAGAATGCTCAGCACATCATGGAAACCAACCATGGGAATATTGCCTGCGCAGATCACGGCCACGGTAGCAGGGGATTCCTGGATTTCGGGCAATTGGTACACGGAGAGCCATTGACGCAGGGGCTCTTCGCGAAGGTTTTCGCCCCATGCGGCGAAGGATTGTACCACCGCTTCAGGCGTAAACCAGCCATTTCGGGCCTTGACGGTGTCCATGAGCGAGCGTACCTGATCAAACTCCTCACGGGTGAGTCCGCAGGCAAAGCCCGGCCAATCGGGCGATGCAGCCAGTGCCCGGAGGCCGTGACCGAGTTGAACAAAGGCGGTTATGCGTTGTTGTAGCGACATCATCATCATGGACTATTCTCCTGCTTACTTTTGCATGCAAAATTAGGGGAGACCTCAAAGCGCTTCATTATTATGGCAATCATGATCACCGACGAATGCATCAACTGCGGTGCATGCGAACCAGAATGTCCGAACCACGCGATCTATGAAGGCGGTGCGGAGTGGAAGTATTCCGATGGCACAGGCCTTCGCGGAATCATCACACCACTTTCGGGCGGAAATGAGGTGGATTCTGATTCATCTCAGAATCCGGTGAGCATGGATGTGTATTACATCGTAACGGACAAGTGCACCGAGTGCGTAGGCTTTCACGATGAGCCGCAATGTGCCGCAGTATGTCCGGTAGATTGCTGCGTGGACGATCCCGACCACCGCGAATCCAAAGAGCAGCTTCTGAAGAAAAAGGAGTTCATGCACCTTTAATCTGCCTTGCCTTCTGCCAGCCGCACTTCAATTTCCGGAATGCGCGCGAGTTCGTCCATCATTTCATTGCTCACGGCCACTTTGTTGTAGGCTCCTGAGGGTGCTACAATTTCCATGGTGCCTTCCATCAGGCGGAATCGCACCTGGGTTTTTCCTCCGGGGCTTTTGAGTCCTTTTTCCAGTTGCGCAATCAGCGCGTCGTTCAGACTGTTGACGTCCACCCGGATGTCCAGGAACTTACCTAGTTTTTCGCGGATATCTGCCAACAGTTCAATGCGCAGAACCTTGAACTCGAGTTCTCCCTGCTGCTGTCCGAATGCGCGAGGCTGCACCTTGCCTGCAACAAAGAGGTAATAGCCTGTCTGGAGGAGCGACTTGAACCGCAGGTAATCATCTCCGAAAAGGATGAATTCGAAGGAATCGTCATAATCCTCCAGCACAAAGGTTCCAAACGGTTTGCCCGTCTTCGTCATCTTGTGCTCTGCATTGCGCACCACACCTGCGAATTTGTACTCAAAGCCCTTGGCCGTGCTGTTGAGATCTTTGAGTGCGGAAAGTCCACCGTCGTAGCAGAAGCTTTTAATATCCAGTGAGAAATCATCCAGCGGATGGCCGCTGATGAACATGCCAACCACTTCTTTTTCCTTGTTCAGCTGAGTGAGGGTATCCCAAGGCAATGCTTGCGGGAATTGTGGTTCGGGTATGAGATCGTCTGCGGTGTCACCAAACAAAGAAGCCTGCGAACTCTGTTTGTCTTCGCGGGTGGCATTTGCGTACTTCGAAAGGGTTTCAATGAATGTATCGCTCTTTCCGTCCGCCTCGAAATAGGATGAGCGCTGATGACCGAAGGAGTCGAGCGCACCGCTGAGCACAAGGCTCTCCAGCACCCTTTTGTTGGCAGTGCGCGCATCCACGCGGCGGAGAAAATCGAACAGCGAAGTATAAGGTCCGGTCTTGCGTTCGCTGATGATGCTTTCCACAGCGTTTTCTCCCACACCTTTCACGGCTGCCAGTCCGAACCGGATTTCACCTTTTTTATTTACCGAAAACGCAGCGAGCGATTCATTCACATCCGGACTGAGCACGGGGATGTGCATGCGCTTGCACTCCTGCATGAAGAAGGTCACTGACTTGATGTCGCCGAGGTTATTGCTCAGCACGGCAGCCATGTATTCCGCAGGATAGTTGGCTTTCAGATAGGCCGTCTGATAGCCGATCCAGGCATAGCACGTGGAGTGCGATTTGTTGAATGCATAGGATGCAAACGCTTCCCAGTCGGTCCATATCTTTTCGAGCGGATCAGCCGGATGGCCTTTGGCAATCGCACCTTCAATGAACTTGCCCTTCATTTTGTCGAGCACGTCCTTCTGCTTTTTACCCATCGCCTTACGCAGTACGTCGGCCTCACCCTTGGTGAATCCGGCGAGCTTCTGCGAGAGCAGCATCACCTGCTCCTGGTACACGGTTACCCCATAGGTTTCCTTGAGGTATTCCTCCATTTCCGGCAGGTCGTAAGTGATCTCCTCCTGACCGTGTTTGCGTCGGATGAAGGTGGGGATGTATTCCAGCGGGCCCGGACGGTACAGCGCGTTCATCGCGATGAGGTCATCGAACACGGTGGGCTTGAGCTCCCGCATATACTTCTGCATTCCGGCACTTTCGTATTGGAAGATGCCTACTGTATCGCCGCGCTGAAAGAGCTCGTAAGTGGCTGTATCTTCCAGTGGAAAATTGTCGGGGTCGAGCTCAATGCCACTGCGCTCTTTCACGATGCGCACGGTGTCTTTGATGAGTGTGAGCGTCTTCAGCCCGAGGAAGTCCATCTTGAGCAGTCCGGCGCTTTCCACCACGGCATTGTCGAACTGTGTGCACCACATGTCCGTATCCTTGGCAGTAGCCACGGGCACATAGCGCGTGATGTCATCTGGTGTAATGATTACCCCGCAGGCGTGGATGCCGGTGTTGCGAATGGAGCCTTCGAGTCGCGCTGCCATTTCTACCACCTTACGCTGCTCGTCGCTGTGCTTCACTGCTTCGCGCAGGTTGCGTGCGAGAGCGAGATCATCGCCGCTCATTTTCGCGTTCAGCTCCTTGTCTTCGAGATGAATCACTTCCATCAGTGATCCGCTGGCAGGCACGAATTTGCTGAGTGCATCACTCTGCGCCAGCGGCAGTTCAAACACGCGTGCGGAGTCCTTGATGGATGACTTTCCCGCCATGGTGCCGTAAGTGATGATCTGCGCCACCGCATTGCGCGAGTATTTGTTGCGCACATATTCAATCACTTTGTCACGGCCTTCGTCATCAAAGTCAATATCGATATCGGGCATGCTCACGCGCTCCGGATTGAGGAAGCGCTCAAACAGGAGGTCGTAACGGATTGGATCTACGTTCGTGATTCCAATGCAATACGCCACGGCCGAACCGGCGGCTGATCCGCGTCCGGGCCCCACCGATACGCCCATCTTCCGCGCCTCATTGCAGAAGTCCTGCACGATGAGGAAGTAACCGGGATAGCCGGTGCGCTCGATGGTGGCGAGCTCAAAGTCGAGGCTCTCTTCAATCTCATGGGTGATTGTGCCGTAGCGTTTTTTGGCGCCCTCATAAGTAAGGTGACGCAGGTAGGCGTTTTCACCGCGCTTGCCGCCGTCTTCTGCGTCCTCCGCATGCTGGAAGGCCTCGGGAATATCGAATTTCGGCAGCAGCACATCGCGCTTGAGGGAATAGCTTTCGCACTTCTCGGCTATTTCAATGGTGCATGCCAGCGCTTCGGGCATATCGCTGAAGAGGGCGGACATCTCCGCGTCGGACTTGAGGTAAAACTCATCGTTGGGCAATCCGAAACGGAATTCACGGCCGCGCTTGCCAATGTATTTTTTCGGCTTGGAAACAGGCTCGCTTTCTTTCACGCACAGCAGGGCATCCTGCGCACCGGCTTCCAGTCTGTCGGTATAGTACGCGTTGTTAGAAGCGAAATACTTCACGCCGTATTTTTCACACAGACGAAGAATCACGCGGTTCACCACCTCTTCTTCATCGATGCCGTGACGCATAATTTGGCCGTAAAAATCATCCCCGAAGTGGTCCTTCCACCATACAAAGGCTTCTTCGGCTTTCTCTTCACCCACATTGAGAATCAGCCAGGGCACTTCGCCCCAGAGTCCACCCGTAGATGCAATGAGATGTTCCTTGTGGGCTAGAATTGCATTGCGGTCAATGCGCGGCACGTAATAAAAACCTTCCGTGTATGCGATGGATGACAGCAATGCCAGATTGTGATACCCTTCTTTGTTTTTGGCAAGAAGCACGGTCTGATAACCGTCGTCCTTATTGCTTTTGTCGAGGCGGTCGCGGCAGAGGTTCACTTCGCAGCCCACGATGGCTTTGACTTCGTGTTTGTTGGCTGCTGTGACAAATTGAAAGGCAGCCATCATATTGCCGTGGTCGGTAATGGCTACCGCGGGAGCGCCGGATTTCTTGGTGGCCTTTACCAGATCTTCCACATCAATGGTGGATTGCAGAATAGAATACTGCGAATGCACATGGAGGTGAACGAAGGGTTGCGTTTCCACCACCTGCGCGGGAGCAGGGGGGATATCGACTACCACTTCCGGTTCATCCGGAGTGCTGAAGTTGCCACCACTCAGCACGGGTGCTTCGTAGACAACGCTTTCAGGCGTTGTGCCAGGCAGAGCTACAACGCGCTGGGATACCAGTCCGAAGAAACACCGCGCCGTGGCATCCACGTCATAGGCCGCATCGTGCGCCTCGGCGAAAGGCACTCCGAAGAGTTTAGTGTGCAGTTCAGTGAGTGTGGGCCATTTGAATCGCCCACCCTTGCCGCCAGGCAGCGCGCAGAAGTCTGTAGAGACTTCCTTGGTATCAATGATTTTTTTCGCCGGAAGCACGTTCTCTTGTCCGAGGCGAAGCAGTTCGCATCCGGTGATATTGAGGTCGAACTCGATGTTGTGTCCGGAGATGGTAGTTGCTTTCGCCACATCTGCCAGAAACTCTGCCATGACATCCGCGAGTGGCAGTCCATCGCGCATTGCGCGGTCGGTCGAGATGCCGTGCACCTTTTCCGCATTGTAAGGAATGGAGAAGCCGTCAGGCCGCACGATGCGGTTGCCCTGCGATACGAGTTTTCCGGAAGGTTCGTGGAGTTGCCAGGCGATCTGGACCACGCGGGGCCAGTTATTGAAATCGGTCAGCAGAGCATTGTAGTTCTGCGGCAGACCGGTGGTTTCGGTGTCAAAAATGAG
The DNA here is from genome assembly GCA_046336655.1 of Flavobacteriales bacterium. Taxonomy (GTDB): domain Bacteria; phylum Bacteroidota; class Bacteroidia; order Flavobacteriales_D; family Sanyastnellaceae; genus CANGTU01. The sequence continues at coordinate 15,280 of JBKDGH010000141.1, read as the reverse complement.
AATCATGTCAGGCGGTAGGGAAGGGCGAATTTAATGGCTATGTGCAGGAGTGACGGGGATGGTTGATAAGTAGATTTTTAAGATGCTAGATACTAGAAGCTAGATACTAGATAACCTATCCTGAGCGGTGGGTTTTTGGGGGGATTGATACTGAGTACTAAAGGCTTTAAACTAGATAACCTGGCTGGGGTGAAGGGTATCCTGATTGAAGTTGCGCTGCTGCTCACATCTAGCACTGAAGAATCGTGATGGCGATTTCGAGGAAAAGGATAACATTACAATCGTTGATTTCAGATTCGAATGCGAATCTGTTTTACCGGTCTATAGTCAACCAAGCCATGATACTAAATGGAAATTTCATTGCACTCTTGAATAATCAGTATTGCAAATTGAGAGCTGCCAAGTATTCAAATTTTAGAAAGATCTTGAAGGCCATTATTCGACAGGCCACACCTAAAAATTTTGAGCATAGAACTGATCAAGATTTCGGAACATCACTTGCTGAATAGATCTTTTCCTGAGTAGACAGAAAAAAACAAGTCCCGCCGAGACGGGACTAACAGGTAAACACCTTCGGCATATAGCCTTGTTGTGGATAGATAACAGGACAAATGTATTAGAATATTTTTTAGATTCACCAACTAAATTGAAAAATTTCACTTTGTAAATAGGTTACAATCTCGATTAAGAGATTAGCAGTTTCTAATTTTTTATACCACGCTCTATGACCAGAAGATTAGGATTAGATCTCGGGACTAACTCCATTGGTTGGTCTGTTGTGAACCTGGCTGACCGCCGCATTGAAGGCATGGGAGTCAGAATTTTTCCTGAGGGAGTTAATCGGAAAAAGGGAAAGGAAGTTTCAAAAAATGAAGACCGGAGGATGGCGCGACAGAGGCGGCGCCAGTATTTCCGAAGAGGGCTTCGCATGGAGCGTCTTGCCAGAGAATTGATGAGGGTGGGAATGTTTCCGCAGTCCGATAAGTTCAGATCAGACGTCCAGCAACTTGTGCTCCCGGACTCATTCAGAGCATTTTTTGCCCTTGATCCATATGTTCTTCGCTCAGAAGCGGCGGTAGGAAGGAAGCTTTCACTTCATGAACTGGGCAGAGTGTTTTATCACCTTGCTCAGAGGAGAGGATATAGGGAAAATCTTCAATCACCGCTTGATGAGAAAAGTGATCTTAATGTGGGAGATCCGAAGGAGGGGAAAATCGGACTCGATCAGACGAAGGCTGAAATGGGCAGCCGCACCCTAGGCCAGTACCTTGCTTCCATCAATCCTCATAAAGAGAGAATTCGCAACAGGTACACTACGCGACAGATGTATCTGCAGGAGTTTGAAGCCATTTGGTCAAAACAAAGCGTCCACAATCCTGCAGTCCTCACAGATGAGCTGAAGGTAATTCTCGGACAACCTGATAAGGGAATCCTGTTTTTTCAACGTCCCCTGCGCAATCAAAAGTTTTTGCGCGGGACATGCAGCCTTGATCGCAGTAAGACCCGAATTCAATTGAGCTCTCCGGTATTTGAGCTTTATCGGATGTTTTCTTTCATTAATACAGTGAGGATAGAAACAAGGGAGTTATCTGCTCAGGAGCGCGAAGCTGCCATCACTGTCCTCATTGCAGCCAGTTCGAGGAAGTTTGAGGCCTTGAAAAAGAAGCTGAATGTGGGAGAGGCTAACGTCAATTTTGAGGATGAACATTCGGTGCCTGTTTGTAGAACGATCAATGCCATTTTTGAGTTATGGGGAAGCAAGAGCAAGAAGACAAAGGATGCGCTGAAGACGATCCAAACGCTCCACTATACCGCGATAGCGCCATTATTGAAGGAGCTTGAATCGGTCTGGGAAATCAAGCAATTTGCGCGTGACCCCGAGTGGCTGATGAATTATGCATTAATCCGCTGGTCAGCCGATGAGGCATCCGCCGCGAAGTTTGTGAAGTTCCGTTTGGCCGGAGAGATGGGCTCGCTTAGTCATAAGGCGATTATGAATCTGATGCCTTATGTTATTCGAGGGGAAGACTACAGTGATGCCGTTTTACTTGGAGGAGTTCAGAATGCCTATGGAAGGCTGTGGTCTTCAAAATCAATCGCAGAACAGGAGGAGATAGAGGCAGCAGCTAAGACCGTGGGCTACACTGCCAACGGCGAGCTGGCACTGGAAAAGGTTGGGTCTGTTTTATCTGACCATTATGGTCTACCGAAGAACAGGGTCAGGAAGTTATATCATCATAGTGATCAGCGGCAGCGCGAGGGAATAATCAAGGAGGAAGAAATAGAGGCATATATCCGGAAAATCAAAAATCCCATAGTGCAGGCTGTGTTGTTTGAAGTGCGCTCACTTGTGCCTGCGCTGAGAGAAAAGTATGGTCCCATCAACGAGATAAAGATCGAAATGGGAAGGGATTTGAAGAAGAGTAAAAAGGAACGTGACAAGGATCGCAACCAGATGTGGAAGAACGAGGAGGAGAATAATGCGTGCCGCGCATTGCTCGAGGAGCATGGCATGGCACAAAGGCCATATCATGTCCTGAAGGTGAGATTATGGATAGAGTGCAAACAAACCTGCCCGTACACAGGGAAGATTATCGCATGGAAGGACCTGTTTTCTGAAGGACATATTCAGGTAGAACACATTCTTCCTTACAGTGTATCATTGGATGACAGCTTTGCCAACAAGACATTGTGTTATGCAGATGCCAACAAAGAGAAAGGGCAGCGTACGCCGCATGAAGCATTTGGCAATACCAAGGGCTGGGAGGAAATGGTGCGTCGCGTGTATAAACTCTTGCCTTACCGGAAGGCACAGCGATTCTGTGCGACTTCTCATCCGGATCTGGAAACATTCATTTCCCGACAACTCAATGATACCCGATATATCAGTCGGGAGTGTGCAAACATTCTTCAGGCATTTGCCCCCACTGCTATTGCACAGGGCGGACTGACAGCCATTTTGCGACGTACCTGGGGGCTAAATGGAATATTGAATCACCGATACCCGATTCAGTCGGGCATTTCTAATGGAAGGTACTGCGCGGCAATCGATAAGGACGATCATTTGGTGGAAGATCAGCTGCAACGGTGGGATAAGGATTTCAAAAAGCGCAAGGCCATGGAAGATAAACTGGCCAAGCTCGGAAGAGTGGTATGGGGAAGTGTAAGGGATAATTATTTCATCCCGGAGAAAACACGAGACGATCATAGGCACCATGCTATTGACTCGCTGGCGGTTGCTTTCTCAGAGCGTTCCATTCTTCAAGAAATCAGCAGGCTCAGTGGAAACGGAGTAGAGGTGGGGGAGATGGACATTGACCAGCCATGGGAGAACTTTCGCGATCAGGCGAATGAGTTAGTGAGCCGGATACTTGTCAGTTATAAGAACAAGCGCAGGGTGCTCACAGACCAGACGAAAAAGCTCTTTGACCCCGCCACGGGAAAAAGGGCAGAGCACCAAGGCAAGCTGCTTACCGGCAAGGGCACCAGCGCAAGGGGCCAACTGCACGCAGATACCTATTACGGTCTGTACCTTCATTCTGATGGCAAGGAGTATTTACATACCCGGAAAGACCTCGATACCCGAAGGAGCTGGAAACAGATTGAAGAGATTGTAGATCCAAGAATTCGTGAAGCCATCTGGAACAGATTGGAGGCGCTCGGTTATAACCGGGATGACAAAAAACTGAAGTTGCCTGACGATGCACCGGAAAATCCTATCTATTTCGATCGCGATGAAACAGGCCGACGTATACCTCTGATCTTTTTGCCGAATAAACATGGTGAGCCAATACCAGTGAAAAAGGTTAGGGTGGCCAGTGCCTCTTCAGGCCGTGTTCAATTGCACGGAGTGAACCGCTATGTGGAGCCAGGCAATAACCACCATACCGTCATCTATGAAAAGGAAGATGGAACCTTGGGATCCGAGACCATTCCGTTTTGGGTCGCTGTAGAACGGGTTAAGTCAGAACTTCCGTTGTACCAACTACCGCCAGATGGCAAGCGGATCGTAACGACCCTTCAAATCAATGAATTGTTCATTCTCGGCCTTCCCGATGATATGATTGATTGGACTAATAATGGTCAAAGGGAACTGCAAAGCAGGCTTTACCGGGTGCAGAAACTGTCGGATTGGTACTTTGTTTTCAGGCTTCATACTGCTACGAATCTGGATTTTGATTCACAGATGTTAAGCATTCGCAGTGGTAAAGGATGGTATGAGTTGAATCCTGTAAAAGTCAAGGTAGACCGAACTGGGGTGATAGTTCCTTTCTAGTATGCTCTATCGAACGATCTACATTTCGAACCCATTCCATCTTTCGGTCAGAAATGAGCACATCGTTCTTGATCCGAAAGATGAGGGACTTCGGGGTGGCGAATTGACAGCCGAGGATGTTGGGTTTTTGGTTCTCGATCATCCGAGTATCACTTTTTCGCTTGCCGTAATTGAGCTCTGTGCAAGGCACAATGTAGCAGTCATATTCTGCGGAAAGACTTACATGCCTTCATCAATGCTGTTCCATTTGGATACTCATGGGGTCCAATCTGAACGATTCCGTGCTCAACTTGAGGCTTCAGAACCTTTGCGCAAGCAACTGTGGGCGCAGACCATCAAAGCGAAAATCCGGAATCAGGCGGGTTTGCTGGGGCATTTGGGCAATGATGCATCTGATATTGAAGCCCTTGCCCGTCAGGTCAAGAGCGGTGATGGGGACAATCATGAGGCTCAGGCAGCCAGGCGATACTGGCCGCGGCTTTTGGGGCCGGGATTTGTGCGGGAAAGGCACGGCGCTCCACCCAATCATGCGCTGAATTACGGGTATACCATCCTTCGCGCAGGGGTGGCGAGGGCGCTTTGCGGACGTGGCTTGTTTCCCCTCCTCGGGATTCATCACCAGAATCGGTACAATCATTTTGCGTTGGCTGATGACATTATGGAGCCTTATCGGATTTGGGTGGATTATCTAATCGTTCGCCTTATGAGAAGCGGTTCGCTCCCCGATGAGCTCGACCGAGTTTCTAAAGCGGAATTGCTCAAGGTGCTCACTATGGATGTTTGCATGGATGGACAACTGACCAACCTGATGCAGTCGCTCGATCTCACAGCGACAAGTTTGGCACAATGTTTTGAAGGGCAGCTCAGTAAGCTCCGTTATCCCGATTTTCTGGAAACTACAAGGAAGCAGGCAGAGGAGGAGTAGAGTTCAATCGTGATCCCGGACACAACATTGATTATGCGTCCGGACACTACGCACGAAAAACTCAACTCCTACCGCATCATGTGGCTGTTTGTATTCTTTGACCTCCCAACTACGACACCGAAAGAACGCAAGACATACACTCGGTTCAGAAAGGACATTCAGGGCTATGGATTCCGGATGCTGCAGTTTTCCGTTTACATAAGGCATTGCGCTTCACCGGAGACGGCCGATGTGCACGAGCGACGAATACGCAAAATTGTTCCGACCAAAGGGCAGGTCAGCATTTTGCGTATTACCGACAAACAATACGGAGCTATAGTGAATTTCTGGGGTAAAAATCTTGAGCCCCTTCCGGGCACTCCTCAACAGCTTGAGTTGTTCTAACGAAAAAAATGCCCCGTAAGACCTTTATCTGGTCTTGTCGGGGGCATTTTTCGTAGCGATCTTCGATGCTAACGCCTTGTTTCCTTGTGAAATAACCCCGATCGGTTTCAAAGATCGGAGAGTGTTATCAGTCCACAACCTGTCGGCGGAGGAGCTGAAAGAGGTGAGCGTTTCAAAGATCGGAGAGTGTTATCAGTCCACAACGTGGTTTCGAGAAGCTCACAGAAGGGGTAGTTTCAAAGATCGGAGAGTGTTATCAGTCCACAACTTACGTGGATAATGCTTTCGCCGTTGTAGTGTTTCAAAGATCGGAGAGTGTTATCAGTCCACAACGCGTAAGGCGATGGAGAAGGTAGCATCCGCGTTTCAAAGATCGGAGAGTGTTATCAGTCCACAACCGCGTGACATCGGAGAAAACAAAATAGGGGTTTCAAAGATCGGAGAGTGTTATCAGTCCACAACTGCTCAAACAGGTCGAGCAGCGATGCGTTGGTTTCAAAGATCGGAGAGTGTTATCAGTCCACAACCTGTCCGGTGAGTAGTTCATTGCGGAAGCAGTTTCAAAGATCGGAGAGTGTTATCAGTCCACAACTGAAGGACATCCGCACGGAATTAAAGGGCGGTTTCAAAGATCGGAGAGTGTTATCAGTCCACAACCACCCGGAAGGCGTCGGTATAGGCGTGGTAGTTTCAAAGATCGGAGAGTGTTATCAGTCCACAACTAGCTGTACCTTCCAGGCCAATCGGAACGGTTTCAAAGATCGGAGAGTGTTATCAGTCCACAACGCGTGCCTTGGCCACCGCTTCGAGTTCTTCGTTTCAAAGATCGGAGAGTGTTATCAGTCCACAACTCACGCCTGAGGAATTGGTCGAGCGTTACAGTTTCAAAGATCGGAGAGTGTTATCAGTCCACAACTGCTTCTTTCAGTTGCTGGTATGCCGCTTGTTTCAAAGATCGGAGAGTGTTATCAGTCCACAACATAACGGCCGTTGACCAGCATGTTTGAGATGTTTCAAAGATCGGAGAGTGTTATCAGTCCACAACCCATGCTTCAACCGTTTCGTCGTCCCATGCGTTTCAAAGATCGGAGAGTGTTATCAGTCCACAACCCAAGACATTACACTGGTGGAGTTCTATCAGTTTCAAAGATCGGAGAGTGTTATCAGGTAGCCTCCCGAAAAGTGTGTAAGTTGATTTCAACCAGGGGTTAACTCTGCTTCCAAACCGCGTTCCGAACCACGCCAAAAATTCCAGTGTCTTTTTTGTGCGCATCAAAAATGTAACACTCAATAATCTGATTATTTAGTGTTACATTTGAAATCAATGCGAAAACCAAGTCGAACTATTCTGGACCTGCGCGAGTGGATTGGAGCGACCCAGGAAGAAATGGGCGATTTACTCGGTATGGGGCGTTCTGCCATTGCGTTGTGCGAGCGCGGACATCGTGATCTGCCAAAGAAGAAGAGGGCAGAGTACCTGCGGCTTTGCTACTGGATGGCCGCCGAACAGAAAGCCCTGACTGCCGGAGCTGGATTTTCGCCGCAGCACAGCGCCCCGTCCATTGCCTTATGCAAGAGGTTGCTTAAAGTACATACGCATCGCAAGCGGCAATGGGAATTCGTTCTGCGGGAAGCGGAGGCGCGCTGTGCCGATACGGAGCGCTGGCTTGCCCGCCTGAAGTCTTTTCCCGCCACAACAGGGCTTCAACAAAGTTGTCTCTCGCGAATTCGCCGTCGCCATGAGGCCGCCTTAAGCAGCTATGGCCCGGATGCACAACTCGAACTCAAACTCAGAATCGCAGATCATGAGGCAAGGATTGCGGTGCTCACCGAATTGCTGAACTCTGGTGAAGATCCGCAATAAGCGCAGTTTCTGGCGCGTTGTTTCCTAAACCGCTTTTGTTTGGTACGCATTGGTATTTTCATCATGCTTTGTACAGGTGGCCCTGACTTCAGTCACTGCGACTGGAAAACCCGTCTGGCCGGAGTGGAGGATGGTAAGGCGACCAAGTATGAGATACTGGCAGATCCGAAATTGGTGCTCTACAATGAATGCGGAAAACAACCGGCAGACAAAACAATCACTCTGGGGCGTTTTAATATCAGCACTTCCCGCAATCCGGATGATGTGCGCACGAGCCATTCACGGACAGGAGAGTTGACTCCTGAACAGATCAGGCTGGTGGAGCGCTGCCGGCCGGGGGATAAGCTTTGGGTGGATGAGATTTTAGTGGATTGTCCGGATGGCACTTACAGAAAGCTGTCGCCGATAATCATCATTATCGAGTGATCATTCGGTTTTTCTCAGTCCGTGCAACGCACATCAATGACCCGACATGTGGTGGTGTCCACATGCACATTCAGAAAAAACAACCAGGTCCCACCAATTCCGAAGGGACCAGTCCGGAGTCCGATGTCAACAGGAAATGAAAGACTTTCGCATTCCTCGTCCTGCTCGCCTAGAAGTTGTTCCACCTCCTCGCTCGTTTTTCCTATCAGCAGGCTGTCCCTGATTAGGTGGTCTACCATTTTTCCTCTGGTGCGCCAGTCACCGTTGATCCAATCTTCCCTGTTGAAGGGAATATGTTCCGCGTCGCGTTCAATGCAACCGGCAGCAACAAGCACGAGCAGTGCGAGCAGTATTGGTCCGAAATGCCGGGAAAAGCAATTGCTCAGAGTGGAGTCAGTCATCAGAAGGGCGTTTTGAAATTACCTTGAACTCCACTCTGCGGTTGATCTGATGGGCTTTTTCCTGCTCCTGCTTATCCTTCAGTGCGTCAATTTCCTTTACTGAAAGGCAAGAGCCGCAGACGACGAACAGCAGCGCAATGTTCTGCTTCAATTTATTCATTACTGTTCAATGCGATAATCCAAAAAATCCCGCTCAGATAAATCCAGAACAGCGAAAACACGATGTGCACGGTTGTCTCGAACGCCTTGCCTTTCCAAAGGGCCGGAGAGTAGACGAAGAACTGCACGCCTGACCTGATTGTCCAGAATACTGCAAATCCGAGCGCAATGCGCTTTCCGAGCAGTGTGCCGGTGAGCATGGACGCCGAACTGAAGCAGAGCAGTCCAATCAGAAATACAGTAAGTGCGATGAAAAAGGTATGCACTAACATCATCTGGCGGTTCATCAGGCTGAGCTGACTGAGTTCCGCACGCCAGTTGAAATACTTAGGAAAAATGACGTGCACCAGCGCCAGTGCCATCAGCAGGATTCCGATGAGGTGAAGATGGGGCTCCATGTTTTTTCAGGATAAATGTCGTGATGAACGGTGTCGTTTTGGTTTCGTGCATAAGCTTAAGTCCGGCGGCATCAAACGTGCGCATCCAACTGGATCGCGAATGAAAATGGAAGAATCCAATGGTGTAAGCCATAAAATTATTCCTGTCGCGCAGGTGCTCTGTGATGATAATTTCTCCGTCATCCGTCAGCACCCGCCGAAGCTCCGTAAAAAACGCCGCGCGCTCTGCGTCATTACGGATTTCATGCGCGGAAAGGAAGGCGATGACTGCATCGAATGAGCGATCCGCAAAGGGCAGTTGGTGTGGGGAAACGGAGAACGATCCGGGCGTCGGTGGATACGCTTTTCTGGCGCGCAATATGGATTTTTCCGTGTGCGTTGCGGGATCAAAGAAGTCACAGTTGGTCAGCACTGCATCAGGCCGCTTTTGCCGGATGAGGGGAGTGATCTCATCAAATCCTGCGTTCACGTTGAGTAAGGCGCGGTATGCATTCCCATCCATCCAGCGCAGCTCGTACAATGAGGAATGGTCATAAATAAGGTGTGAGATAAGCAGTGAGATGAGCAGCGCAGCGGAGATCAGAACCGCAATGGCCAGTGTGATGTGTTGAATGGGTTCAGGAAGGAATGCGCGGAAGAAAATCAACAGTGCCAATGCGACCGCAGCAATCGCATAAAAGGGCCAGTTGAACCGGATGATGTTGCTGACTCCTTGTAATGGCCTGCGCGTTATCTCCATGGTTCGGTTCTGCCTTTTTTCCAATAATAGGGCACATTGCGCACTTCAAATGCACTGGCCAGGATCGCAGATGAAAACGGCGGTTGACTGAGGAATCCGATATGATGCGAGTGTACCTGCACAGGTTCGGGTGTCCAGTTTTGCCGCACGCCTTCGATGATAGTCACTCTGCGGGTGGCGGGATCATAGCTGAAGGTAAACGGCAGCGGACCAGCAAACCGGCGGGCCTCTTTCCAGTCTGAAAACGGTGAGCCGGAAGGCAGGGAAACGTGCTCCGCATTGCGCTGCAGGATCACCTCAAGCTGCGACAGTGCGGATTGAATGAAGGTGTGTTCTGGCGTATCGCTGAGCGCAATGTCAGTAGTGGAGTAGCGGTAGCTGGTAAAGAAGTTTCCCAGCAGTTCCATTTTTTTGGAGTCGGTCTCTGACTTCAGGATGTACAATCCGCGCAGTCGCTTGCCTGCCTGCGTGTGATACCTCACGAAAATCCGGTAGCCAATGAGGAAGAAGTCATTGCCCAGAAAGCGCGGAAATCCCTTGGGTCTGAGTTGTGTCGTTTTTACCAGCGCGACTGCGATGAACGCCCACGTGTCCTGAAAGGTGTCGAGTTCGAGGCACTCCGGAATCATTGGTTGCAGGTCTTCTTTGGGAAGGGCAAACGTGAGCACGACCGAATGTTCGAAGTGCGCTTCTAAGGCGAAGGGGTGATTTTTAAGCGGATTCCTCATCGTTTCCGGGAATCCGTTTTTGGTCGGAGCATGAAGAAGGTGAAGTACACCACTCCGGCAAACAGGAGGGCGAAAAGCAGATTGAGTCGGCCCCACAGCAGCAAGTCCGGCGCGAGGATGAACTCCAGGCAATTCATGGTGATCACCAGCGCGATTTGCAGTAAGGCATGCAGTCGGAACGTATATCCGGAAATGATCCACAGTGCGATTGCAATTTCACCAAAGCCAATCGCCATGGTCAATGGTCGTGCATATTCTTCTCCAAGGATCCGCGATACAATCTCCTGATGCCTCGGTACCTGATTCAGCACTTTGCACCAGAGTCCGTTGATCAGCCATACTGCTGCTATTCCTGCGTTGAGTATGCGATACGCGGCGGATCTGCTCATGGCGTTCTGCAGGTTTTTTCAACCTTAACGAGGAGTGGGTTGACTTTTTCAGGTCAAACTTAATCTGAAGCGGGATGTGCTCCGCACACTCTGCCTTATTCAATGGCTCCTGAGCTCAGGTCTACATTGAATACACAGTTTATGATAACGCCGTGATTGACCTGTAATGCATCATTGCCATTGATTTGCCGGCTGTATTGAAAACCTTGAAAAAGGTATCCCGCCTCCAGTCGGGCCGTAGAACTGAATTGATATCCCGCAAGCAGGGAGGTCCGCAACTGATCTATACCATCCTTGGAGACATTTCTTCCGAAGCTGGCAAACAGTTCAGTGAATGTCGCCAAATAAGGGGTGTGTGATGTTATTCGTTCGCCTTTTAGTGGCAGTTGAAAACGGAACATATACCTTAACCTGTTTGAAAACGAGAATGCATCTTCTGTTTCAATTTCGGGGGAAGAATAGCGCCCTGTAAAACGTTGTTCCAGCATGGCCCTGTGCAGGAATTCCCCCTTTCCTGAGCGGTGAGTGGCCTGAACCATTTGAAACGTGCGGTGTTCGGTAAAGTCGCGCCCGAGTGCATTCACCGGTATTTCACCGTATGCAGATGTTTCAATCCACGCGTAGCCAATCCTGAGTTTCAGAGAGGGCTTCAGATTGTAGTTGATGCCGGTGCGCAATAATGATTGTTGCGGATGCGTGACCAGCTGACTCCGTCTCCACTGGTACTCGGTGTGAATCCCGATTTTCGGGGTTATGCGAAATGTCCCGAAATAGTTATACCAGCCAATGGTGTTGTGTGTGATCGTCTCTTCCTGCTGCGCAAAAAGCGTCGGAACTGAGAGTAGCCATAAAAGTAAAGCCGCGAACGCATGTTTCAATGGCAGTGTGTTTAGGGGTGTGGCATAAGGGCTTTAATGAGTTGCTCGTGTAAAGCGTTGGGAAAAGATAAAGCAGCCTGCACGGTTATCCCATGCAGGCTGCAATCTGATTATGCCTCCGGGCTGAATGGCAGTGCTGACTTGTGCACGATGATGCGCAGCTTGCCGTCTTTGCCTTTTTTAAACACCCATGTCTTGTCGACCATTACTTCTTTGCCATCCTTGCCTGTAACCCACACATTGCCAATGGTGATCGCCACGGTTCCGTAGATCTGAATTCCCTCATTGCCAGAACCTGCGTTGTCGTATCTGGCCTTTACCCATGGAGTGAGGGCAAAGCCTTTGTCATTGGGATAATCCGGGTCGCCGCCGATGAAGTAGGCCAGCGCACCTTTTTTATCATTGCGAAAGGTCTGCTCGCCGAATGCCAGTGTGGGTTTGAAGAATACTTTTCCGTAGTCATAGTTGTATGCTTCAGAAAGCACTTGCTCCGCGTAGGCTTTATAGTCGCCACCTTCTTCTTTCAGCTGACCAATTTTCACGAGCGCATCACACCAGGCCTGCTGGGCGGCATTCACTTCGTCGTAGGTGATGACGTCCTGAGCACCTTCTTCCACATACGCCAGATTCAATTCGTCAATGGTCTTTTGGACTTTTTCATTGGTTGAATTGACTACCTGCTCAGCCTCTTGTTTGGCTTTTTCCGAAGCCTCGTTGCATGAGGTAAAGAACAGACCTGCCAGAGCGATGACCATGAAGAGCTTGATTTTTTTCATAGGAATAGATATAAGGATTATGCCTACTTTTTTTTACGCGGCTTTCGGCTTTTCCGCTTTAGCTATTACATATTGTACGTGATATCTTCTCCTTCGCTCAGCGCGCAATTACCTCGCCGGCTTCCCAAGTGCCCGGCTTGTCTCTAATCACTTCTTAACATTGAATTTTCTAAGTAAATAGAACAGCTGACCCCGTCTATTGTTAGCGGAATTGTGAAGCTAATGGAGTGATTTAATGAATTTTGGCAAGAAGAGTACGACCGTCTACACGCGCGTGTGTTTCCATTTACCACTTCTCAGGTAAAGAAGAGAAAGCACGCCGATAAGCACGAAGTAGACATAATCCGCCGTCCATACGATGTACACCGGATCACGGCGCTCGATAGCGAGGATATAGGCTGCGGTGAGGTAGAAGACGGTGGTGATGAGTTCAATGACGAATCCGGCCATGGTGTTGCCGCTGCCTTCCACTGTGCCGAGCAGGATACTTGTGCAGCCGAAGACGAGAACTGCAGGAAATACAATCCATGCGCTGCGCACGGTGAGCTGGATGGTTTCGGTATTTTCGGTAAATAATCCCGCGATAAAATCCGGATAGAGGATCAGTCCGTGTGTGAGCAACAGAATGCCGGTGAGATTTAGCAGAATCAACTTGCGGATGGTGGGCACCAGATCGCGCTGGCGGCCTTCCGCAATCAGTCCGGACACATACGTCTTCGTGGTGGTACTTACTCCCATCACACTTACCCACGCGAGCATATACATGTTGCGCACGATGAAGGCGGACTGCGTGGAAGACTCTCCGAGCTTTTCCACGAAATTGTAGAATACGAGCCAGATGAACAGGCTCAGCACGAGCTGGAGAATGATCGGTCCGCCGAGCGTGATGATTGCTCCGGTGTGTTTCCACACCATCGCTCGGAAGGCGGTAAACAGCGCAAACGGACGGCTTGCAGGGTGCGTCACTGTGTATATGATCAGGTAGATAAGCGCGCATGCCTCGGCAATGGAGGTTGCAAGCGCCGCACCCGCTACGCCCATTTCAGGAGCTCCGTAGTGTCCGAATACGAGGAGGTAATCGAGAACGATATTCACCAGAGCCGTGATGATGGTAGTGTACGCCATGGCCCGTGTCACCGCTATGCCCGACCAGAAAGAAAGCAGGATAGTGAGCGGGGTATAAAAGAAAAATCCCGCTGCACGCCAGGGAATGAATGCCTCCATGTGCGAGCGGATTGCATCGGATGCAATCACGGATGGCAATACCATGGGCACAACTACTGCCAGAAGAACAAACTGAATGGTGGCAGTGATGAACGACAGCCACAAGGCGTTGGCCGCGGTAGATGATACTTCGCTGTCATTGCCTTCTCCTTTTCTCCGCGCTATGATGATCTGACTGGCATTGCCAAGTCCGTAACCAATCATGGCCAGCGTCACATAAATGAGGCCGCAGTACGACACCGCACTCATGGCTTCTCCGCTGATCCGCGACACGAAATAGTTATCTGTGAACACGACAATAAACTGCACGAGCGCTCCCAGACTCATGGGCAGCGCAACGCGGAGCAGTCCGCGCAGGGACGTGTCGAGGGTTTGTAGCGGTGCATTCATAACCGTTCTCCGGATTCAAACAATTCAATCAGGGTTTCGCTCCACGCAATGGCTTTGCGCGCCCATTGAATTTTCAATTCAAGTTGTGCTTCTTCAGGCAATCGCCACGAGATTCCGGAAGCGCGTAAGCGGTTCATCAGGGTGTACATCAGCACTCCGCTTGCCACGCTTACATTCAGACTTTCCGTGAATCCGCGCATGGGAATTTTAATGAAATGGTCGCAATGGGTGCGCACCGTTTCCGAAACACCCGTGAGTTCCGTGCCCATTACAATGGCCAGCGGACGGTCCAACGGAATATCCTCAGGGGCCATGGCAGAGTCTTCGAGCGACGTCGCAGCTATGGAGTAACCCTCCTGCTTGAGCGCATGCATACATGCAAGGGAGTTGGCTGCACTTTCATTATACCGGCAGATAGTGAGCCAGTCATAAGCGCCTTTGGAAATTCTGCGATGAAAATTAAATGCGTGCTCGTTTTCGATTACATGGATATCCTGCACGCCCCAGCTTTCTGCGCTGCGCATAATGGCACTCGCATTCTGGGTCTGGTAGATATCCTCAAGCACAACGGTGAGATGTCGTGTGCGTTCATTGGCCACCTGGTCGAACAGCTCGCGCTTTCGTCCGGTGAGATGATGGGTGAGGTATTCGTAGAGGTCAGTGCTCATCAGGAATAAAAAGCAAAGAGGCCGTCATTGCTGACAGCCTCTTCTTCATCTCAGCGAGATAAAATTACTTCACTTTGGTAGAAAGCTCAGCACCAGCCTTGAAACGTACCACGTTCTTAGCCTTGATGGTGATTTCCTTACCGGTCTGTGGGTTGCGGCCTTTGCGTGCAGCGCGCTTGCTCACGCTGAAAGAACCGAAACCTACGAGAGCAACACGGTCACCCTTCTTGAGGGCCTTGGTAGTTGCATCGATGAAACCGTCGAGAGCTTTCTTGGCGTCAGCCTTAGAAATCTTCGCATTTGAAGCAATTGCTTCGATCAATTCTGCTTTGTTCATTGAGTTTTGATTTTGAGGGTTAAACTTGAAACCGTTGATTTACGCCAAATGTAGAAGGATGATTTTCTGGAAAGCAAGACTTGACGGGGTTTTTTGTGGTTTTTGTTGAAAAAACCCCTCTGTTGTTGATAAGCGCGGTTTTTTAGGTGCTGAAAGCCCCGTTCGACGGGCATTTCGGAGGTAATTAAGAACAGCCAGCAACGAAAGGCACAGATTGTGGGGGGGGAGAAACAACCTTTTGAGGTATTTCGGGGTTTAATGGCTGGACACGTAAATAACCACACATGAAAATACTCTTTACTACGGTATGTGCTATAC
>JBKDGH010000140.1:0-6055 GCA_046336655.1 Flavobacteriales bacterium | reverse complement strand
GCGACAGGGGGCTGGTTGACCCTGACAGGATAAGTGGACTATTCAGTGGCTCACTCAGCAACGCCTGCGTGGAATGAATTGACTGATCCCTCCGAACGTTGTCAGGTTAACCTAAAAGTTACATTCCGAAATGCAACCATTTTGCAGGATTCATTGTTTATTTTTCATGGAGACTAAAAGAAATCGTCTTGTTCGATTCATTTTTCTATTGTTTGCAATAGCCGTTTCGGCGGGCCGGACCGCAGGTCAGGTTCTTGATTACTTCTACACAGGCCAGACTCTGGAGACATGGAATGAGCTCTCCGGCGATGTGGTCTTGTTCTCCGGAACTTTTGATGACGAAGTGACCGCGGCCATTCCCGTGGTGCCTATCACCATGGGGGTGCAAGGGCATGTGTCTTTCTTCGTGAGTACCAACGGGTTCATGACATTGAGCCAGGCTCCACCGGCCAATACGTATGACCCGCTCTCTGCTGGTCTCGGCTCTCCGGTGATCGCTCCCTTTGCTGCCAATCTGGAGGGTATTGATGGCTCCTCCAAGGTGAGTTACCTTCTGGACGGTCAGGGCCTTGTGATCCAATGGAAAAATGTACGCCGCGTGGGTTTTGCCGGAGAGTCATTTTCCTTTCAGGCCAAAATCATCAATCAGGCTATGACCGGTTTTGGATTTGGAGCGATCAGTCTGATCTATGGCCCGTTTGAAGACGTTTCTGATCCTGTCACTCCGATTCATGTGGGCATCCGTGTGGGTTCGGGCTCATCGCCCAATACCTATTCGGTGCGGTCGGTCAGTCAGGGCGAAACCTGGTTTCCGGATCAGGCCGGAACTGCTTCTTCCGCTACCTGCGCATTCCCCGCAGGCAATTATCCGGAAGGGGTGCCTGTATCGGGTATGATCCATCAGTGGTTTCTTTATGCTGTTGCTATTCCCGATAACCCCGATGTATCACCGGAATGCAACGGCAACGGCAACCTTGTGATTTATTCCAATTACGACGGAGGAATCTTGAACATCAACTGCGATGTGGATATTCCCGATCTCCGCATTGGTATTTGTACCTACGAGCCCGTTGAGATCAATATTTCCGGACCTTTTGTGGGTAACGTCACCGCCGTGATGTACGCAGGATTCAATAGCTCTCAAGGCAATGACAACTGCAACCTCGGCGATTTTCCAACGACGATTTCCGGAGTGGATCCATCCATTACACAAATCCTCACGGCTCCTCTGTTAAACTATGAGACGGAGCACGGCAACGGACAGTCCGGCTGGGGAGGACCATTCTATGAAGGGCTGATGGTAGGAGTGAGCGGACAGTGTGACACACTCTACCCCGCAGGCGGCGGTAACACGCCGGATGAAGTGGTGTACTATTTCGTTACCAATCTGGGCGATGATCTGCTGTTTCACCATACCCAATATAACTGCTGGCTGGGTGAGGTGTACGATATATCGGACGGAGGTAACTGCTGCATCAATCCGGTGGATCCTCCATGGACTATCGAGGTGCCCGCCGATGCTGAGCTTTGCTTCGGCAGCAGCCTCGAGCTCGCACTGGCCGATAACAGCCAGGGTGAGGCGCCTTTCACCTTTGTGTGGACGTTTAACGATGAGCCTGTGTGCAATGAGGAATCGTGCACCTTCATTCCCGATGTGAGTGGTACGGTTTGCGTCACCGTTACCGACGGCTCCGGCGAGGTGCTGTCAGATTGCTTCGAGGTAACCGTTGAACCGCCGGCCATCCCCATCTTCAGCGTTTCAGATACGGCTCTCTGCCTCCCGGCTTCGTTTGCGCTCATCAATGAAACGAATCCCGAAACTTACGCCCAGTCGCTCTGGATCATAGGGGGCGTGGAGTATCCCAACCAGCAAACAGTGACCTTTAACCCATCCAGTCCGGGACTGTATGATGTTGCTCTGGTGCTGACCTCCGCGCTGGGTTGTGTGTTCGATTCCACGCTTACAGACTACCTGGAGGTGTTTCCTGTTCCGGAGGCTGGCTATACCACAGACCCGGTGATCATCAATGCCGACCAGACCAACATCACGCTTCAGGATCAATCGCTGGGAGACCCGGTGGAGTGGAACTGGACCATCGGATTGCCGGATGGTGACTGGATATCCACGGAGCAGAATCCCCAAGCCACTCTGCCGGATGGTGTAGGAGGTACATACCCGGTGCAACTCCTTGTGACGAATGTGGACGGTTGCTCCGACAGCATCAGTGGCCTGCTGGAAGTCAATGAAGTCTTCAATCTTTATGTTCCTAACGCATTCACTCCAAACGATGATGGGGTAAATGACGCGTTCCTTGTAGAAGCCGTTGGATTGGAGTTCGGCAGTTTCCGCCTGGATATTTTCAACCGATGGGGAGAGCAGGTGTATTCCAGCGCCAATCCGGAAGAGGCCTGGACCGGATCATTCAAGGGAGGTGAGTATTTCGTGCCGGATGGCATATATACTTATCAGATTTCTTTAAATTCCTCAGGAACGGGTGAGTTGCTTGAAATGGTGGGAAGTGTTTTATTAATGCGTTGAGTTCTTGCGGCTGGTCCGAAATGAATATATTTGACCAAATTATAGGAGTCTAAACCAACGGAGGCCATCGCGGCAGCCACTCCTCGATCCTGTTCATCCGGTAAGGGGCCAGAGGCGAGGTATTTATTGATTTTAAGTATGATGATAAAATCCCTAATTGGTCTGCTGGCATTTACAATCATTACAATCGCATCCAAAGGTCAGAAGGAAGCTAATGTCTGGCATTTCGGACATGGAGAGGGCCTCGACTTTAATTCGGGCGAGGCCGTGCAGATTACAGGCGCGATGAGCACGTTTGAAGGATGCACGGCATACTCCGATTCCATGGGCAATCTGTTGTTCTACTCGAACGGTGGTGGACGTATTCCGATCGGCGGTCAAAGCACGGGTCAGATCTGGAACCGCAACGATGAAGTCATGTATGATATGCAGGGTGTGGAAGGCGGCGGATTCAGTGCAGTGCAATCTTCCGTGATCATTCCTTGTCCAGGTGAGCCGGATATCTACTACCTGTTCACAGTAGATGAGATCGAGCACTTCGTGGATGCCACGCCGGAAGTGCTGGCTGCCGAGCCCAATGGGCGTGGACTTCGTTACTTCAAGGTTGATATGTCGCTCAACGATGGTTTGGGTGAAGTGATCGAAGCGGATGTGGAGGTCTATGATTATTCCTTGGAAGGACTCTGCGCTGTGCGCCATGCGAACCAAAGTGATTACTGGATCCTCATCAATCAGGACACTACAGGTATAGGCGTGTATAGTGTCACGGAGGCAGGAGTAGCTCTGTCATCTGTGTATGAAACGCCGTTTGCAAGAGGAGCGATCAAAGCCTCACCATTGACCGCCGAACCTGACTTCACATGGGGTCACAAGGTGGTGACCTCTCTCGGCCTCATGCTCGACATCAATCTGACCACCGGTGAACTCTCAAATCCTGAGTTGCTTCCCGTTGGGGTGTCCGAAGTATTCGAGTTTGCTCAGAATGGATATTATCTCTACGGCACGCTCACCGATGGGGGCACCTTTAATCAGCAACTCATGCGTTACAATACCCTGACTGCTTTTACAGATGAAGTCACGGTGGCCTCCACACAAGAGTTGATCGCTCCGGATATCACCGCTTTCTATATGCAGGTGGCGCCGGATCACAAGATTTATTACACGGCGCTGAATCTTCAGGGCGAAATATTACTGGGAAGTATTGACTGTCCTAACAGCGAGGAGCCCGGACTCACTCCTGAGGCTTTCAACTATGGCGGTGGAGATGAGGAGATTTTCATTTCGCTTCCCAATTTTCCCGCCTGGGTGTTCTATAGTTCATTTGAAGACCAGATTGAATTTGGCCCGGATACAGTTTTTCTCTGTGCCGAGGATACGCTGGTTCTCGATGCGGGTCCGGGCGAATACTGGGAATGGGGCGGCGATTGCTTCAGCGGGCCTGAGGACACATGGCCTGATAATGCCACGCGCTATTTTACCGTAACCCAGCCGGGTACTTACGTAGCCTGTGTGAATGGACCATGCAGTTCGGGACTGGGGGCCGACGGCTGCAGCTCATCTGATCAGATCACCGTGCTGCCATGCGGCTCCGAAGAGCCACCGTGCGATCTGCTCGACCTTGCAGAGTCTGTTACCATTTGTGCTGGTGACAGTGTGCAACTGGATGCGGATCTGAGCCAACTTGGGGATTACACAGGTTTGCAATGGTCTGGCGGCAGCGGTACATTTATTCCTTCTGACACGATTCCTGATCCACTATATGTACCCTCGCTCCAGGAGGTGCAGCAGGGGTTTGTCAATCTGACCTTAAGTGTGTTCTCCTCGGAGGCTGGACTCGGTGAAGGGCGCCTGATGGCCTATGACCATTCCGGTGAGGATCTCATCTTCTACATCGATCAGGAGGATGGCAGTGTGGATGCTATCCAGAGCAACACGGGCTTCGACTGGACAGCCATGGGATTCCGCCAGGCCGATTGCCGGCTTTATGGATTGGCCAATATCGTGGAGCAGCCCGCTCTGTATAGCGTCAACCTCTTAGGTGAAGATGCTGAATTCATAGCGGGCTATCCGATTGATTTTTTCGCAGGCGACTACGATAACGAGAACGATTTGTTTTACGCCATCGGCATGAATGCGCTCAACAATGGCCTGCCTCAGGAACAGTACCTCATGACTGTGGATCCGGTTGACGGCACACTGGATACCATTGGCGGCCTCAACTTGCCTGGTTTGGATGGGTTCTTTGTCGCAACCGGCGACGGGATCAACGGGTTGGCCTATGATCCTTCACTCGATGTGCTGTTTGCGGTCACTCAGGTAGGTCAATTGCTCGAGATCAATCCGACGAATGCGGAGGTCACTGTTGTGGGCAATACACAACCCGATCTGAGAGGCCTCGCATACCACGAGGATCTCAATCAGCTCTGGGGGATCACGGCATCGGCTTTGCTGCTGCAGATCAACAAGCTCACGGGAGCCGTCATTGAGGAGGTGTTATGCCAGGAGGAGTTCAACGTGGTAACCTCACTCACTTTCGCCCGGCCGGCTTGTGAAGAGGGAGGCGTGTGCTCCGATCAGATCAGCGTGGTGATCAGGAATGATACCAGCATTGATTTGGGCGATGATGAAACCTTATGCGAGGGAGAAACTCTCGTGCTGACTGCACCCGGATTCGAAAGCTATCTGTGGCAGGATGGCAGCACCGGTGAAACACTGGAAGTGACAGAGTCAGGGGTGTACACATTGCAGGCCGTGGATGATTTTGGCTGTGCGCTGGAAGGTGAAGTGGCGGTCAACTTTACGCCGGCTCCCAATCCCGGATTCACTGCGGACCCCCAACCCACCACCATTCTCGATACGGAAATCAGCTTCACCGCGCTCGCTTCAGGCAATGGTGTCACGTATAACTGGACATTTGATCAGGGTATTCCGGCTACAGCCACCACCGCAGTTCCGGTGATCACCTTTCCGCCTGTTCCCGGCAGCTATCCGGTGACGCTGAATGTAGTGGATGC
Source organism: Flavobacteriales bacterium (assembly GCA_046336655.1). Classification (GTDB taxonomy): domain Bacteria; phylum Bacteroidota; class Bacteroidia; order Flavobacteriales_D; family Sanyastnellaceae; genus CANGTU01. The sequence goes on along the minus strand of JBKDGH010000140.1, from coordinate 502 downwards.
ATCGGGTTGTACCGGCAGCATCGCGTCATTCATCATCATCACCGCCGATGGACAGATTACCATGCCCAATGTCTTTTCACCCAATGGCGATGGCGATAACGACCGGTTTGTTCCGTTTGAAGAGTACCCCGGCAAATGGGAGCTCATCATCTTCAATCGCTGGGGCGCTGAGCTCTTCAGGACCACGGCCGTTACCCGCGGTTGGGACGGCGATGGCGCTTCAGAAGGAACGTACTACTGGGTACTTCAGCCGCTGGCAGGGCAGCCTGGTGAAAACAGATCGGGATATGTGCAGTTGTTGAGGTGATGGCACAGCGTACCATGTATTTTTTTTATTGCGGGCAGGCATGCACGCTGCGCGGTCGCCGGTGATTGACCTTATTGGCACAAAACAAATGGTATCCTAGTGTTGTGTTAAGCGTATAATGACGCATTATGTGTACCTTTGAAAGAAAAATCATGAAAAGGTACACTATCAAATTGTCCAAGGATGAGGTTGAGG
>JBKDGH010000139.1:0-12431 GCA_046336655.1 Flavobacteriales bacterium | reverse complement strand
TCATTCTCCACTTTTGCACGCAGTTCATTCACCACCGATTGCACATCGCGGTCTCCGACATTGAATCCCACCACGATTCTTCGCTGGGCATCTTCGCGTTGGATCTGATTCGGACCGTCGGTGAGCGTGAAATCGGCTACTTCATCAAGCGGAATGTGACTGCCATCCGCGATTGCTACCGGAATGCGGGCAAGACCTTCCACATCATTTCTGAATTCATCTGCAAGCCGCACGACCAGATCAAATCGCTTTTCTCCTTCATACAACTGACCGGCAGTGGAGCCTGCCATAGCCAGTGATATGGTGCGATTCAACGCTTCCACATCAAGTCCGTAGCGTCTGAGCGCCAATTTATCGAACGTTATCACAATCTGCGAAACGCCCGTCACCGGTTCAATGTAGAGATCCTGCGCACCATCCACCTGCGTGACCACTTCACCAAGGAGCGCCGCATAGTGTGCAAGGGTATCCAGATTCTCACCGAATAATTTGCACACCACATCCTGTCGTGCGCCCGTCATGAGTTCATTAAATCGCATCTGCACCGGAAACTGAAACCCATAGCTGATGCCGGGAATCTCCGCCAGTGTTTCACTCATTTTCTTCTCCAGTTCAGGAAAGGTTTTGGCTGAAGTCCATTCGGACTTATCCTTCAAGATGATCATCATATCACTCGCCTCCATCGGCATTGGATCTGTGGGCACTTCGCCGCTTCCGATCTTGGTTACAATCTTCTCCACTTCAGGAAAGCGCTCAATCAGCAATGCCGCCGCGCGCTTTGTCTGATCAATGGTGTGCGAAATATTACTCCCTGTGAGCACACGGGTATCCACTGCAAAATCCCCTTCTTCAAGCGTAGGAATGAACTCCCCGCCCATGCGGGAGAGAATGAACACGGCGATAACAAACAACACTGCAGCAGAAGAAAAAACCATGGCCGGATAGCGCAGTGATTTACTCAGCGCCTTTCTGTATTTCTCCTCAAGCCACGTCATGGCGCGTTCAGATGGCCCCGGTTTGAGGCGTGTTTTCCGGCTCAATACGATAGACGACATCATTGGCACGTAGGTCAGCGAAAGCAGGAATGCACCGAGCAATGCAAACGCTACGGTTTGTGCCATCGGACGAAACATTTTGCCTTCAATGCCCTCGAGAGAGAGAATCGGGAGGTAAACGATAAGGATAATGGCCTGACCGAATACCGCGCTGTTCATCATCTTACCTGCAGAAAATAACACCTCGCCATCCATCTCCGTCTTCGTTAATCCGTGCTGCGGATTTTTTCGCGCGAGCCTGTGTACCTGATGGATCACGGCCTCCACAATGATCACCGCGCCGTCAATGATGAGTCCGAAATCCAGTGCACCCAGACTCATCAGATTACCGCTCACACCGAACAGGTTCATCATGATGACCGCAAACAACATCGCGAGCGGAATCACGGAAGCTACCAGCAGTCCGGCCCGGAAGTTTCCGAGGAACAGCACCAGAATGAACACCACGATCAGTGCGCCTTCCAGCAGGTTCGTCTCAACGGTACTTATCGCATTGTTGACCATCTTGGTGCGATCGAGAAAAGGCTCGATCAATATTCCCTCGGGCAATGATGCTCGGATTTCGTCCACGCGTTTCTTCACATCATGAATGACATCACTGCTGTTGGCGCCTTTCATCATCATCACAATGCCACCTGACACTTCGCCATCGTCGTTGTAGCACATTGCCCCGAAGCGAATGGCGTGACCTTCCGTGATTTCGGCCACATCGCGGAGTAAAAGCGGGGTACCGTTGGACTGTATGCGCACGACCACATCGCCGACTTCATCCACGGAGGTGAATAACCCTTCGGTGCGAATGAACCAGGCCACCGGTCCGCGTTCAATGTATGCACCGCCGGCATTCTGATTGGATCGCTCCAGCGCCTGAAAGAGATCGTCAACCGTCACATTGAGCGAAGCAATGCGGCGCGGATCAACGGCGATTTCAATCTGCCTGAGATTACCTCCGAAGCTGCTCACTTCAGCCACACCATCCACGCGCAGCAACTGGCGGCGAACAAGCCAGTCCTGAATCGTTCGGAGATCCGTCAGGCTATACTTGCCTTCGTAGCCGGGAGCCGGGCGCACGACATACTGATAGATTTCCCCGAGTCCGGTGGAAATGGGCCCCATCACGGGCACATCAATTCCTCTAGGGATTTGCGATTGCACCACGGCAAGGCGTTCGGACACCTGTTGCCTTGCCCAGTAGACATCGGTATCGTCGTCGAATACTATTGTGACGAGCGACAAACCAAAGCGCGAGAAACTGCGCATTTCGATGATGCCATGGATATTGCTCATGGCCTGTTCCACCGGAAAGGTGACCAGGCGTTCAATGTCTGTGGCACCGAATGACGGCGCTATGGTGATCACCTGCACCTGATTGTTAGTGATGTCAGGCACGGCATCAATTGGCAATCGCGTGAGCTCGACGACGCCAAATCCGACAAGGCCAAGTGTAAGCAGGCCTACAATGAGTTTATTCCGGATTGAAAATCCGATGATTGCATTAAGCATAGGAATACGATTTGAATGACGTAACTCGAATAAGTCATCAGCCGGAAACACCGGCGAGGACGCACTATCCAATCATTCGGGGCGGCTGCCACACACCGCTGTCCATCTGACATGGACTAAACTGGTCCACATGGCATGTAGACAATGGTTCTGAATGATCAGAGGCCTGTGGAATTGCAAACGCGAAATGGTCGATCACATAAGGTCCCGAATGAGCGTTCGAGTCCATCGACTTGAATGGAAGATGATGATGCGAGGGATGATTGTCGGCATGCTTCGCCGGCTCTTCGTAGTGCATATGAAAAAACTCTGCCCAGGTCATCTGTGCATTGCCCTGACAGTGCTCCACAAAATGCTGCACCAACTCCGGCATGCGCAGCAACTGCGAAAACCCTGTCCCGGTGAAGAGATAGAGCGACAACAAACCGATGGTGAACACATTTCGCACGGAGCAAATCTATTCTGTGAGCACTCCGGACCATGTAACATGAGTCAGCAAGGCCCAACAAATCATCCGCAATGGCATGACGCGCATCAGTTATCGACCCGAATTATTTTTTTCTTGACTTTAGAAAAAAAACAACTATACATTTGCGGCCGCTAAAAAAAGTAATGATGCGCAACCCATTTAAACAACACATTGAAACACTGAGCGGGGATACACCGCCCGGCCGGTTGCGCGTATAGTCTGAACTGAATTCCTCAGCAATACGAAGCCCGGCCTTATACGCCGGGCTTTTTGCTGCTACAATGCAGCACATACTTCCGGCGTCAATCCACAGCAATAAAGGAGGTATGATATGACACACTGGAAAGAAATTATCCGAAACGCTGACGCACTGATCAGCGAAAACAAAATAGCCGAAGCCGTGGTGCTGATGGAGAGCGCGCTGTTCGAAAACCCGGACGTGGCGCTGCTGCACAACAACATCGGTTGGGCGTACCTGCACCACCTCGAAGATCCCGAACGGGCATTCGTACACCTGGAGTACGCGGCGAAAATTGACCCGCGACTCGTGAGTGTGCGCATCCACATCGCCACCTACTGGAACCACAAAGGATTGTACAGGCTTGCTGAAACAGAATTGCGGGCTGCACTGGAAGGTGAAAACCCGGACCGGCCGTACCTGCTGTATCTGATCGCGCGGAACTACGAGCTGATGACCGAATGGAACCTGGCTACACGGACCTACAAAGAGGCGCTGATGGAAACCACTGTAGAGTGGCAATTCGGTGAGATCACCAACGGCCTGCGGCGGGTGAGAAAGAAAAGACTCAACGCTCTGCTGCCGTTCTGAAAACTAAAAAGAGGCTGTCGCGATGACAGCCTCTTTTTGCCTTGTTCATTTGAAAAAACACTGCATGGCCTCGTAAGCGCGCAGGTTTCGATGGATCATTTGATTTTCACATCGCCGAATTCAGAGTCGACCAGCACCATTGCGGTGCCACCTGCACCCACACGGCCTTTGACCTCTTTGCTGGTATAATCAGTCTTTGTCACTTTTCCATTGACCCCTGCAGGCAAATCAATATCGCCAAAGGATGACTTCACCTGAAACTGATAATCGGCTCCACGGCTGAATACCACATCGAGATCACCGAACTCGGAATGAATGGCCACAGTGCCTGAGCGGTGGTTGAGTGGTCCGACGGTGAGATCACCAAATTCGGCGCGAATGGTAGCCGGACCGTTTACCGCATTGATTTTACATTGACCATACTGCGAGTGAAATGACCCGCCACCGAATGACTGAATGGTACTGTTGCCGAATTCAACCGAACATTCATTCGATGTAGAGGAGAGTTCTTCCGCGGTGAGATTGCCGTATTGCAGATGGATATCCAGCGGACCTTTCAGACTAGCGAGTGTGAGGTTGCCGAATTCCGCTGAACCGCGCACAGAGCCCGTCACCGGCATCTGCACCGACACTTTTATCGTGATGGACTCCGGGATTTTGCACGACACGCTTTCGAGGTGGGCTTTGATCTTCACCAGATCCATTCCCTCCACAAGTGAGGTGGTCACACGGTCGAGCAAATCGCGTTCGCGGCTTTCGGTTTTCGCCTTCACATCCACGGTGATGACTACCTCCATTTCATTCCTCGTCCAGGTGCGGATGTCCACATTCGCAAAATCAGTATTTATATCCAGGATCACATTGCTGTTTACCTGAAACGTTTTGCGGATTTCTTTGTCCGCCTCTGCAGTGGCCAGTGCGCATGTGCTCCACAGCAGTACTGCGGCGAGATTAAAGATCAATGCTTTCATCTTGTTTCTTTTTCACGTTATTGGATATATCTACATAGCGCTGAATCAGCTCTACGATATGCAGTCTGTATTTGTAATTCGACACCATCGCATCCACAATCTGTGCATTGCCGGGTGTCTGTGCGAGTGCCACTTCGAGGGAGGTGTATTCACCCTCAAGTGATTTCAATTGCAGTTGCAGGCGCGCGATCATTTCATCCGAGTTGTTGAGCACGGGCGTTTTCTCATTCAACCGCTTTTCGTAGAAAGCCTCCACCTGGGCCATCTCGTAATTGACATCGGAAAGTCGCATGCGCGAATAGGCTTCGTTGGTCTTTCTGATTTCAGAAACCACGAGCACGATAATGAGTGCCGCGACCGAAGCCGCAGCGGATGCGATCCACAGCCACGACGGAATGTGGCGCACCTTGCGGTCGTCATGCTGTTGCGCCAGACGCCGTGCAAAGCGCTGCTCATGCCCCGGATGCGGCTCTTCGTCCGCGCCACCGAGGGCTTTTCGCAGGATGTCTTCAGGAGTGTGCATGGGCATTGAGTTGTTGCCTGAGTTTTTGTATGGCGCGCGTGTATTGCGACCGCGCGCTCGATGCTTTTATTCCAAGTGCTTCTCCCACTTCTTCGTGTGAGAGTTGTTCCATCACATGCAGTTCCACCACGATGCGGTATCCTTCCGGCAACCGCTCCACTTCGCGCGCCACGGCATCGGGATCAATGTCATCCCACACCGGCTCTGCCTCTTCGGGTGTTGCTTCCATCTCCGGCTCCAGGTGCCAGGTCGGACGCAACTGCCTCAGCCGGTTGAGGGCCTGACGCACGGCGATTTGCTTTTGCCAGTGCGGATAGCGATCCGGTTCGCGCAGTTCCTTCAGCTTCATGAATCCCTTGATGTACGCTTCCTGCATGATGTCCTCTGCCTCCTCCCGATTCCTGAGCACGCGATACACGGCGGGAAAAACGAATTTCCACGTGCGGCGATAGGCTTCCATTTGAGCCTTCTCATCGCCACTCCGGCATCGCCGGATGATATCGTGCCACTCGGTCACAGGTTTCGGTAAGGGTTCAGTAGTATGACACGCGTTTTTGGAAAACGCTGCACCGACGCATACCATTTTCTTGAGAAAATAAAAAACCCCGCCAGCCAGCGGGGTTTTTCATTCTGTTGTCATGTATAAACAAAATCAACCGCTACACATTTCACAACTGTCAGGATTGTCGAGCGAGCATACAATGGCTGCCTGCTGACGCGCAATCTCCTCGGCGCTGAGGCCATCGGCTTGTGCGCGCAGGGGAGATTGTACTTCAAACTGCATCTGCGCCTGAGCCGGTGCTGCTGAAGCCAGCATTTCCGATGCGGCGGCTGACGCCGTTGCAGCATCGTCCTGGTACTTCTTCTCTACGGTAAACTTGATCGCATCGGTAGCTGCCTTCGTGCGCAGGTAGTACATACCAGTCTTCAGTCCGCGCTCCCAGGCATAGAAGTGCATGGAAGTGAGCTTGCCAAAATTCGGATTTTCCATGAACACGTTGAGCGACTGGCTCTGACAGATGAATGCTCCGCGGTCAGCCGCCATTTCGATGATGGCCTTCTGCGAAATTTCCCAGGCAGTCTTATACAGCGCCTTCAGGTTCTCAGGCACTTCGTTGAGCGCCTGCACCGATCCGTTCGCTGCAATCAGCTTGTTCTTCAGGTCCTCATTCCACAGGCCGAGGTTCACGAGGTCCTTCAGCAGGTGCTTGTTCACGATGATGTATTCACCGGCGAGTACACGACGCGTGTAAATGTTGCTGGTGTATGGCTCGAAGCACTCGTTGTTGCCGAGGATCTGGGCGGTGGAAGCCGTTGGCATTGGAGCGAGCAGCAGGGAGTTGCGCATACCGTACTGCTTGATTTCTTCCTTGAGCACATCCCACTCCCAGCGGCTGGTCGGTTGTACATCCCACATGTCGTATTGCAGAATGCCCTTTGACGCCGGTGAACCTGCAAACGTTTCGTAGGCTCCGTCGCGCTTCGCGAGGTCTTTTGATGCGGTCGCTGATGCGTAGTAAATCGTTTCGAATACTTCGATATTCATCTGCTTCGCTTCCGGAGAATCAAACGGGAAGCGCATCATGATGAATGCATCGGCCAGTCCCTGTACTCCGATACCGATCGGACGGTGGCGCATATTGCTCTTGCGCGTTTCAGGAACGGGATAGTAGTTCGCGTCAATGATCTTGTTCAGGTTGATGGTGAGCTGGTACGCTACCTCAAACAGGCGGTTGTGATCGAAATCGCCGTCCTTCACAAACTTCGGCAGTGCGATGGATCCGAGGTTGCACACGGCGATTTCATCCGGTGCAGTGTACTCGATGATCTCGGTGCAGAGGTTGGAACTCTTGATGGTTCCGAGGTTCTGCTGATTGCTCTTGCGGTTGGCCGCATCTTTATAGAGCATGTATGGCGTGCCGGTCTCGATCTGCGACTCCAGGATTTTGAACCAGAGGTCCTGCGCCTTGATGGTCTGACGGCCCTTGCCTTCCTTCTCGTATTTGGTGTAGCGTTTTTCGAACTCTTCGCCCCAGCAGTCGCTCAGGCCCGGACATTCATTCGGGCACATGAGGGTCCACTCGCCGTTGTCCTTCACGCGCTGCATGAACAGATCCGGAATCCACAGCGCGTAGAACAGGTCGCGGGCGCGGGCCTCTTCCTTCCCGTGGTTCTTTTTCAGATCGAGAAAATCGTATACATCCGCGTGCCATGGCTCGAGGTAAATCGCAAAGGATCCCTTGCGCTTTCCACCGCCCTGGTCTACGTAGCGCGCAGTGTCGTTGAACACCTTCAGCATCGGCACGATACCATTGCTGGTTCCGTTGGTGCCTTTGATGTAGGAGCCTTTCGCGCGGATGTTGTGCATGCTCAGACCGATACCGCCGGCGCTCTGTGAAATCAGCGCGCACTGCTTGAGCGTATCGTAAATGCCCGCGATGCTGTCTTCGCGCATCTGCAGCAGGAAGCATGAGCTCATCTGCGGCTTGGGCGTACCTGCGTTGAAGAGCGTAGGAGTGGCGTGGGTAAACCAGCCCTCGCTCATCATGTTATAGGTGCGCACTACTTGCTCGAGATCCCCCTTGTGAATGCCCACAGAGACGCGCATAAACAGGTGCTGCGGACGCTCGGCCACCTTGCCGTTGATCTTGAGCAAGTAGGAGCGCTCGAGGGTTTTGAACCCGAAGTAGTCAAAGTTGAAATCGCGGTCGTAGATAATGCTGCTGTCAATCAGCGGTGCATTCTCCGTGATCACGGCAAACACATCGTCGGCGATGAGACCGGCGTTCTGACCGGTTTTCGGGTCGATATACTCATAGAGGTCCTTCATGGAATCCGAGAAGGACTTCTTCGTGTTCTTGTGGAGGTTACTCACGGCGATGCGCGACGCCAGCAGCGCATAGTCGGGGTGGGTGGTCGCGTTGGTGGCAGCAATTTCTGCGGCGAGGTTGTCAAGTTCAATGGTGCTCACGCCGTCGTACACGCCCTCGATCACCTTCATGGCGATTTTCGTCGGATCCACGATGGGATTGAGGCCGTAGCACATTTTGGTGACCCGTCCGGTGATCTTGTCAAACTTGACACTCTCCTTTCGTCCGTCGCGCTTGATTACGTACATATCAGTATTCCGTAAGTAGGGTTTTGGTTGTGGGAAAACAATTCGCTGTCCGTGCAGCACCGTTCCCTGATCGGCGCTGCGGGGTTCTGGTTAAGTATGTCGTGTTAGGTGTCTCTGCAATACCGCGGCTGGAGCGTGAGTGCAGAGGAGTATAGTCAGTCTGCCACGCGGGCAGACAAGGTTAGCGCGTTTAAAAGTCTTCGTTGAGCGAAAAGGCTTGTTTTTCCTTATCCGCCATCACTCCGGCTTTCTGATAATCACCCACGCGTTTTTCGAAGAAATTGGTCTTGCCCTGGAGCGAGATCATTTCCATAAAGTCAAACGGGTTGGGTTTATTGTACACCTTCTCGTTGCCCAGTTCCACCAGCAGGCGGTCGGCCACGAATTCGATGTACTGCGACATCATATCCGAGTTCATACCGATGAGCTTCACGGGAAGCGCGTCGATGATAAATTCCTTCTCAATTTCCACGGCGTTGGTGATGATCTCGCGGATGTGCTCCTTCGGCAGCTTGTTCACGATATGCTGCGTGTACAGCAGGCATGCGAAGTCGCAGTGCAGACCCTCATCGCGGCTGATCAGTTCATTGCTGAATGACAGGCCGGGCATCAGTCCGCGCTTTTTGAGCCAGAAGATGCTGCAGAAGCTGCCGCTGAAGAAGATCCCTTCCACGGCTGCAAAGGCCACGAGGCGCTCGGCGAAGGATCCGTTTTTGATCCAGCGCAGGGCCCAGTCCGCCTTCTTCTTCACGCACTCGAGGTTTTCGATGGCTTTGAAGAGGTAGTTTTTGTCGGCGGTGTCCTTTATATAGGTATCAATCAGCAGCGAGTAGGTTTCGCTGTGGATGTTTTCCATCATAATCTGGAAGCCGTAGAAGAATTTGGCTTCCGTGTACTGCACCTCGCGCACGAAGTTCTCGGCGAGGTTTTCATTCACGATACCGTCACTGGCGGCGAAGAACGCGAGCACGTGTTTGATGAAGTGGCGCTCATCGTCGTTGAGCTTGTTGTTCCAGTCCACCAGGTCGGCTTCCAGGTCAATTTCCTCGGCCGTCCAGAAGTTCGCTTCTGATTTCTTGTAAAAATGCCAGATGTCCTGGTGAGAGATGGGGAAGAGGACAAAGCGGTCGGGGTTCTCTTTCAGTATGGGTTCTTCGTTGATCATCAGTGTGTATCGTAATGGCCGTCCATGTCAGCGGCTCTGGTGTTTGTGCCCTGCCCCCTTTAGGCAAAAAATGCTTCTGAGAGGTTAAGTCTGCAGAAGCGTGGGGTTTTCGGTTGAAATGTCGGCTAAATCAGGCTTTCCGCGCGTTTCAATCGATGATTCAAATGTGCGGCAAGAGGGGGGAGGATGCAATTGAAAACAGTTAACAAGCACCCGCACTTTTCCACATGACAGTGTGCTGACGCGGCACAATGCGGACGCAGTGCGGGCTGCGGGGAAACGCGTCAGGTTCCCTGCCACACTCCGAGGCCATTTTGACCGAAAATCGTGGCACGGGGGTTTCTTCACATTGTGGAAACGCTGTTATCAAATCTTATTGATGGGATTTGGGAGATTGGGGGGAAATGGTTTTTCGCGCGCGGTACATTTATATAGGAGAATGGAGAATAGAGACTAGAGAATGGAACCCTTGCCGGATCACTGGTCGCTCAGCGAAAGGCGGCATTACCCTATTACCCCATTACCCTATTACCCCATTACCCTATTACCCCATTACCCTATTAAAAATGCACTCAGGCCATGGGGCCTCGCATCTGTTCCCGCGCTGAGCCGGCTTGCCGCGACCGCGCAGTGCCATCACACATGGCAACCCGCCTAAGGCGCGTCCACAGATGCTGGGATCGATCTTTTTCGCAAAGCAAGAGACTTGATAATAGAGACTGGTGATCCGGCGAGGTATCCATTCTCTACTCTCCATTCTCCGAGATCCATCGCTCGGCTATGGAAAACTATTCTATTTTTTGTCACTTTTCTTTAGAAGAAAAGTAACCAAAAGAATCGCGCGGATCAAAATGCACCTGCTTGTGGGCTGAATTACTCTTTGCTCAACAAAGGGCGTGCGCAGGTGCGCCACCACGCCTCGCCGCTGATCCGCGCGGGCCCGCACGCTGTCGGTGGTCCGGGCAAGGGATAGTCGCTGGCGCTAACTCCGGTCGTTGAAAGGAGAATAGAGATTGGAGAATTGACCTTCGGGATTAAGACCAATTCCAGCATCTGTGGACGCGCCTTAGGCATCACCGGCCTTCAGTTTCAATTTCGAAGGGTTCTGTCTAGTATCAAAGATCCTAAGGATTTCAATTGCCTCCGCAGTTTCCCGATAAAACAAGGTGTTATGCTTTGTAAGCACGCATTTTCTCACCTTTAGCTTCCTGAAAATTACAGGAAAGAGCTTCGGGTTCGACCCAATATACTCAACCATTTCAAAAGTGACCTCCATGAAATTATCTGCCACATGGTCATCCCAATGCGCCCTGAGATAATCCAGAATTTGCTCAAGATCCTGATTTGCAAAGCGAGACCAGATAATAGCCTTAGGCATTCAGCTACTTCTTTCCGTACTTAGATAGGATACTCTCATGCGATATCCCCTTTCCTGCTTTCAAATCCGCCACGGCATCTTTAATCCCTTCCCTCTCTTCATCAGAGAGTGCCAGCCAGTCTTCCTCAGAATTCTGGGAATTAAGGAAATTGACCATCATACCATACAAATCCTCAAGCTTCGACTTATCCAGCGAGTCAATCTGCCGGAAAATCTTTAGTTTGATCTCTGCCGCATTCATCGATAAAGCATTTACTCAAAGATACATCATTGGATACAAGATGCTAGATTCCAGATACCGGATAACCTCTCTCCTGCGACGGGGCTTTTAGCGGAACGGAAAAAATGATTTCAGGGTATTGAAGGAGGAGTGGCTTCTCCGTGGGGTTGAGCCCTTTGACGAGCATCGGAAATGTGTAAAATGTGTGGGCCTTCCCTCAACATTGGAAATGGGGTGCTTGGTGGACGCTGGCCCATAACCCACCGCCAGCCAGGCAAAACATTACCCCATTACCCCATCACCCCATTACCACATTCGATTGAGCACTTCCTTCTCCGCCTCCAGCAATGCAATCCTCACCCTCAGCTTCTGCATCTCCTCGGCATACTTGGTGGATTTGATTTTCTTGCGCATGCGGATAAGGGCGATTTGGTGGTTCACTTCGGCGTGGCGTTGGAAGGTCGGGTCGTCGTGCAGACCGGTAAGGTCGAGGTGGGATGACACGGCCGCGGCGCGGAGCAGTCTGGGATATTCCATTTCGAGCCAGTTGATGCGGTAGCGGACCCGCTGGATTTCCTTCTCGATCCGGAGTTTTCGGATCAGGTATTTGGCCGGCAGACCGGTAGGCACTTCGGGCAGAGTAGTTCCTTCCTCCCCGGCGGCATCCTGCGCTTTCCGAATGGCCTCGGACAGGCGATGCTGAACGCTTTTTCCGGTCCGCGGCATATTTCGCCACGCATCATCTATTGTGTATCCGACGGTGCGGCGTGAGATGCCCAGCATATTTCCCAACTCCTGGCGGGTGAGTCCGAGCGTGAGGATAATCCAGTTGAAACCTGGCATAGCTTTACAGAAAAAGATTGTTTTTCAGCCGAAAAGGTAAAAAAGAATTTCCAACTATTGCCCTCCGCACTGCTTTTAGTATCGCAGGGCAAAATTGCCCTCCACACACTTTTTCGAATCAGAGGGCAATAACTTTTTTTTCTGGAGATTTCCGGGGAAAAGTTTTTTCGGCGAAAAAATCAGAGACAGCGTTCGCGGTGGCTGCGGAGTTTTTCTGGGGCGGGCCAAAAACGGGAGTCTTTTGGCAGTTCCATTTGCTTTCCCTCGAGTTGCTTCAACGAATGCGGAGAATCCGCCTTTTCAATCACGTGGGGGACGATTTGGAATCGGAAATCCTCATCGAAGTAAATCAGATGG
>JBKDGH010000138.1:0-16501 GCA_046336655.1 Flavobacteriales bacterium | reverse complement strand
GTATTATTCGGGGAGGTGGTGCTGAAGCCACGTTATGCTACTGGTTTTGAGGTGCGGAGAATGGGCAACACCATCCAGGTCGTTCTTTCTTCTTCCACCGGTGCAACCCGCATTGTCACTATTTCCTCAGAGCCTGCGCGTGTGGGCTGTCTGAGCACCACCCACCTTGCCATGTTTCAGGCATTGGGAGAAATGAACCGGGTAAAGGCTGTGGGCTATGCGCATCTGATCGGTGATTCTTCCCTGCAGGCGGATATGCGCACGCATGGTATCGTAAACCTCACCACCGGCGACGCTGTGGACCATGAAATTTTACTCGCGGTCAAACCGGACCTCATGCTGACCTACCCGTTTCAGTCCTCCGGCGAATCGCTTTATCAGAAGCAGGGAATTACTGTCTTGCCGGTAGCGGAGTACCTCGAGGAGCATCCGCTTGGGCGTGCAGAGTGGATCCGTTTGATCGGATTGCTGTGCGGACAGCAGGACAAAGCCGACAGTGTGTTTCGAGCCATCGAAACGCGTTACGAGGCCATCCGCCAAAAGGTCACCCACCATTTCAGCCACGATATGGTGCCGACAGAGGTCATGTTTACGAGTTATGAATCCGGTCAGTGGCATGCGCCGCCCGGCAACAGCGCTGTCGCCGTGCTCCTCCGCGATGCCGGGTTCAGCTATCTTTTTGCTGACCGTCGCGCAGCTGGAAATATCCCGCTCGACAGGGAAGAACTCATCGCGCTGGGAAACCGCATTCACTGGTGGGGCGCGGTGGTGCGCACTGCGGATGATCCTGATTTTGACTTGTTGCACAACGAGTATCCGGCTTTTTCCGGAATGGCGGCCTTCCGTTCCCGCACCGGCTTTTTCTGCAATTCAGCCCGGTCGGACTATTTCGGAAAGGCGTTGCTCGAACCGGATGTACTGCTTGCAGACCTTGCCGCCGTGCTTTACCCGGATGACTTCCCTGACCATAGGGCCGTGTACTTCCACCGAATGTCCTGAAAAAAAAAACAAACCCGCAGATGGCGTTTACGGCGCGCTCTGCGGGTTGGTGTAAAGCAGGTGTCCTGACTCAGTTGAGCACCATCCGGATGAAACCGATCTCTTCTGATCTCCTTACGCTGTATGCGCGGGAATAATCCAGGATGCGGTCCAACACGGCCTCTGAGGGCTCTACCTGATGGTCGAGGTCACTGAAGACTTCGTCTACCATCTTCTTTTCATTCTGAGTAAAGCGGGTCAAATCATCAAGTGTAACGTGCGCCATAGGCAGGGAGAGAGGGATTGGTTATGACTGGGAAACGCAATCGCCTGAGGGTTATTGTGTCCTGAATATAGAAATTGCATCTCACCTGCAAGTCAACCAAATTGCGGTTAACGGACACCAGATGGCCGTGTTCAATAATCAGGGAAAACCGGTCAATAAAAACCGAGCCAAAAAAAAAAACGAATTAGCCGGCTAATTGATGGGGTCAATATATATATTTGACCACATTAACCTCACCTGTTTGTCAAATCAATAGGTGCAAAATCCAATACACAATGAATAATTCTATGCGTTATTTTCTCATTTTGGGCATCCTTGCCATGGCGTTTTCTTCATGCACACTGGAGAAGCGTCGGTACACTTCAGGGTATCATATTGAATGGCAAAACCGTCAACACACCGCAGGGGAGCTTCGCAATGGTTCCGATGTAAAAGAGAAGGAGTTGACTGCAACTTCAGCGGAAGAGTCTGCAATCGCTGACCTCCGGGCAACCGAGACTGCGCCTTCTGCTGCTCAACCGCGTCAGGAGGAAGTGGTCATTCAGCGTGCTGACGCTGCGGCAACCGAGAGCGCGGTGCTGCGTACCAATAATAAGGTAGTTTCCACCCCACGCAACGACGGATTTAATCGTGAAATAAGCGTTACAAAGACCACCACGAAATTCGGGCAAATCGAAAACAAGAAAGAAGTTGCTCGTAAAGCCTCGGCTGCTTCATCTGCGGCGGGTGGTAAGAGTTGGTTAGTGGCCGTGCTGCTGTGCTTTTTCCTCGGCGGGCTGGGAATTCACCGCTTCTATCTGGGTTATACCTGGCAGGGGATTGTGCAGCTCCTCACTCTCGGAGGTTTGGGCATATGGGCTTTGATTGATTTCATCCGAATCCTTATTCGCTCACTTGAGCCTAAAGACGGACCATACGTGGATTGATTCACCGGGTAGCTGATCCGGATATCATACTGTTTTATCAAGCGATCTGCCTGTCTGATTCATACCTGACAGGGAGATCGCTTTTTTATTTGCCCGCTAAAGTGGTCCTTAGGACAGATTGAACTTCGGCCTGTGCGCTTATGACAGAGTCATCTCCATCTGATGCTTCTCAATGAGTTTGCGCAGATTTATCAGCGCATAGCGCATGCGGCCCAGTGCGGTGTTGATGCTGATATCCAATGACTCTGCGATTTCCTTGAAGCTCATATCGTAGTAGAGGCGCATCATGACAATCTCTTTTTGCTCCTGAGGAAGGAAATTCAAGAGCTTGCGCGCGTCGGTCAGCACCTGACGGTTGATATTCTGCTCTTCGGCATTCTTTAGCCCGCTGTCGATAAAATCAAAAGGATCATAATCGTCCTTGACCCGCGTCATCGGCATTTTCTTATTACCACGGAAATGGTCAATGCAGAGGTTGTGAGCGATGCGGAGAATCCACGCGCTGAACTTGCCTTCCTCATTGTAATTCCCTTCTTTAAGGGCCTGGATGGCGCGCACGAACGTATCCTGAAAGATATCCTGCGCCATTGCACGATCCTTCACATACATCATGATTTTGCCGAATACGCGCGATTTGTGCCGCACAAGCAACTCTCGAAACGCTTCGTCTTTTCCGTGGTGATACAACTCGACCAGCTCGCGGTCGGTAAACTGTGACATACGCATGGTGACCTCCCTGTATTAGGTTCTACTTGGGTTCAAAAACTCAGTAGGTAGAGATCTTTTCTATAGCGTCACAGTCGGTTTATGATACAAGAATGAATAACGTGCTATCGGCGCTTTATTGTGTTACATGCCAAAACACTTCCCCAAATATAGTGATTTTTTGTTCGATTGCTTTTCTGCCCCTTCAATTTTTGTGAAAAGATTACCGTCCCGGGGCCTCACTTCTCCCCTGCGTTGCCTGATGCTGAACCTACCTTTGCCGTGTCTGTTTACTCCACTCTGACGCATCCATATGCCCCGTAAAACTGCCGCATCCGCAATAAAAGCTCCCACCCGTCTCGATGCCATTGAGGTAAAGGGCGCAAGGGTGCACAACCTGAAAAACATTTCCGTCCGCATTCCCCGCAACAAGCTGGTGGTCATTACCGGACTCAGCGGATCGGGTAAAAGCAGCCTGGCATTCGATACGTTGTATGCAGAGGGGCAACGACGGTATGTGGAAAGTCTCAGCAGCTATGCGCGGCAGTTTCTGGGACGACTTGACAAACCCGATGTGGATTCCATCACCGGCATCAGTCCGGCTGTGGCCATCGAGCAGAAGGTCACCAGTCGCACGAGCCGCTCCACGGTGGGCACTACTACGGAAATCTATGATTATATCAAGTTGCTCTTCGCCCGCATTGGCCGCACCTTCAGCCCGGTTTCCGGAGTGGAGGTAAAACGCCACCAGCCTTCGGATGTGCGCGACGCAGTGGCTGCGATGGAAGAAGGCACGCGATTTTACTTGCTGGCGCCCGTTCCCAAAAGCAAGGATGCCGCGCTGGTGCTGGAGCGCATCGCCGCACAGGGTTTTTCACGCGTGGTGCGCAACGGCGAGGTGGAGACCACCGAAGACGCCCGTGCCAATGCAAGAAAGAATGACAATCTGATGATCGTAATAGATCGTCTGTCAGCCGATCAGGACGAGGAAAATCTCACCCGCGTCACAGAATCCGCAGAATCCGCATTCAGCGAAGGCAACGGCACGTGCATCTTGCGGTTTGCAGAAGACGGAAAGAGTGACCTGATATTCTCAAACCGCTTTGAAGCGGATGGTGTCGTGTTCGAAGAGCCCAGTGTGCACTTGTTTTCATTCAATAATCCCATTGGGGCGTGCAAAACCTGCGAAGGCTTTGGGAGCGTGATAGGCATTGATGAAAATCTGGTAATCCCCAACAAACGACTGAGCATTTACCAGGATGCTGTGGTGTGCTGGAAAGGCGAAAAGATGAGCGAATGGAAACACGATTTCATCATGGCCGCCCCGAAATTTAAATTCCCGGTGCATAAGCCTTACTCCGAACTGACCGACGAACAGCGCGAAATCCTATGGGAAGGCAATCAGTATGTGCATGGCCTCCGCGAATTCTTCCGCTTTCTGGAGCGGGAGTCCTACAAGATTCAATACCGCGTAATGCTCAGCAGATACCGCGGCAAAACGGATTGTCCGGACTGCAAAGGAACCCGTTTGCGTAAAGATGCGAATTACGTAAAAGTCGGAGGTGCTTCCATTGCCGTGTTGGTGCGCATGCCGGTGGACAAATGCCGTGTGTTTTTTGATGAGCTCGCGCTCGAAGCGCACGACGAGCAAGTAGCGAAACGACTGCTCATTGAAATCCGCAGCCGGTTGAAATACCTGTGCGATGTGGGATTGGGCTACCTCACCCTGAATCGCTTGAGCAACTCGCTGAGCGGCGGAGAATCCCAGCGCATTCACCTCTCCACCAGCCTTGGAAGTGCCTTGGTGGGGTCGATGTACATCCTCGATGAACCGAGCATCGGTCTTCATCCCCGCGATACACAGCGCCTCATCGGTGTGCTCAAAGACCTCAAAGCGCAGGGCAATACGGTAATTGTGGTGGAGCATGAAGAAGAGGTAATGCGCGCTGCGGACCTGCTCATCGACATGGGACCTGAAGCCGGCAGCTACGGCGGCGAAGTGGTGTTCAGCGGAACGCTGGATGAACTCCTGTCTCAGGGTGGCACACTCACTGCAGATTATCTGACAGGTGCGCGCGTCATTGATGCATCGCGCAAGAATACCGTGCTAAAAGAGAAACTGATCATTCGCGGTGCACGGGAAAACAACCTGCGAAACATTGACGTGGAAATACCGCTGCGATGCCTCACCGTAATCAGCGGTGTGAGCGGATCGGGAAAGAGCACGCTGGTGCGCGACCTGCTCTACCCCGCCCTGCGCCGTCATCTCGGTGGCATGAGCGAAGTATCGGGGAAAATGGATGCCCTCGAAGGCAATGTCGATTCAGTGAAGCTCGTCGAGTTTGTAGATCAGAATCCGATCGGCAAAAGCAGCCGGTCCAATCCAGTGACTTACCTCAAGGCATGGGATGAAATACGGATACTCTACTCCAATCTGCCCGCCGCCAAACAGCGAGGCTATAAGCCGGCGCACTTCTCGTTCAACGTGGAAGGCGGAAGGTGCGAAACGTGTCAGGGTGAAGGCGTGCAGACCGTAGGGATGCAGTTCATGGCCGATGTACAGCTGGTGTGCGATGTATGTAAGGGCAAGCGATTCAAGGATGAAGTGCTCGAAGTAACTTATCGCGAAAAATCTGTATCCGACTTGCTGAATATGACTGTTGATGACGCGATTCGCTTTTTCCGGGAAAACGAAGACCTCACCGTGGTGCGCAATCTGATTCAAAAACTTGAACCCCTGCAACAGGTTGGGTTGGGATACATCGGACTCGGACAGTCCAGCAGTTCGCTCAGCGGCGGAGAAGCGCAGCGCGTAAAACTGGCCTCATTCCTTGTGCGCGGAGCAGCCGAACAACACACTCTGTTCATCTTCGACGAGCCAACTACAGGATTGCATTTTCATGATGTCAAGAAACTCCTTGACAGCTTCAGGGCACTGCTTCAGCGCGGACACAGCATCATCACTATCGAGCACAATCTGGACGTGATCCGCTCCGCCGACTGGCTCATTGATCTCGGTCCGGAGGGTGGTGAAGGCGGAGGACAAGTCATCTTCACCGGCTATCCCATGGATGCAGTAAAAGAGAAAAAATCCTATACCGGTCAATTCCTCGCAATGAAAGAAACCGTTCACAGTTAATGAACTATGATGAAATCTATTCTGCCCTTGTGCATTTTGGTAGCGCTGAGCGCTTGCGGACAACAGCAATCCATTCCCACTCAATCACAAACCCCTTCGAATTCACACCCTATGAGTGACCTGAAAACACGATCTGACGAAGACTGGAAAAACGTACTGACTTCTGAAGAATACCGCGTCATGCGCGAGCATGGCACCGAACGCGCCTTCACCGGCGAGTTCTGGGATCATCATGAGCACGGAACCTACACCTGTGCTGCATGCGGCGAGCCATTGTTTGCTTCATCCACCAAATTCGACAGCGGCACCGGTTGGCCGAGTTATTTCCAACCAGTGAATGATTCGTGTGTGGAGGAAACCCGTGATACGAGTTATGGAATGATTCGCCGCGAAGTGCATTGCGCAAAGTGCGGCGGACATCTCGGGCACGTCTTTGAAGATGGTCCCCGCCCCACCGGACTCCGCTATTGCATCAATTCCGTGTCGCTGGATTTTGTAAAGGAAGAAAAGAAGTAATCACTTCTTACCTGCCTTGAGCTCCACGTCATACGCATGGAAGACCTCGCCTTTGGCGGTGCGGCCCATAATGGATACTTTCCCGCTGATCACCCCCTCGGTAGTGAGCTGAGCGATCAGCACACGACGATCCGATCCTGCGTAAGTCTGCGATTTTCCGGGAATACAAAACCACGCTCCGTCCGTTGTGTGGATTGAACCACCAGCAGTTTCAAAATCATCTGTCTTCAGCAGAAAGTTGGTGGTCTCGTTGTCATAATTATCCATCGCTCCGATCGTTAACCACGAGTCAAACCGCACAACTGGTACATCAGCCGCGCGCTTCCGGTTGATCTGCGTCGAAAAGGGACCTCCCTCAGGCGATTGATAAAATGGTTTTGTTGATTTGATTTCAAGCGCATGCTTTGCATCGCCGTACACCATATGTACCTGATCGCTGTCATTGGCGAGTTTTACATAGAAGCGGTACGTGCGACCGGGAACAGCAGTGGCATTGTCCACCTGCTCCACTTCAATGCCTTCGAACTGAGCAGAAGCGCATACACTCAGCACTGAAACAAATCCGACAATAAGAGTTCGCCGCACGGTGTGATTCATTGGATGAAATAATCAATTCACTACCCTTCCGCGATCGAGGATGCGCGGTCCGAGGGAAGAGGTTCTGAATTTCCCTGACTTCTTCGGGAGGTAATAACCAATCGTGAGTTCGTGGGTATGCGGACTCATTGTGCGGGCGTTGGAGGTGGTAAGGTCGTAGCTGTATGCAAACACGAACTCCCTGTAATTCGCTCCAAGCATGAGTGCAACTGCATCGCGGTGGCGGTAGGTCAACCCGCCGAAAGCAACCTGATTGTAAATGGCTCTTACATTCAGATCCATCTGCGCCGGCAGATTACCCATAAAACGCATGAAGACACTGGGCTGAATATCCCACGCATCAGAAGCGTAGTACTTATAGGAGCCCATCAACTGAAAGTGACGTCGGTTCCTGTTCTCCGAAGCGAGGATTTCGCTTTCAAGGCGCAGATTAGTCTCGAACAACTGAGGAATCGAGAAGCCTGCATAATACTGCTTGCCATAAACCAAAAAGCCGAAAGTCGCATCCAGGTTGGTGGACTTCTCTGCCACACCGCCGTTGAGCGCCAGGTCATTCTGATCGTAAACCACGAGGCTTGCATTGTCGAAGGCATACTGCGACGCATTCAGGCTAAGACCGAAGCTCACCGCATCATAGTTATTGAGATCAACGCGGTAGGCCCCGGTGAGTTCCATTCCGCTTTCAGAGATCGCACCGCCGGTGTCGTCGTGATACGCTATTGCACCGAAGCCAAGTCCGTTTTTCAGGCCAGTGTGTCCGCTGGCCATCATGGTTACCGGAGCGCCTTTAAAACCTGCCCACTGGTTGCGGTAGCTAACAAAAAATGGAGAGTAGTTCATTGTGCCGGCCACCGCAGGATTAGCCATGTAGGTATTGATCACAAACTGTGAGCGGCGGGTAATCTGCTGCGCACTGGAAGCCGAAGAGAAAGCCATCAGCGCGGCAAACAGCAAGAACGAATATATCGAGTAATAATGTCTCATGGGTGCCTTAGTATTTGATGGTTACTGTACCCATGATCGGGTCAAAATCCTTCGAGTAATCGATGATGAAGTAGTAATCGGCTACTGGAAGTAATTCTCCTTCAAACGAACCATCCCATGGAGAAGGATATCCGGTGGATTCGAAGACCACCTGACCCCAGCGGTTGAACACCTGCACTTTGGCTTCCGGGAAAAACTCCAGGCCACCGATCAGCCAGAAGTCATTCGCTCCATCTCCGTTCGGAGTGAGCGCATTTGCAATAAAGAAGCAACCGATGGTGGGATCGACTTCTACCTGAACGGTGAGGTTACATCCGATGTCATCAGTTACGGTCACGCTGTACACCTCGCTGGATGCAAGTCCCGTGGCCACCGGAGTGGTCTGTGCTTCCGGGTCATTCCACTCATAACTCAGCGGAAGGAATCCGTTTTGCACGGCCACGGTTGCCGTTCCATCCATCTGATTCCAGCAGGTCTCCGGAGAGGAGTATGTGGTAATCACCATATCAGTAATGATATCCGGAATGACGTTCACCACTTCCTGAAGTGTGCATTCATTTTCATCAAAGATGTCAATCACAAACTGGGTTTCACCCAGACTGGAAATCGAGTAGTTACCCGGGGCGTTTTCAGTAATCTCATAATCATCGGGATCGAATATGGTTGTCACTTCCCCTGTTCCGCCGCCGGTGAGGATGATGGCTGAACCATCGGTCATGCCCGTGCACGTCGGAGCTTCGAGCAACACATCAATGAAAAGCGCCGGTGGTTCCGAAATGGTGAATGAAAGGGTATCCACGCAGTCATTCAGGTCAATAGTAAGCAGGTCGTAATCTCCCACGCAAAGCGAACCAATAATACCGCTGAAAGCACCTGTTGTCCCATTCGGCTCGAGCTGATAGCTGTAAGGAATTGTTCCGCCCTCCACAAGGTATTGAATAGCGCCGTTGCACTGGCCGCCGCATAACACATCAATGGTGTCCAGGGCAGTGGCAATAAGCAATGCCGGTTCGGTAATGATTGCATCTGCTGATCCCGAACATCCGTTTGCATCCTCAACTGTAAAGGTGAACGTACCCGGCACGAGATCACCCTGAACAAATGGCAGCGGCTCTCCGCCCGGTGATGCCGTGAGTACACCTGTTCCACCGCTTGCGGTTACCGTCACTTCCCCGTCCCCGAAGCCATTGCAACTCACGTTTTGAAACGCCAGGCTCACTGTAATGGCAGCTGGTGAACTAATAGAGATGTTTGAAAGCGTTTTCTCACAGCCCTCTGAATCCGTGATCGTCACTGAATATGCACCGCCGCAAAGGCTGTTGAATGTGGCAGATGTTCCTGAGCATGGATCCACGCACAGGCCGGTGTTCGGTGAAAGTTCATAGGTGTATCCACCAAAACCACCTGTGGTATTGGTCAGGAGTATCTCCCCGTCACAGAGCTGGAAACAACTCTCCGCCACAGGAGTAACTGCGGAAACAATATCGGCAGGCTCACCGATGGTTATTTGTCCGGTCACCTCACATTGATTCGCATCAGTGATTACGTAGTTGTAATTGCCCGCACACAGTGCATTCGCATTGGCCGCTCCGCCACCAGTGGCAGTCACTGCGGTAGTTGGAGTTCCTGTTCCACCTACGATATCAAACACGACTGTGCCATCGCAGAAGTCAAAGCAGGATGCATCAGTGGTGGTAAAGGTGGCGCTGAACTCAGCGGGTTCGTTAATCGTGAAGTTCAGCACTCCGTTGCATAAATTCACGTCAGAATAAAACACTTCGTAATCACCCTCGGTCAGATTGGTAAGATTGACATTCACAGTTCCCGTTCCATTGAGTGTTTGCACATCTCCGGAAGTCAGGTTTTCGATGGACACCGAAATGGTTCCTGTTCCACCGGTGATTGCTCCCGTCAATTGCCCGTCATCAGCAGCAAAACAAGAAATATCCTCAAAAGTAAGATTATCAGCGAGCTCTGCCGGACACGTCAACTGAATCGTCACTTCGTCGGTGCAGCCATTGTCATCTTCTATCATGAAGTCATAGGTACCACAGGAGAGGTTCTGTAAAATACCACACGTGACAGGAGCACCGTTCATGGTTGTCACCGGAGTTCCGGCACCACCTTCGCAGATGACTTCAATGGAGCCAATATTGGCACCGAAACAAAGTACATCCTGCAATAAGGTAGCTTCTATGCTCACAGGGGCGGGCTCAGTAACGGTAAAGGGATCGGAAGTTGCCAGACAACCGGCCTCATCTTCCGATTCAATGTAGTATGTCCCATTCGCAATTCCGGCGATGGTCAACCCATTGCTTTCGCCAGGATACGTATCGACCAATGTGCCGCTTCCGGGAGTTCCTTCAAACAAGGAGTAGGTCACTGCTCCAAAACCGCCGTCTTCGAGTTCCACCTGAGTTCCTCCTTCGCAACCAAGCGAAGTGACTTCTGCGGTGGCATCTACCGGGAAAGTCAGGCAGGGATGTTCAAAGCATTCCTGCTGAATCGCTGTTTGAAACTGCGCGCCCGGCCCTGTGTAGTTATTAAAATACTGAATTGCGTAGTTGATGCACACATCGCCGCAGGAAGTGAAGCGTCCGATCAGAATTCTGCCATTCACAGGGTTCGACAGCGGGTCGGTCGGCAAGCGGAAAAAAGCCGTGTTTCCAGTATTCAGGTTAGGCGGTCCGTCAAAGAAGTTGCCGGCAGGAACGGTATTCTCCCAGGCATCCAGTGCAGGCTGGTCAGTAGTCACCGTAAAAAGCTGCTGATCAGTATTGGCCTTGCACGAATTGCCAATGGTCCAGAATGAATCGTATTCAAGCGACTGAAAAAACGGAAGTACGAAGCACTGCGCTCCCTCTACCGTCTCTGCCCCCTGATCGTGCTGGAACAATCCGCATGGCGCATCCACCGTAATGACGTACTCCGCGCCGAGGTCAGGCTGCGCTGAAAATACAGTGGTCAGTTTGGGATTGACTGCAGAGGATGCAAACTCGAGATACACATCGTAAGTCACATAGCCTGTTAGATCCTGCCCATCGCCATAGTCTCCGTAGTGCACTGTATATTCTACGGTGGGTACAGGAGCCTGCGCAATAGCCAATGCAGGAACCCCTGAAAGAATGGCCAGTCCAAGTCGCACGTAAAATCTGATCATGAAGTTCAATGCGTTTATTAATAGTCACCCGAACTGGCGGTTTAGTTGCCTGTACCGGGGACAATCCGCGAAGTTAACACATTAAAGTCAACCTTTAAGCCCCTGAAGTTTCCCTCCCGTCCACTGCGACTTTGAGCAGGAATTCAGTGAGTTTTTCATGAAACAGCGGAAAACTGTTGAGGTTACCATGCTTGCCTCCCACGATAGTGACCATCTGCACCGACTGTCCTTCCCGGGCTGAACGGAAAAGCCGGAGTGCACTGGCATGAGGAACCACCAGATCCTTTGTGCCATGGAGGATGAGCACCGGACAATCCACATGGCGCAGGTGCTCATCCGATCGGAAATGATACCGGAGCAGGAATTTCACGGGAATCAGAGGCATGTAGTAACTCGCAGGATCTGACAAATTCGCAAAAGGCGTTTCGAGCACCAGTCCGGCAGCCTTCCGCCGCGAGGCAAGTCGCACAGCGAATCCCGTACCGAGTGAACGTCCGTAGATAATGACGGGCTTTCCGGGGATTTTGGCAATCACATGGTCATACAGCGATTCTGCATCGCGGTGCATCCATGATTCTCTCCGGGGACCGTGACTCAATCCATACCCCCGGTAATCCATAATCACCACCTCATAGCCGCGCGTGGCCAGCTCCTCTCCCATAAATTGCCAGCGGCGCAGGCTACCCGTGTTTCCGTGAAAATAGATGATCAATGCACGGGCATCTGCCGGCTTCAGGTGAATCGCATGAATCTTTCCGCCGTGCGCGGTATGCAGGAAAAAACGCGACACTGGTACCGAAAGGCTGGGTTCAAAACGATCCTGCGGCCAGGTAGGCACGAAGATGAATTTCTCCTGAAACAGGAAATACAGCACGCAGATACCGGCATACCCCAGCAGCGCAATGAGGAGGATGTGAACAACGACCTCCAAAGCGCTGTGAGTTAATAGTTGACCAGCCGGGCTGCCGCGCCGGCAAGACGTGCGTTGGCCAGAAAATTCTTCTCCAGATTGGCGTTGAATGGCACCGGGGTGTCCAGACTCGCACAGCGTATAACCGGCGCATCCAGGTGATCAAAGCATGACTCGGTAATGCGTGCAGAGAGCTCCCCTCCTATTCCGCCAGTCATGCAATCTTCGTGAAGAATGATCACCCGGCCCGTCTTTTTCACACTGGAATAAACCGTTTCCATGTCCAGTGGTGCCAAGGTGCGCAGGTCGATGAGGTCGGCACTGTAGTCCGGATGGTCATCCAGAAACTTCAATGCCCAGTGCACCCCAAGTCCGTAGGTGACAATGGTGAAATCCGACCCTGTGCGAAGCACATTCGCCACCCCAAAAGGCAGCGTGTAATAACCCGCAGGCACTTCTCCTTCCACACTGCGATACAGCGCCTTATGCTCAAAAAACATCACCGGATTGGGATCTTCAAACGACTGACAAAGCAGCCCTTTTGCATCCGCAGGAAAAGCGGGATAGGCAATTTTTAACCCCGGCGTATGAAAGAACCACGCTTCATTGCTTTGACTGTGAAAAGGTCCCGCTGCAACGGAAGCGCCCGTAGGCATGCGCACCACTACATCTGCGTGCTCCGCCCAACGGTAGTTCAGCTTTGCCAGATTGTTAATTATCTGATTGAACCCACAGGTCACAAAATCCGCAAACTGCATTTCCACCATGGCCTTCCATCCGCTGATCGAGAGGCCAAGGCCGGCTCCTATAATTGCGGACTCGCAAAGGGGTGTATTGCGCACCCGGTCGCGCCCGAACTCTTCCACGAATCCTTCTGTCACTTTAAATACACCCCCGTATTCCGCAATGTCCTGCCCCATCAGCACGAGCTTGCCATGCCTGCGCATGGACTCCTTGAGTCCATCCTGCACGGCATCGATGAATCGCATTGATCTGGTTTCAGACGTGGCCGGTGTAATCGCATGATTGGTAAACGGTGCAAACACCTCAGCAACTTCCTTCTCGGTGGAAGGAGTGATATCCTCCAGCGCAAAAGCCTCCTTAAGTGCTTCGTTGATTTCGGTCTTTATCTCTTCCCGAATAGCAAGTACTTCCGGCTCCCGCAGCACATGCTCCTGAAGCAGCCATCGCTCGAAATTGTCCACCGGATCTTTCTCTGACCACTTATCGATCAATCCCTCGGGATAGTACTTGGTGCCACTTGCCTCTTCATGGCCGCGCATGCGAAAGGTCATGAATTCGATCATCACCGGACGCGGACGCTGACGAATGCTCTCCGCCATTTCACTCACCTTTTGAATGACCTCCAGAATGTTGTTTCCATCGACCTGAATGGCATCCTCCTGAGGCATCCCGTAACCGATGGCTTTATCAATGAACCGGGCGCAGCGGAATTGCTCACGGCTGGGTGTAGATAATCCCCATGCGTTGTTTTCTATCGCAAAAATGACCGGCAAATCCCACACCGCAGCCACGTTGAGTGCTTCGTGAAAATCACCTTCACTCGCTCCACCATCGCCGGAAAACACAATAGTAGCCTTGCCCTGATTACCCAGCTTGGAAGCCAGTGCAATGCCATCGGCTATGCCCAGTTGCGGACCAAGGTGGGAGATCATTCCCACCAGATGATGGGCCTGCGTGCCGAAGTGAAACGATCGGTCGCGCCCCTGAGTGAATCCTTCCGACTTGCCCTGAAACTGTGCAAACAGCTGCCTGAGCGGCAGGTTGCGCGAGGTAAAGACACCAAGGTTCCGGTGCATCGGCAAGATATACTCATCGTCCTTCATGGACAGAGTAACTCCCACCGAAACCGCCTCCTGACCGAAACTGCTGAACCACTTCGAGATTCTTCCGAGACGAAGCTGGCTCAGCATCTTCTCCTCAATCAGCCGCGGCTTAAGGATGGCCCGGTAAATTCGGATCAGCTCTTCTTTTTTTAGTCCCCCCCGGTGATAGCGAATTGCAGGCTTTGTGGCGATACTCATACGATTGGTAAAAAAATGAGAGCGTGAAGGTACATCGGCGGCTCATACCGCAGGAAACCTTTGTGTTCTTTTCACTTCAATCACACCAATGCCCGAAACGAAGCCATGACCATTTTCATGTTTATTACATGGAATTTTTTCACGAATTAATCGGATATATATCCGAATCAATCGCCTGATTCAGGACATTCGGCCTTTATTCACATTTTCCGCATCAATAAAATCTCACATTATTGCTTTTCTTCCGGTTGAAGATTGTACTTTAGCATCATAATATTTTATTAAAATCAACCTGGCATGTCAAAAAAAGTAATCAGTGATCTCAAAAAAGAGATCGCAAACAAGGAGAGGGAGCTGAATGCCCTCGTGGAAGCAGCAAATCTGATTCTGTCTGCCTCATCGAGCCGCGGGCGCAAAGCCTCGGTGTCTGCTAACGTCGATGCCATTCTGAAAAACCTCGGCAAAGAACCGAAGGCAGGAAAGACCAAAGGCACCGGCAAAAGAGGTCGTCCGAAGGGATCGAAAAACAAGCCCGGAGCTAAGAAACCCGGCCCAAAGAAAACGGCTAAGTCTGGTGAAAAGCCTGCAGTGAAAAAAGCCGGTAAGCCCGGCCGGCCGAAGAAGAGCGCCTCCGCAGCGAAGCCAACAGTGAAAAAAGCAGCGGCTAAAAAACCCGCTGCGAAAAAAGCGGGTAAGCGCGGACGCCCGGCCAAGAAGAGCCCGAAAATCGTTACAAAGAACACCGGCGGTCCGGTAATTATTCCGGCGGCCACTTCGTCAGGAGAATAATCCACCCCACCAACCATTTAAAAGGCAGAAGAAATTCTGCCTTTTTTTATTGCCTACTTTTGTCCTGTCCGTTTTGGATGAATAGTCCAACCTATGCCCATTGAAACTGAACTTCTCCTCACTCCCGAGGTAGCAGCCAGCGCGGAAGCTGTTGCTGCTCAGGCCATTCGCCAGAGCGGCTATCCCGAAAATTCCCCTGTGCGGACCATACGCAGGTCCATCGATGCCCGCCAACGCCAGGTCCGGATCCGGCTTGTCGTGCAGGTGTACCACCCTGCTGAGCCCATTGCGCCATCGCATACCTCACGCACCTTTGAGCGGGCTAATCCCGACCGCAGGGTGATCATCGTCGGCGCAGGTCCGGCCGGATTATATGCCGCACTTCATCTGCTGACAGCCGGAATCACTCCGGTCATCCTCGAACGCGGAAAAGACGTGCGCAGCAGAAGACGCGATCTTGCCGCAATTCACAAAGCCCATCAGGTCAATCCGGATTCCAACTACTGCTTCGGTGAGGGCGGAGCCGGAACTTACTCCGACGGCAAACTGTACACGCGCTCCACCAAGCGCGGCGATGTGCAGTCTGTACTCAATACACTCGTCCAGTTCGGAGCTTCACCGGATATCCTTATTGATGCACATCCGCATGTCGGCACCAATAAACTGCCCGGAATCATCACCTCCATGCGGGAAGCAATCATCGCGCACGGCGGAGAAGTGCACTTTGAATCCGCAGTGGAAGACATTCTCACTGCACACGGTGTATTTGAAGGCGCGGTGACGCGCAATGGTGTCATTCATCGCGGGCAGGCGCTCATCCTCGCCACCGGACATTCAGCGCGGGATATATTTCATCTGTTTTCCCGCAAGCAGTGGGCCATCGAATTCAAATCATTTGCACTTGGTGTGCGCGCAGAACATCCGCAGCAAATCATTGACCGCATTCAATACCACTGTGATAGCCGCGGAGAATTTCTTCCTCCGGCCTCGTATTCGCTGGTGCACAATGCCGGCAAGAAAAGCGCATTTTCGTTTTGTATGTGCCCGGGTGGAATCATCGCCCCCTGTGCCACGGAGCAACATGAAGTGGTCACCAATGGCTGGTCGCCGAGCAAGCGCAACAATCCCTGGGCTAACTCGGGCATTGTGGTTCCGGTGGACTGGAATGATGTGTCGGACCACCATGCTTCAGGAGCATTGGCCGGTATGGCGTTTCAACGCGCAGTGGAACACGCCTTCTGGAAGGCCGGTGGCGGTACGCACGCAGCTCCGGCCCAGCGAATGACCGATTTTACAGAAGGCCGTCTCAGTCAAAACCTTCCTGATTGTTCGTATCAGCCGGGAATTGTATCCGCGCGGCTCGATCAGATTCTTCCGCCGTTTATTGCCCAAACCCTGCGCGAAGGATTTATTCAGTTCGGAAAAAAAATGCGCGGTTACTACACGGAAGATGCCCTCCTTGTTGG
>JBKDGH010000137.1:0-29051 GCA_046336655.1 Flavobacteriales bacterium | reverse complement strand
GTGAAGGTAGTGGGAAAGTGATGGAAAACACCTCAATTTTCCGTACTGCCGGTCGGCGGGATGTGCCTATTTTAGCGGCCAAAGCACAGGAAATGGCCAAATCAGCAGCCCTCGAGCCCGCCACACTGGAACAGGCTCGTGAAATGGGACTTTTACCGGAAGAATTTGACACGATCAAGGAAATTCTCGGGCGCACTCCCAACTTCACCGAAATGTGTGTGTACTCCGTCATGTGGAGTGAACACTGTTCCTATAAAAACTCCATCAAATGGCTCAAGACGCTCCCTAAGGACGGCCCGCACATGCTGGTTAAAGCAGGCGAGGAAAACGCCGGGCTCGTGGATATTGGTGACGGAGTGGGTTGCGCATTTAAAATCGAATCACACAATCACCCCTCGGCGATCGAGCCCTATCAGGGTGCGGCTACCGGAGTGGGTGGAATCAACAGGGATATTTTCACTATGGGCGCGCGGCCTGTGGCGCAGCTCAATTCGCTGCGCTTCGGGAAGCTGGACGATGCGCGCACACAATGGTTGTTAGCCGGAGTTGTAAAAGGGATTGGTGATTACGGCAATGCGTTCGGTATTCCGATCGTGGGCGGTGAAGTGTATTTTGATGAAAGCTATCAGGCCAATCCGCTCGTGAACGCGATGTCGGTAGGCCTCGTAGATTCTTCGCGCATCATCTCCTCTAAAGCGCGTGGTGTGGGAAATCCTGTATATATCGTAGGTTCGGCCACAGGCAAGGATGGTATCAAGGGCGCATCATTCGCCAGCAAGGATATCACCGAGGATTCTGCAAAAGACCTGCCCAGTGTGCAGGTTGGCGATCCGTTTCAGGAAAAGCTTTTGCTTGAAGCGACGATGGAACTTGCGCAGACCGACGCCATCGCTGGCATGCAGGATATGGGCGCTGCGGGTATTACCTGCTCTACTTCAGAGATGAGTGCAGGCGGCAAAGTGGGAATGGATATTCACCTCGATCGTGTGCCGCTTCGTCAGGAGGGTATGAAGCCTTTTGAAATTCTCCTTTCGGAATCTCAGGAGAGGATGTTGATGGTGATAAAAAAGGGACACGAAGAAGAGGTTAAGCGCATTTTCGAGAAGTGGGATCTGCACGCCGAGGAAATTGGTGTGGTTACTGAAGGTCCTATGGTGCGCTACTTCATGAACGGAGAACTCGTAGGAGAAATACCTGCAGAGAGCCTCGTGCTGGGCGGTGGAGCACCTGTATATGAGCGGGAATACCGCGAGCCGGCATACTATTCAGAGGCGCAGAAATTCAGCATCGATCAGATTCCCGAGCCGAAAGACCTGGTGGTGGTTGCCCGTCAGCTCCTCGCTAATCCGAATATCTGCAGCAAGCGCTGGATTTATGAGCAGTATGATTCGATGGTGGGTACGGTGAACATGTCCACTAACCGTCCGTCTGATGCCGCAGTAGTCAATATCAAAAACAGCAATAAAGCGCTTGTAATGACGGTAGACTGCAATAGCCGTTACGTGAATGCCGATCCTGAAATCGGAACCATGATTGCCGTATCTGAGGCAGCACGCAATATCACCTGCAGTGGTGGTGAGCCGTCAGCCATCACCAACTGCCTGAATTTCGGAAATCCGTATAACCCGGAAGTGTATTGGCAATTTGTGGGAGCCATTAAGGGAATGGGAGCAGCATGCCGCAAGTTCGGAACTCCGGTGACCGGCGGGAACGTGAGTTTTTACAATCAGACGGTGGGCGAGGATGGCTCGGCGCGACCGGTATATCCGACGCCTACCATCGGGATGATCGGAGTGATGAAGGATAAGTCGTTGCTCACAACACTTGACTTCAAGTACAAGGGCGACCTGATCTACTTGTTGGGAGAGCCGAAGAATGACATCAATTCCAGCGAGTACCTGGCGTCGTATCACGGTGTGCGAAATTCACCGGCTCCTTGGTTTGATCTCAACGAGGAGTTCAAACTGCAGGAGTGCATGCGCGGACTGATCCGCAACAATTATATCAGCAGTGCGCATGACGTCAGTGATGGCGGATTGTTTGTCACTCTGGTTGAAATGGGAATGCCTGGCCTGCTTGGTTTTGACATTGTGACTGACAGTGAGATTCGCCGTGATGCGTTTCTCTTTGGGGAGTCACAAAGCCGGATTGCGGTCACAGTTGTGGAGGACTATGAAGACGAGTTTCTCGACTTCGTGGGTGAGTCGGGTGTTCAGGTCATTCTGCTCGGCCACGTAACGAAAGGCCGTATTACCGCGGACGATATCAATTTCGGCTCGATCTCCGATCTCAAGGAAGTCTATGATCATGCAATTGCAGAGGAAATGAAACCCTGAGGGTTCGGACTATGGGATTTTTCCAATACCTCACATCGAAGGAAGGTGTTCGCCAGATCGCGAAAATCGCTTTGATTAATGCAGTCCTCCTCGTATTCCTCTGGTTTGCACTCAGCTGGTATTCTGATCACGGAGAGTACGTCACAGTGCCGGATGTGCGCAAGATGTCGCTGGAAGAAGCTATGGCTTCGCTGGAAGAGCGAGGGCTCGGCGCCTTGGTAGTGGACAGCATCTATGATGAAAAGGCCAATGGCGGAAGTGTGGTGGACCAGAGCCCGGTGTCTGATAGTAAGGTAAAGGAGGGGCGTCAGGTTTTTTTGACAATCTACCGCAATCAGCCTCCGATGGAGAAAATTGCTATCGAAGAAGGGGAGTACGCGCAAGTGGCTATAATCAAGTTGCAGAATAAGGGAATCAAATTTGACGTGAGGTATGTGCCCAACAACAATATGGTGGGCAGCGTGATTGGCATCACTTACAAGGGGCAAACCGTAAAGCCCGGCAGTATGCTCAGGCGGGGAGAGCGTGTGGTACTCACCATTGGCGAGTCTACAGAGGGTTTAGTGTACTTGCCGAATCTGCGGGGCCTGAGCTTTGCCGATGCCATGGTGATTCTGGACAGTCTGAATCTGATGGGGCAGGGATTTTTTGAGCCGGAAGCAATAAATTCGGGTGATTCAGCGCTTTATGTCGTCTGCCGGCAGGATCCTGAGTTTACTGACGATGCGCTGCCTGTGGCTCCTGGAAGGATCGTTGATTTCTGGTTATCAAAAGATCCTTGTCCGGGCGACTCGATTAAATGAACCTTTTGCCCATGTCTGCCTCATTCCCTGTTCATTCCTTACTCCTCGGATTTCTGTTTTGCATAGCACGCCTCGCGCGCGCGCAGGAAGCAGAAATTCCGCTTTCCTGCAACCCGAACCTCATTGCCAATCCTGTGAGGGTAGAGGCAGTAGAGCGCGGTGGCGGAAGCTTTCCCCTTCCGTTTTTTGATGATTTCTCGCGCTATTCATTGCCCACAGATGATCCGGAGGTGAATCCAGACTGGCGGCGCTGGGAGGATCATTCTGCGTATCTCAACTCCCATTTTCCCGTATCTCCTCCTACGGTGGGTGTAGCTACTCTTGACGGACTCAGGAGCGATGGCTATCCCTATGATTTTACAGATGAGTTCGCACAGGGTGCGGCAGATACGCTGACCTCAATTCCGCTGGATCTTTCGATGTTCTCGGAAAGTGATAATGTCCATCTCTTCTTCTTTTACCAACGGGGAGGCTTAGGGAATAATCCCGATGAAGATGATTCACTGGTGGTTGAGTTTTTCTCGCCATTTGGTGCAGGGGAGTGGTTTCAGGTGTGGAGCGCAGATGGCGGCCCGGCCGGGGAGTTTGAGCAAGCCTTCATCAAGGTCGAGGCACCTGAGTTTTTTCTGGACGGTTTTCGCTTTCGTTTCCGGAATTACGCCACTCTAAGCGGTGCATTTGATCATTGGCACATTGACTATGTGGTCATGAGACAGGGAATTGATCCGAGTAGTTTTGAGTTTGATGAGGTGGCGATGCAGTATCCGAATTACACGCTGCTGCAGACCTACAGCGCGATGCCATGGACTCATTACATCTCCAATCCCTCTTCCTTTATGAGGGATTCATTTGATGTCAGGGAGCGAAATCTCGGTCCAACAGAAAACATTGTGACAGGTTTTTCTGTGAAATACGAAGGCAGTGTACAGAATTTTCCGGATCAGGATTTCAATACCTTCGGCAACGCCAATCAGGAAATTACACGCACACTCAGTATTCCCGACTTTCAGTTTGATCCCTCGGTTAATGACACATGCGCTGTATTTGATGTCTGTGTGTACATCAACCCGACCGATCTCAATCTTCAGAATGACACCGCGTGCTTTGAGCAAGTTTTTACCAATTACTACGCGTATGACGACGGCTCGGCAGAGCGAGCGTACGCAGTGACTTCCAATGGCGCCAGCGTGGCCGTGAAGTATCGCTCGGAGGTACAGGACACGCTGCTCGGCCTGTTTATTCACTGGCTGCCTCAGGGGGTTGATGTCAGCAATCAGACCTTCCTTTTGCGCGTTTGGGGCGAAAGCAGTGGACTGCCTGGAAGCGAGCTGATCGAGAATTTCGAATCGTACACGCCTCACTTTTATGATGACGGACACAATGTATTTTCATATTATGAATTCGACCAACCCGTAGTGGTAAGCGGCAACTTTTTCGTTGGCTGGACCCAGCCTAATGCCATCGGGCTGAACGTGGGGAATGATAAGAGCACAAACACCAATCCAGAGCGCCTGTTCTACCGGCTTGGATTCAATCAGCCCTGGTTTCAGTCATCCATCGAGGGGTCGGTGATGCTACGTCCGGTATTCCGGGCAGGTAAGTCGGAAGTGTGGAACTCTCTGGAGGAGCATGCTCAAAGTACTCTTCATGTATTTCCGAATCCTTTTGAAGACAGACTTTCATTCATGTGGCCTCATGAAGAAGAAGCACATTATACCCTCTTCGATATGAGCGGCCGAATGATTGTTCGGGATGTTGTTTCAGGTTCAGGTATGCATTCGGTTGACACCTCCTCATTGGCCACCGGCGCATACATCTTTCGGGTTACCGGCCTCACCGGCGAATTGTCGTATCAGCAGGTGGTCATTCGTCCATGAGTGAAGAAGCAGATGACCTGAGGGATGATGCAGACAGTGATGAAGGGCTGTTTGAACACCACCGGATTGTGGTGGACAAAGGTCAGGGTCTGGTTCGCATTGATAAATTTCTTGTTGATCGTTTAGAGAAAACCTCGCGTTCCCGGATTCAGAATGCCCAGGATGCCGGATTTGTGAGGGTAAACGGTGCGCCTGTGAAGAGCAGCTACCGCATCAAACCGCTCGATGTAATCACCGTGGAGATGCCTTATCCGGTGAGAGAGATCGAACTGATCCCGGAGAATATTCCGCTCGATATTTTGTATGAAGATGAAGAGGTGATCGTCCTGAATAAGGCCGCCGGAATGGTGGTCCACCCCGGATACGGCAATTACACCGGCACGCTGGTCAATGCGCTGATGTATCACATTGAACATTTGCCGAAAGGAACTGCCGAAATCAGGCCCGGACTGGTGCACCGTCTGGATAAAAACACCACAGGTATAATGGTGATCGCCAAGACGGACTATTCACTTACGCATCTTGCAAGGCAGTTTTTTGATCGCACTACGGACAGGCGTTATACTGCACTGGTATGGGGTGATGTGGAAAAGGACGGCACAGTTACCGGACACATTGGACGCAGTATTCAGGACCGTAAGGTCTTCGTGGTGTATGAAGATGGTTCGCAGGGAAAGTATGCAGTTACGCATTATAAAGTGTTAGAGCGGTTGGGTTATGTAACGCTTGTGGAATGCAAACTGGAGACCGGTCGCACGCATCAGATAAGAGTGCACATGAAGCACATTGGTCATACTCTTTTCGGAGATTTTGAATACGGTGGGGATAAAGTGCTGAAGGGTACCACATTTGCCAAGTACAAGCAATTCGTGGAGAACTGCTTTGAGATTCTGCCGCGTCAGGCACTTCACGCGCGCACGCTTGGTTTCATGCATCCCACCAAAGGGGAGTGGATGCAATTTGATACGCCACTTCCGGAAGATATGACCGAGGTGCTTGACCGCTGGCGCCGGTATCGCTCGGCCTGAGCATTTCTATACATTTGTTGCATGTCATTACAGTCCAATGTGCGCCGGGTCACTACAAACACCCTGCAGGAAATGAAAAACCGCGGGGAGAAAATCTCCATGCTCACTGCGTATGACTATTCTATGGCGCGCATCGTGGACGATGCAGGCATCGATGTGATTCTTGTGGGGGACTCCGCCTCTAATGTAATGGCCGGTCACGAAACTACGCTGCCGATAACTCTGGATCAGATGATTTACCATGCGAGCAGCGTGGTTCGCGCGGCGCGGCGGTCACTAGTGGTGGTGGATATGCCGTTTGGCTCCTATCAGGGTAATTCCAAAGAGGCGCTCAATTCCGCTATTCGTATCATGAAGGAAACAGGAGGTCACGCCGTCAAGATGGAAGGCGGGGAAGAGATCCTGGAATCCATAAAGCGAATACTTACTGCGGGTATTCCGGTGATGGGGCACCTGGGACTCACGCCGCAGAGCATTTATAAGTTCGGAACATACCAGGTACGCGCAAAGGAGGAGCAAGAGGCAGATCGCTTAATCCGTGATGCGAAGATCCTCGATGAGAGTGGCGTGTTTGCAATTGTGCTGGAGAAAATTCCTGCTTCACTTGCGGAGAAAGTTGCGAAGACGGTGCATGTACCAGTGATCGGAATCGGCGCAGGCGGAGGTGTGGACGGCCAGGTATTGGTCGTGCATGATATGCTCGGAATCACGCAGGAATTCAGTCCGCGATTCCTGCGCAGGTATGCGCACATCGGGGAAACGATGCACAAGGCCGTGGAACAGTATGTATCGGATGTGAAGTCCCGCGATTTTCCAAACGCATCAGAGCAATATTGATTCACAATTCCAGATCTTCCAGCTCTCCTCTGCCTGAATCTGGAGCATCCTGAGCCCGTTCATCGTTTGAGCCCCGCGCTGTTTTCCTTCGCGGAGAAAGGCTGTTTCCGCCGGATTATATATCAGATCGTACAGGAAATGATCAGCGGTGATTCCTTCGTAAGGAATGGGTGGCTTGGCCTCTGTTTCAGGAAATGTGCCGAGCGGCGTGCAATTGATGATCAGCAGGAAGTGCTTCATTGTTTCCCGTTCCAGCTGATCGTAACTCAACGTGTGTGAAGCTGATGAAGAAGTGCTCGCAAACCAAACGTCAATTCCGCGCTGACGAAGCACATGGGCTACCGCCTTTGATGCACCGCCACTGCCAAGGATCAACGCCCGCTCATAGTGATTTTCCAGAAATGGCAGAATGGATTGACGAAACCCGGTGGCATCGGTATTAAAGCCCTTCGTTTTTCCATGGCTGATGCGAATGCAGTTCACCGCTCCGATCTTCTCCGCCTCCTCATCAATGGCATCAAGAAAGGGCATCACGGATTCTTTGTACGGGATGGTTACGTTCAGTCCGAGGAGTGGCTGTTCCTTTAACAGGGAAGGAAACAGCGCAATGTCATCGATGGGAAAGAGTTGATAACTCGCATCTTCAATCCCCTCCCTCCGGAATTTTTCAGTAAAATAGGTTTCCGAAAAGGAATGGGCAAGAGAACGACCGATCAGCCCGAATTGCCTCATGCGGGTTTGCCTTTCATCTTGTGACGAATCCATGCAATCACCATTGGCATGATGGAGATAAGGATGATGCCAATGACCACACTTTCGAAATGCTCTTTCACCCAAGGGTTAGTGCCAAGGGCATAACCTGCAAGTGACATGGAAGAAATCCATAAAACGCCTCCCGCAATGTCGTAGGGAAGAAACTTCTTGCGATAACTCATTTCTCCGACGCCCGCTACGAATGGCGTGAACGTGCGAACGATCGGGACGAACCGTGCGAGGATGATTGCGGTAGTGCCGTATTTTTCAAAAAAGCGGTGTGTGCGGTCAATGTATTCCTGCTTCACGAGGTTGCGGTTGCCGATTTTCATCTGCACCACCTTTCGTCCGAAGAACCGGCCAATCGCATAGTTCGTATTATCACCCAAGATTGCTGCGACGATGAGGAGAGCAATGAGCACACCGATGTGCATGGTGGCATCGGGTTGTCCAGCGGTGCGTGCGCATAAGGCACCTGCAGCGAACAGCAGGGAATCACCGGGAAGAAAGGGCATGATTACCAGTCCGGTTTCCACGAAAATGATGAGAAAGAGAATCGCATATATGGTCGTGCCATAATTAATCACCATCTCATCGAGATGCTTATTGATGTGCAGCACGAAATCAAGAAGAGAGTGTATCAGATCCACTGTGGGCGCGTTAAGTGCTGCGAAGATAGTGGATGATTGCTGCGGGGATGACGGACCCCACGGTGCTCAACGGAAGCACTCCAGTCCGGGGTCAATTTCATCACCCCAGGCTACTACGCCTCCCTTCAGTGTGAAGAGATTTTCGAAATGAAATTTCTGTTGGAGTGCATACACCACAGCAGCTGATCGTTTGCCGCTCTGACAATGGAATACCACGGGAATGTCTTTCCGGATGAGATCTGAATGCTGAATGATTTCACCCATCGGAATGTGTTGTCCGCCGATCGTGCAGTAGGCAACCTCGTATTCCTCGCGAAGATCAATCAGTTGAAAGTGTTGATTGTGTTCTTTCCATTCCCTCAGCTGCGCAGGCGTGACCTCTTTCATTTCCTCAGGCATTGGTTGTCTGCAAATGCGGAATGAACTGAAAGAACGTATCTCCGCGCAGTCCCATTCGCAGGCACTCTAGCGGGATGACCTCATTCTCGGCAATGTTGCCCAGGTTTACATTCACGCCAAACTGTTTGATGAAATAAACCTGTTGGGGCTTTTTAGGTGCTTCCCAGAGGATATCTTCGAGCTTTACTTTCTGAAGAATCTTATTGATGAGCATCACGTGCGCCTGTCCGTTGGGACGATAGATACCCACGGTTCCGCTTTCACGCGCTTCGGCGATTACTTTCCATGAACCTGCCTGAAGCTCAGTCTGCATCATTTTAATCCACTTTGCGGGGGAGATCAGAATTCCTTCCTCCTTTGAGCCTACCTCGCTAAGTACCGTATAGTCTTTCGCCAGTTTGCTGATGTACTCGCACTTTTCATTGTGTGGAAAGGTCATGCTACCGTCGGACACTTCCACGGTGGTCAGGCCAAGATTGTCCACGTATCTTCTATAATTGTCAAATTCTCCCCGCACAAGAAACGCCTCGAATAGCGTGCCTCCCACGTAGACTTTTAGTCCGGCATCCTGATAGAGTTTCACCTTCTCTTTCACGTTGGGGGTAAACACGGAGGTTCCGAAGCCGAGCTTGAGCAGGTCGACGTAAGGGGCGGAAGTGTCAATGAGGTCTTGAGCCTGTCTCAATGACAGGCCTTTGTCCATGACCATGGTCAGGCCTGACTGGCGGGGTTTTATTGTGCGGTCAGGAAGGGAGCCGATAGGATAAGGCATAATTCAGCGTGGTTAAGAGTAGGGCAAATATCCGAAGAAAGCGGATTGATGTATTTCACCCATCAACCACACAAGAACCTCCGTAAGTTGCCTTATTTGCCCGAGAGCAAGTGGATATAAATAAGGTTGTTTTTAATCCCGGGATAATACGCTGCCAGTTCGGTCGCACCTTCCGGTTCATTGGCGTAGAGGCGCGCGAGCAGGTCTTCGGCTTCCGGCTGCTTGCCCGATTCAAGCAGGTAGGCCACCTTTCGGTAACCGATGACCGCAGAGTTGGGGATTTTCTGCCAACCCTCCTGGATCATTTCCAGAGCAGTGTTAAGGTCCCCTTTGCAAAAATGGATATCGGCGTGGTCAATCCACACATCTTCGTTATCCGGAAAGCGGGTTACGAGGCTCCGGGTAATTTCCAGCGCCTCATCAAACCGGTCCAGTTTTTTGAGCATTTCAACAAGAAATAACGAGTAATCCGGATTTTCCGGCTCGATCGAGATTGCCTTTTCGATAAAGGCAATACTCTCCGCAGTTCGGCCCTGAATGTCCATTACCATCCCAATGCCCAGATAGGAATCTGCGTAGATATCGTCCAGTGATAAACTTTTCCGGTAATAGAAAAGAGCCTTGTCATATTCTCCGAGCTTTTCAAAACACTCACCAATATGGCAGTATACAGGAGCCTGAGGCGGTTCCACGCTGTATGATTCCTCGAGTACCTGAATGGTGTCGTGGTATTTCTCCTGCTTGAACAGAGCATGTGCCTTGTTGTAATACGCAGGTGCAAAATCCGCCTGAATGGCGAGGCAATAATCGTATGCCTCGATGGATGCTTCAAGTTTTTCGATCTTCTGGTAGGCATTGCCCAGATTATACCACGCAGGGAAACTGAACGGATGACGGTCAATGAACGCCTTGTAGTAACCGATGCATTCCTGATAGCGGTCAGTAGCCTCAAAACAGTAAGCCAGCTCGTACAGGAGTGTTTCGTTGTCAGGCTTTCTGGAGAGCGCTTCCTGCAACGTTTCAATGGCCTTGTCGAAGCGATCCATATTCTCGTATTCCAGCGCTATTTCAAGATTGATCTCCTCTTCATATTCTTCGCCACCGAGCTCAAGTGCTTTGCGGTAAAGACTGATGGCTTTCTGATGCTCGCGGAGCTGGCTGTAAATAGAAGCCATGGTGAGCAATACCTCTTCATTGGTGGATTCAAAACGTTCCAGTGCTTTGAGTCTGTTGAGCGCCCTGCTCAGATGTCCCATACCCGCGAGAATCTGGGCCTCGCGAAGCATCATGTCCGTATTTTCAGGAAACAGGCTGTAGCCGTATTCGATAACCCTCAGTGCCTGCGGAAACTTGTTATCGTCACAATAAAAGTCGATGATCTCTTCAAGCTGGTCAATGTCGAAATACCAGGACTCGTTCTGAGCCAGCATTCGCTCGTACCGGTGTACTAATTCCTCTGCATGTTGCGGGTCGCGGTGTTCTTCGTTCATTCCACAGAACAGTTCAGGTTATTCAAAGATAACCCCTGACCGTTCGTTTTCGCGCGGGGGAGGCCAGTATTATTAACAATTAACAGGATCTTTTCGTCAGTCGGACAGGTCAGTATTTTGCCGAGTAGTAGATAATCTTCACGTACTCATTGTTTAAGGTGATCAGACTGAGTTCGTCCTTCCACCATTCGCTGGCGTGGAAGTCTTTGTCACTTGCTCCGAGATAGCGGGTAGTGATGCCTTCCTGAAGAAATTTGTCTTCGAAGACCATTCGCATTCTCCGGAGGTGAAAGGAGCTGGAAATTAGTGTAATATGGCTGAATTTGTGGGCCTTACAATACGCTAGTATATCCTCGGATTCTTCCTGTGTGCTCGTGCTGTGTGTAATCGTATCGATCTGAGCAGGCGGCACGCCTTGTTTGATCATCCAATGGCGGGTGAGGGCAGCTTCGGTCATTACGGTATCCAATGCCTGAATCTGGAGCGGGTAATTTCCTCCGCTGGCGACGAAGAATGCGTCGGAGAACTGCTCATACACACCGAATGCCGCGATACCCCGTTCATAGCTGTTTCCGCCGAGTACGAAATAGGCTTCTGTCTTTTTCAGCGGATCTGCCGACACGAGGTAATTGCCCATACTCCGCAGGATGGGAATGCGAAACAAATAGATCACGAGCACGCACGCCGATGCGATCAGTATGACTCTGACCCAGCGCTTCTTCCAGATTCTTCGGATGGTTTCCATCACGCAGTGAGTTCAAGCCATTCTGCCCTGCAGTCTTCGGGATGGAGCTCAGGATCGCATTTACCAATTCCCGCAAGTGCTTTGCGCGCACGTTCGATATGGCTGACAGGCATGGTGAATGTGGTGTTCCATTGTGTATCCTTCAGCCATTGCCTGGCTTCCGGCGCACTCATGTGAAAATTGTGAATGAGCGTTTCCACCACCTGCGGATCGCCTGGGAAATTGCGGCAGCGTGCATTCATGATATCAAGCACAGTGCGGATGGACCATGATTTTCTTTTCAAGGCCTGATTGCTGGCCACCACGAGAAATCCCGACCATGGTGCGCTGAATTCACCGATGATCCTTACCAGCCCCTGATTGACATAAGGCCGGGTCATGAATTTTTCCCAGTAGAAATAATGCGTTTCAAGTGCAGTGAGGGAACGAATGGCCCCGTCGAGGCTTCGCACCGAGACAAACTGTTCATGGGAAAGGATTTCATTGCGCTGCTCCGCATGGATCATGGCCATCAGGTGAGAGCCGGAACCAAACCGTGAAATGGCGTAAGTTCTTCCGGGCTCACCGGCTGAATGAACATTTGGGTCCGCAGTGTAGATGCCCCAGATGAGCGGTGTATCAATGAAAACTTTCACAATGCGCGCCTCAAGTCCTGCGCTGCGTGCAGACAAATAACCCTCCGTGAGGAGAATGGCCATGTCGAGATCACCTGACTGCAAAGCCTCGGTCAGCGCTCCAGTGCCGCCGGAATAATACGTCCAGGCCACATTGACGCCTGCGCGCGAAAATGCATCATGAAGCATCGCCTGTTGCCATGGCAGATTGAAATGCTCTGGCACTCCGCCAATGGAAATCGAACTCATGCCGCAAAGGTCGGTGAAACTTATTCAATCAATACGTTCCTGCGCGTTTACGCAGCAGCCACTCTGCGGAGAGAAGGCACAGAATCAATGCGAGAATCCAGCGGTAGTTTATGAGATCGGACAGTTTTTTGTTCTCGTAAGAAACGGAAGACACTGATGAGCGGGATGCAATCATGCCGGGCAGTTCGAGCATGTCCTGAGGCATTACCATGTTGCCGCCGTTGGCCGCGGCGAGCTGACCCATCAGGCGATGATCGGCAATGGTAGTCGACGATTCAAGTTGCAGCGGGCTCACACTGAACTCCCCTTTTTCCGCAGGCAATGCCGATCCTGCCACATCAGCGGTATAGCGGTAGTTTCCCGGGGGAAGCAGTCCGGCATCAAGGGTATACCGGGTGGCGGTTGGCGAAAAGACATAATTGAATTCTTCTCCCGTTTCGTTGCGGATGACCATGCGCACATCCTTGTCAGCAACTGGCTCATAGCTCTCGTTATACACTTCTGCGGAAAAGAGAACAGGCATGTTTTCCGGAAAGTCTCTGGCACCTGTTACACGGAATAAACTCTTGTCATCTTTCGCTGCGAGATATTGCATCACTTTGGTCATCCATTCGTTGAATGCCTCATGTGATTCATACTGCTGGAAAGCGCCGAGGCGCCATCTCCAGATCCCTTCACCTGCGATCAGTCCGATGCGCAGTTCATCCGCGCGCTGAAAGAGCACCAGTGGTTTTTTCGTGACAATGCTTCCCACTTTTTGTTGCACAAAGGGAGTAGCTCCTGCACCGGCGCGAAGGTCTCCGAATGGAACGGCCAGCGGCGGAAGGAAGCGGAACATTCCTTTGGCATTGTCACTCAGCATGAAGAGTTCGAAGTTTTCGTCGATCTGCCCACCCGCATCAGTCACATTCGCTCTGAAGTTTTCGAGCGCAATACCGAGTTTCAGATCGTTGAACTGACGGTAATCGGTTGAGCCGCCCCATACAAACAAAGCAGGAACGTTCTTATCCAGAAAAGACTTCACAAGCCCGGTTCCTGAATTTCCCTGAGAAGGTAGCTGGTGGAAAATGACAAGGCTGTAATCCGCCGGATTGCCCTTGAAATCCTTGGCAAGTGTGGCTTCGATCTGATAGGACTGATTGTTGAGCAGTGCTTCGCGCATGGCCGCTAAATCAGGGTGAGGGGCATGGGCGAGGATAAGTACCTTCTGGCGGCCGTCAAGCACATCAATAAAAAAGTCGCGGCGGTTATTCACAAGCGTGATTTCACCTTGCGCAGCGGTAAGGGCAACGGTATAGCGCTGCAGGCCGGTTTCATTCGCGTCAAAAGCGAGATTGAGCGAGCGCAGATCAGATTCCCCGCTGAAGGTGATGGATTCAGAGTGCAGCGTGTTTCCGTTGCGCGACACGGTGAGCGTGGTGGAAATACCGTCTGCTTTGCTTCCCTGCACCAGAATACTCACTGGAAAGCGGTTGCCGAGGTAGGCGAGGCGGTTGACAGCGATATCCGCAATGGCGAGATCCCTGTACACAGTCGT
The DNA here is from genome assembly GCA_046336655.1 of Flavobacteriales bacterium. Lineage (GTDB taxonomy): Bacteria > Bacteroidota > Bacteroidia > Flavobacteriales_D > Sanyastnellaceae > CANGTU01. The sequence goes on along the minus strand of JBKDGH010000137.1, from coordinate 14,961 downwards.
ATCGCCTAAGGCGATGGTGTAGAGAGGAACCTGCAACTTGCGCGATTGATACACGGGATTCTGACCTCTGTTGTATAAGCCGTCTGAGGCGACAATCACCGCGCCGAGGTTCCGTCCGGAGAACCGAGTCTGGATGTCCGACATCAGCTCTCCTATATCCGTGATCTTGTCCGAGTAGCTCAGCGAATCAAGTCCTTCGGTAACTCCGTCGCCAAAATGGAATGTGCGCACTTCGTAATCCTCGCCGAATTGTGCCGCAAGCCGGCTGAGTTGATCGCGGTACTCATTTTTATAGAATGCTGAATCCTTTCCCGAAATGAGCGAGCCGGAATTATCCTGTGCGATGACAATGACCGGCTTTTCCACAATGCGCTCGGTGGATCGAATAACCGGTTTAAGCACAAAGAATGCGAGCAGAGTAACAGTCACAAACCGAAACACGCCGAGCAGGCTGGCCAGTGGCGTGCCGTAGGTGCGGTTAAACCGGTCGCGGAAGTACAACGCTCCGGCATAGGCCAGGCCTGCCAGCACACAAAAAGGTATCCACCACGATGGGCTTTGAGTGAGTATACTCAATGGTCGTTTACTTGAAAAAGGAGTTCAACGGGTACAAATTACATCAACATCCCGCCACACACGTGAAGTGTTTGACCGGTAATGTAGCCGCTCATATCAGAGGCGAGGAATAACGTGGCATTGGCCACATCCTGAGGTGAGCCTCCGCGCTTCAGGGGGATAGCATTGCGCCATTCCTGCACCACTTTCTCATCCAGCGCCCCGGTCATTTCTGTTTCAATGAAACCCGGTGCAATGGCATTGCAGCGGATATTCCGCGAGCCGAGCTCAGCCGCTACTGATTTGGTGAAGCCGATGATACCTGCTTTTGAGGCGGCATAGTTGGCCTGACCGGCATTTCCCTTCACACCAACCACCGATGACATATTGATGATCGAACCTGATCTGGCTTTCAGCATGGGCCTGATCACCGCCTTTGTGAGGTTGAAAACAGATTTGAGATTGACCTGCATAACTTCATCCCACTGCTCTTCAGTCATTCGCATCAGCAGGTTATCACGTGTAATACCGGCATTGTTGACGAGTACATCCACAGTGCCGAAGTCGGCAACCACCTGATCAATTAGTTGTTGCGCTGCCTGAAAATCTGCGGCATCGCTGTTATAACCCTTAGCAATGCCGCCTTTTGCAGCAAGCTCTGCTTCCAAAGCCTTAGCTTTTTCAATGGAAGATGCATAGGTGAAAATTACGGTAGCGCCTTGAGCGATGAATGTTTCGGCGATGCCCTTGCCAATGCCTCGTGATGCGCCGGTGATGATGGCGACTTTGCCATGGAGCAGTTTCATTGTTGACTGGTGTTTGCGCGCAAAGATAACCGTACCCTCCCGTTGACAGAGAATCGATGCAGCCGGCTTCATTCACGCACGACGGTTCCGGATTACTGAACCCTTGCGAATTTTCAGACCCAGGGTTCCCTGGCATTGCAGGATTAAGCGCGCATGCCCGGAAACAGGCCCGATCAGGCATCCTCGCGAGTAAAGGGGTGAATCACATTCCCAGTGATCTGTTTGTGCTTAACCGGGGTGTCTGCTTCTTGACAATTCGGGGGATCGGGGTTTTTTTATTCGCTTACATTCGCTGGAGAGTATCCTTTCAGATTATGCGTTGTCTTTTGCTTTCAATAATCAGAGCCCTTTGGAAATCGCTCCATATCCTGTTAACTGTGGCTTTCATTTCAGGCACAATGTGCTCTGCGCAGTCCGTGTTGAAACCAAAAGATGATCAAATTGATCTGCCCGTGTTTCTGGCCGGCACCTGGAAGTCAGAGCGTGTGGAGGTGTGCGAGCATTGGGACGTGGTCAGCCCGGATCTCATGATGGGCTTTTCGTATTCGATGAAGGATGAGCAACTTGTGGTTTCTGAGTTTCTGGAGATCAGAAGAAAAGGGAAGAAGGTGTATTATTCTTCCACAGTGCTTAATCAGAATGCCGGAAAACAGATTTCGTTTCGTCTGTCGGATCGCCATGGCTCGCAGTTCACCTTCACGAATCCGAAGCACGACTTTCCGCAGATTATTTTCTACGAGCAGCTCGATGAGCATACGATCGGCGTGAAAGTTACCGGCGGAGCCGGCAAAGGATTCGCTTATCGCATGCACCGCATTCCGGCTGATTAGCGTATTTACCGGAGAAAAGTCTGAGTGAGTTGGCCGCTCAGACGAAGCAGTTGGATCACCGACGTACAATGTGCCTGCTTCAATGCTACCACTGCATTTTGCGCGCGCACTGTCTCCAATTGTATCGCGCGGAAATCAATTCCGCTGATTACGCCTTGTGCGAGTTGGGCGCGCCCGATGGATAAATTCTCTTGTGCTACATCGGCGGTTTGTTCTGCCAGGCGGATACGCTGATCAAGTGAAGTGAGCAATTCAAAGTGGATCGCCGCCGATGATTTGAGCTGAGCAAGGATCAATTCGCTATTCAACTTCGCATTGGCTGCATTGATGTCAGCATTTTCCCGCGCTGTCTGTACGGTGCCACCATTGAACAGATTGAACCGCACACTTAGTCCGAATTCAGGGCCGTAATTGCGGCTTGACTTGAGGAATCCCACTTCATTGGTCACCCGGCTAAACGCATAACCTCCGAATGCATTGACCTCGGGGTACATGCGTGAATCAGCAATTGAGCGCTGTGTTTCAGCAAGCAGCTCATTGAGCTGAGCGGCTTTCAGTTCTTCACTTGCTGAGGCAAGTGTCGCATTCACTTGTTCCAACGAACCGGTGAATCCGGGATAAGAAATTTCATCCGGCAGGATGTAGGAGCGATCTGTAGTATTAGAGGCAATTGTGTTGAGACGAATAGCCAGTGTGGTGATGAGTGCTTCTTCCGCGAGCACAGCTGCGCTGTCCGACTGATAATCGGACAATGCCTGATTATAGCTCAGCGCAGTGCCGGCTCCGATTGTTTTGCGCGATTGTTCGAGTGTGAGCCGCGCAAGGGAAACGTCCAGTGTGGCGCGCAGGTTGCGGAGTACCGACGTTTCTGCAGTTAGCTGAAAATACACGCCGGCTAAATCCGATAGTGTTTGTTCAATGAGAAATCGCGTGTCGGATCCTCCGAGTTCTTCCAGATAACCAAGCTGATCGCGCGTGGCCTGAATGCGAAATCCGCTGAACAGGGTCCAGTTAGCGGTGAGGCGCGCATTGAAGTTGTCTGTTTGCGCATTAGTGCCTACACGGTCATCGGTAATAAAGAATTGCTGACGGGTATTATTTATACTTCGTGCGAAGTTTCCGTCTGCACTCACTGATGGCAGCATTCCTGCATTGCCTGCTGTGTTGTTGTTCGAAGCAATGGTTTCCAGGTTTCGGAAAATGCGAATGCCGTAGTTGTTTTCAATGGCACGCCGGGCGAACTCCGGGAATTCCTGAGCCTCCAGCGAGGTGGTAATACACGCAATGAGGATGATCAGAATGTGCTTAGGCATAGTCTTCCTCCTTGATGATTTTTCTGTCGCGATCCGCGAAGTAGGTGTATACCGCCGGAATCACATACAGGGTGAGAATGAGCGAGAAGATCAATCCGCCTATGATGGCTTGTCCCATCGGTATGCGGCTTGTGGAGCTATCGCCCAGTGCCAGGGCAATCGGCAGCGCGCCGAAAACGGTAGAGAGACTGGTCATCAGAATCGGGCGGAAGCGTTGTACTGCTGATTCTATGGCGGCCTGTCTGATAGCGGCGCCAGCTTCTTTTTTCTGATTGGCAAATTCTACAATGAGAATTCCGTTTTTCGTGACGATCCCGATGAGTACGATCATTCCAATCTGACTGAAGATGTTGATCGTCTGACCGAACATATACAACGTGAGCAAAGCTCCGGCCATCGCAAGAGGGACAGTGAGTAAAATGATACCGGGATCTCTGAAGCTTTCGAATTGTCCGGCGAGTGTGAGGTATACAAGTGCCAGCGAAAAGATCAGAATCCACAGGATGTTGGCAGCAGTCTCTGCGTAGTCTGATGCAGATCCGGTGAACTCGGTCCGGAAGGTGTCGTCCAGCACTTCTGCGGAAATTTCGCGCATCGCGCTGATACCATCCGCAATGGTGTATCCCGGTGCCGGTGCCGCGGATACAGTGGCAGAGGTGTAGCGATTGTACCGCAAGAGGGAAGGTGGACGACTCTTGAATGAAATATCTACCAGATTGGTGAGCGGTACAAGGTCCCCGTATTCGTTCCGCACGGTAATGCTTTCAAGATCCGACGGGTCGTTGCGGAAACTGCGGTCGGCCTGTGCAATCACGTAGTATTGTTTTCCTTCACGCACGAAATAGCCGAGTCGTTCTTCACTCAGCAATGTGCGGAGTGTGGATGCGATTTGTTCCACACTTACACCCATCAGCGCCGCTTTATTGCGATTGATCTCAATGGTGTATTCCGGCTTGTTGAAGACGAGATCAATGTCCGTTGCACTGAATGCGGGATGAGCCTGTGCCTTCGCCATGAATTTGGGTATCACTTCGCGCAGTCGTTCGATATCGGGGGCCTGAAGCACAATCTGAACGGGCAATCCGCTGAATCGCCCCTGCGAACTGATGGTAGGGTCCTGAATCACAAAGCTGCGCGCAAAAGGGTAGTTGCGCAGCATTTTCATGATCTGCATGGCCACTTCATTTTGTGAGCGCTCGCGCTCCGAAGGAGGAGTGAGCGTCATGCGGATGAATGAAGAGTTGACAGATGTGGAAGTTCGGAAGGTCGGTGCTGTAACACCAAGCAAAAACGCTTTTTCCTTAAGCGTGTCCAGGTCGCGCATGAGCTGCTCCTGATAAGCGTCCATGGCTTCATACGTGGTGCCTTCCGGTGCGGTGCTTACGATGCGCAACTGACTCTTGTCTTCCATCGGTGCAAGCTCCGAAGGAATGACAGAACCGATGAGCCAGATGAGTCCGAAACTCACAGCGGTAAGCACAATTGCGAGCCAGCGACGTTTCATGAACGTGTGAAGTGAGCGGGAGTAAGCGTTTGTCAGCCGTTCTATTCCCCGGCCAATGCCATCCATGAAGGCGTTGCTTCGCGTGGCTTTTTTCAGAAACCGCGAACTCATCATCGGAGTAAGTGACAGCGACACAAACGTGCTGATGATGATGGCGCTGACCACCACCATCGCGAATTCGCGGAAGAGTTGACCAGTGAGCCCTTCGATGAAGAAAATGGGAAGGAACACACAGATCAGCGCTATGGACGTGGCAATTACCGCAAAGTACACTTCGCGCGCTCCTTCGAACGAGGCTTTGACCGGATGCATACCTTGTTCAATGCGCGAGTAGATATTTTCCATAACTACGATCGCATCGTCCACCACCAGTCCGGTAGCCAGCACAAGTCCAAGCAGTGTAAGAACGTTGATCGAGTATCCCGCTGCCCAGAGGAATGCGAATGTGCCGATGAGCGAGATTGGAATCAGAATCACAGGAATGACTGTGCTGCGCCAGTTTCGCAGAAAGATGAAAACGATAAGCACCACAAGTCCGAATGCAATCAGGATGGTTTCTTTCACCTCGTTGATCGCTTTTCGGATCGGGGTCGTGCTGTCGAGTGCGACGTCCAGGCGAATATCCGAAGGCAGTTCTCGCTTAATCAGTTCCACACGACGGAATGCTTCGTCCACAATGTCAATGTAGTTCGCTCCGGGTTGCGGCTGGAGCGCGATTCCTACCATGGGTATAACGCCGTTTCCGCGGAGCAGGCTGCGCTCTACCTCTGCCCCGATGCGGGCTTTTCCAAAGTCGCCGAGTCGAATCAGTTGATCGCCGGAGCGGCGCACGATGAGCGCACTGAATTCTTCCGGAGTGTAAAGTCGTCCGAGTGTGCGCACCGTCATTTCCGTTTCCTTTCCCTCAATCCGCCCCGATGGCAACTCAATATTCTGGATTGTGAGCGCGCGTTTCAATTCATCGGTCGTCACGCCGAGTGCTGCCATTCGCTGCACATCCAGTTCGATGCGCATGGCGTATTTCTTTTCACCCCAGATGCGAATGCTGCTTACACCGGGAATTGTCTGGAGGCGTTCCTTGAAAATTTTGTCGCCAATCGAAGAAAGCTCCGGGAGTGTGCGTTGATCACTTTGTACGGTGATCGACAGGATAGCGTCTGAATTTGCATCAGCCTTGCTTACCACCGGTGGCTCCGCATCTACCGGAATATTTCGCACCGCCTGAGATACCTTGTCGCGGATATCATTTGCTGCATTATTGAGGTCGATGAATCCGAAGAAAGTCACCGTGATAGTGCTTCTTCCATCCGTACTCACCGAACTGATGGTGCGTATTCCTTCCACACTGTTCACCACTTCTTCAATTGGCTCAGTGACCTGCGATTCTATGATGTCCGCATTCGCGCCGATGTAATTGGTGGTAATGGTAACAACGGGAGGATCCACACTCGGATACTCACGCACGCCAAGTGTGAAATAGCTGATCACGCCAACCAGTACAATTACCATTGCAAATACGGTGGCGAGTACCGGCTTCTTTATGCTGATATCTGAAAGACTCATTGATTGACCTCCGGATCATTGAGGGATTCAATGGCTACATCTGCACCATCGCGCAGGAGCAATATTCCGGTGGTGATGATGGTATCGCCGGGCACAATGCCTGTTAGAATTTCGCAGTGTGTCTGATCGCGCAGCCCGGGTGTGACAGGCTGTGCGAGCACTTTTCCGGAACGATACAGAAATACAGTCTGGTTCTCCACACCGGGAATCAGCGCCTGTGTCGGGATAACCACATTGGATGCGTTAGTCTTTTTTGACAAGCGCGCTTCTGCAAACGCACCGGGCAATACACCAGATGGCTGATTGATTTCGGCGCGCACAAGCCGCATACGTGTGGTGCGTTCGATGACGGGTTCGGAAGCATACACTACTGCAGTGAGTGAGTCCTTTCCTGCTACGATACGTGCGACGAACCCAGTATTTGCAGCTTCCTCAAAGGCATCCGGCAAGCGGAACTCCGCCTTCAGTTTATTTACCTGGGTAAGTGTAGTAACAGGTGCCCCCTGAGTGAGGTAGGCGCCAGTGCTGAAATTTCGTACTCCAAGTACACCGGAGAAAGGCGCTTTCACATTGGCCAGTGAAATTTGTAGCTCGAGTTGCTGTTTGTCAGATTCGAGCTGGGCGATTTGAGTGCGCAGGCGATCAATTTCTTCTTCACTCGCTCCTTCTATTTCGAGTAGTTTCTCCCTGCGGTCAAGCTCTTTTTTTAGTCCGGCGAGCTGGGTGCTGACACCAGATAATTCTGCGATCCACGCCCGGTCATCCATTCTTACGATGGATGCGCCTTCCTGCACATATTGTCCTTCCTTAAACGCAATGTTCAGCACAGTGCCGGCCACCGGCGTGCGTATTTCCACAGACTCATACGGCAGAATTTCCGCAGTGGTGAGGTATGTCGCGTCAAGCGCTCTTGCCTGAGCTATTTCGGCTTTTACGCGGAGTGCCGGCAGCTGATTAGTGGCAGCCGGAGCGCTCTTTTCACCACAACCGGTTATGCATATGCCGCTGAGCACAAATACGGTGAACACTGCCAGCGGGCTGTGTTTAATGAGACAGGTTAGTGTCAGGGGAAGTTCTTTCAATGGAATATCAGCTTTAACCGGCAAATAAAACCAATCTGATCCGAATGTGGTCCTGACCCAGATCAAGGTTTTCGCCGTGCGCCGGGTTTTCGGATTGTTTATGAGAGAGCGTTACATTTGAAGTAAATCAAGTGCTGTATGATGGTTGTCAGAGTCCTGTATGTTGTTTTTCTGGTGAGCATATCTCCTGTCCTGTTCGCTCAGCCTTATACCTCTTATCTCACAGGTGATGCTGCCGATGTGACCGCAACTACCGAGGCGGGTGTGGTGCTCATGGGCGGCGCTACCGAGAGTGATGCGGCGATGCAGTGGTTCCTTCAGAGAAGTGGTGGCGGCGATGTCGTAGTGATTCGTTCGTCCGGTTCAGACGGATACAACAGCTATTTATACGCTGAGCTGGGAGTGACCTTGAACTCAGTAGAAACACTCATCATTGCTTCCGATGAAGCTGCCAATGATCCGTATGTGGAGCAGCAGATACGCCATGCAGAAGCATTGTGGATTGCAGGCGGGGATCAATGGAATTACATCAACTACTGGAAGGACAGCCCGATAGAATCTGCATTGCAGTATCTCATTTCAGAAAAGGGAGTGACTATCGGAGGAACCAGCGCGGGAATGGCCGTGCTCGGACAGGCTTATTTCAGCGCGGAAAATGGAACCATTACCTCGGGGAATGCGCTTGCAAATCCGTTCAATACCAATGTGACAATCGGATATGATGATTTTTTACACGTGCCTTTTCTGGAGAACGTTATCACCGACACGCATTACGACAGCCCCGATCGCCGTGGACGACATATGGCCTTCATGGCAAGAATCTGGGCATCATATGATGAGGTGCCCAGGGGTATTGCTTCTGAAGAATACACTGCGGTGTGTATCTCTCCGGATGGAATCGGAAGAGTATTTGGAGATTATCCCGCGGAGGAAGATTATGCCTGGTTTCTTCGTGCCAGTTGTGTGGAGCCCTGGGAGCCGGAGACATGCTTCCCCGGGCAGGCGCTGCATTGGCAGCGCCAGGGAGAAGCTGTGCTCGCTTGCAAAGTGCCTGGCACACCCACCGGAGAGTTCACTTTCGATCTCAACGACTGGGGAAGCACGTCAGGAGGTGACTGGCAGTATTGGTCAGTCAACGCAGGAATTCTGAGCGCAGTGCCCGCGGAGAGTTTTGCGGATTGTCTGGGGGTTGGAGTGGTGGAGCAGAGTTCAAGGAGTCTTGTTATCCGTGTGTTTCCGAATCCCGGTGCAGCGGACCTGGTGCACTTTTCCAGGCCGGTGTCAGGAGAACTGAAAGATCTCTGCGGAAAAACAATGTGCAATGTGAGGAATGCCGATAAGTGCGACGTGTCACTTATTCAACCCGGCATCTATCTGTGGATGCTGGATGGTCAATCGATCCGCTGGATTAAAGGGGACTGAATCGCTCAGAGATCAGCAGCCTCAGCAATTAACTCAGCCACATCCTTCACGGAGATGTCATTTTCTTTTTCAAAATGCTTCACACCGTCGGTCATCATGGTGTTGCAGAACGGACATCCGGTGGCGATGAAGTGAGGCTTTACTTCAAGTGCGTCTTCTGTGCGCTCCACGTTCACTTCTTTGTTGCCTTTTTCTGCTTCCTTAAACATCTGTGCACCGCCTGCACCGCAGCAAAGTCCGTTGGTCCGGCAGCGTTTCATTTCCACCAACTCGGCATCGAGTTTCTGTAGCACTTCCCGCGGCGCTTCGTACACATTGTTGCCTCTTCCGAGGTAGCACGGGTCATGGAAGGTGATGCGCTTTCCGCGGAGAGCTTCATTGCCTGAAACAGTCAGCTTGCCTTCTCGGAGCAGTGAGTTGATGAGCTCCGTGTGGTGAATCACTTCGTAGTGTCCGCCCAATCCGGGGTATTCATTTTTCAGGGTGTTGAAGCAGTGCGGACACGCCGTTACAATCTTCTTCACCTGATAGCCTTCGAGTACCTGGATATTCTGCATGGCCATCATCTGGAACAGGAATTCATTTCCCGCCCGCTTGGCCGGATCACCGGTGCATGTTTCTTCCTGTCCGAGAATGGCGAAAGAAACTCCGCAGTGATGGAGGATTTTAGCAACGGCTTTGGTGATCTTCTTGGCGCGGTCGTCAAAACTGCCGGCACATCCCACCCAAAAGAGAATATCCGGTGTTTCACCCGACGCCATACACTCTGCCATTGTCCGTACTTTGAAATCCATCTATCGCGGTGTTTTTGAATGGTCAAATATGCGAAGAATTGAGCGGAACAGTCACGGGATGAAAGGCATTTCGGGCGACAGGCGAACTATCTTCGCCCCCTGCGATGCGCAAGGCCACTGCCATACTTCTGTTACTGGTATTCCTGTTTGAGGGGGGAGGCTGCTTTGTCTACTTCACCATCGAACGGGCGGCGGCACAGCGCGACATGGCAGCCTTCATGGCCCGGCTGAGATCGGAGGAGAACCTCATCCGGATTGAGTGGAACGCAGGCAATGCAGCTGACTTCGAATGGAAGCACGACCGGGAATTCCGCCTTCATGGTGTGATGTACGATGTCATGCGTAAAGAGCAGTCGCATGACGGCAACACCATATTGTTTTGTCACCCCGACAAGCGGGAATCAGCCCTTTACCTCGCCCTTGAAGGCAAATCGAAGAAGAGTCATCCCGGCGGAGATCTTCCGGGGCGCTATCTGAGGTTGGCGATTGCTATTCCAGAAGAGCCCCTTGAGTTTCATTGGTCTTTGACCAGTTCTTTCGGAGGTAAGTCAAGTTGTGCTGTATTCATGCACAGCGATTTTTACGGTCGTGTAGAGATCGGTCCTCCGGAGCAAGTCTGAAGTTGTAGTTGCTGCGAATAATGAGGTGCGGAAAGAGGTTATTCTGCACCAGAAGTTTTATTAATTAACTTCAACTAAATAATCAATGAAAAGAACAGTTCTTTTCATCCTTGGGCTGGCCATGTGTTGTTACGCAGCCGCTCAAGAGGTGAAAGTCTTTGATATTGCCACGCTTCAGCCACTTGCTGACGTGGCTGTGATGTCTCCCGGGCGCAATTATGCCACAGTGACGACGCACCGGGGTAAAGTGAGTCTCCCGGAATTAAGCCCCGGAGACAGCATCATATTTTCTCATGTTTCCTATGTGAGCCGTACCTTAAGTCTGGCTGATCTGCAGCGAATGGATTTTAGAGTGATGCTCACTGAAAAGGCGCATGCTTCGAACGAAGTTATCATATCCGCGAGTCGCTTTGAGGAAGAGTCTCGCGATGTGGCCCAGCAGGTTCAGGTCATCCGACAAAGCGATATCCGGTTCTTCAATCAGTCGACATCAGCTGATCTGATGGCTCAGTCAGGTAATATTCAGGTCCAGAAGAGCCAGCTTGGAGGCGGAAGCCCGATCATCCGCGGATTTGAGACCAACAAGGTGCTGATCGTAGTAGATGGTGTGCGGATGAACAATGCGATATACCGCGGCGGGCACCTTCAGAATATCATCACGCTCGACAACATGGCTATGGACAAGGTGGAGATCCTCTTCGGTCCGGGCTCTGTGGTATACGGCAGTGATGCACTTGGAGGTGTCATGCACTTTCATACGCGCAATCCTATTCTTTCAGATTCGGATGAAAAAGCCATTTCCGGTGGAGCATTTCTTCGCTTCGGAACTGCCGCCAATGAGCAATCAGGACACGTAAATTTTTCCATTGGAGGTAAGAAGTTCGGTTCGTTTACCAGCATTACATTTTCCGATTTCGGAGATCTGCGCCAGGGTGCAATTCGCAATCCGTTTTACGGCGACTGGGGAAAGCGGCCCTGGTATGTAGATCGTATCGATGGCCGCGACAGCGTGATGGTGAATGAAAATGAAAATGTGCAGGTGGGATCGGCCTATCGTCAGGTGGACGTACTGCAGAAATTCCTTTACCGCCAGAGCGAAAATACGAGTCACATACTCAACGTGCAGTATTCCACGTCATCCGATGTTCCCCGATATGACCGTTTGACTTTGCTCTCAGGCACGGCACCGCGTTTTGCGGAGTGGTACTACGGCCCTCAGGAACGGCTGTTCGCGTCCTACGCCCTGCAGTTGCGAAACGGGGGAATATGGTATGACGAAGCCCGCATTACGGTGGGCTTCCAGCAGATCAGCGAAACCCGTCATGATCGTCGATTTAATCAGAATGTGCGGAATAATCGTTATGAAGAAGTGGGTGTGTTGACCTTAAATGCGGACTTTGCGAGACACATTGGAAAGCACGAAGTGCGTTATGGTCTGGATGCCTGGAACAACGATGTGACTTCCACCGGGAATACGCTGAATATCGTGACAGGAGAGGAAGCTCCGCTCAGCACGAGGTACCCCGATGGAGGATCAGTGATGCGCAGCGGAGCGCTTTATGTGACACATGCCTGGGAGATCAGCGATAAGCTCATCCTGAATGATGGCATTCGGTACAATCTTGTAGAGTTGGAGGCCAGATTTAATGACAAGCAATTCTTTCCGTTTCCGTTCAGTGAAATAACCCAGTCGAGCGGAAATGTGAACGGGAATATTGGTCTGGTGTATTTGCCAACAAACAGGTGGCGTATTTCATTTATGGCCGCAAGTGGTTTTCGCGCACCCAATGTGGATGATCTGAGCAAGGTGTTTGAATCGGTACCCGGAAGGGTCATTGTCCCAAATCCTGACCTCAAGCCTGAATCTACGTATAATCTCGATCTTGGTATTCAGCGCGAAGGCAATGGCATTACCGCTGGATTCAATGCCTTTTATACCTGGTACCGGGATGCGATTACAGTTCGCCCCGGACTTTTTGATGGCCAGGACAGCATTGATTATGACGGTCAGCTTAGCCAGGTCACGACAACGGTGAATGGAAACAACGCATACTTATACGGAGTAAGCGCATTTTTCCATGCAGATTTTAATGATCATGTGTCGTTTCACACCACCTATAACTATACGTTCGGGAGATTTGAAACTGATACCACCGACTATCCGCTTGACCATATCGCACCCGCGTTTGGCCGCAGCAGCATAACCGCCAGAACCAAGAAGTTTCGCGGTGAATTTTTTGTCATGTACAGTGCTGCAAAGCGTTCCAGGGATTATAACCTGATTGGAGAGGATAATGCTTCATATTCTGCCGATCCGGTGAAAGGATTTATGCCAGCCTGGATGACATTGAATGTGAGGGCCGCCTATCAGTTCAATCGCTACCTGCAGTTGCAGATCGCCCTGGAGAATATGCTTGATCAGAATTACCGGGTTTTTTCCTCTAACATCAGCGGGCCCGGAAGAAATCTCATTGTTACCCTCAGGAGCAATTTCTGACGTTATCATTCATTGAATTAAAAAAGGCTGTCGGGTTGTCGACAGCCTTTTTTTTGATTCAAACAAGTTACTTGTGAAAGACCTGTATGACACTTTCCCGTTCAATCAGATCAGTGAATTTTCCTTCAAAGCGGGTGGCCCGGACCATGTGGTTGTCAATCCAGTGATAATTGCCTCCGCGTGGTTTGCCGAAGATGATGCCGTGGTATTTGAATCCTGATTTGCTCAACCAGCGTTCAGTGACTTCGCGGTGAGCTTCGGTGCGCGACGTGAAGAAGTAAATCACATGGCCTTCATCGTACCACTGATTGCATTTTTGCAGCGCATCCGGATACACAGCTGCGTCTTCCATGCGCCATGGCTCTTCGTTGGGAATATCTTCTCCCACTGTGCCATCGATATCAATCAGGAAATTCTTTATGTGCTCCGGCAATACCGGCGACACCTTTTTTCCATCTTCTTCCTTATCCTGTAACAAACTCATTTCATCCTGTTTTAATTTCTACTCTCCACTCTCCTTTCTCCAGAGTTGAGCTTCTAATATCCTGTATCTAGCTTCTAGTATCCTATAATACCCAATTCCCCCTGTCCGCCGGACTCATCGCCCAAGGGGCACCGTTATTTTCAATGTTGTTGAACATTACCGTTATGCTCTCAGGAGATTTGGACTCTTCCATGATGAGATAGCGGCGCAGATCTACGATGATTTCCATGGGATTGATGTTTACCGGACAGGCCTCAGTGCAGGCATTGCAGGTGGTGCAGGCCCAAATTTCTTCTTCGCTGATGTAATCGCGAATGAGTGATTTGCTGTCATCGTTCCACTCTCCTCCGTTGGCATCCATCAGTGTGCCCACTTCTTCCAGACGATCGCGGGTGTCCATCATGATTTTTCGCGGGGAAAGCAATTTACCCGTCTGGTTGGCCGGACATTCTGAGGTGCACCGTCCGCACTCCGTACAGGAGTAGGCATTCATGAGTTGCACCCAGCTCAGGTCGAATACATCCTTTGCGCCGAAACGGGAAGGTGCATCCGTGGCAGGTGCTGCGGCGTACGGATCTGCATTTGGGTCAAGCATGAGTTTTACCTCGCGGGTTACGGAGTCTAGGTTGTGAATCGAACCAGGAGGCACGAGCTTCGAATACCAGGTATTTGGAAATGCGAGAATGATGTGCAGGTGCTTCGAATAGGTCAGATACACAATGAAGCCGAGTATGCCGATGATGTGAAACCACCAGCAGAAGCGCTCGAGAAAAACCAATCCGGAATCGGACATGCCTTCCAGCGCAGGAGCGATGAAACTGCTGACAGGAAATGCGCCGGCAGTTGCGTAGTGTTCCGCGCTGCGCGCCTGAAGAATGCTGTCAGCGGCATTCATGGTAAGAAAGGCTGACATCAGAAGAATCTCAATGATAAGGATGACATTGGCATCTGTGCGAGGCCATGAAGTCATTTCGCGCATCCAGAAACGCTCCAGGCGAATCACATTTCTGCGCGCAAGGAAAATCACGCAGGCCAGCAGCACGAGGAGGGCCAGAATTTCAAAGGAGCCGATCAGGAAATCATAGAATCCACCGAGAAATGAGAAGACGCGGTGCGTGCCGAAGATACCGTCGATGAGGATTTCGAGCACCTCAAAGTTGATAATGATAAATCCTGCGTAGATGATCAGGTGCATCGCCGCAGTCAAGGGGCGGCTGAACATCTTACCCTGTCCGATGGCCACCAGCAGCATGGTCTTCCATCGCTCGCTCCGGCTTCCGGTGATAGGAATGTCCTTTCCAATGAGGATGTTGCGGCGCACGAACAGGAAGCGCCTACATGCAAGGAAGCCGGCTGCGGTGAGAATGATAATGAAAATGGCCTGAGCGATCATGGAGCGAAAATCGGATGAATGGACGAGAACAGATAAGCGACAGGGGGCTGGTTGACCCTGACAGGATAAGTGGACTATTCAGTGGCTCACTCAGCAAC
>JBKDGH010000012.1:0-11092 GCA_046336655.1 Flavobacteriales bacterium | reverse complement strand
GTACTATTCTATCGGTGAAGTGGCTGATATGTTTGAGGTAAATTCCTCACTCATCCGGTTCTGGGAAAAGGAATTCCCGCAGCTTCAGCCCCGCAAAAACAACCGCGGCAACCGGGTTTACAATAAAAAAGACATTGAACTTTTCAGGAAGATTCATCATCTCGTAAAGGAAAAGGGATACACTCTGGAAGGTGCAAAAAATGCCCTGCGCAAGAGGCAAGTGCTTGACAGCAACGAGACACTGGCAGGTAAACTCTTGCGCGTTCGCACAGAGTTGATGAATATCGCCAACAGCCTTTGATTGAATCTGAACATCACGCGCTCCGGCTTGGTTAATCCGGTATTGCATGAATACCGTTTTCCCTGCCGTTAACCTTGTTTTCCCGCATCAGCTGCACGGTCAGTTCCCGCAACATTGCGGCGGTTACCCGGTCGTGCTGATTGAGGAAGAATTATTCTTTACGCATTTTCCTTTTCACAAAAAGAAACTCGTGCTTCACCGCGCATCGATGAAAGCTGCAGAGGAAGCACTGACCCGCCGCGGTGAATCTGTAGTCTACATTGAATCCGGCGATTCGCGCTCCCGTGTGGCTTCGCTTTTCGAATGGCTTGCAGAGAGGAAGTGCCGGGAAGTGTTTCTTGAAGATCCGGTGGACTATCTCTTGATGCGGCGTCTGAGGCGCTATGCCGGGCAATTTGAAATGACACTTCGCGTCAGCGGCTCACGCTTATTTCTGAATACTGCGGAAGAAGTGGATGCGTATTTCGCCGGCCGCAAGCGCATGCTCATGCACGATTTCTATGTGCGTAAACGGAAGCAGGAAGGTATTCTGCTCGATCAGTCGGGACAGCCCAGTGGAGGGAAATGGAGTTTTGATGCCGATAACAGGAAGCGTTTTCCGAAAGGGGCCCGGTTGCCTGAACCCCCTGCAGTAAACCAAAGTCGGTGGGTGGATGAGGCAACGCGGTATGTCAATACCCATTTCCAAACCAACCCGGGCATCACGGATAGCTTCTGTTTTCCCGTTACCCGTGAGGAGGCACTCACTGCCCTGGACCGCTTTCTTGCAGAGCGATTTAATGAATTCGGAGCCTTTCAGGATGCAATGGTAAGCGGCCAGTCCTGGTTGCATCACTCCATTCTTTCATCCTCCATTAATACCGGCCTGCTTCATCCGCGTGAAGTGATTGATAAGACTATACGCTTTGCGGAGCAACACGGCATTGCGCTGAACAATACCGAAGGATTCATTCGGCAGATTCTGGGCTGGCGTGAATATATCCGCGGTGTTTACGTGCATCACGGGGTGGCTGGGCGCACCCGGAATTACTGGAATCACACACGCTCCATTCCGACTTCATTCTGGAATGGCACAACAGGCATCGCTCCTGTGGATGATGCGATCCGGCGCACTCTGCGCGATGGATATACGCATCATATTGACCGGCTGATGATACTCGGCAATTTCATGTTGCTCTGCGAATTCGATCCTGATCAGGTGTACCACTGGTTCATGAGTCTTTACATCGATGCATATGACTGGGTGATGGTTCCCAATGTATATGGAATGTCGCAATTTGCAGACGGGGGATTGATGAGTACCAAGCCGTATATCAGTGGTTCTGCATATGTGTTGAAGATGAGTGATTATCCGAAGGGCGACTGGACAATAATCTGGGACGCGTTGTTTTGGCGCTTCATTCATCTGCACCGCGATTTCTTCACATCCAATCCGCGCCTTTCAATGATGGTGAACACGCTGGATAAGATGGACCCGGCGAAAAAACAATTTCATCTCTCCCGCGCGGAGCAATGGCTGCACTCACTGGATGCGTGATTCGTGGGCGAATCTTTCTGACCTTCGCGGTATGAAAGGGCTCGTGCTCAAATCCACCGGCAAATGGTATGATGTCAAGGGTGACGACGGACTCAAGTACCGCTGTCAGGTGCGCGGCAAGCTTCGTCTGAAAGGCCTGTCCACGACCAATCCCGTGGCCGCCGGCGACCGTGTGGAAATTCAGCCGGAACAGGATGATCAGGCGGTGATCACTGATGTGGAAGAACGCCGTAACTACATTATTCGTCGCTCAGTGAATCTGAGCAAGGAAGCGCAGATCGTTGCCGCGAATATTGATCTGGCTGTGTTGGTGATTACTGTGGCCCACCCTCAAACCACGTTTGGCTTTATTGATCGCTTTCTCGTCACCGCAGAGGCTTATCGCGTTCCCGTGGTGTTGCTGTTTCATAAAATGGATCAGTATGATGAGGATGAAATTGATCTGGTATATGATTACGCATCGGTATACTCGGAGATCGGGTATCCGTGTCTGCGCTCTTCACTCGTTACCGGTGAAGGACTGCATGATCTTCAGGCCATGATGAAAGACAAGGTCACGCTGTTCTCCGGGCACAGCGGAACAGGCAAGTCATCGCTTGTGAATCATTTCATTCCGGGGCTGAACGCACGTATCGGTGAAATCAGCGACTGGAGTGGAAAGGGGCAGCATACCACCACATTTGCCGAAATGCATGAATTGCCTTTTGGCGGATACATTGTGGACACGCCGGGCATCAAAGGTTTTGGGTTGGTGGATATTCCGAAGCAGGAGCTGGGGCATTATTTCAAGGAATTCTTCGCCTTGCTTCCCGAATGCCGTTTCGGCAACTGTACGCATCAGAATGAACCGGGTTGCGCCGTGCGCCGTGCGCTTCAGGAAGGCACCATTGCACAGTCGCGCTATGACAGCTATATCTCGATGTGGGCGGACGATGAAGAGCGGTCACCTTACCGTTGATTTTGTGTAATCCAATTTCGTTTTACCTTAGCCACGCATACTCAAGGGGTGCCCTTGCAATACAGGGCTGAGATGATACCCTTTTCCGCTTCCGTGCGGAAGGAACCTGGGCAGGTTATGCTGCCAAGGGAAACGTTAGTTAAGCCGCTTCTGACCCTTGGAAACGGAATTGATTAACACAACATCAGTGTAATGAACACCAAAAAGCTCCTCTTTGCGGGGATGTGCTTGACTTGGCTGTGCGCCGGCATAGCACGTGCACAACAAAACCCGAACGATCGTTCGGACACCATTTCCATGGAATTCAGTTTCGATCCGGTGCGCATCGAAGCCACGCGGGCACATGAGCGCGTGCCCGTGACCTACACCGAACTCGGTAAAGAGGATATTCAGCCGCTCAACACCGGACAGGATATCCCCTATATCCTGCGCTTCACCCCATCGCTGGTGGTTACTTCTGATGCGGGTAATGGCATAGGGTATACAGGTTTGTGGATCCGCGGCAGCGATCCAAGTCGCGTGAACATTTCCATCAACGGCATTCCGCTGAATGACCCCGAAAGTCAACAGGTATTCTGGGTGAATACACCTGATCTTTCATCTGCTGCGGGAAGCATTCAGATTCAGCGCGGTGTGGGTACGAGTTCCAATGGTGCTGCGGCATTCGGCGGGTTGATCAAGATTGAAACAACGGACAGAAATGAACGAGCCTATAGTCAGGTGGACAACGCATTCGGCTCGTTCAATGCGCGCAAGCACTCGGTGCAGGTGGGGACAGGTCTGCTCAATAACCGCTTTATTCTGGAAGGTCGCTTCTCGCGAATCGCGTCGGATGGATACATTGACCGCGCGCGCGCTGATCTTTTCGGATATGAAATCACAGGTACTGTGCTCGGCAAGAAGTCTGAGTTGCTCATCACCGCATTCGGTGGAAGGGAGGAGACCTATCAGTCATGGTACGGCACTCCTGCAGAGATTGTGGAAGGCGGAGATGCCAATGCGTTGCTGGCTTTTGCAGGGCGAAATGGTTTTACGGAGGCACAGACGAGCAACCTGCTCAATTCAGGACGCACGTATAATTTTTACACCTACGACAATCAGATTGACAGCTACGGGCAGGATCATTTTCAGGTGCACTGGAAGTCGCGGCTGAGTGATGAACTCGCAGTGAACGTATCAGGGCACTATACCCGAGGACAAGGATATTTTGAAGAGTTCAGGGAGCAGGATTCCCGCACGGCTTATGGTCTGGCACCGCTCGTTACTCCATCCGGACAAGACACCATTGATGTTACGGACCTGATTCGCCAGCGCTGGCTGGATAATCATTTTTACGGGACGGTGTTTTCAGTGGTGCGCAGTTTCGACTCCAACCTGCTCACAGTCGGGGGGGCGATGAATGAGTACCGCGGCGATCATTTCGGTGAGCTGATCTGGTTGCAGTGGGCCGGTGATGCAGAGAAGGATCAACGTTACTACGAGGGTAGTAGTCTGAAGCGAGATGCCAATATGTACGTGCGCTATATCCACAACTTCAAAAAGGGATGGGATGCCTATGGCGATGTTCAGGTGCGTGCTGTGTCATACCGCACAAAAGGAGTGGACAACGATTTGCGCGCATACGATATCACCGACGATCTCTTGTTTTTCAATCCCAAGGTTGGCGTTACCAAGCGTCTGAACAACAAGGGTCGGGTATATGCCTCAGTGGCTGCCGGGAGCAAGGAACCGAACCGGAATGACTACGTAGACGCGCCGCGGGGAGTGATGCCCAGGCCTGAATACATGACCGATGTGGAGGCAGGCTTTGAATATGAGTTTAGCAAAAAGGCTGAGTTACCACTTGCATTTTCTGCGAATCTGTTCTGGATGATTTACCGCGATCAGCTTGTACTCACCGGCGAGCTCAATGACGTAGGCGCACCTCTTCGTGTAAATGTGCCCGAGAGTTTTCGCGCAGGTATCGAAATGGAAGCACGCGCTGGGATCATACGCGGACTTACTGCGGTGGGTAACCTGACGTTGGCCGAGCATCGCATTGTGCAGTTCGATGAGGTGCTGTATGACTACACCAGTGGTTTTGATGTAGTGATCATTGAACATTCCAATACGCCAATTGCCTTTTCACCGCGAGTGGTAGGTGCGGCAGGAATAGTGGCTCAGTTCGGTGAGCGGAAAACCAAGGCACGAGAGGACGGTTCGGGGAACAGATCGTGGTGGGAAGTGTCGTGGATGCAGAAGTATGTGGGCAAACAATACCTCGATAACACAGGCAATGAGATGCTCACCATTGACGCATACACTACCGGCGATGCGCTGGCATCGTACGTGATGAAATTCGGAATGGACAGGGAGTGCCGTGTGAATGTGTGGGTGAACAATGCGCTGAATGCGGGATTCGTGAGTAACGGGTACACGTTCAGCTACATATTCGGGGAGCGCATCACGGAGCGGTTTTACTATCCGCAGGCCGGACGCAACTACATGGTGGGATTAAACCTTCGCTTTTGATGCATCTGCAATACTCACGAGGTAAACTCCGATGAATATCATGAGGGTGAACACGCCTTTGAGTAGCGTGAAGTCGTTATGCACCGGCGAATCCAGAATCATGCTGAACAGCCAGCTGAAGACTCCGGCGAGCAAGGGCTGAAAGTAAATGTATGCACTTGCCGTGGTGGAGGATACGATGGAGAGTGCAAGGATGTTGAGGAGATAGGTCATGAAGGTGACAAACACGATGACGTAACCTACGGCGAACCATTGCCAGGTAGTCAACACACCCCAGTCCACCGCATAGAGGCCTGTTCCGCCGAACGGTAGCACCATGATCAGCCCGGCGGTAAACACCCACGTGATCACATTCAGCGGATGGTATTTTTTCATCAATGGTTTGACGAGCACCAGATAGAAGGCATACGACAGGCTGTTGATGAGGATGAATGTATCACCAAGCGCGCTGCTGTGAACGGACTTGTCCATGCTGCTCATCAGTAGAATGGAAACGGCTCCGGCGGTGCCGAGAATGACGCCGGTGATTTTTTTTGAGGAAAGTGGCGAACGGAGAATCCACGCCGCGATGAGCATTACCATGATGGGATTGCTCGTCATGATAATCGCGCTGTTGAGCGGCGAGGTAAGGGACAGTCCGTTGAAAAAAAAGAGCTGATTGATGGCCACACCGGTCATGCCGCACAGAATAATCCGCAGCCAGTCGGCCCGCTCGGGAATGGTCACATGACGATAGGAGATCAGCCAGAAGAGAATCACCGCACCCAGAACCCTCAATGCAATGAAGGCATTGGGGTCGATCGGGTCGGGCATGACCGTTTTGGCAATGACGTAGTTCGCGCCATAAATCAGCGCAACGGCAGAAAGCGCAAGGTGAGCCCGAAGGGTGGGTGACATGAGTGCGCGGCAAACTTACGCACTCTGGCAGTGGCTGATCACTTCATCGAAGCCTTCGCGGCTGCTACCACTTTCGGTGCATTGCCGATGAAAATCTCCTTGTCGTTCACTACCACGGGCCTTTTCAGGAAGGTGTATTCTTCCAGAATGTACTTGCGATAGTCTTTTTCGGAGAGGTTTTTTTCATTCAGTCCAAGCTCGCGGTACTTCAGCGCCCGGCGACTGAACAAGGCCTCGTAGCTACCTGCCAGAGCCTTCATTTCATCAAGCTGGGAAGGGGTGATTGGCTGTGATTTGATGTCCTGTTTTTCAAAGCCTGAAGCAGCTTTTCCAAAATCATCGAGGATATTCTGGCATGTTCCGCAATTGGCCAGGTGGTAAATCTTTTTCATGTCAACGATTATTAGAGAAATAACCCGTCAACGCTGAACTTGTTCAACCCAGAAATCCGGCTATCCGTTCCGTGAGCAGTTTCAATCCCTCATCAAAGGAGTGGGTGTTGTCAATAATGAGTTCGCACTCCCCGCGATACGGTTCCATGTACTGTATTTCCGCAGGCCTTACGTGATTGTCCCATTGGTAGCGCACTTCTGCTTCGCCGTAGCCGCGCTCTTCACCATCGCGGCGAATGCGTCGCTCAAGGCGTGTTTCATGGTGTGCTTCGAGATACACCTTATAGTCCAGGAGCGAGCGGATTTCGTCGAAATGAAACACAAACAGCCCTTCCATGATGATTACTGGAGCGGGGTGAACAGTGATAGAGGCAGGTGCCCACGCGGGATTGTTGAAATTGTATTCCAGTTTTTCGATAGGCTTGTCGTCAAGGAGGTCGCGGAGATCCCTGACAAAATGTTCCCGATCGATTGAAGTGGGCAGGTCAAAATTGATGACCCCGTTTTCATCAGCTACTTGTGCTTCTTTAGGGCGGTAGTAATTGTCCTGACTCACGAGACAAATCTGCCCGGGGCGAAAATGACTGAGCAATGCTCGGAGCAAAGTCGTTTTTCCCGACCCGCTTCCTCCTGCGATGCCTATAACAAGGTGCTTCTCCGGATTCACTTTCTCGATTGTTTGCGCAATTCCTCAATGAGCGCTTCTTCAGCCTCGTCCATGGAATTGAGCTGCAAAAATGAACCATTTCCGGTGTGTGCTAAAGCGGCCAGTGTTTCCAGTGCGTAGTTGCTTCCCTTGATGGCTACGGTAGTGGTGCGCATACGGCGCTGGGCGGCACGCTTCACCAGTTTTTCGATGCCTTTCTGATCCTCGGGACGGAATGCTCCGTCGGTGATGACGATGAGCTGGTTGTTGCCATTTTCCCGATACGTTTTGCGCAGGATGTCGAGGCTCCGCTTAAATCCCTTGGTACCGCTGGTCTTGCCGTCGGCCCGAAGATTGGCCACCGCATCGATGATCTCGCTTTTGTCCGTGCCGCTGTGTGTGGGCAGTATCACTTTGGCCTGATCGGCATAGCTCACCAG
Source organism: Flavobacteriales bacterium (assembly GCA_046336655.1). Taxonomy (GTDB): domain Bacteria; phylum Bacteroidota; class Bacteroidia; order Flavobacteriales_D; family Sanyastnellaceae; genus CANGTU01. The sequence continues at coordinate 3,410 of JBKDGH010000012.1, read as the reverse complement.
CGTGATCTGGTCCACCGGACGAAGAATACCAGTGAGTTCGCTGAGTGCTTTGCGCATGAGCTCCATTTTATCGCCCACCTTCATTGAGCCGCTGATGTCGAGCAGAAAGACAATGTTGTTGGGGGCATAAAGGCTCTCCGGCAGCAGTTCGTTTTCCTCAGGTTTCTCTTCGGCCACCACGGAGTCTGCGGGCGGAATGTAGAGCGCATCGGTTTTGGGATTGAAGTTTTCATCGCGCTTCAGTCGCAGGGTGAATTTGTTGTTGCGCTTATTGATGTACGAGTGCAATGAGGTCGGGAAGTATCCTTGCTTCTCAGCCTTAATTTCAAAGAAGCCGATGCGGGCTTCCTGGCTTACACGTCCGTCTTCATTGGTCTGCAACCGGAGGTGGAGGTAGCCGTTTTCTTCAATTTTTACAGTGGCTTTCGGAATCGCTTCTCCGGTTTGATCATCCACTACTTCTACCAGAAAGAGATTGCTCACACAACACTCTGCCTCGCGCTGACCGAAGTCCGGACAAGGTAGATTACCATTGGGATTGACGTATTGCACGTCCGCCATCACCGGAAGAATCACCGGAGTTTGCGAGTTTGCGAAATAAAGTTCTATGCGGTCTTCAAACGCGCCTTTTGTGCGGGGATTAAAGAGAATGCGTATGACGATCTGTCCCCCGGGCTCCAGGGTCTTCGAGGTGATTTTCACCTCGTACTCGTGACTGAACGTATGCCGCAGCAGAAAGTCCTTTTTACCCGAAGTGTTTTCTACGAGAATATCCACCACTGCATCTGTTTCGCGGGTAAAAGTGCCAAACTGAATAGAGGCAGGAGTGATCCTGACCTGCGCCTGGAGCGTGGCATTGACGAGCAGAAAGAGTAGTGCGGTTATTCTCATGGGCGGGCAAGTTCAAGCAGCGCATCAGCCACCGAATGATCATTCGCCAGGCGCTGTACTTTGTTTTGTCCGCCGAGTCTTCCCACCGATTTCATATAGGCCTGAAACGTTCCCCTGGGCAATGGGGTAATGACAAGCGGACGGAGCACATTGCCCGTGATGAGATCGCGGTAGTAAATGTTCTGAGCGGTCATTTGCGCATCCAGGTACAGGGCAAAGTCATCCAGGTTCACGGAAAGGTCATCCATTTCTACCAGCCAGTGGTGATAGGGCAGTCCACCCGCCGGATTGACCACCGGTGCAACGTGAAATTCATTCACCTGAAACGGATATTTGGCGAGTGCTGCGGTCATGGCGCGTTCTACTTCCTCAGCGATGACATGTTCACCGAACGCGCTGGTAAAGTGTTTTATTCTGCCGGTGACTTTGATCCGGTATGGATTCAGCGATACGAATCGCACGGTGTCGCCGATGCTGTAACCCCAGAGGCCCGCATTGTTGCTCAGAACGAGCGCGTAGTTCACGCCGGTGGTTACCTCGCCCAGGCTGAGACGGGGCGGGCTTTCGTCGAAGAATTTTTCGGCGGGAATGAACTCGAAGTAGATGCCCGAATGAACGTTCAGCAGCAGTCCTTCTTCTTGCTGCGAATCCTGAAAGGCGATGAATCCTTCGCTGGCCGGATAGGTTTCGATGGTGGGTATCGAGCGGCCCAGAAGTTCCTGAAAGCGCTTGCGGTAGGGGTCGAAGCTGACTCCCCCGAACACAAAAAGAGAAAAGTTGGGGAAGAGCTCTGCGATCGTGTGTTTTCCGGTTTTCTCCAGCAGGATTTCAAAATACATCTGCACCCATGCAGGGATTCCGCTGATCAGGCGCATGTCCTGCGTCATCGTCTGCTCTGCAATAGCGTTCACTTTTGTTTCCCAGTCTTCGATGCAATTGATGTCGTATGACGGGAGCCGGTTCTTCTGCAGATAGGCCGGCACGTGATTGGCCACGATGCCCGACAATCTGCCATAAGGTATTCCGCAAGGCAGTGCATCGAGCTTCGGTGAGCCTTGCAGGAAAATCATCTTACCATCCACAAAACTGCTGTGGCCCGTTTCTGCGATATAACTGAGAAGGGCATTGCGCGCTGAGCCAATGTGATTGGGCAGAGAGTCTGTGGTTAGTGGAATGTATTTCGTGCCCGAAGTGGTGCCGGATGTTTTGCAGAAGTAGATGGGTTTTCCCGGCCAAAGGACATCCGGCTCGCCGGTCTTTACGCGCTCGATCCAGTCTTTGAGTCCCTCGTAATCACGCACGGGAATCATGCGCGCAAAATCAGCGGTTGAGTGCACGTCCGCAAAACCGTGAGCCTTTCCGAACGCGGTGTGACGGGCTTTATTCGTGAGCATGCGCAGTACCTCATGCTGGCGTTCCACACCGCGCAGGGAGTCTTTTTTCAGTTGATTGGTCACCACGCGGGCAAACAAACGTGATGCAGCGGATTTGACACTCATGGTTGAGGAGTATTGAGGGCAGGTGTGAGGGTGAAATAATAGTCATCCATTCTGCGCACTTCCAGGGTGAATTGGTGTGTGCCATGTACTCCGTGGTAGTACGCACTCAGGAGTGAATCTGTCGGAGTGAACGGATGCATACGGATGTCAGTGGCAAAGTGGACGTGCTCGCCGAAGCATTTGAATATGGCTTCTTTGGCGCTCCACACAATGGTGACCCAGCGCAGGCGATCCTGTGTATCGTCCGGTGCATGTGCCATATCTTCTTCCAGAATGAACTTGGTGTGAATGCGCGCGAGTTTTGGGTCAGGGCGCTGAATGTCCACACCGCAGGGCACCGAAGCTGTCATCAATGCCGCGAAGTGATCAGAATGCGAAAAGGAAATGAACGGGCCGCCGGCGATATACGGTTTGCCATTGGCATGATTGAGCACCACCGCCCCCGGTATGAGTTCGTTGCGAAGCAGCCGGGCCGCAAGCCATTCCCTCCGCCGCTTTTCGAGTTTGATGGCACGGCAGTGTGCTTCTTCTTTGGTGGTCAATGCCGCCAGTGTCATGAGCGCCTCGGTGGATTCGTCCATACGCCATATCACAAGCGAGTGGTGAGGTGTATCGTGATGGAGGAGTGTGACGGGCATAATGAACAATCGGTCGGCAGGAGTGTATCTAATAGCGTTTGTCAGTGCGGTGTGAAAGGGTTATCTTCGCACCCGCTTCGGCGATTTTTAAACCATTGATATCCAAATCATGAGCACAACAACTGCGGAAAAAGTGAACACGTACAAAGTAAAGGACATTAGCCTCGCTGAATGGGGCCGCAAAGAAATTCGTCTGGCGGAAGCCGAAATGCCCGGACTGATGAGTCTGCGCGAAGAGTTTGGCGCAAGCAAGCCGCTCGCTGGTGCGCGCATCGCTGGTTGTCTGCACATGACTATCCAGACGGCCGTATTGATTGAAACGCTTGTGGAACTCGGTGCCGAGGTGTCATGTAGCTCATGCAATATCTTCTCTACTCAGGAT
>JBKDGH010000136.1:0-13754 GCA_046336655.1 Flavobacteriales bacterium | reverse complement strand
TTCTATTCTCCAGTCTCTATTCTCTATTCAGACTCCGGAGTTAACACAATTGTCATTCCCTTGCCCGGACCACCGACAGCGTGCGGGCCTGCGCGGATCAGCGGCGGTGTGTGGTGGCGCATCTGCGCACGCCCATTGTTGAGCAAAGAGTAATTCAGCCCACAAGCATGTGCATTTTGATCCGCGCGATTCTTTTGGTTACTTTCTTTCTAAAAGAAAGAAACAAATAAAAAAAACACTTTAAACGTTTGGACTCGACTGTTTTGATTGACAACCTATATCCAAATCCGCTCCTACGGAGCTCAGCGTTCGCGCCCATTTTTTGTCCTCCGGTTTACACCGGAGGCTACAGATAATCCGCTCCTACGGAGCTCCAACAGCGCCCCGCGAAATGACAAGCGCTCAGGTAAGGTTATCTAGTATCTAGAATCCAGCATCTATCATCCAACTTCCTTCAGCCTCAAATGCGCTTGTACAAGCTTCAGCTCCTGGTAGGTAAACTGACCATTGGCGAGGGCCATCAATTGTCCGAGTGATTTCGCACCGGAGCTTTCGATCAACTCGGTGATGGCGGCTATGGTTTCAGAGGACATAATGGATTCAATCGGTATCTCCGCCGACTGCACCGCCTGCGCAAAGTGTCCGAGGATGGTGGAAACGGCAAGTCCGCGCTTCTGCGCAATTTCTTCTGCATTCAGGCCCTGCTTGTGGAACAACAGCGTCTGCTGAAGGGTAGTGAGTTTGCCCTTCGGTTTTTCGGGTTTCTCTTTGTCGGTTTTTGCCGTGCGCTTCTTGCCCGTTTTTCCTGAAGCCTGAATATTCAGCTTGCTGGCCTCTTCCCGCGCAAATTCCAATAAGGTGACCCTGTCGCGCACCAATGCAGGCTGTGATGCTTCAGTACGCTCTATGTCTTTTCCTTCCGCAATGCATCGCGCGAGGTAGGCGGAGCGTCCCGCATCCTGCCGCTTGCGCGTGAGCAGGAGATCGAGTTCGGCGAGATCGCTCACATAGGTCTTGGTGCGCGCGAAACGCTTCGCAGATTCTGCGTGCACAAGCAATTTTTTGAGTTGTGCGCGGAGGTTTTGGTCAAAATAAGCTGTACCTTTTTCAAGGCGCTCACACAGCGATTCATAATCTGCCGCGTGAATCAGTGAACTGATTTGCCCTCTGAATTTGCGAAGATTCTCGCTTTCTGCTCGCAGCGCTTCGGTGATTTCTCCTAACGCCGCCTGCATGGTCGCATCTTCAAACTCCATGGTGCCGGTGTGGATTTTCATCAACCGGTCCGATTCTGCAATGAGATCGCTGAAGTCAAAGGCATCATGCAATGAGCGAAGAAGATAGTCGGCCTGTTTCTCTTTGAGCGTGGTGGCGAGGTTTTCTTTTTCCTGCTTTTGTGCGGAGAATGCGACAACCTGCGGATCGGTTGCAATCACCGCTGGGTCAATCCGCGTGCGCATGATCAGTCCGTCGAGCGAGCGCAGCCGCGATAGCGCCACATAGACTTGTCCGGTGGCAAATGCCTGTCCTACATCAATCACCGCGCGGTCAAACGTGAGTCCCTGACTCTTGTGCACGGTGATTGCCCAGGCCAGTCGAATGGGGTATTGCGTGAAAGTGCCAATCACATCTTCCTCCATTTCACGTGTGCTGGCGTTCACAGTGTAGCGCTTGTTTTGCCAGGTTTCTTTTTTCAGCACGTAGCGCTGCTTGTCGCCCGCCATTTCCACTTCAATAAGGTCTTCTTCCGAATCAAGCCGGACTACACGCGCCAGTTTTCCGTTGAAATAGGCAGTGCCGTCGGAGTCATTTTTAATGAACATGATCTGTGCACCTTCTTTCAACTCAATGCGTCCGAGTACAGGATAAATATTCTCCGGAAAATCGCCTTCAATTTCTGCATCGAATGTGTGTGAAGCGGTGCGCAGTAGTTTCAGGGCCTGCTGATTCATGTCATCGGCCTTGTAGTTGTGTGTGGTCAGCGTTACTACATCTTCCATCGCGCGGATTTCTGTTTCCGTGCGCAGTCTGGAATTCAGTATGGCGATATCATCTGCGGTCGGACAGTTATTTCGCAGGTTGTTCAGGATGCGGATGAACTGGTCGTCCTGCTGACGATAGATTTTATCAAGTTCAATGAAGGAGTACCCTTCTGTCTGCAGTGCCTTGGCCTCAAAGAAGTGCGCAGAATTATAATAGCGCCGCAGGAATTTCCATTCGCCGTCTTTTACAATCGGCGGGAGCTGATAGAGGTCGCCGATCATGATCACCTGCACGCCGCCGAATGCCTGCCGGAAATTACGGCGCGCGCTGCGAAGGCGGAAGTCAATGGCATCCAGCAAATCGGCGCGAAGCATACTCACTTCATCAATGATGAGCAGTTCAATATCCCTGAGCACTTGTTTGCGCTGTGCATTGAGCGGATGACGCCGCGTGAGGGTGGATTGTGTGTAAATGAAATGATCCTCGCCGAAATCGCCTTCCGGATTGCGGTCCGGAATGAATGTACCGGGTGGAAGTAAAAACTGTGAATGAATGGTCACGCCCTGCGCATTCAGCGCTGCAATGCCGGTGGGTGCCACAATCACAAAACGCTTGTGGGTGGATTCGGCCATCTTGCGCAGGAATGTAGTCTTGCCTGTACCAGCTTTACCGGTGAGGAAGATGTGCTGATTCGTGCGGTTCACAAATTGCGCAGCGAGTGTGGCGAGGTCCGTGTGAGCGTTCATGTCCATTTGCGTGATGCAAATAACCGAAGCAGATCGGCAAAATGGGAGAATAAATCATGCAGGGTTATGCGCGTCCTATTCACAGACAGAGCGCATAGTCACGATGACTCAATCCACAGTAATTTCCATGAACCACGAATAACTGCTGCTGAGCACACCGGGCTCCTGAAGGATGCGCTGCTTATCAATGAGCCAGTTTCGGTCAATGAGGCGGTCACCCGTGTAAGCGGACCATCCGTTGCCGGAGCCATAGACGTTGCTGAGCCTGAGGCCGTATTTCTTTCCGATTTCCATCACTTGTTCGTTGCGCAGATTCACGTCGGTCTGCACGTACACATAGTCCGAGAGGTAGGTGCGATGTCCGCCCGGAGTTTGAAGCATCTGTGACAAAGCCTTTACAGAAGGTTCCTTCAGAAGTGCATCAATAATTTGCATTTTGCGCTGCGATGTACCTCGGGTAAATGTGATTTCCATGCATTGGCATTGCTCGGAATAGGGGTAAAGACTGATCTCCGGAAATTTTGCGCGGATTGTTGCGGCAATCTGCTCCTTGGCTGTGTTGATTTCTGATCGATTATATGTGGAGGATAACCATTCGTTGTCCCAGAGCATCGCATAGGCAGACTCATCCCAGTCAATCGGAATGCGCGTGCCCATGTCGATGAAGTCTTCGTTTTTACCAATCAGATACAGTGATAAATGTGCTTCGGGCTGAAATTGCTGTTTGACAAAGCGATATTCCGCGGTGAATGCGCCTGATTTCACACGCACACTGTCGCAGTCGTACTTCATAAAAAACAGCACCCTGCCTTTTCCGGTCTGGTACTGATCGTTCAGCGCAGTGTGTGGAATCGTTTTCCATACGCCCGATTCCTTCGCGGATACAGTTAACGAAGACGCGATGCGATTGGGATTCTCAATTGTAAGTGTGATTTTTTGCCGGTGATATTCGGGATTGAGTCGTTCCCCGGTTTCGCTCCACCGCTGCCATGTTCCTGTTTTTTGCCGGCCTTTCAGCTCCATTTGTCCGTATCCCACCGGTTTTCCCGATGCGCCTAATTCAATCATCCATGCGGTGATCCCATTGTCGTAGGATTTGCTCAGATAACCCAGCAGCTTACCCTTCGCATCAGTGAGTCGTGTGTCAGGCGCCACGATAAACCGGAAGAACCCAATCATCTCCTGTTTCCCATTGGTGTGCTTGATGTAGGTATTGCGTTCGACGAGCTGAATTGATCCGGGCGATACATTGCAATATTCTCTGAGATAAAATGCTCCGTTTTTTTCCCTGACCGATGTGCGAATGGAAAACAGGTTTTTGATTTGTGATGGACTGATTTCAAATGCGTCACGTGCATTGCAGGCATAATCGAAGAGCAGACTGTCTTCATAGAAAAAGTTAATCTCATTTCCCGGCGCTTCAAAAACGGCCTGCATGCGCATCGGCTCTGACTTCCAGCTCACACAATCCACCGCTGCCGGTGCGGCCATTTCAACCTCCTTTTTCTGCTGTTGTGGTGTAGGATAAGAAGTGCTGTTTACCAGCTTCCATCCGGATGAAGTGAAGAGATAATCAATCACTGTTTTCTCTGTATCGCTGAGATTAATCGCGTAGGCATGCAATTCACCCGGAACGCGTTGCCAGTTCACATTGGGTTTTTGCGAGAGTTCAGGCTTCAGAATGTATCGATTCGACTCCGGATGCCAGAGGTAATGGTCAAAGTATTTTCGGCTGATCTGATTTGTCGGGTCGGATTCATCCTTGCGCGCAATCCGGAAGTCTGCAATTCCTGCAGGATTGTCCGACATAAAATCGCCTGTTTCGAAGAGGCCGCTGCGAAGGTTAATGGGGACGTGTTTGGTAGGTGCAAACTCAAGGCGCTGAATGCTGGCAAGGGTTTGTGTTTGCAGTATATCCAGGCCAGTTAATGCAATCTGACTGTCTCTTCCCGATGCATCGCGAATGACATGGTAGCTTGGAACCAATGAGATTTCATTGATCGGATAGATGACATTTTTCTCTGGCAGGCGCAGGAGAGGTTGAATCTGCAAGGGCATGAAGGGGGAGCCGTCAGGATATACAATCAATTCTGTGCCCTTCTTTTTCAGTTCATTCTGACAAGGGTCAAGCGCTTTACTGTATGGCAAATGGACGAGCAGCGAGTCGGGCTCTCCGGTGTGATTCCACACTACCAGCACCTGATAAAGCGGTTTGGTTTTATCCTCATTTTTTTGAACCGGAATGGTGCAGGTGTAGAGGTTCTCCGCCAATGCAGGCCAGTGATGATGCCTCGCGTAAGGGTTCTTTCCGGGCTTAGCGTTTTTGGGGTTATTCTGTTTCAGCTCCACCCTGGTTTTCCGCACACCGGGGTCTTCGGATACACTTGCGGGTTCATACCAATAGTGCTCCATCCGTTCGTTGACCAGATAAAGCCGGGGAGGATTATGGGGTTGTTGTCCGTCCTCATAAACCAGTTCTATTGCAAATACACGCAGGTTGAATTCCAGACAGCCGCCCTGGGCGAATGACTGAAGCGATGTTGACAGCAGCAGGAGAACGATGAGGTGACGGAGCACGGGGAGAGGGTTTTTCATTAGTTACAGGACAATTCCGTTAGCGTTCAGAATTGGAGGAAGTTTTTGCGGATTACGCTCATCTGCGCGGATGGCATTTTAGCCTGATCGGCGAACTCGGGCCAGCGCGAAGTTGCCTCAAGTACGGATTCGATAATCTGCGCTGGTCGTTTGATGTTGAGTTCACGTGCGAGAACCATCAGATCGCTGCGAGCGATGTGCTCGCGCTTGCCCGCGATGGAAAGCTGGTGCGCTCGGGTGAAGCGGTTTTCCGGCTGAAAAGAATACGTGAGGTCGTATGCTGGCGCAAGGTGCCACTGTCCGTCGGGTCCCATGAGAAACGCAATGTTTCCGGTGTGATCGGAATAATTGCGCGTGATTACGTTGAACACCATTCGCAGAAAAAGCTGCCGGTGATCAGGGTAGGGCAGACGCATCTTCCGCATCAGGGTAAATACGTCTTCATACGACCAGGCCATTGGATCATGATAATCCATGTGGGCGAGAAAGGCGAGCGGTACTACATGGATTTTGTCATTTCCATTTACGCGGTCGAACCGGCGTGTGAGAAAATGCGCGCGGTCACTTTCCTCAAGCAGTGTGCTTTCCGGCACGTGGATGCCGCAATGCAGCGCCATCAGGTTGTAGGCGTATTCAATTTTTCCGTAGCCGCGCGGATCACCAAGCAGACGGTTGGTGATGCCATCGAATTTAATCATCCAGTGCTCGAATCCTTCCGGCGCATCGGTTTGTCCGGAGCGCACTTCGCCGGTCTCCGGATTGAACGCCAGAAGGGCTTTGGCGCGTTGTCCGCCCGCCGACGATGCCACACGCACGAGTTCTTCCAGGGATTCGGCATGCGGCCGGCCGATTGGCTGGGTAGGCATGAGGGCCTCGGTGGCCATCTGTTCAATTTCTTCGAGAAATACAATGCCGGAGCGGTTGTCGCCGGGATAGCGCGTGGGTTCAAATTCCAGCGCGCCCATTCCGCGCCGTCCGACCATGCACAGCCGTTCTACAGGACTGATGTCTTTCGGATTTTTTCCCGCACGGGTGATCCATGTATCCTGCACGCGGAGCGCGAATCCGTCGGGGTGAGAAGCGGCAATCAATCCGGGCAGTCCGCGGAAGGTTTCCTTTGGCAATCCGGCAAATGAAAACAGTCGCCTGCCTTCCTGCAGGTCGCGCAGGGGCATGGTGAGTGGTGCGAGGTTGAGTCCGGTGTTGACGAAGCCCGGATCAAACTCGAAGGAAGCAATTTCCCAGTTGTCGTCCCACAGCGCAGCGCCGACTACCTGATTCCATATTTTCACGACACACACCATCAGCTCATGCGTTTACCGCTTGCGCGACGGCGTGGTTTACCTTGCAGTCGCGCGGCCTGCAGCGGACTGGTGACAGACTGCTCCTCGAAATCCGACAGCGTTTCGAGTTGTCCGAGCGCGCGCAATACTTGTATCAGTGTGAGCAGGTTCGACGGGTTGCCGTTTTCCAGTTTGCCGAGTGTGAGCCGGTCCACGCCGGCCTGTATGGCTAATTCTTGTTGGGTAAGGTTCTGAGCAAGGCGCATTCGGCGCACGGCTGCTCCGATTTCGCGCATGACCCCTTGATCACTCAGTTGGTACCAATTTGTAATGATGTTTATGTCACTCATTGAATGCGAAAATAATACATAATGATTGTTAATCACCTCATAAAATCATCTGTCCTTTTTGCCTGTTTTAGCAATAAAGAAGTGAATATACATCACAAAGTATAATTGAACTTTATAATGATTATCAAAAGCATCATAATGGGTTTTTTGGTGAAAATTGATTTGTCGGATTCGAGGAGCAAACCGGTGTGATTTTGACAATGCGGGGTTGATAACCGGGCGGTGAGGGGTTGTGGGTAAGTCTTTTTTATCTAATCTAATCAACTGAAAATCAGTATTTATAGCTACGAGTCAAATTTTTTTACAAGAAAACGCTCCGGATGCTTGCACGGAGGAATAACCGGTGTACATTTGCAGCCCGATTTTTCGGCCGGGGAAAGTTGTGCCGAAAACAATGATAAAAAGGAACTTAAGACACACATGCCAACGGTTCAACAGCTCATACGCAAAGGACGCGAGAAGGAAACTTACCGGAGTAAGTCTGCCGCGTTGACCTCCTGCCCGCAGCGCAGAGGCGTATGTACCAAAGTGTACACTACCACACCAAAGAAGCCGAATTCTGCGCTCCGCAAGGTAGCGAAGGTTCGTCTGACAAACGGGTTCGAAGTCATCGCCTACATTGGTGGTGAGGGACACAACCTCCAGGAGCACAGCATCGTGCTGGTTCGCGGCGGTCGTGTGAAAGACCTTCCGGGTGTACGTTATCATATCGTGCGTGGCGCACTTGACACAGCCGGTGTAAACGGCCGTGGTCAGCGTCGCTCAAAATACGGAACCAAGCGTCCGAAGCCGGGAGCTGCACCCGCTGCTGCAGGTAAGAAGAAAAAGTAATCGCTTTTCGTCAAGATAAAAACCAATGAGAAGAAGAAAGGCCAAAAAGATTGCCACGCTGCCAGATCCGAAGTTTAACGACGTGATGGTAACGAAGTTCGTGAATAACATCATGCTTCAGGGCAAGAAGGGTACAGCGTTCACCATTTTCTATGACGCCATTGAAAAGGTAGCTGCAAAGACTCAGGAAGACGGTATTGAAGTATGGCGCCGCGCAGTGGAGAATGTAACTCCTGCGGTAGAGGTGCGCAGCCGCCGTGTGGGTGGTGCGACATTCCAGATTCCTTCACCGATCCGCGATGAGCGCAAAAATTCGATGGCCATGAAGTGGCTCATCGGATACTCACGCAAGCGCAATGAGAAGAGCATGGCAGATAAACTCGCCAACGAAATCGTGGCTGCCAGCAAAGGTGAAGGTGCTGCTTTCAAGAAGAAGGAAGATACTCACCGCATGGCCGAAGCGAACAAGGCCTTTTCACACTTCCGCTTCTAATTCAATATTCCAAAAGACAACATGTCACGCGACCTGAAATATACACGCAACATTGGTATCGCTGCCCACATCGACGCGGGTAAGACGACTACCACTGAGCGTATTCTTTATTACTCCGGAGTGAACCACAAGATTGGTGAAGTTCACGACGGTGCTGCTACCATGGACTGGATGGTCCAGGAGCAGGAGCGCGGTATCACCATTACCTCTGCGGCTACCACCGTATTCTGGAACTACCGTGGCAACAAATACCACATCAACATCATCGACACTCCCGGTCACGTGGACTTTACCGTAGAGGTAAACCGCTCATTGCGTGTACTCGACGGTCTGGTGTTCCTGTTCTCGGCAGTTGACGGTGTAGAGCCACAGTCAGAAACTAACTGGCGCCTGGCGAACAACTACAACGTAGCCCGCATTGGTTTCGTAAATAAAATGGACCGTCAGGGTGCAGACTTCCTGAAAGTGTGCAAGCAGGTGAAGGATATGCTCGGCAGCAATGCCGTGCCGCTTCAGCTCCCAATCGGTGCGGAAGATGATTTCAAAGGGGTAGTTGACCTGATCAACTTCCGCGGAATGATCTGGAACGAAGCTGACAAAGGAATGACCTACGAAGTAGTGGACATCCCTTCAGATATGGTGGATGAAGCTACCGAGTACCGCGAGAAGCTTCTCGAAGCAGTTTCTGAATATGACGATAATCTGATGATGAAGTTCTTCGATGATCCAAGCTCAATTACTGAGCGTGAGATCCTCGGTGCACTCCGCCAGGCTTGCCTCGACCACAAGATTGTTCCGATGGTTTGCGGTTCTTCCTTCAAGAACAAAGGCGTGCAGACCATGCTTGACCTCGTAATGGAACTGATGCCAAGCCCGCTCGATAAGGAAAACATTATCGGTACCAACCCGGATACCGGCGAAGAGGTTTCCCGCAAGCCGGATTACAAAGATCCGTTTGCAGCGCTTGCATTCAAGATCGCTACTGACCCGTTCGTTGGTCGCCTTGCATTCACCCGCGTATACTCTGGTGTACTGAATGCAGGCTCCTACGTCCTCAATACACGCAGCGGTAACAAGGAGCGCATCTCCCGCATCTTCCAGATGCACGCTAACAAGCAGAACCCGATTGAGCAACTCGGTGCCGGTGATATCGGTGCGGTAGTAGGCTTTAAGGATATTAAGACAGGGGATACACTCTGCGACGAGAAGAACCCTATCGTTCTTGAGTCCATGAACTTCCCTGAGCCTGTGATCGGTCTGGCTGTTGAGCCAAAGACTCAAGCTGACTCTGATAAGCTCGGTATGGCACTTGCCAAGCTTGCTGAAGAGGATCCGACATTCCGTGTGCACACCGACGAGGATACTGGTCAGACCGTGATCTCCGGAATGGGTGAGCTTCACCTGGAAATCATCGTTGACCGTCTGCGTCGCGAGTTCAAGGTAGAGTGCAACCAGGGTGCGCCTCAGGTATCTTACAAAGAAGCCATCACCACTTCTACAGACCACCGCGAGGTGTACAAGAAGCAGACCGGTGGTCGCGGAAAATTCGCAGATATCGTGTTCACCATTGGTCCGAACGACGATCCGGAGAAAACCGGTCTGGTGTTCGTGAACAACATCAAGGGTGGTAACATCCCGCGCGAATTCATCCCGGCGATTGAGAAGGGCTTCAAAGAAGCCATGCAGAACGGTGTACTCGCAGGATACCAGATTGACTCCCTGAAAGTGGAACTCAATGACGGTTCATTCCACGCGGTTGACTCTGATGCACTGTCATTCGAACTCTGCGCCAAGCTGGCCTTCCGTGAATCAGCTCCCAAGTGCCGTCCGATTATCCTCGAGCCGATTATGAAGCTCGAAGTATTGACCCCGGCGGAGAACATGGGTGATGTGATCGGTGACCTCAACAAGCGTCGCGGTATCATCGAAGGTACCAGCGAGCGTGCGGGTTCAACCGTAATCAACGCCAAGGTGCCGCTGTCTGAAATGTTTGGTTACGTGACCGACCTCCGTACCATCACTTCCGGACGTGCGACATCCACCATGGAATTCAACAATTTCGCTCAGGCTCCTGCCAATATTCAGGAAGCTGTGATCGCCAAAGTAAAAGGAAAAGCCAACGCCTAATAGAAACCCAGTAGATGGCTCAGAAGATTCGCATCAAACTCAAGTCATACGATCACAACCTCGTAGATAAGTCTGCCGAGAAGATCGTGAAAACGGTGAAGTCAACCGGTGCTGTGGTGAACGGACCCATTCCGCTCCCGACGCACAAACGGATTTACACCGTACTGCGCTCACCGCACGTCAACAAGAAGGCGCGCGAACAGTTCGAGCTCAGCTCGTACAAGCGCCTCCTCGATATCTACAGCTCTTCATCGAAGACCGTAGATGCGCTGATGAAGCTCGAGTTGCCGAGTGGTGTAGAAGTAGAAATTAAAGTGTAGTAAACAAGTAATAACAAGCACATGCCAGGTATTATCGGAAAAAAGATCGGTATGACTAGCGTCTACAGTGCCGCTGGGAAGAATATCCCATGCACAGTGATAGAGGCTGGTCCATGTGTGGTGACTCAGGTCAGAACCACCGAAAAGGACGGATACTCCGCCGTTCAGCTCGCCTTTGGTGAGAAGAAGGAGAAGAATACAAGCCGTCCGCTGCTCGGACACTTCAAGAAGGCTGGGACGACTCCCAAGCGTTACGTGGTGGAGTTCAAAGAATTCAACAGCGAGCTGAAAGCAGGTGACACCATTTCTGCAGGTGATGTATTTGCGGAAGGCGACAGTGTGGACGTTGTAGGTACCACCAAGGGTAAAGGTTTCCAGGGCGTTGTGAAGCGCCACGGATTTGCCGGGGTAGGTGAAAGCACCCACGGTCAGCACAACAGGATGCGTGCACCCGGATCGCTTGGTGCATCTTCTGACCCGAGCCGTGTATTCCCCGGAATGCGCATGGCGGGTCGTGATGGCGGAGCACGTCGCACAGTGCAGAATCTGACCATCGTGAAAATTCTTCCGGAAGAAAACCTCGTCCTCGTGAAAGGAGCGATTCCGGGATTCAATGGTTCAACCGTTTATATCGTGAAGTAACATGAAACTGGAAGTACTGAATACCCAAGGTCAGAAGACCGGTAAGACGGTTACCCTCGATGAGGCGGTGTTTGCCATCGAGCCGAACGACCACGCGATTTACCTCGATGTCAAGCGCTACCTCGCGGCTCAGCGCACCGGAACGCACCAGACCAAGCACCGCGGAGAAGTAAGCGGATCTACCCGCAAGCTTCACAAGCAGAAAGGCACCGGCGGTTCACGTAAGGGAAGCATCAAGAACCCGCTGTTCCGTCAGGGTGGCAGCACCTTCGGACCACGTCCGCGCAGCTATGACATCAAGGTGAACAAGAATACACAGCGTCTGGCACGTGCCTCTGCACTGACATACAAAGTGAAGGAGAACAGCATTTTCGTGGTAGATGCGCTGAACTTCGACAAGCCAAGCACCAAGGAGTTTGTGAATGTAATCAGCAACCTCCAGCTGGCCAATAAGAAGACGCTGGTGCTGATCCCGGAGCGCAATGACGGCCTGTACCTGTCATCACGTAATGTGCAGGGAGCGCGCGTGCAAATTGCAAGCCTGGTGAATACCTACGATATCATGAATAGCAATAACGTGGTCTTTGTAGGCAACGCACACGAAGTAGTTACCGAAATTCTCAAAAAGTAATCGCCATGAGTGAAATCCTGATCAGACCCCTCGTCACCGAGAAGATGACCGCGCTTCAGGAGAAGCAAGGCAAGTACGGATTCATCGTGGACAAAGCCGCCAACAAGATTGAGATCAAGAAGGCAGTTGAGAAGACCTACGGTGTGACCGTGATGAAAGTGAATACACTGCGCTACGACGGAAAGCAGAAGTCCCGCTACACCAAAACGGGAATCATCTCCGGACGTTCGGCTGGTTATAAGAAGGCGATTGTATCGCTTCAGGCCGGAGACGCAATTGATTTTTACGCCAACATATAACGGGAGGAACGGAAGATGGGCATTAAGAAACTGAATCCGGTAACTCCGGGAACCCGCTTCAAGGTAGCGCTCACGTTTGATGAGCTGACCACCTCGAAGCCACATAAGAAACTGACTGTTTCGCTGAAGAAGTCAGGCGGCCGCAACAACCAGGGTAAGCGCACCATGCGTATGATCGGTGGCGGTCACAAGCGGAACTACCGCTTGATTGACTTCAAGCGCGACAAGCATGATGTATCGGCGAACGTGCTGACCATTGAATACGATCCGAATCGCTCTTCGCGCATTGCGTTGGTAGAGTACACTGACGGTGAGAAGCGGTACATCATCGCTCCGCAAGGTCTGGCAGTAGGTCAGTCCATCATCAGCGGTTCGAAGGCAGCACCGGAAGTGGGCAACTCACTTTTTCTGAGGGACATTCCGCTCGGAACAGTGATCCACAACATTGAAATGGCTCCTGGCCGCGGCGGTGCAATCGCCCGCAGTGCAGGTTCTTTCGCACAGCTTTCAGCCCGCGATGGCAAGCATGCGGTAATTACCCTGCCATCCGGTGAAACGCGCAAAGTACTCGCTGACTGTATCGCTACAATTGGTGTGGTTTCTAACGCAGAGCACAACCTGGTGCGCTCGGGTAAGGCAGGTCGCAGCCGCTGGCTGGGTCGTCGTCCACGCGTACGCGGTGTGGCCATGAACCCGGTAGATCACCCGATGGGTGGTGGTGAAGGACGCCAGTCAGGAGGTCACCCACGCAGCCGCAAGGGTACACCTTCGAAGGGTTACAAGACGCGCCATCCGAAGAAGCCGTCAAGCAAACTGATCATTGAACGCAGAAAGAAATAAGGGATTAGAACATGGCAAGGTCACTGAAAAAACCCCCGTTCGTGCATATTAAGCTCCAGAAGCGTGTCGAAGAGGCACAGGCTGCTGGCCGCAAGAATGTGATCAAAACGTGGAGCCGCGCTTCCACCATCACACCTGAATTTGTAGGTCTGACGATCGCAGTGCACAATGGCAAACAATTCATTCCTGTGTACGTCACGGAAAACATGGTAGGTCACAAACTCGGAGAGTTTTCACCTACCCGTACCTACCGCGGACACTCAGGTAACCGTAAGTAACGACAGTAATCCCGATAAACGACACAAGCACAATGGGAGCTCGTAAAAAAGAAATGGCTGACCGCATGAAAGAGGAACGCAAGTCGTCCGCTTTCGCCAGCCTGAATAACTACCCGACATCACCGCGCAAAATGCGTCTGGTGGCGGATGTGATCCGCGGAAAGGAAGTGGTAAAGGCATTGCATATGCTGAAGTTCATCCCCAACCACTCTTCTCAGCCGCTGGAAAAACTCCTCCGCTCGGCGATTGCCAACTGGCAGGCGAAGAACACCGGTGAGGACATCACTACTGCCAACGTGGTGGTGAAGGAAATCAAGGTGGATGTAGCCCGCACGC
>JBKDGH010000135.1:0-41080 GCA_046336655.1 Flavobacteriales bacterium | reverse complement strand
GCCTTCTGGTGCTCTCCCAATTCGGTGTACACGATACCGATATTGTTCATGGCTTTGAGGGCTCCCTTTGAATCGCGAGTCAGGCGGCTGAGCGTTTGCGACTGTTGGTAAAACTCGAGTGCGGTGAGGTAGTGGCCCTGGCTGTAATGGGTGATACCGATGTAGTTCGCGGCTTTGGCCATGCCCAGCGTATCACTGATGCGGGAAGCTGCGTGGTAGGCCTGTGTGGAATAGTATCGGGAGGTGTCCGGGTTATTGAAGATGAACTCATCAGCGATTTCCAGATTAAGGCGCACCATCATGGAGTCGGGGCACCCGCGGTGGAGGATGGCCACGAGGCCCTCCGCGCGCCGCACATTCTGGGCAGCCAGATTTCCGGCGGCCAGCAGAAGCCAAAGCGGGAGGAGATATTTCAGAGTACGGGCGGACATATCAGGTGCGTTAGCACACCGGATATTCTTACGCCGGAAGCGGGGAAAAGGTTATATCCCGGGAAAAAAGTGGAAACTACTTGCCGGTGAAAGAAGACTGTGTATATTTGCAGCCCGTTTTTAAGAAACTATGGCCAATCACAAGTCCGCCCTCAAGCGCATCCGCAGCAACGACGCCAAGCGTCTGCGCAACCGTTATTACCACAAGACCACTCGTAATGCGGTTCGCAAACTGCGTTCACTGACGAGCAGGAAAGAAGCCCTGGCGCTTCTTCCGACTGTAGTATCCATGCTGGATAAGCTGGCAAAGACGGATGTGATCCATTTCAACAAAGCGTCAAACCTGAAGAGCAGTTTGACTGTATTCGTGAACAAACTGAAGTAATTGAGTTCATCATAGCACTGAAAGCCATCCTTTGGGGGTGGCTTTTTTTATTGCATAAACCCGCATAATTTATGCGAGGCGCAAGGCATTCGGGGCCAATAATTTCGCCGGTGATGAGCGATGAAAAGGAAAGCACGCTGAGTTTGCGGATGTGGGCACCGGATGACCGTCCGCGGGAAAAGCTGGCCCTGAAAGGAGCGTCAGCGCTCAGTGACGCTGAGCTGCTGGCCATATTGCTGGGTTCCGGCTCCCGGGACGAGAGTGCGGTGGACCTTGCGAGAAAGATTCTGGCCAGCTGTCAGCACAACATCCTCCAGCTTGGGCGTCTGAGCTTACCCGAGCTGATGAGGTTCAGAGGCATGGGCGAAGCCAAGGGCGTGACCGTGCTGGCTGCGATGGAGCTCAGCAGGCGCAGACGGGTTGCCGAGGTTCAGGAGCGGAAGTTCATCAAGAGCTCGAAAGACGTGTACGATTACTTCGCCGAAGCTATGGGCGATCTGCAGTATGAAGAATTCTGGGCGCTTTATCTCACACGGAACAATCAGATCATCACTGCCGACAAGCTTGGGGAAGGCGGTATCAACTCCACGGTTGTGGATCCTAAAAAACTGTTTTTCCGAGCGTTGAACAACCATGCCTCGTGTGTAATCGTGGCGCATAATCACCCGAGCGGCAACCTGAATCCGAGCAATGAAGACATCAGGATCACCAAGAAACTGGTGAATTCAGGCAAGAATCTGGACCTTCCGGTGCTTGACCATGTGATTGTGACGCAGGTCGGCTACTTCAGTTTCGCCGATGAGGGTATCTTAGTCGGCGAATGAAACGGATCATTACCGTGGTCGGCGCACGGCCACAAATCATAAAGGCGGCTGCTCTCAGCAGGGTGTTGCGCACCGCGGAGTATGAAGGCTTGCAGGAAATTCTGCTTCACACGGGGCAGCATTACGACGACAATATGTCGGGTGTGTTCTTCAGGGAAATGGACATTCCGGAGCCCGATGTGCAGCTCGATTCAGGATCAGGCTCACACGGTGCACAAACTGCGAAGATGCTCTCCGGCATTGAACAGGCCATCCGGGATCATGAGGCCGATGGGGTGCTGGTGTACGGTGATACCAACTCCACACTGGCGGCAGCGCTGGCGGCATCCAAGATGCACGTGCCCGTATTTCACGTCGAAGCCGGACTGCGGTCATTTGACAAGCGCATGCCGGAAGAAATCAACCGCATTGCATGCGATCACGTCAGCACGCTGCTCTTCTCCCCTACCCGGGCAGGTATTTCCAATCTGCAGCGCGAGGGATTTGATATCAGCAATCAGGGACCCTATCACATCAACGCACCGGGTGTCTTTCACTGTGGTGATGTAATGCTCGACAATACGTTGTATTACGCGGAAAAAGCAAAGAAGGAATCCAACGTACTTCGCAAGCTTGCGCTGAAAGAAAATGAATTTGTGCTGGCTACCGTGCACCGTGACAGCAACACCGATGATCCCGGGCGGCTGGCGGCTATTTGCAGTGCCCTTGCAGCCATTGCGGATTCCATTCCCGTGGTATTCCCCATTCACCCCCGCACAAAAAAATGCCTGGAAGCCATAACGAATGATGCGCGTATAACGCGATTCCTGGAGGCTCCGGGAGTAAAGATTATTCCGCCAGTATCGTTTCTTGATATCACTGAGCTGGAGCGTGCGTGCGCAATGGTGGTCACTGATTCAGGTGGTGTGCAGAAGGAAGCCTTCTTTTTAAAAAAGCCGTGCATCATATTACGTCCGCATACCGAGTGGATTGAAATCGTGGAAAGTGGTCATGCCATTCTTGCGGATGCCGATACGGCGCGCATCATGGATGGCTTTACAAGCCTGCGGAACAAGTCCGGTTTCACCTGGCCGGAGTTGTTTGGCGACGGACATGCCGCGCGGTTTATTGCAGATACGATCAGGCGCTATTATTTATGATCTGGGTATACAGCGCTACTGATCATCCAAGGCTGCGCTATGCGCTGGATGTGCTTTTCGGCTCTGCCGGACTGGTGCATCACCTGACCCTCGACCGCGCAGGATTTGAGGTGGCGGAAGGAATTAAAATCGCCTACACAGAAGAATCCATTACTCATGCTTATCACATCGCACCGGGCGGGTTAGTGAGCGCATCAGTGCAGGCACCGGAACACATTGCTACGGGCAAGTGGCGCGAGGTGCCCACGCTGTTTCATCATCACGAAGGAGAATGCGGATTTGATTTATTCTCTGCCGTGTTTTTTCTCGCATCGCGTATTGAAGAATACGGCGAAGGAAAGACAGACGCCATGGGGCGTTTTCTTCCGGGACTGGCTGTGCAGGTGCGAAACGGCTGGAATACCAGGCCCCTCATCGATGAATGGCGCGTTGTGCTGCTCGACAATCTCCGATCCCGCTGGCCGGAAGTGAGCCTGCAAGCTGATGCGCAACGCGGAGAGCTGACAGTGGATGTGGACAGTGCATTTGCCTATTTACACAAAGGACTGTACCGCACAGTCGGCGGAATATTCAAGGACCTTTCGCGCGGAGATTTAAACAATCTGAAGCGGCGGATTGCGGTGCTCACAGGCGCGCGTGAAGACCATTACGATACCTATCAATACATCATGCGCACGGCAGCTTCGTGCGGCGCAGCGTTGCGTTGGTTCTTTCTGCTTGCCGACTTCGGAACGTATGATAAAAACGTGCCGCATACGTCGAAGGCATTGCGGCGGGTGATCCGCAAGCTGAGTGAAACCAATCCCGTGGGCATTCATCCGGGCATAGGATCACATGCCGCTGAAGGTATATTAAAGCGGGAAATTGCGAGGCTGGCAGAAATCACCGGAAGTTCAGTTTCCACGAGCCGGCAGCACTACCTGAAGCTCTCATTTCCGGAGACTTACCGGCGGTTGGTTGCAAGCGGCATCGCCGAAGATCACAGCATGGGCTGGGCGACCGACAGCGGCTTCAGGCTTGGCACCGCATTTCCGGTGAAGTGGTATGATGTACATGCGGAAAAGATCACTGCACTCACCCTGGTGCCGTTCTGCGCGATGGATACCACCCTGCGCAAATACCTGCGACTGACCCCTGATGAAGCCATCGAAAGGCTCCGCGCGCTGAAGGAAATCACCGCGCGCACCGGAGGATCGTTTCGCGTGTTATGGCATAATGAAACGGTAAGTGACAGCGGTGAATGGTCAGGCTGGCGGATCGTATTTGAAGAAGCCGCGCGACTGGCAGGTCAGTGAGGCCAGCGCTCCAACGTGAGTTTTTCTCCGTCGAATACTCCGTAGGTGTAATCCTTGAGCCAATCGCCGAGGTTCATGTAAACCGAACGATCGTTCAGTTTTATTTCCAGCGGAAGATGGCGGTGGCCGAAGATGAAATAATCGAAGTGCTCACGCTGCAGAACTTCACGCGCGTACACCACAAGCCATTCATTGTCTTCGCCGAGAAATATGCGGTCATGGTCGCCCGTGACACTGCGGCTATAGCCCGATGATTTGCTGGCAAGCCAGATGCCGAAGTTCGGGTGCAGCCGCGCAAAGAGCCATTGGCACAGCGGACTGGCGAATACTTTCTTGATGAATTTATACCCATGGTCACCGGGGCCGAGTCCGTCGCCGTGACCGATCATCAGCCGCTTGCCGTTCCACTCGCGCACCACAGGCTCGCGGTGCAACTGAATGCCGCATTCTTTCGGGAGATAATCAAAGATCCACATGTCGTGATTGCCCGTAAACCAATGCACGGGAATGCCTGAGTCGGTGATCTCGGAAATGGTGCCAAGCAATCGCGTAAAGCCGCGGGGCACCACCCGGCGGTATTCAAACCAGAAATCGAATACATCGCCCACGAGGAAAATTTCTTCCGCGTCCTTGCGGCAGGCATTAAGCCATTTCACAATTTCCTTTTCACGCGCCAGGCTGGACACGTAATCCGGAGCACCGAGATGAAAATCAGAGGCAAAGTATATGCGTTTACCGGGAGTCACTCAGGGCTCAATGTTACGCAGAATTTGGAAAGGGGCAAGCGCATGCAGGTTGAGCGTGACCATCATGCGGTCGAAGTAGTTGTAATCCTGCGAATCATAGAAGCGTTCGATGCGGGATGACACGGCAACCGGGAAATGCACTTCAAACACATCACGGAAGAACGGCAGCGAGACAACGGCAGAACCGAACAGGCGATCCTTATCGAACAGCTGATCGGCCTGTTGAGCAGCTACGTTGAACGACACCATGATCGGGAATTTGACGGGCAGTTCGATTTCCGCATTGAACGCGAGCATCTCGCGGAAATAAGCGGGAACATAGGTCCGCAACATACCCATGCCATTCGTCATTTGGCGCGCGAGAGCGCCTTCAGATTCAGCGCGGCCGAGGTAGAGCGCATCAGTGAAAACATCGGCTTGTCCGGTAATACCGCCCGGATTAAAGACGTACGGACTGCGGCTGGAATTTCCCGACGTACCATAGAATGCGCGCAGGCGAAAATCCTTTTTATGCTTGAGGAAATACCGGTGGCTGTAGCTCACTTCGGCGCTGAATATGGAGCCCACGTTCAGGTTATCGTCGGACAGTCCCTGAAATGCCGAGACACCCTGTGCAGCGCGGAATCGGGCCATCACACGGTTGAACGGGCCTTTATTCCAGCGCACCAAAGCCCCTGCGCGGATGGCTTCCTGATGCTGCGTGACTGAACCCGTCTCCCCTTCTTCAGGAGTGATTTCCGCAGAGCGCAGCACAGTCTGATACGATGCTTCGGCATCAATTACAAGCTTATCGTTGGGGTCGGCGAGCTTCGGACGGAACTCATAAGAGAGGTATGGCTCAACTAACTCATAGCGCGTTTGCACGGTGGAAAACCTTCCCTTCTGATTCAACAGCGAAAACCGCTGTCCACGCACGCCCGCAGAAAACCGTTCGCGGTGCCACTCGAGTGATGCGAATCCATTGATTTGCTGCGTTGAAATGCTGTACATCGGCGACACGGACCATTCCAGGGCTTTGCGTGTAATGGTTTTGTTGTGCAGCCAGAGTCCGGGCATCCATTTATCGTATTCATTCCAGCCTGCGACGGGCATCAAGAACACGCGTGTGCGCCGCGGATTATCAATACCGCTCAGCAGACTCAACTGCACCGGCTCCACCTTACGCAAGATGCCGGAGCTGCGCACGCGATCGTTGTGCAGATTGATCTGCGGAATATCCAGTGCCGGATCTATGACATAATGCGTGGCATCTGGTGAAGCAGGCAGCCCCACTTCGGCTCGCTCTCCGGGTGCGATGACCGGAGTGGTGGTTCGCGTGAGTATGACCTCTTTGCCATCCTCTTCCCTTTTCACAGCGGTTACTACGGCAGGACCGGTGGTTTGTCCGGAGTTTCGCACCTTCAGCACTACGGTACCATCTTCCTGCCTGCGTGCAGACTTCAGTGCGAAATCAATCTTGTCCGTGGTCTGAATCAACTCATCAAAAAACCAGCTCAGGCTTTCGCCGGTTGATTTTTCGAGCGAGGCGCGCAGGTCATCCGGAGAAGGATGTTTGAATTTCCATTCCTCGTAATAATTGCGCATGCACTGATCGAATTTCTCCTCCCCCAGATAAGCCTTGAGGTAATTGAAGAGCATGGCTGTTTTCGTGTACACCATGGCACCGTAATTCATGGAGGTGAATTCATCGGAGTGGCAGCTCAGCGCCTGGTCGTATCCGCGGCTCGCATTTATGCGGTACGCCAGGTCATAGAGATAGCGTTGTGAAAACTGATCGAGTTTAAGTATCCTGCCAAACGGGCCCGCATTGATTGCATCGCCGAGGGTACCGCCCGGGTATTTTGTCTCGATATAGCGATCCTCGTTGAAGGAGTTGAGTCCTTCATCCATCCAGGCGTGCACGCGTTCATTGCTTCCGAGAATGCCGTAGAACCAGTTGTGTCCGACTTCGTGCATGATGACCGTTTCCAGGCTGCGCGCGCGACCTGCGCTGCCGATTACCGTGACGTTGGGATATTCCATTCCACCGCCGGCGCTGATGGTGCCATCCACTGCAGTCACATGCGAGTAGGGATAATCGCCATTCCACAGCGAGTAATAGTACACGGCATCGTGAAGGTATTCCGGGGCTTTTTGCCAGAGCTCTTTGGACGATGGGGTAAACATGGCCCAGGTAGTCACCTTGTAGTTATTGTGCGGAGTAGTCACTTCGCCTTTGAGCACCATCCAGCGCTTATCGGCGAACCAACCGAAGTCGTGTACCCGTGACTGCACATAGCGGATGGTCTTTTGGCGCGGCGATGATTTGGGGAAATCGAGGTCAGAGAGCAGATCCAGGCGCTCCGTACCGAGGGCGGCAAGGCTATCGAGAAAGGCGACTTCAGAAGGCGTCTGGAGATCGCCGGTAGCTCCCACCACATAATTTGCGGGAAGCGTAATGCTCACATCGAAACTGCCGAACTCACTGTAGAATTCGCCCTGCGTGAGGTACGGCATCTGGTGCCAGCCATTGCGGTCGTACACCGCAGGCTTGGGATACCATTGGGTGATCTGATAACTCTGGCCGATGTGACCGAGGCGAGAAATGCTGCCGCTTGGAATTTTCACCCTGAACGGAGTGGTCACGGTGATCTTACCACCGGGCTTCAAAGGCTGCGCGAGTTCGAGTTTCGCGATGTCAATGTGTTCTTTATCAAACGTCCATTCCGCGCGTTTTCCGTCCACAAAAAAATCAAGGGAGTCGATATAGCCTTTGTCGTCTTTCAGCGAACTGAACAGCACATATTTGCCATTGCGTGCGAGTTGTTTCGCCAGAGCCGTCGTGCGGTTCTTGTACGCATTGGGCCAGAGGTGGATGTAGAGAAAAGTCAGTTCATCCGGGCTGTTGTTCACGTATTGAAACGACTCGAAGCCGCGGAGCATGTTCGACTGGTCATCGAGTTCCACGCGGATTTCGTAGTTGACTTCCTGCTGAAAATAGGGTTTCGCATTTTGGGCAGAAGCCTGGGCAACGATGAGCATCAATGAAAGCAAGTAGAATATTTTCATGCTGGGGAGGACGAATAAGATGTGCCGAAAGTTACAGCGTCAAGGAAAAAAGAACCGCGCCGGACTTTCATCCGGCGCGGCCCATCAACTGTTACTAAAATGACCGGTTAACGGCCAAAAATCTGTTTGAGGTGAGCTTCCAGCATCGGGCCGCGCACATTGGGCCCGTAGGCAATCACCTTACCATCGCGGTCGAGCAGCACGGGAAACGGAATGCTGTGCACTCCGAAATCCGCGGCGGGCTTGCTGTTCCACCCCATGAGATCACTCACGTGGTTGGACCATTTCAAACCGTCCTGTCCGATGGCTTCGATCCACTTTTGCTTGTCTTTATCGAGTGATACCGAAAAGACTTCAAAACCATCCTTGTTGTATTCATCGTAAGCGCGCACCACTGCCGGGTTTTCGCGGCGGCACGGACCGCACCAGGAAGCCCAGAAATCGATCAGTACCACCTTCCCTTTCATGTCACTGAGCTTTCGGACATTGCCCTTTGGATCGGGCAGCGCGATTTCAGGAACGGATTTGCCTGCGGCGATCAGCACTCCTTCCACTTTCTGCTGAGGCATTGATTTTGGGTCAGTGATTTCCTGTCCCTGTACATTTCCTCCTGAGGCTGCGAATTCCACTTTTTGCTTTAGCTGGCGGAAGTGAGCAGTGGAGTTGAACGTGACTGAAAGGTCTTTCACCACCTTTTGGTATTGCGGAAGATCGGTGCGGATATCGAGCACCTGTACCGCGGCAATAGCAGCCGGTGTGGAAGAATTCGATTCGAGCCAGCGGCGCACATAGTCCGACATGTCCTTTCTGCCTTTTACAATTTCTTCTTTGTACCGGAGCACATCAGCTTCAGTCAAACCCGGCTCGCGGAGTTTGGCGGCAGGAACTTCCAGCTTCTTTGCGAATTCGTTGTATGCCTTTTCGAAATCGTGCAATAGTTCAGTGTCTTCCGAGCCACTGACCTTCACTGTTTGTCCCATTTCCCCTGCCTTGGCCTGGAGTGTAACCGACTGCGTGCTGTCGGTGATGAGCACCACGTAGTCGCGCGGGTCGAGCATCACGCGGTAAAAATCCTTATCGAGTGCTTGTTCGGGGTTGAGCACAAACTTGCCGTCGCTGCCGATCACTGTTGAATCGGTAAGCACCCCGCGGTTATTCACGTAACGTTCGAGGTAAATGGTCTTTCCCTCACCGCCTTCGATACGTCCGCTGATGGCGGATTTCTGATTCCCGCCGGAGCAGGCAGAAAAGCCGAAGAGTGCGGCGATGCCGATAGATGCTAAAAAGTACTGTTTCATGCGCGGTTCAATAAGTCCTGAATAATAGCCGATGCGGTTTTCGGATTGGCTTTTCCGCCCGTCTTCTTCATGAGTTCACCCATGAAAAGACCGAGCATACCCTTATTTCCATTCTTGTAATTCTCCACCTTATCGGGCCACGCTGCGAGCACCTCAGCTGCGGCGGCCCGGATATCGTCTTCGCCGGCATCCTGAATGAGGTTCAGTGAAACGGCAAGGCTCTCTGCTTTTTCCTTCGGATTATCCAGCATGGCGGGCAGCAGTTTCTCCGCAGCCGCAGAGGCACTGAGTTTATTACCATCCACCAGCGCGATGATTTCGGCGATGTGGACAGGCGAAAGCGCAAACTGACTGATGTGTAGTCCGTGTTCATTGAGAATGGCCTTTACCGGACCGGTAAGCCAGTTGCACGCCGACTTGTAGTTGGACGTATGCTTCACCAGGTCTTCGTACCACATGGCGATTTCCTTTTCGTTGATGAGCACGTGCGCATCGTATTCGGAAAGGCCAAACTGAGTCGTGTATTTTTCAAATAATTCACCCGGGAGCGCGGGCATATTTTTTCTCACCCGTTCAATTTCCTCCTCGTGAATGCGCACTGGCTGGAGGTCCGGTTCGGGGAAATAGCGGTAATCGTGCGCGAGTTCTTTGCTGCGGAGTGAACAGGTGGTGCCCGCAGCGGCGTCAAAGCTGCGCGTTTCCTGAATGATTTCGCCACCAGCCTCGATGAGATCGATCTGGCGTTTCATTTCGTAATCAATCGCCCGCTGCACATTGCGGATGGAGTTCATGTTCTTCACCTCGCAGCGCGTGCCGAATTTTTCCGCACCTCTGAGCCTCACGCTCACGTTGGCATCGCAGCGCATCGAGCCTTCTTCCATATTGCCGTCGCAGATGCCGAGGTAGCGAATCAGCTTGCGCACCTCAGTGAGGTAGGTATATGCCTCTTTGGATGAGCGGATATCGGGTTCACTGACCACTTCGATAAGCGGCACGCCCGCGCGGTTGAGGTCAATGAGTGTATCGAAAGGATCCTGATCGTGCATGCTTTTACCGGCATCCTCTTCGAGGTGAGCGCGGGTAATGCCGATGCGTTTTTCATTGCCTTCCTCATCGCGGATCATAATGAAACCACCTGTGCAGATGGGAGTTTTATCCTGTGTGATCTGATATCCTTTCGGAAGGTCGGCGTAGAAATAATTTTTCCGCGCGAAATGTACCCAGGGGTGGATGTCCATGCCGCAGGCGAGTCCGAGGCGAATGGCGTATTCAATGCTCTTGCGGTTGACACGAGGCAGGGTGCCCGGGTGGCCAAGCGAGATCGGGCTCACAAGAGTATTGGGCAGTTCGCCGTATTTATTCGGATCGCTGCTGTATGCTTTTGATTCGGTGAGAAGCTGCATGTGCACCTCCAGACCTACCACCAGTTCATATTTATCGTAGACACTCTCCATGTGTTATCTCACCGTCGCTTTTTTGACCATTTCATTGAACGCCTCGTCATCTCCCAACAGGTAGGTTTCGATCGGGATATGCGAGATTCGGAAATTCGATGGAAGCTCCGACTGGCGTATCCTTTCGGCGTCCTTGGAGGTAGTCACAAGGATTGCGGACGGGTCGGCAAAGGTAGCCAATTCAGCGTGCAGGTTTCGGAGTTCGGAGGGGCTGAACACGTGGTGATCGGGGAACGACCGGAACGATTTCAGGTTGAAATGCGCCTTGAGGTGCGACTCAAACGGTGCGGGCGATGCGATGCCACAGAATCCGATGACGGGCGTTTCGCGGGAGTAGGGTATTGCTTCGCCCTCAAGGCTTTGCGGATGCCCGTAGCGGATGCCGGCAAAAAAGACCTGCTGGCCGGTTTTGGGGCGGATAGCGGCGATGAGCGATTTGCGCTCGCTGTCGGGCAGCGGGTCCGGACAGCGTGTCACAACGAGGGCATGTGCCCGGCTGCGGGCATAAGGAATATCGCGGAGGTCGCCGGCGGGAAGAGGAAAGTCCTTCCACCAGGGCTTTTCATAGGGAGTCAACAGAATGTTCAGCTCTGCGTTGAGGGCGCGGTGCTGGAAGGCATCATCGAGGACCACCATTTCAGGCGCCGGCGAAGCATTGGCCAGGGCGCGGATTCCTTCGAGGCGGTTTTCACATACTGCCAGCGGAATATCCGGGAGAGCGCGGTGCATCTGGGAAGGCTCATCACCGATGGAGGCCGCATGATCGTCAGGGCCGGCGAGCACAAAACCCGTAGTGGTGCGGCGGTAACCGCGGCTCAGGATGGCAGGTTTTACTCCGAGATTGGTCAACCTGCGCGCGAGAAACAGCGTGAAGGGCGTCTTTCCGGAGCCGCCCACGGAGAGGTTGCCGATGACGATTGCGGGCAGCCTGCCCGGTGTGGAAGAGAAGATGCCTGTGTCGAACAGCAGATGCCTCACCCGGATGATCAGGGCGTAAATGAGGGAAAAAGGAAGAAGCAGCAGTCTGAGGGCGCGCATTCCATTAATTTGCAGGGGTTCAAAGTTCGGCAAGATGCAACTGAAAGATGTGATTCAATTTCTGGAGGCAAAAGCTCCGCCCTCATTGCAGGAAGACTACGACAACAGCGGGCTGCTCACGGGCGATCCGGAGCAACCGGTAACGGGAGTGATGGTTTGTCTGGACAGCACCGAGGCCGTGATCGAAGAAGCAAAGGCAAAGGGCTGCAACGTGGTGGTGGCCCACCATCCGATCGTATTCAGCGGGCTCAGGCGGCTCACGGGAAGAAACTACATTGAGCGCACAGTGATTAAAGCGATCCGGGAAAATGTGGCCATCTACGCCATACATACGAACCTTGACAATGTGCGTCATGGCGTCAATCAGCGCATCTGCGATCAGCTCGGACTCGTCAATACCCGCATTCTCAGTCCGAAGTCGGGACAGCTCAGCAAGTTGGTAATCTACTGCACCCGGCAGTGCGCGGAGCCCGTTCGACAGGCCCTGTTCTCAGCCGGAGCCGGAACGATCGGCGAGTATGATGAATGCAGTTTCAACCTCGAAGGCACGGGAACGTTTCGTCCGGGCGATGCCGCCAATCCGGCGATCGGAACACGCGGTGTTCGGGAGTCGGTGAATGAAATACGGGTAGAAGTAATTGTGCCGAAGTGGCGGGTGAATGCCGCGATTGCGGCGGCCAGGGCTGCGCATGACTATGAAGAAATGGCGTGCGATGTGATTCCATTGTCAAATGCCTTGCAGGACACCGGATCAGGCATGATCGGAGAACTGGAGGAGCCAATGCCCGTGATGGATGCACTGAACCACATCAAAACATGCATGAATGCCCCGGTGATCAGGTACACTGCCTCACTCCGCAAACCCGCACAGCGCATAGCGGTATGCGGCGGCAGCGGAAGCTTTTTATTGAACGACGCAGTGCGTGCAGGAGCGGATATTTTTGTTACTTCCGACTTCAAGTACCACCAGTTTTTTGATGCCGACGGGCGTATTGTGATTGCGGATATCGGGCATTTTGAGTCCGAGCAGTATACGATTGACCTCTTATATGCCTGGTTGAGCGAAAAATTCCGTACTTTCGCGACCCACAAAACCGGGGTGGTTACCAATCCCATTAACTATCTCTGAATCATGGCGAAAAAAGCAAAAAAAGCGGCACCGAAAGGCAAGCCTGCAAAGCGCATCGCGAAGACAGGGAAGGCAGCGAAAGTGGTGAAAAAAGCAAAAGTGTTGAAAGCGACAAAACCTGCTCCCAAAGCAAAGCCCTCTAAGGGAAAACCTGCAGCCAAACCAAAGGCTGCGACGAAAAAAGCCACCCCAAAAAAGCCGGCTAAACCGGTGAAAAAAGCGGCGGCCGTGAAAAAGGCTGCGGCGAAAAAGCCCGCAGCGAAAAAGGCTGTAGCTATAAAAGCTGCGCCGGTCAAGAAGGCCGCGCCAAAGAAAGCGGCCGCGAAAAAGCCCGTAGCCAAGAAGGTGGTAGCTAAAAAAGCCACGCCTGCAAAAGCAGCGAAGCCGGCAGCGAAGAAAGCGGCACCTGCCAAAAAGGTGTCGAAGCCAGCGCCAAAACCTGCAGCGAAGAAGGCTGCAGCGAAAAAGCCCGTTGTCAAGAAGCCGGTAGCGAAGAAAGCAGCTCCCGTCAAGAAAGCAGCCCCTGCGAAGAAAGCGGAGGTGGCGAAAGGGAAACCAGCAGTCAAGCCTGCCGCAAAGGCACCTGTGAAAGCAGCGCCGGTAAAACCGGCAGCTAAACCTGCACCGGTGACAAAACCGGCGGTCAAGCGGGCAGCGAAAGAAACCGCGAAACCAGCGGCGAAAGTTGCACCGGCGAAACCTGCACCTGCTCCAAAACCCGCTCCGGCGAAACCGGAGAAAAAAGCAGAGCCTGCGAAACCCGCGGCAAAACTCCCGGAGGTGAAGGTTGCTCCGGCGCCCCGCCCGGCACCAAAGCCACAGGTGTACACTAAGCCGGAGCCGAAACCCGTTGCGAATCCGATTTATGTACCGCCGGGACCGGATGGCAAACCCGGAATCAAGTTTGCGCCAATTGCGGTGATTGAACGCCCCACAGAAAAAGAAAGAACCTCTAAGGAGACACCAGAAGATATGAAAACCTCCCCTCGTTTTGCCTTCATGGAAGGCGAAGACACCAAGAAGGGCGTAACTGTAGAAGACAAGTTGCGCGCCCTTTACGACATTCAATTGATTGACTCACGGATCGACAAGATCCGTGCAATGCGCGGCGAACTTCCGCTCGAGGTGGAAGACCTTGAGGATGAAGTAGCCGGACTCCAGACCCGCATCACCCGTCTGGAAGAAGAAATGGCCGGAGTGGACGGAGAGATCAATAACCGCAAGCGCGCGATCAAAGATTCAGAGGCCCTGATCAAGAAATACAAAGAGCAGCTCAACAACGTAAAGAACAACCGCGAGTTCGAGTCGCTGAACAAGGAAATCGAATTTCAGGAGCTCGAGATCGAGTTGAACAAAAAGCGCATTCGCGAGTCAGAGGCACAGAAAGCCACGAAGGATGAACTTCTTCAGGGCGCGAAGGGAAAACTGACTGAGCGTCAGAATGACCTGAAGGTGAAGCAGGCTGAACTGGATGAGATCGTCAACGAAACCCGCAAGGAAGAAGAAATTCTCCGCGCGAAGAGCGACGATTCGAAAAAGCTTATCGATGCCCGTCTGCTGGACGCGTATGAGCGCATCCGCGGCGGCGCGCCGAACGGACTGGCAGTGGTTCCGATTGAGCGCGAAGCATCTGCGGGGTCATTCATCCAGATTCCACCGCAGAAGCAAATGGACGTAGCAGCCCGCAAGAAAGTAATTGTGGACGAGCACAGCGGACGTATTCTGGTGGACGGCGATCTGGCCCGCGAAGAAGCGGAGAAGATCGAGGCCCTTCTCCAGAAGGAAATGAATAAGTAATGTGATTTTTTTTCGATAAAAAAGAGCCGTCCGGTTGGGCGGCTTTTTTTTGATGTAGCAATTCAACCATGAAACGGTTCGGGGTTGAGTTGCCACAATTCCGTTGCCACGTTCAGAATGTGGTGATGAAAATATGACGGTTTTTTTTTCGGGAACGCAAAGGATCTTCAAGGACTCGGGTCCCGAGCCTCGAGACTCGGGGCCCAAGCCTCGAGACTCGGGTCCCGAGCCTCGAGACCCGAGACCTAAAATCCCACCGCCCAGGCAAGGTTATCTAGTATCTAGCATCTAGTATCCCAAACCTATCTCCTGTAAATCAAATCCCCCGGAGTGCGGTTGAGGATTTGCCGGATGGTGAACCAGGAGACTCCGAACGCGGTAGCGATCATGATAAAAATGGTCAGGTAGGTGTTTGCATGATTAATGAGAAAATAATCAATGCCAAACTCAAGGATAAAAATCTGATGGAGCAGTGCGTTGAGCGCATATCCCAGTCCGATGGCGCCGGCTGCAGCCACAACGAATGCGATGAGTAAAAAGCGGAAGATGATTGCAAAATAGATTCCTGTCGCCTGGCGATCCGGTAGTCCGAAAGCCTTGAACGTGCCGAGCGTGGTGCTCACCTTCGACAAGTGCATCTTGAGCAGATTGAAGATAAAAAGTCCGATGCTCAGCGATCCGAAGATGATTACGAGCCAGCTGATTACAAGCGTGATCTTCGACATGAAATTATAGTTCTCCTTTTCGCGCACCTTCGTGATGTCCATTTCGATGAGTGAGAGATCGTCTTCTGTATTGAATTCGTCAAAAATGTATTCACCGAGTTCGCGCACGCGATCCAATGAAGCGAGGTTAATCGAGATTGCATCGTAGCTGTCGAGGCGATCATCCACGGCTGCACCGGATGCAGAAAAATCGAAGATGCGCTGCACAGATCCATCAGTTGGAATGAGCCCTTCTTCTTTCGCAAGGTCATCTGCGAGGCGCTGGATGTCATCCGGGTTTACTTCAAGTCCGAGTAGTACAGCCTTCACGTCAAAGCCTTCACCGTATGAGAGCTCATGCGGCGTTGGTTCTTCTACCTGAATCTCTCCGCCATTGACGGAGTAGCGGGCGAGAACCGGTTTGAGTTTTTCGGCGAATTCTTGTGCCCGCGCTTCGTCACCTTCCACGAAGTAGGTGACATCAGGAGCCTGCCGAATGTCGAACGGCCCGCGGATTTTGGTGAAGTACGCCGCGTAAAATGCCGGAGTGACAAGTCCTTCGAATGTACCGGGCAATTCCTTCACCACAGCGCGGACGGGCACGGGCACGAGCAGGTATTCGGTGTTTCCGGTGGTGTCGGTCACCATATTGACCATGAGAACAAACGTGGCATCTTCATTGAAACCAAGTCCTGATAAAAAACGCGCGGTACATACCAATCCGAAATCATTGGCAGAAGAAAAACCTGTCGAATCACCCCGCAGCAGATTGGACGCCGAAAACACATCCCCCATCATGCGGTCCGCATCCGGATTGATTGTGCGGAGCCGCTTTGGCGTGTACTTCCCTGTGACGTTGTGCGCCACGCGGATCATCATCTGACTGTATCCGCTCACGCTTTGAATATAGTATGCGCTGCGCACCTCAGAGCTGTTCAGCTTATTGATTACATCGCCGACATCACCTGAAAGGCCTGCCCTGCTCGAAGGAATTTTGATTGTCATCCATTGCACGAACGGATTTTTCATTTTCGTTTCGAGGTATTCCAGACTTCCATTTGCAAAGCCTACGGAGAGAAACGTGACGAGCAACAGCGTGGCGATGACCACAAGATTGACGAAGCGTTTACCTCGAAGAATGTGGCTTTCGCGGGAGCGGAAGAGTGTGGCATAATCTGCCTTCACCTGTGGAAGGAGCCGAGCCTCTTCCCTGCTGCCGCGCATGATGTCCTCTACGTTTTCATAGTACGAGCGAATCTTCTTGCGGAACTGTTCGAAATCTGTTCCGCTGAGTCCTTCCCAATCGCGGCGGCGAAACACATCGCGGTTGCGCACAATGCTGCAGCCAGCCTCTTCATCCTTGCTCATGCACACGATCATAGTGCCGTGCGCGAGAGCGAGATTGATATCGTGCGAAACGATGATAACCGATGACTCCGGGGTGATTGCCTCGCGGAGAATCGACATCAGTTCATTGGCGTTTTTTTCATCCAGGTTTCCGGTGGGTTCGTCGCAGAACAGGACAGTATGACGTGCCATCAGTGCGCGCACAAACGCCACGCGCTGGCGCTGACCGCCGGAGAGATTCACCGAGAGAGTATCATAGCCTACCTGATTCAGCGGAATATTCACCCGCTCCATGAGCAGTCCGGCGCGCTGCAGCGAATCACCGATGTTAGAGTTATCCTGAATCATCGGCGCGAGACAGATGTTCTCATACGCCGTGAAACTCTCCATCAGATTGGTATTCTGAAAAATGAACGAGAAGTGATTGCGGCGCAAAGAAGACAATTGCTCAGCCTGTTCCGAATACCAGAGATCTTCCAGTCGCACGGCCTGACCTGACTGATCCGGAAAGAATTCCACGCTGCCGTCGGCAAACGTGTCGTTCATCAATCCCAGCGTTTCAAGCAATGTACTCTTTCCACTTCCTGATGCGCCGAGGAGGAAAATGATCTCGCCCTTCGGCAGATCGAGTTCTTCGATGTACAATACCTTATCCTCGGGTTTGTGGGAGTATGAGCACGCGAGACGAGATATTCTGAACAGGGGATTTTTCATGGTTTGGGTTGAAACGGATGAGCCGCGCTCACGCGCGGCCCATAAAGCTGTTTTCTTCAATCACTATTCATTACGGCATCAAGCGTTGGGGCAGCCAGTAGAAGCGCTGTCCACCGCTGTAGAAACAATTCTTTTCAGATCCCTGCCATTCGCGGAGCAGACTGTACTTGTCAGTCATCGTATCCACATAGCGCCTCATTTCACCGGGATCCATTTTGCTGATGTCGGCTACCTTCATATAGTTGAGGAACACGCTGTTGCCCGGGAGGCCAAAGAGCAGTTTGTGAATCTCCTCAAGCGAACTGTTGTTGATGATATTCTTCGATTCGGTTGGTCCGAAGTGGCTGGCCACAACTGATTTGTACGTTTCTTCCAGACCGCGCCGTTGTTCTTCGAGCGAGTTGCCCTTATCAATGAATTTATTGATCGTAAGCAGCATTTCGCTGAACTCTTGTTCATCCACAAGAATGACGTATTGGTACAAATCGCTGTTCAGGCCTTCGACACGCATGGGTGTATATCCTTCGACGAAAAGCTGTATGTTGGATTCCGAGGTGGCTTCGAGCAATTCCACATTCACATTCATCTGAGAGAGGAAGTTTCGCGCAGCTTCGTTCATGACCTGACGCTGACCGATACCGGTAATCTTCGTATCCGTGACTGAGAACACACTGTTGTTATTGTCGATGGTCTCAAGAATGATCTTTTCTACTTCGTTACCGAGGAGTGCTGCATCCACTTTGCGGCCGGGGCCAGCCCAGAGGAAGAAACCGGGAACAGGGGCGGTGCCGGGGTACACCACTTTGAGTGTGGTTTCATCCTGATCCATCCACTCGATTTCGGATACACCCGTTTTGGTGAACATATCCTTGTATTCAAGCTGGATTTGTTTTTCGGATTCCCGGATGATTCGTGACATTTCCTTGATGAATTTATAGTAGAGCGGTTCGCCGGTTGAACTCACCTGAAACACCATAAGCGATGCGCGCAGCATACCGATTTTCTTGATCAGATCTTCATCCTTTATTGCCGTTTCAGTCGGGTCATTTCCTTCGCCGCCGATGATGACCACCACATTCGTTTCGCGTTTCTGGTTGGTGCGGTTCATCATATTGAGTGCCTCGTCCATGGCCTTGAAAAGGGATTTGCCATCCTTGTTACTTGCACAATCCTGCCATACCGTTTCTTCGCTCAGGAAGCGAATGACCTTTGTTTCATCCAAAGTCAGAGATTGCGTTTCGATCACCTTGTTGCCGCAGGCTGCTTCGCCTTTGCTGCGGTAGAGCACTGCGCCATATTCGAAGGTCACTTCCTTATCGGTATTGTCGCGGATCTTCGCAGTTGCATTCCGGATGGCATCATTGATCGGCTCCTTGTAGGCGAGCATAGAAGCAGAACCATCCACTACGAAAATCACGTTCACTTTCGACACATCTTTACGTGTGGCCTCGTATTCCTTTGTTACTTCGTATTGCTCTTTTACGCTGAGCAGCTCACGGCTGCCGGTGCTGTCGAATACGGCTGTGACCACACCCGTGCGAAGCAGTGCTGCACCATCGGCTGACATCACCGGGAATCGCTTCCATTCTGACGGATAAGCCTGGTCGAAATAATCGGTGAACGGGATCTCGACACCCTCCTTATTTCCTCCGCCCTTTTGCTGATACGCCTGGGCACCTTTTTCAGTGGTGAATACTTTGATAGGGGTGCTCTTCTGTTTGCGTTCGTAGGCTGCGGTACCATCGCTGTTTGGCTCAAGTGCCAGACGCTGCGACCACATTTGCACAATGTCTTTGCTCACCCACCCCAGCAGATCACCTGCTTTTAAAATACCTGATGCAGATGATTTCTTCTTTTTGCCAACGAGGACAAAGCCACCCTCTTCTTTGTATACCCAGAGGAAGTTGTACATCTTCACCTGCGATTTGTTTTCATTGCCGTATGCCGGAGCATTGAACATACGCAGCTCTTTGCCCTTGGCATATTTCCCATAATTCTCGAGGGTTTGCAGCGAGTTAACCGCGAGACACTTTCTGGTGAATCGTGTTTTCTCGTCGATCACTGCCATTTCCCACAGCAGCATTTTCGATTTGGGCACCCAGCCGAAGTCCTGCAGTTCGCCTGTGATCTTCCGTGTCCTTGCATCGTACTTCAGTTTATCGTATTCCACGATATGCACGAAGTCATCGTTTTGTTCGATGACAAAAAATGCCTGACCGAATTTGATGTTGGATTTCTTTGCGGCATTCGCTTCGCCTGTTGCAAAGGTGGGATTATCGTC
This sequence comes from Flavobacteriales bacterium, assembly GCA_046336655.1. Taxonomy (GTDB): domain Bacteria; phylum Bacteroidota; class Bacteroidia; order Flavobacteriales_D; family Sanyastnellaceae; genus CANGTU01. The sequence goes on along the minus strand of JBKDGH010000135.1, from coordinate 21,450 downwards.
ACGGTCGGAATAGACGATCCACGGATAATTGGCATCTTTAATTATTGGGGCATTGGCACCCAGCACGCGGTACGGGCCGTTGATATATTCTGCGGGCGGCTGAAGGATTTTCGTACCCACGAGACTTTTCTGGCCGTGGACGGAAAACACGAGGGCCAGAATTGCTGAGCACAAGAGAATCGAACGTTTCATTTTGATTTCAAGGTTTCAATGTGATAGGTAATCACCGGTGCAAAATCCGGTGTGTTATAGAATTCGAGCACGGTCAGGAGTTTTTTCTCATCCACGCGGTTGGACTCATTGTCGAAATACAGGAAGACTTCCACGTTTACGAATCCCATGCCGGAAATGGCATAGAGTTCCTTGGGAAGCAGTTTTACGACGCTGGATTCACCTTGCTCCACCTGCCAGGCTTTTTCATCGGAGAGAAAAAGATGCATTTTGAACGAGCCTGTATATGATTTGACCAGCGGATACATAAACTCTCGGATGCGTGTCTTGTCCGATTCCCAACTGGTAGAAAATCCGGAGCCTCCGTATAGCGCGTCGAATACTTTTTGGCGTTGCTCCTGATTGCGCGCAAACAAGCTTCGCTCACCGTTGCAGTGGTAAAGAAACAGTCCCGTTTCATCCTTCACTGCCTGCACTGCATTTTCGAAATACTCCATTTCATACTGCCGCATAAAGTCATCCGTAAGCGGCTGGCTGGAGTCAATGTAAAACAGATTGATCTCCGACTGTGCCGCGAGCGTGTGCGCAAGCAGCACGCCCATGGCAAGAAATGAGAGTTTTTTCATCGTTTTATTTTGAAAGTTCAACGAGCACAATTTCACCGTCTTTATCCGCCACAAACTTCGCCTTGGTGTAGCCGTGCTTGCCGTCTTTCACCATCAGAGCATTGAGCCAGTTCTGAATTTTCGCAGGCTCTTTGCCCGGCTCTTTCACCTTTACAAGGCTCAGGTCACCACCGAAGTACTTGCCCAGAGCCTTTTCGAAATCAGGAAGATCCTTCTTGAATTCCTCTGCGATGGTTTTGAAGAAAACAGCTTCGTTGATTGGCGGAGCTTTTGGGGCGGTTGCTGCAGCGGGCGCTGACTTGCCGGTTCCGCCACCATCCGGTTTTGGTGGCTTAGGTGCAGCCTGCACCTCTTTTTTCTTTTTCACTTCCACCACCATCACAGGCGGATTGCCGCGCTGACCATTCACCGCAAGATAAACCTCGTGCGAACCTCGTTTTTCGAAGGTGTAGGTGGCGCTCTTCTCACGGGAATCAATTTCACCGCTTTCCGAAAACTCCCATTCCCACGATACAGCACCGGGAGTTTCATCGGAGAAGGTCACCGGCTCACCCACGTAGGCCACCTTTGGTCCTTTCACCACTACTTGAATGCGCTCCTCTTCCACTTCTTCCATTTCCACCGGAGCGAGCACTTCGATATCCCTGACCTGCTGGCATTCGCCATTCACGGTGAGAGACACCTTGTACGTGCCAGCGGTGGCGTAGGTGTGGTTTACTTCGTTGCCGCTGGCTCCGGGAGTAGCATCGCCAAAATCCCATTCCCACGAAGTCGCTTCCGTTCCGGTGATATCCGTGAAACTGATTTCAGCTCCTGCGACTTGCTCACCCGCTACGGTGAAGTCAACAATCCCGGGACATGTATCGCGCATCATCCAACGGAAGAGAAGAATCGCTCCGATGATAAGCACAACGGCAAGGGCAGCGACAACAATCAGCTTATCGGGTCCTTTCTTTTTGACTGGTCTGGCCATATGGGTATACTTGTGTAAGGTTCGGATTTATGCTTTTTTCTTGACTCCTCCGATAAATGTACGGAAGCCGATTTTTGCGTAATAATTGAGGAAAGAAATCTGATCCATTGCGGACAGGCGCGATCCGAGCATGTCCGTGGAATTATTCATGAATGAGGCAGATCCCGCAGTGCGGCCCAGGGTAGCCTGCCATGCCTCAAGACCGAAATAGAGTTCGTTACCCGCATTTACGCGATAGCTCACTGCGAGAGCAGCGCAGAAGCCCAGGTTCATATCGAATTCCTGGGTCGTTTCACCCTGCACAGCCTGGTTGATTCCAACGTCATAACCCTGTGCCGCCCGCCGTCTCCATTCACGGTCAGGATCATTGAACTGCGCCGCTGTAGCCGCTTCGGTCCATTCCATTACCAATGCGGCAGACGATTCATTTTGGGTGTAGATAAATGCCTCTTGTCCGGCGTCGTATTGGTATCTCGCCTCAAAATCGGCAAGTGCGGCGGAGGTTGTTTTGGACGATGCCGTCAGAAACAACTGCGGTCCCGCCGACAGATGAATCTTGAATTTGTCGTTGAGCCGGCGCGTATACCTCGCCATAACAGGCACTGACAGCGAAGTGATGGCATACTCCTCTTCGACTTCATCTAGTCGCACTATGCGGTTGTAACTGGTTTGATTGAAGTCCTCATCCCGGAAAGAAAGTTCAAGCGCATCATACGTTGCAGTGGCATTCATTCCGCTGAACGCGAGACCAAGTCCCACACCGATCTGATTTTTATAACCGAACATAACCTCCGCAGACACGCGTCCGAAAAACGCACTGTTCACCTGGCTTTCGCGGTTGGCACCGAGGGAAGAACGCCCGGTGCTGAGCTGATCGTACACAGAAGCATCCAGGTTGGCCAGTGTAATATCCTGAACGTTGAATTGACCAACGCCAAATCCGCCTTCAATCGTAGCCCATGCCTTGGCATTGATTTTAGCATCATCCGAAGGATGCACAGGCCCCACCAGATCATAGTCGCAGTTGGAGCAATCAATTGAGTGCGTGAGGTCCTTCATTTCGGTGATTTTAAATCGTCCGGAGGCATTCTTCATTAGTGTGAGCTGAAATGTCTCCACTGATTTGAAGCGACTGCCGTCATAGGCTTCATGATTTGAAATGCGTTCAATGACATAAAGTGCGATGCCGGAAGTGATCTTTGAAAAATCCGCGTTGACAGCAGTGAGCGATGACTTCACTCCTTTCGGGCAAAAGCGGTATACGTCATCCAGAAATGTAGTCACCAGTTTGTAAGCCCCGTTGTACGGCTTCGAGGGCCGCTTAAACTGATCATCATCACGCCGGGGGTTGTAGTTGTCCCAGACGTAGACATCCGGCGCAAACAACGCGAGGTATTGATCCATCACAGCGCGCGACACATCCTGACTTCCGGATTCCCGAAACTGCCCGGATTTGTTGAACTTGAGCAGGATAGAATCAAGCTGTGCAAAGTCTGCCGCCAACTGATTGGTGTTGACCTGCGCATTGGCATTGTTTCCATTCAGCCAGAGGGCTGAGATGACGGACAGAAAAAGTAGTCGTATCGTCATGGCGTAGTGAATTCAGAAGTGATATCGCTGAGCTTGATCCAGCCCAGAATAGTGCGTTCGCATTCCATCGGAGTCGCATTGGACTTAGTGCCTACCAAAGCCGCATCACCGACAATTTTATGAATGTAGATGAGAGCAGTCTCGCGGGCAGTGGATGCGTACTCTCTGGATCGGTCAGGAGTTTCGTAATACACCCTTGCACCCTTTTTTAACTGAGCAGATTCCGGCTTGCCTGCAACTGCCATAAAGCGGCCATTTCGGGTATCCCGCATCGGTTCGGTGCCGAAGAGCAGACGGTTAATGCTGATCCATCCCCTATCTTCGAGGCACTTGCGGATCTCTCCGGTATTCATATCCGCACCGACGTAGACAAATTCGACCACGTGGGCATATTCACCACGCACATCCACCACAAACAGCGGTTGCATGAAACGCAGGTCTTGGAACATTTCCGCCTGCGACTCCGGAGCTACACTGGTGGAATTGCCAAACCGGTCGCTGTACACAATTAACGGTGATCCGAGCCGCGAAGGATTGATCTGAACCGGGAGCGTTGCTTTCAGCGCCTCCTGAATTTCAGCGCCGAACCACACGCGCCGTGTGCAGCTACAAATCGTTTCCATGGCCACACTATCAGGTATGACTGCGGTTTCTGCGAGCAGTGCTTCCCTTGGCAACCGCTTCCAAGGAATATTGCGCCGCTCCCATCCGCGCTTGAGTGCGCGGAGATCAGGCTCGCGCACTGCCCGAGTCGTGCGCTGTGAAATGCGTTTGACATCGGTCAGCAAGTATCTAAACCCAATGAGGTCGGCGCGGTCCACCATAAAATTGCCTGAGGGCGTTTGAACGACGTGGAGCCTCAGCGTATCCACCACCTCCAGTCTCCAGCGGCCTTGTACATTTCCCCACGACTTGCGCTCCATAACCACCTCCGCCCGGCGCTCGCTGATCTTAGTAAAATTGGCGTTGATGCCTCGTACACGTACAAATAATCCCTGCGGATAATTTACCGCCACCTGAGTCAGAAACTCATCTACTTTGCGGTAATGCGCGCCGGAGAGAATGGGTTCTCCGCGCTTGCTTACCGAGGGATTTAGAATATCGGGGTGGAGGCATCCGGGACTGAAGAGGCTGCGGTATCGCTCAATCTGACGGAGAGACAGCGTATCCTCACCCAGCTCACGGAATTGCATACACTCGTTGTAGTCGTAAAGAAAAGACTCCAGTCCGGCAAATATCTTATTCAGCGTATCCGGATGTCCGTACGCCTGTCCCTTCGCCGGAAGGAACAACCAAAAGCAACCGATGAAAAAGAAGTACTTCACCGGTTAATTGCGAAGAAAAGGTGCAACCAGACGCGAGTGATCTGACGTTACTCCCCGGATGAAATAATACCCAGACGGAAGTCGCTCCAACGGAATTATTACCGAAGAAGAATGCTCAGTAACCGGATGCGCATGGCAAAGGCGACCGGCTGCATCCACTATTTCGAGGGAAATGAATTCGCCGGATTCGCTCACGAGACGGATCCAATGATCCGCAGGATTGGGATACAGAGACCACAGGCCAGTCGCTTCTTCTTCATCGAGCCCGACAGGCTGTGTAAGGAAGATGCGGGTTACACAATCCCCTTCAGTGATCTCTACCCAATACAGGAAAATGTCCGGATTGAAATCCTGTCCGATGAGGAACGACTGCCCTGTTTGTCCGGTTATTTCCTGAGGTGCCCATGAGTCGATCGGCGTGCGTCCCCATTGGTAAGTCACGGCAGGATCGAAAGGAAGCACAACGAGTGTAGCTCCTTCCGTGCCTTCGTTCAGCCACACCACTTCGTAGTCATTCGGATCAGGAGACGGAGTAATGGTGATGGTTTGATTGCTGCCGTTCGTGCATCCGAATGAATTGATTGAACTCACGTTGATGATCACATTGCCGGTAAGTTCAGGATCGAGGTTGACGTATGCATTGGCACCCTGCGGACCGCCAGCTATTACTTCCACTCCGGGAGTAGGCGAGCTCCATGTAAAATTCACACCGGGCACGCTGCTGTCGCCTGTGAGAAAAACCCCTTCTGAACCCTGACAGATCACATCAGGAATAGATTCCAGCGAAGCCGAGGGAGGAGCGGGATTTACAGCCACTACTTCGGTCACTGTGCGCGTACAATTGGTGCCGGTCAGCGCAAGCTGAAACGTGTACGTTGCATTGGCAGGATTGGATGTGGATGCATTCACGAGCACATCACTGATGTCATTGCAACTGGAATTGCAATTTGTATTTCCGGAAATGCCTGCGCCGGAAGAGGTCCAGATCCAGGTAGTAGCCGGCGTAGTAGCGCTGTTCAGATTCACCTCCAAAGCTTCGCCACTGCATATTTCTTCCGGAAAAGCCGAAGCCCCGTTATTCGGACGTGGGAATACCGAAACCAGCACGTTTACTGTATCGCCTGGGCATGACACCGAAGATTGTGTGAAGATGCCCCATGCTTCCAGTGTGGTGGATATGGACGTATTTCCCGAATTCACCGGAGTGAAATTGGGAATTCCCACACCGGAATCAGCTGGCAGATTGATCACATTTGCAGTTATGGTTTGCCAGCCAAATGAGGCAGAAGCAATGTCAGCTGAAAGTGGAATCGATGATGAGTTGGCGGGCACATCTGAACAAAGCGAAGGATCATTCGGTTCGTTCATCTCCGGTCGGGGTAGCACAGTGATTTCAAACTCGGCCAGAACTCCTGCGCAGGTTCTTGTGATGCCATTGATTGTTTGCGTGATGGAAGGGGTAACAGTGATATTATCTGACACTGCTGCGGGAGTTGAATTCTGCGGAATCACGGTAATCGTATTCTGGCCTGACAACGCAGTCGGCCCGATAATGCCTTCCTGAATACCTGTGCTCCATGTATAGTTGTTTGCAATACTGGAACCGGTGAGTGTGATCACCTCGCTGAGTGACTGGCCGGAGATGTTTTCACACATCACCAGATTGGATGGTTGATTGACAGAGGGATCCGGAATCACAGTAACCTCATATTCTCTGAACCCTGTGCAGCCCTCAAACTCCGCAGTCCAGGTAACCGTCACAGTCGAATTCAATTCAAAAGGAAAGAAATTCGCAGTGGTACCAGACGGCGTGCAGTTCGTGCCACTCACACCAAAACCAATGGAGGTAGGCGGCTCTACAGACCAACTGATTGCTGCGCCCGGCACACCGCTGGTGAGGCACACCGCGGGTATGGCTTCACCTTCACAAAACACCAGATCCGGTTGAGTGGTGAGTGACGGACCGGGATTTATTGTTACCTGAAACACTTCCGGACTTGCAGATACACAGCCCTGGGCTGTAGTAGCTGTGACCGAAATATTCGCATTCACTACGTTCTCTTCGCCTATCGCGATGGCAGATGGCAGATTGCCCGTACCAGATGCACCATACCCCACAGGAGGCACGGATGTCCAGGTAAACGTACAACCGGGACAGTCGACGTTGTTCGTGCAGTTTGGAAATCCCGCATCAAAATTCACAGCGGGCAGCGCCACGCCGGAGCACACCGGAGCGAGGTCGGGAAGTGTGCATATGGTAGGACGGGGATTCACGGTAACCGGAATATTTACCGGGGCGCCTTGACATCCGTTGGCTTCAGGTGTGATGACGAGATTGACTGTAATCGGAGTGTTTTGATTTCCGCCGGGAATAGTTGCTGTGAATGAGGGAATGGAACTCACATTGTTTGCGCTCGTTCCGAATCCAATGCTCGACTTCTGTGAAATAGTCCAATCCACCAAAGTTCCTGACACCGGACTAGTAAATGGAATCGGGTCTTGCACCACACCGGCACAGAAGGGACCTAATGCAGTGGGTGTAGAAAGTGTTGGTGTCGGGTTCACTGTGATGTTTACTGCCAGCGGTTGTCCGGAGCACCCACCGCTGACTCCGGGAGTGACCGTGAGCACCGCAGTTACCGGCGTTGTGCCAACGCCGATATTGGTTACCCAGGTGTTGATGTCATTGTTGTGGCTTGCATTATTGCCTGTGCCAAATCCGATGTTTGGATTGCATGTCCAGGTAAAAATGGTGTTGTTGTCATTCGGGAGATTGGTACCGAATTCAATGGTTGCATCCACGACCGAAAGACCATTGCACTGATTGACCACGGAAATCGGATCCATTACCGGCACAGGATTGACGGTGATGGTGGCGGACCCCGTGAGATCAGCCGGAATCGCCGTGCAATTGGCATCACTCAATGCCGTGAGTGTAATTGTAACATTCGACGGCGGAGTGATATTAATCGTGGTAGAGTTGGTAGCCACATTGCTGAACGTTGCCCCGTTGCTCAGAGTTCCGCTGAACGGCGCAGTGCCGGTGAAGAACAACGAAATAGTGGACGATTGTCCGGTGCACAACACATTGGGCACGGCGGATACGATGGTGCCTGTGGGAGCAGGTGACACAACGACCTGCAGTGGTCCAACGATCAATTCAGTAACCCCGCCATCACAGGTTATCACTACCTGAAAGCTGGTGGTCTGTGTAATAGTCGGAGTGGTGAGCACATCCGTGTCAGAGCTTGCTATCGGAGTGAATGGTCCGCCGGTTGAACGCTGCCATTCGTACGTAAACGACACATTATTGGCATAATCCGAAGTCGTGGTAAGCGTCAGAATTCGCGTTCCGGACACACAAATGGGCACAGAAGAATTCACGGCAATGCTCCAGTTGTCATCTGTCTCCAGATCCTTACAGTCCAGCGGAGGTTGTGCCCAAGCTGCGAACGAATAAAGCAACATGAATGCTGACAAGGCCAGTTGAGCGGGACGAACCCGGACTAAACATGCAGGTGGTTTAAGCAGGATGTGCAAAAGAACTGTGAGGGCGTTCATGGCATCCGATGGATTAAGGTTGTCCATTTTGGATCAATGGCGGCGCATCGAGGTAAATCTCCGCGCGGCGGTCGAGGTATTTTCCGGAAGGGAAGCTCCTCACCTTATGCGGCCTCAGATCACCTGCGGCTTCAATAAGAATGCGCTCTTCCGGAATTCCCGCGCGCATCAGGGCGTAGCGCACTTCACTCGCACGGGCAAGCGAGGTTCTTTCCTTTGCATTATCTGGTTCTGTTACATCTGTATGACCGATGATGTAGATGTTGTAATCTGTCCGTCTGGAGAGCACTTCTTTCAGGATGGGAGCAATAGCCTGCACCTTATCCTCTTCCGGTTTTGAAAGGTCAGATGCCTGTTCGAAGTAGATCACATTGTAAATAATCCGCATGGAAATGCGTGTAGGCTCGGGGCAGCCGTCTGGCTCCACGCCTGCCACATCCGGGCACATATCATACGGTTCGTAAATGCCATCGCCGTCTTCATCGTTGCCCGGGCAACCGCCATTCCAGGGTTGTCCCTTCATTTGCGGGCAGCCATCTTCGTCATCCAGCAAGCCGTCTTCATCGGTATCCGGACAGCCGCGCGCTATGGACCCGTAGGTATCCGGACAGCCGTCTTCGTGATCAAACACGCCATCGCCGTCGCGGTCCGGACAACCATTGCGCGCGCCGAACACGTCAGGGCATTTATCCTCGTCAAATGCTTCAATAAATCCATCGCCGTCGGCATCCGGACAGCCGGGCTTCGGAGTGCCTTCTGCGGGGCCGTAGTTATCCGGACAGAAGTCCAGTTTATTAATGATACCATCACCGTCATTGTCGGGACAGCCTTTGAATTCTTTTGGACCGGCTTCCTCGGGACATTCGTCTTCGAGGTTGGAAACCCCGTCGATATCCGCATCCGGACAGCCCATTGCGACCCATGGTCCGCGCTCTGACCTGCACACGTCCACTTCGTCACTCACCTTATCATTGTCCGTGTCTTTATGCCGCAAGTACCTCACCGGAATTTTCAATCCCACCTGCACACCGGCCATTTTGCGGTCGCTGTCAGCTCGGGTAAAAAGACTGATCACATCGGGTGTTCCGATAAAAAATCCGGCAATGCGCAGTGATGCTCCCACGCTCATTCCAGAGACTTCATCTATGCGCAGCGGAGCATACACTCCAAACACGGACATTTCATATTTTGGTGTAATTACAAGTGCCGAGGTTGCAACAGGTCCCATTCGCGTGGCATCGGACACACCAAGCGGGAGGTAATACGCCACATTCAATCCCGCGCCACCCGGTAAACGCCCGTCGAGAAACGCGTTGAACATCGTGGGCAGATTAACCTGCTGCTGAGCGGCCATTGCACCTCCTCCGAGCGAATCAAGGGCATCGTCAAAATCATCCACCGTATAATTGAGGAAAGAAAATCCCGTCACATCATTACCGAGACCTGAAGGCATGCGCTGACCGAAAGGCACAAACGCATGTGCCCTCGGATCGCCATTTACTTTCACTTTTCCAAGATTGGTGACAGCAATACCTGCCTGAAAGAGATGTCCGGCATCCTGATGATCCGTGAAAAATGTATTGTTCATCGGATACCGGTTGCGTGTTCTGTCTTTATAGAACGAATAGATCAACCCGAAATCGGCCGCTACGCCCCAGGGGTGCGTATCTGAATAATCCTCAAATCCGTTTTCGGATAAGTCCTGTCCGATGGAACGAAAATATTCCGCATCCTTGACGCTCACCTCCACACTGTCCCCTTCGAGCGGATTTACATTGATTTCATCTGAGTAAAAATGGAATGCATGCACAGCTTTTACCATTTTCACCGTGGCGCCCAATGTGAGTGCGGACTTCTGTGTTTCGAGCACAACGCGGCTGTATGTAGCGCCGATATCCTGCCAGGTGAGCGCGCTCATGCCTGTATTTCTGATGGTGACCGGGCCCTTAGCCAATGAGTCAGCAACGCTGTTCAGAATTGCGAATGCATAAGGCCCTGTGTTGGTCACAAAGGAGCTCGACAAATGATTGACATGCGTACTAATGCCGATGGCCCAATTGTTTTTTCGCTCTTTTCCAAAAGCCAGCAGTACAGAAGGACCTTGTACCTGAAAGCCCTCGTGAATACTGCCTTGTTGTCCGAATGCGAGCGGTCTGTAGCGCAGCGAAAATTGTTCCAGTTCACCGGATCGAAATCAGTAAACGTGGCATTGACCGGGTAGACGGACGATTGCTGAAAGGCATACGCGGAAAACAAGGCCGCATCGACTTTAAATCGTCCGCCGGCGAGAGCAGGATTGGTTGATACCGATGTAATTCCGGAATATGGCGTATAGCCAAGCCCCCCGGGGCCTTGTGACCATGCTAACGCACAAAGCCACAATGTGGCAAAAAGAAGAAACGCTCGGCGCATAGATTAGTTTAGGCAGTTGACTAAGGAAGCCGCAAGCTAATATATAAATAGGAAAAACCGCCTTGCGTACATGGAAAAAGCAAGCCCGCGAAACATCATGGTTGACCGGTCTGCGGAAAGAGCGATCGGTGTGTCAGGTGCCTCAGGTGGCTGCTCTCACTTCGGCATTCTGACTATTCCAGTGGTAGACTGCCTGGTTGCGTTTGAAGGATGCGTTGTGGCGGTGGCTTTCACGCGCGGCTTTTGCCCAGGCGCCGGTCTTGAGCAATCGGCGCATCCAAGTATGTTCCATCATGCCTTTCACAGTGAGTGATATCCCCAATCTCTCTCCCCGTATCGTTCTGAATCACTTCACCATCACCGGGCTCTCCAGTTTGGAGTCAATCCAGCGGGTGAGGTCAAAATAGCGCAATACCACTTCGTTTTCAGGCACTTTGCGGTGCTGCTCTACTTCCTTGCGGAAGGCCTTGAAAATCGGTGCGCGATCTTCCGGCTGGGTGCGGATCAGTTTTTTGAAGTAATCAATGATGGTTTTCTCCAGCGGAAAGTCGCGCTCGCGCTTTTGCAAATAGCGCACGGTGGATTTTATTGTGTACTCCAGCAGGTCAAAATTTCCGAGCTCAAAGTGCACTGCGAGATTGAACAGGCGGGCGTAGCTGTATATATCCTGACGCAGGGTGTTCTCATTGTCATTGAGCACCTTATTGATCCAGTACAGCGCCTTGTTGTATTGTCCGGCTCCAAAGTAGACGTAAGCAAACTGATAGAAGAAATTCAGTTGTGCTTCCTTGTGCAGCCGCCCTTCGTATTCGGACAAGAGCTTCATTAATTCTTCGGCCACACGCATGCCATGTGCAAAATCACCTGTTCGACGGGAAATTTCCAATTCCGCCAACCCTGTATTCTTGAACATGCTCATCTGCACATCCGTGTGACTGAATCCGTCCTCTCCTTCAAATGAGCGGATCACCCTGATGTTTTCCCGCGCTTCATCAAATTGTCCAAGCGTAATCAGGCACTGCGTCATGTTGGCGATGGTACGCACATAGCGCTTCGCGAGATCCACCCGGAGATGGGGGTGCTCATCCAGTATCTCTCGTACTCGTTTGAACTTGACAATTGCCGTTTCAAAATCACCGTTGGCCATGTTGCAAAAAGCCTGGGTGTAGTAGCAAATCGTAGCGGCGCGGCGTGATAGCGCGGTGTTCTTTCCCTTAATCAGAGGGTGATTCACGATTTCTTCCACAATCGCTCGGTTCTCGTCGGTACGCGCGAATCCGCCACTGCGAAACACATAGTTGATCTTCGAATACAGCACGTGATATGCTGCCAGATTGCGGAGTTTATCAATCACCTCCTGCTCTTCACGGATCAGCTGATCGAGATCCTTGGTAAATTGTCCGTCTTCAAATGCCTCTTCGAGCAGCGTCTTCTCCCAGTTGATCAGCTCAAAAAGATAATAAAACTTCTCGTACTGAATGGCCATCTTTTTCGCCCGTACGAGAAACTTATTGCACTCATCGAACAGTGCTTTGTTGTAGAGGATCTCAATGTTCTTGATCTCCTGCTTCAGAATGCTGCTGATGCTGGTGTCGCCGTAATAACTGCGCAGCGCCTTCAGAATCAGCTTATACAGGTGATTCTTCTCACTCGGAAGATGCTTGATAAACTTTTCTCCTTTGAATGTCTTCTTGATCACCTCTTCATCGTACTCCTCCATCTTATCAATGGTATCGAACAGGCGCACGTAGTTCTTGTCACCACTCTGCAGCGCACTCTGCAGTTTGAAAAAGCGCTTTTCACTCTTTGAGAGTGACTTGATCAGATCGAATAGTTCGTTGCTCGGTTTCATTCCAGGCGGTCGTTGCATTCAGGTTCATTTCCTGAATTCCGAAAGGTACATCAGCTCCTTTGGGAATCCAAGTGACATCCATACACCGGGGAGTCCTGATACCCTACCACCTGACCAAAATCGTCTCAGCGAGGCTGTTTCTGTTACCTTTCACCATTCAAACCAGCGAAGTGATGAAGTCTCTTTTTCTACTCCTGTCCGCATGCATACTCACCATCCCTGCCTTTGCCCAGAAGCCCCGGATTCCGTGCAGCCATTACCACCCTCCTGCATCCGGACTTCGCAATGAATTTGATGCCCCGGAGAACGGGCGAAGTGATACACTTGATGTCATCCGCTACACCATTGATCTCGATATGACGCAGATGGGGTTGAACCTGATCTCCGGTGCCTGCCAGGTGGAGTTTGTATCGCTGATTGACGAACTCGACACGCTGCACCTCGACCTGCAAGCCCTTACCGTGGACAGCGTAACGTCTGCGGATGGTCTGCTGTCATTTACCCACACCGGTAGCGATCTCTTCATTCAGCTTCCTCAGACTCTGCAGGATGGTGAAGCCTATTCAGTAACCGTGCACTACGGCGGCGATCCCGCCACGGACACAAGCTGGGGTGGATTCTACACCACATCTACCGGCTTTGCATATAACATCGGAGTTGGGTTTGACGCCGATCCACATACCATCGGGCGGATGTGGTTTCCGTGCGTAGACAATTTCGTGGAGCGCAGTGAATACGATCTGCGTGTGCTCACCTCCAGCGGGCGCACTGCATACTGCGGAGGCGTGCGTATAAGCGTGGACACGGTGGGCACGGATTCACTCGTGACGCGGTGGCTCCTCGCAGATCATCCCATTCCAACCTACCTCGCATCCGTTGCGGTGTCCAACTATACCCACGTGGACAATGAATACGTCACCGCACTGGGCGAGACCATTCCGGTGTGGCTTACTGCGCGTCCGCAGGATACTACTGCAATGAAGAACAGCTTTGCCAACCTCATCGACTGCCTGTCAGGATTTGAATTGCGTTACGGTCCGTACCGATGGCCCCGTGTGGGCTTTGTCAGCGTGCCCTTCAATGCCGGTGCGATGGAACATGCCACCAACATTGCCTATCCGGCATTCGCCATCAACGGCAATCTGACGTGGGAAACACTCATGGCTCACGAACTGAGTCACCATTGGTGGGGCGATCTGGTGACCTGCCGAACGAAGGAAGACATGTGGCTCAATGAAGGCTGGGCCACTTACTGTGAAGCTCTTTTTGAAGAACTGATATACGGCACTCAGGCCTATGACGACTACGTGGCCGACCTCCACAAAGAAGTCCTCACGGACATACCTGTCAGCGATGGCGGATACTATCCGGTGAGCGGCGTGCCGCATGAACTCACCTACAGTTCTACGGTGTACGTCAAAGGCTCGGACATTGTGCACAACCTGCGCGGAGTCATGGGTGATGACAATTTCTTCACGGCGTGTCAGACCTACCTCGAAACCTATCAGTTCACGGATGTATCCAGTGCTGATCTGCGCGACCATTTTCAGCAATACACCGCTGCAGATCTCACGGCCTTCTTTGATCACTGGGTCTACAATCCCGGTTTCCCGGAAATCCGCATCGAGTCACACACTGTTACCGCCGGTGAATCGGGTTGGATCACTGACCTATCTCTGCGTCAGCACCTGCATCACGCACCTGAGTATTACACGCACATCCCGCTTGAAATCACGGTGATGAATGCCGCTTATGAAACGGAAATACACACCGTGCTGGTAACCGGTGAATTCACGAATGCGACTATTGAATCCGAAGTTGAACCGGTGCATATCATTATCAACCGCGGTCAGACGATCAATTATGCGGTGCTTGCCGATGAACTAATCATCAGCGATACGGGGAATAACAATATGCCTTACGCTGAAACTGATCTCAGCGTGGAGTCACTCGGCAGTGCCACGGAGTTTTGGATCCGTGCGGAAAATCACTGGGCTGCTGCCAATGAACCTGCGTATATCCCTTTCACTGAATACTACATCTCCTCAGACCGGTGGTGGAATATTCAGTCTGATATGCCGGAAGATGCGGTCGTAAACATGACCATCCGCTACTGGGGCGATCCGAATCAGAATAACTACTACGATCCGCTTTACTTTACTGAGGCCACACAATTCGGCAATGAAAACAACCTGATCATCCTCTACCGTCCCAACGGTCAGTCCGCATGGACCGAATGGCCGGCATTCGAAGTAAACGATCAGGGCAGCGAGACGAACTGGGTGGGCCGCATTCGCATTGACGGTATCCGTCCGGGACAATACGCATGGGCCATCCGCACCGGAGTGGTCGGAGTGGAAGATGCATCTGCGAACACATCATTACTGGCAGTGGCACAGCATACGGACCGAATAACCATTCGGTCAGGTGAAGGACTTGTCCGCATTCACGATGCACAGGGCAGACTGATGCATGAGTACTTCAGCAAGGGCATCCTGGATGTATCGACATTGCCCTGGAGTGACGGGGTATATCTTATTTCACAAGGCAATCAGACCGTGCGCTGTGCAGTCACCAAACGCTGATTTCCACTACCGATGCTCGCCTCCTCGCGCCGTGAATGGCTCTTCGTATTCCTCGCCGGATTGTTTATCACCAACGCAGTAACGGCCGAGTTGATCTCGAACAAACTCGTGGAAATACCGCTCGCCTTCGATCTCTTCGGCTGGAAGGTGGGGCCATTTCATACCATCATCGGAATCATTCCATGGCCTGTGGTATTTCTGCTGACTGACCTTCTCAATGAATTTTACGGAAAACAGGCGGTACGTCGCCTTTCGTGGATCACGGCTATACTCATTGCATATTGCTTTGCGATAGTGGTGCTCGCACTCAATATACCTGCCTACGAGGTAGATGGCCTCGCCACGGATGCCGAGTTCAAAAAAGTGTTCGGACAAGCGCCGTGGATCATTGTGGGCAGCATTGCTGCATTTCTTATTTCGCAGCTGCTTGACGCCACAGTATTTCAGTGGATCAAATCGCGCACGGGCAACAAAATGATCTGGCTTCGCAGCACGGGCAGCACGGTGCTTTCGCAATTGATTGACAGCTTCATTGTGCTATATATCGGATTCGTGCTTCCGGGCAATATGAGTTGGAGCACTTTCGCTGAAATTGGCCCCACCAACTACGTGCTCAAGCTGCTGATCGCAGTGGCCCTGACTCCTTTGATTTATCTGGGCCACTGGGCTGTGCGCCGGTATCTTGCTCACCCACAAGCCAACCCTTAGATCTCGAATCGCTTTGGGGAAAAGAAACTTGACTATGTTTGTTGTACTAACACTTTAGCCCTTTTAACCATGGCCATTCTCTTTCGGGTTCTGAAATGGGTGGGGATGCTGCTAGTCCTGCTCACAGGTGGTATTGTTGCCACCATTTTTATTCGTCACGACCAAACATTTGAAGCCCCCTATCCCGACATCCATGCTTCAACGGACTCGGCAGTCATCGCGCGCGGAAGATACCTTGCTTACGGCCCCGCCCATTGCAGCGGATGCCACAGTCCACTGAGCAACTGGGAACGTATTGCTGCCGGCGAAGAATTGCCGATGGAAGGAGGTTTCGTGTTTGAATTGCCCATCGGGAAATTCTATCCGACCAACCTGACTCCACACCAAACGGGCATTGGAAAGATGACGGATCAGGATATTGCCCGCGCGCTGCGTTATGGGGTAGGATATGATGGACGGGCTCTGCTGGATCTTATGCCCTTTCACAATCTGAGTGATGAGGATCTCACTGCTGTGATCTCGTTCATTCGCTCGCAACCACCTGTGGAGCGAGCCGTTCCTGCCAATGAAAAAAACTTCATGGGCAAGGCCATTTTTGCCTTGGCTATCAAGCCCGTGGGACCGGAAGGATCTGGTGAGGTACCTCATTCCGTTGCAGCCGACACCACGGCTAAATACGGAGAGTACCTGGCCAACTTCGTGGCCAATTGCCGCGGGTGCCATACCAATCGGGACCTCAAGACGGGAGCATACATTGGAGAGTACTATGCTGGAGGATTTCTGATGCCATCTGCCGTACATCCCGGCATGGCATGCATGACACCCAACCTCACTCCGGATCCAGAGACCGGACATATCGCTTCATGGACCGAGGAGCAGTTCATTGCCCGCTTTCGTCAAGGACGTATAATACCCTCCAGTGAGATGCCATGGGAGCAGTTTCAGCGAATGTCAGACCAGGACCTCAAGGCAATTTACCAGTACATTCAGACTCTAAAGCCCGTGAAGAACGAAGTAAAAACCATCGTGCATCAGCTCGCTGAACAGCGCTGAGCGGGCTGTCAAGGGCTTCGCTTATTACCTCATGTAAGGGAAATTGCGGCCCGGGTAGTACGCCATTTTGCCCAGCTCCTCTTCAATGCGGAGCAATTGATTATACTTCGCGATCCTGTCGCTGCGTGATGCGGAACCGGTTTTAATCTGTCCGGTGTTAAGCGCCACAGCGAGGTCAGCAATAGTAGTGTCTTCCGTTTCGCCGGAGCGGTGACTCATCACGCTTGTGTATCCTGCGCGGTGTGCCATATTCACTGCGTCAATTGTTTCTGTGAGGGTACCGATCTGGTTCACCTTTACCAGAATGGAATTCGCAATGCCTTGCTGAATGCCCTTCGCGAGGCGATTTACATTGGTCACGAAGAGATCGTCTCCCACGAGCTGAATGGTGTCTCCGAGTTTTTCTGACATGAGCTTCCATCCTTCCCAGTCATCCTCTGCGCAACCGTCTTCGATGGAAACAATCGGATAGCGCTTCGCCCAATCGGCCCACATGTCCACCATCTGTGCGCTGGTCAATGATTCGCCGGTGCTTTCCAGATGGTATATTTTTTTCTCTGCATTGTAAAACTCCGTGCTCGCGCAATCAAGGGCAATGCAGATGTCATCGCCGGGCTTGTAGCCAGCGGCTTCGATGGCCTGCATCACGAGTTTGAGGGCATCCTCGTTGCTTGCGAGATTGGGTGCAAATCCGCCTTCATCGCCCACATTGGTGGAGAGCCCCTGTTTTTTAAGCACGGATTTCAGATGATGAAATACTTCCACACCCATGCGCAGTCCTTCGCTGAATGATTCAGCGCCAACCGGCATGATCATAAATTCCTGCACATCCACTTTGTTGTCGCCATGCGCACCGCCGTTTACGATATTCATCATAGGCACGGGAAGCGTGTTCGCATTTACTCCCCCGACGTAGCGGAAAAGCGACATACCGCTGGATTGCGCCGCAGCATGAGCCACTGCGAGCGAAACACCAAGAATTGCATTCGCTCCCAGCACACCCTTGTTATCTGTCCCATCAATGCCCGCCATTGCGCGGTCGATGAGATTTTGCTCGAATACCGAAGCACCTGCGAGATTCTCATTCAGCGTTTCATTCACGTTCTGAACGGCCTTGAGAACACCTTTTCCAAGGTAGAGGCTCTTATCAGCATCCCGAAGCTCCACGGCCTCGTGCATCCCCGTGGAGGCGCCGGAGGGCACGGCTGCGCGGCCCACGATTCCCTGATCGGTGTAAACTTCTACCTCAATGGTTGGATTGCCGCGTGAATCGAGGATTTGGCGGGCTTGTACTTTGGCTATTGCTGACATATGAATCGGATTCCTTTTTGAGCCCGCTAAAATAGCTCACGTTTGCACTACACAGGCATACCGGAGAACTCCACACACGAAGCGCCTCCTGGCTCATATTCAGATGTCGGCGCAGAAGGCAAGGTCCTGTTTCCGGCAAGTCATCACTTTCCCTGATGATCATGCCACACGCTATTGGATCAGCTTTGCGATCACACCCTCGATTTCGCGGATATCCTCTTCGTCGTCCCACATGGAGATGAACTTCCTGTAGTATGCCACGGCCTCCAGGTTCATTCCCATATTCTCGTAGCAATAACCAGCACGCTCATACAAGAGGGCCTCTTCAGGATGCACCTCTATAAGTGGCTTCAGCAAAGCAATGGCCCGCAGATAATCGTGATGGATACCGATCAGGTAATTAGACAACACGAGGTAATCATAACTTCTGGGAATTTTCCGGATTTCCTGCTTGATGCTGTCACGGCTGGCAAATAGCTTCTCCACTGGCACCTTGCGCCATTCCAGGCAAAATTTCTCAGGAACAATACCTTTCTCAAAGGACTCTTCAAACACCTCTCTCGTGGGCATATCCTCGAAGTCATTGGCCCGGCTTGTATTGGTGGCGATGAACAGGCGAGGATCGAGTTTCTTGTCCCGGATTACTTCCCGCAGTGCTGTCTTCCGCTGATTGATGACCTCGAAATAGGTGGTGGGCTTGTTGAAGATACATCCGCTTACCAGCACTCTCTGGGCAGGAAAGTAAGCAATATTGTACTCAGGCGTAGGCAAGGCATACTTGTCGTCATAGAGCGCGTGAACCTCGATGGTGTTGAACCGGTCGGTGATCGTATAGGTGCTGTCATAGAGCACAAGGCGTTGTGCCAGTGCTATGGAGTCCTGCGTTATGGACTTGATGACGTCGTAGTTGAAAGGCGTGGTAACCAGCCGGGCCTTAGTCCTTTTGATAAACGGGTCGAAGCCCGAAGCGGAATGACCGTGATGATGCGTGTGAAGGACGTACCGGATGGGTTTTTTTGGGAAATGTGTGGAGAGAAAATCAATCATATCATTGCTCACCGTATCATTCTGAGGAAATTCCATCAGCACGATGAAATCCTTGAATTCACCCACCACGGCCTTGTTGGCGTGGCTATCCAGCCAGATTACGTGAATGCCCTTATCCACCTGTCTGCACTCACTCACATTAGACTGCGCACCGGCAACATGAGTAAGCACCATGCACAAGGCCACAGACGCCCTGCGATACCACGATTGAGAACACATGATCCATTTCATTTCCTGAAGCTTTTTGATTTTTATTCTACTCTCTGAAAGTCCGAAGACAACCAATTACCAGACATCGCCTCCGGGCGCACCATATACCCACCCAGCCGCAAAGGCAGTGCAGTTATGAGCGTTGTTCAGGGACAAACCTATGCATCGAAAAAAACGAATGCCTCGGAAATAAGATATTATTAACCTGGCTAAACCAGGCGCAACAGAAAATTATCAGACGTCAGTCCGGTTGGATCATTGAGACACATTGATGAACCTGCGCGATCCTGAAACGCACGGAAATTAATTGGCACCGTGTTGATAGCACCGGTCGGCAGGGATCGGAAATCACGCCTCAACCCGAGTTCGACTATTTCTTTCCCTGACGGGCAATGGGAGTCACATCCTTGACCACATTCATCCGGGGCGCATCATCATCCAATACCTGCTCCTTAACAGAACTGAAATCGATGGCCGCGAGGTCGATCTTCCTCACTTGCCTGTTCCACATGGTGTGGTAGTAGTAGACTTTGTTCTTCAGATCGGATGCAGAGGTGATCTGCGTGGCACTCACAATATCAGAAGGCAGGTGATCAGCCGGTACCTGAGCCCCGAGGGGAATATTGAAATTATCGAGGATGCGGAAAGATTCAAACACGGCCTCTTCGGCAGTAGCGAGCGGCCTGCACGACGCGGTAAAGGCGGCAGCCCTGACGAACCGGGATGGCGGTGTGAAATCACCAGGCAGTCCCATGAGTCCGGAGCCTCCGCCTAGCGGCTTAAGCAGATATCCTTCCATATTGCGGGGGCTGTTAGGAGAGGTGGACAGATTCAGGTAATTGCGTTGGTTGATCAGATGCCAGTCATAGGTAGGAGAGTTGGTGATAACCCCCAGGTAGGGATCATACACCTTCACCTCGCCCTTATTTACGATCTCGATAATCTTGCTGTTGCCGGATGGATCCGTCACCTTAAAATGAAAGGGAAGTGCAGCGCCACCAAAGTCCTTGTTTTCCACATTCACGACCACGACGCGGTGAAGAGCCGATGTGATCTCATCCACCGTGCGAAATGATGAAAGCATCCACTGCATCAGATCACCCACGCTCATGGAGCGGTCGGCCAGTTTGCTGTCATAAACGGCGTACTCCGCAAAGTCGGGCAGGTAGTACACCCCCACATAGAGACCTTCTTCATTCATTCCGTCGGGACCGTAGGGCTGACCATATGCCGTGAGGGTGACAAAACCATACCGGCCGGTCCATTTCATACCCGTGTAGCCATCCGGTGTTTGTCCGGTAAACGATTTGTTGCGTGGCACAACGAGGATTTTGTTGTGCTGAGCATCGTTGAGTGCCCATTCCACTGTGCGCGCCACAACCACTCCGCCATCTGCTGCCCGCAGCGTGATTCCAGTGCAGGCCTGGGTATCCATTCCGGTGAGCAGCGCACCAAGCGCTACTCCCCAACGTAAGAAAATTCTGATCATCAAATTCCGTTTTCGATTACCTCCGGACGAATGCCTCAACCTATCCACCGCGAGCTGTCTCATTCATCCAAAGGTAAACAAAAGGAACGCTAATCATCTGACAGAAGAAAAGAACCCCTTGGGATGATCTACAATTCATCTTTGATCCGGGAAATCACATCCGTGATCAGAAAATAAGCCCAATCTGGAAGGCCATATTCCTGTTTCTGAACTCCACATCACCGACACCTTGAACCTCACCCTGTCGGGTAGCCCAATCATATTCAAATGAAGCTACCAGAGCGTAGCGGTTGTTCAAGGGATACTGATAACCCAGGCCCGCAGTAAACGAACTGCCTATTGCAAACTGATGATCAAAGATCAGTGCTTCTGTATCCCTGTATTTCTGCGTGAACTGAGTGACAAAGTTGAAATCCCCCTGCAGATAAATCCCTTTGCGTGCAGACTTCGAGAGTGGAAAGTACTTCGCTGAAAAAGACGTACCCCAAAAGTTGAAGAACATTTCCTGATTGCTATCTCCCTGAGCTGGTCCAGCAC
>JBKDGH010000134.1:0-8081 GCA_046336655.1 Flavobacteriales bacterium | reverse complement strand
ATGCAGATTACCATTGAGCAGCAGATCAACCAGCGTCAGTTCAAGGGCAGCCTCCAGGTCGGAAGCAGCCGGCCGGTCTACAACTCCAACTACAAGACTCCGGTAGTTTCCCTGAACGACAGGGATTTTGAATTCACATTTCAGGAGAATACGCTTATCCAGTGGTCCGTGGACCAGCACCGTGACAACCTGAGCAGTGTGCTGGCCTACTATGCGAACCTCATTCTGGCAATGGACTACGACACCTTCGCACTGGAAGGCGGAACGGATCATTACGTGATCTGTCAGACCATCGTCAGCAATGCACAGAATGCCGCAGAACCCGGTTGGCGCTCGAATGAGCGCGGGCAGCAAAACCGCTACTGGCTGATTGAAAACATCGTTACCCAAACGTTTAAACCAGTGCGCGACTGCCTCTACTACTACCATCGCCAGGGCATGGACAAGCTCTACACCGAACTTCCAATCGCGCGACAGCAAATGGCCGATGCATTGAAACTCCTCGAGTCTGTGCACCGCATCAAACCGTCATCGTACAATATGCAGGTGTTCTTCTATGCCAAGGGCGATGAGATTGTCAATCTGTATACACCCCTGAAAAAAGAGGATAAGCAGATGGTCTATGACTTGTGCAAGCTGCTTGACCCCGGAAACATTCAGCGCTACGAGAAGATTATGCAGTAGCTGCTATGCGCATAACCGGTGAATAAGTCCGCCCGCCTGCGCAACCATTCCCGCTTTACTTTCGGAGATCAGAAAAACCCGCAAGAGGTATGCTGCGCCAGTTGCTTGTCCAGAATTATGCGCTGATTGATCATGCGTCGCTTTCATTCGGAAATGGCTTTACTGCTATCACCGGTGAAACAGGAAGCGGCAAATCCATTCTGCTCGGTGCTTTTGCGCTGCTGCTCGGCGAGCGTGCAGATCACAAATCAATGCGCGACGCTGACAAGAAGTGCGTGGCAGAAGCGCAATTCGAAATCTCCCGCGAAGAGTTCGGTGCATTTTTTTCCGAGAATGATCTCGACTTCGAACCCCTAACTACCATCCGACGCGAAATCAGCGCGGGTGGGAAAAGCCGGGCATTCATCAACGATACCCCTGTTTCGCTTCAGGTACTGAAGGCAATCGGCGAGCGACTGGTTGACATCCACAGCCAGCATGAAAACTCCATCCTCGGAAGCCGCAGTTTTCAGTTTGCCGTGCTTGATGCGTTCGCCGGACATGAGGATGCCGTAACCCGATACGCCAACAAATTCCATACTTACCGCGACTACCGCAATGCGCTGGATGAGGCGCTCCGCATCAGAGAAAAGGCACTTCAAAATCTGGACTATATCCGTTTTCAGTTGCAGGAACTCGATCAGATTGGACTTGAGCAAACCGATCAGCAGGCTCTTGAACAGGAATCAGAAACACTCGCTCACGCCGGTGAAATCAGATCCGCATTATGGACCGCAGATGAATTACTCTCCGGAGAAAACTCAGGGGCTGTGCATGCACTGCTTCAGGTCCGTCAGATCGTTTCAAAAATCGCCCCGCATCACGCAGACCTTAAGTCCTTCCTCGATCGTATTGAAAGTCTGCTCATCGAGGCACGCGAACTCAGCGCAGATATCAGCGCGTTCGCCGGCCGCACTGAAACGGATGACGCCCGTCTTGATTCGGTTCAATCTATATTGAACGAACTCTACCGGCTTCAGCAAAAGCACAGGACACAGACCGTCGGAGAACTCCTTGTATTGCGCGACAAACTCCGCAGCGAATCAGAGACCGCAGATGGTCTGGATGACCATATTGCCCAGCTTGAAAAGAAGATTCATGTGCTGAGGGAGGAATTGCTTGCACTGGCAAAAGACATTCACACGGGCCGGGTTAAGGCTGCGCGTCGAGCAGAGAAAGAGGTAAGCACCTACCTCGCAGCACTCCAGCTTCCCCATGCCACGCTGCAGTGGGAACTGATTACACAGAACGAACTTTCCGAGTCGGGATTCAGTGATGTCAAGCTGTTGTTCGGAGCGAACAAAGGAAGTGCCGTGCAGCCCATTCGCACCGTTGCATCGGGTGGTGAGATTTCGCGGGTCATGCTGGCACTGAAGGCAGCCATCTCGCGGCACAAAAACCTCCCTGTACTTATTCTCGACGAAATTGATCAAGGTGTGAGCGGAGAAGTTGCTCTGCGCATCGGGGACATTCTTCGCGAGATGAGCGCGGGAATGCAGCTTATCTCCATTACCCACCTTCCGCAAATCGCAGGAAAAGCCGATCACCATTTCAAGGTGTACAAAACCGATGAAGCGGAACGTACTGTCACCCATGTGGAACCGCTCACCGAAGAGCAGCGGGTGGATGAACTGGCCGAAATGCTCGGTGGTAAAAAGCTCAGCCAGACTTCACTGGAACACGCGCGCGAACTGCTGATCAGAAACTGATCTCCACGCCGATGGCCGGAAGTGCAGGCAACTGATCCACGCGGTTTCCGGTCACACGGTCAATGTAAAACACGTTCTCGCGGTTGTACGCATTGGTCACACTGGCATTCGCATCAATCGTAAACTTCTTCAGCCTCCACTGGCGGTGCAGACTGATGTCGAGACGGTGGTAGTAAGGCAGGCGACCTTCATTGAGTCCGGCGTACTGAATGCCAAGCTGCGATGAATTGGTGTAGATATAATCCGCAGTGATTCCGGAAATTGCAGAAGGCTCGTAATAGCCCTGAGTTTGAGTAAATGGCAGTCCGCTACCCAGATTCCAGCGAACGCTGGCTTCCCAGTTGCGCTTCTTGCCAAACTTCTCAGAGGCCACGAGATTGATGTTGTGGCGGCGGTCAAATACGGGATCATACCAGCGTATTCCATCCCAGCGATCCACATCACCCAGCGAATACACGAAATACACGCTGGCTGTTTTCTTCTCGTATTTCAGCACTACGTCTACGCCGTATGCAAAACCGGACTCGATGATGAAATCCTTGCGCAGCAGTTCCGGCCGATCCTGATTATCGGCATCATCAGGGAAAATCTTGTTGCGGTTGGTATTCGTTACCTGACGGAAATCGCGGTAGTAACCCTCTACATTCAGGTTCAGCAATTCGGTGATGTCGTACTCAAATCCGGCGATGTAGTGAATCGCGCGCTGGAGTGGATCATTGACTTCACGTACATCTCCGTTTGGAGCGATGAATGAATCCTGAAGTTCGGACGGACCAGCAAGGAAGCCGTAGAACAGGTTTACCACGTCGCGGTCGCTGTTGGTAGCCATAAGGTTTTGCGTATAGATACCTGTAGCCGCCTTAAGACGGAGACGCTCGTTCGCTTTGAACTTGAATCCAAGTCGTGGTTCCGGCGAAATCACCGAAAGTGAACTGTAGTACTGGATGCGGAGTCCGGGCTCAAGTACAAATCGCTTGCGGTTGAATTTATAGGAAACAAAACCGTTCAACTCAGTGGTGTTTTGCTCCAGATCAATAGCGACACCCAGCGGATTGAACGTGCCGAAATCGGTGCTGAATCCGACGATGTCAAGTCCCCAGTTCAGTGCATCGTTTCCAAACGCATACTTGAAGTTCAGACCGAAATTGAAACTGGTGATTTCGCTGCTGCGATCGGGCACGGTTTCCTCCTGAAGGATTGAGGTGTATTTACTTCGTGCGAAGTTTCCGCTGATGAGTACCGGTGATGTGGCGGGAACAGCGACAAACGTACCACCAAAACCCTGATTCTTCCAACTCAGATTAGCAAGTGACTGGTAATTGGTCACGCCGTCTTCGAATGAAAAACCGAAGAGATTGAACTTGGATCCGCTTGATCCGCCGAATGATACTTTACCATACAGGTCAGTGAAGTTGAACGGCAGTCCCTCTCCGTCATTGAGGTATGAATAAATACTGGTAGATGTGCGATCAAGGTACGAATTCTTCGCAGAAACGATGTACGAGATCCCCTTTCCTTTTTCGTCGAGTTTGCGCAACGGACCTTCCACAAGCACTTTGGCTCCAAACGGATTCACACCTACCCTGCCGCTAACTTCCTTCTTGTTGCCGTCACGGGTGGTCACGTCCATGACCGATGAAATGCGTCCGCCGTACTGCGCACCAAATCCACCAGTGAATACATCTGCGTTGGAAATAATGTCGGTATCAAACACCGAAAACAATCCGATGGAGTGAAACGGATTGTACACAATCATTCCGTCAAGAAGCACCTTGTTCTGCACGGGGCTACCTCCGCGAACGAAGATCTGACCTCCCTGGTCACCTGTGCTTACAAACCCCGGAAGGGTAGTCAGCACCTGCACAATATCCGCCTGCCCACCAAGTGATGGCAGTCGCTTGATGTCCTGCGGACGAATGGATTCCACAGAAATGTTGACGTTATTCCTTTGGTCACTTTTTTCGGAAGAAATGGTAACCGGCCCGAGCTCTACCACATTCTTTTCAAGGAGAATATTCTGAGACTGCACCTTGCCGTTTTCAACCTTCAATGCAATACGCTTTTCCTGATACTCAAGCGTCTTTATGAGCAACGTATAATCACCGGCGGGAATTCGGGTGAGCGAATAATACCCGTTGTCGTCCGTAGTGGTCCCGTAGCTTGTGCCGTCCAGACCAACCGTAATAAAAATCACGGGTTCACCGGTCTCCGCATCCTTAATGAATCCGCGGATTGTACCTTGGGCAAAAACTGAAAAGCCAGTAAGCACAAGACCAAGAAATAAAACGATCGCTTTTGGCGCCATAATGGTGGTTTCCTTACGAGAGGCGCGAAGGTAACCAATGACCGGTGGTCACTCGCTCTCCACTCATCACAATTCGGAGGGGATTGTTACAATCCAGAAGAACGATCAGGAAAAGTCCAGGGTCATTTCCTCAATGCGGTCGGCCACGGATTCCGAAGACATTTTAGCCCTAAGGCGGTCTACAATGACAGGAAATGCAAAAGGCCCCGGGCGGGAAATCCGGCGAATCACAATGCGGTTGGTGGAGATTCGCTTCAAAGCCCTTCTCATTCGGTCAATCTCCACTTGAACCACCAGCACCTCATCAATAGCCTGTCTGATCAGCAAATTATCCGGGTCATATTCCTCCATAACCTGGTAGAGCAGGCCCGCATTGCTCTGAATGTGCCTGTCACGCACCGGCTGTCCGGGATACCCCTTGAACACAAGCCCTGAGATTGCAGCTATTTCACGGAACTTCCGCTGCGCCATTTCATGGGCATTTATCCCTTTGAATAAATCCTCCGAAAGCCCTTCAGCACTCAGCAATCCTTGGTCGAGGGCCTGATCCAGACTGACCGGCTTGTTGGACAGAATTTCAAAGCCGTAGTCATTGCAGGCAATGGAAAATGAGGCGGGCTGAATGTTTCCCAGCCTCCATGCCACCAGCGAAGCCAGGCCCTCGTGCACCAGTCTGCCCTCGAACGGATAGATCAGAATATGATGCCCTTCATCGCTTTCAAGGTATTCAATCAGCAGTTCATTCTGCGCCGGAACAGCGGAACGCAGAGCCTGAAGTGCGATAACCGGAGCAAGGTGATCAAGTTCCGGGTCTTTTTCAGGATTTCCAATCATGGCCTCGGTGAGTTTTCTCCTGAGCATGTCCGACATGCGGGACGTAAGGGGCAATTTCCCTCCCTGCCATGATGGTATTTTGCCCGTCTGCTTGACGGAGGGCTTTACAAATGCAGTGAGCTCTCTGATCTCCAGCAATTCAAGCGCCTGACCAGCAAACCAGAACACATCGCCCGGATTGATTGACGCGATAAATGACTCTTCGATATGCCCGACAAGTCCGCGTTTTTTCCACCGCACTGCCACCATTGTATCACTTACAATAGTCCCGATCGAAATGCGGTGTCTGCGTGCGATTCGTGCAGATGCCACGCGCCACTTGCCGTCGCGGTGCACCACGCGGTGAAATTCCGGATAAGCCTTCAGGGCATTGCCTCCGCCTGAAACAAAGCCCAACACCCAGGCCCATTCCTGGCGCGTCATTTCTGAAAAACACCAAGTCCTGCGCACCTCATTGAAAATTTCCTCCGCCTCAAAACCTTCACCCAACGAAAGTGTGACAAGGTATTGCGCGAGCACATCGAAACAGTTCATCAGCGGAATACGGTCTTCGAGGTATTGCTCCTTGACCGCCTGCCTCAGGGCTGCCGCTTCAAGCAACTCAAGGGAATGGGTCGGAAAAAAATAGATGCGGCTGCGCTCTCCGGGGCGATGGCCACTTCTTCCTGCGCGTTGAAGAAACCGGGCCACACCTTTTGGACCACCCACCTGAATAATCGTTTCCACCGGCGCGAAATCCACTCCGAGATCCAGACTCGACGTGCAGACCACAGCCTTGAGTCGCCCGTCAGAGATAGCCTCTTCCACCCATTGTCTGATTTCACGACTCAGGCTTCCGTGATGCATGGCGATCACTCCTGCAAGCTCCGGATCGAGGTCGAGCAATCGCTTGTACCAGATTTCACACTGTGCCCGGGTATTGGTAAAAATGAGCGAAGTGCGGCTGGAGTGAATCACCGGTATCATCTTTTCCGCCATCCGGATTCCGAGATGACCGGCCCAGGGCATTTCCGTCACATCATCGGGAAGTATGGAAATCACATCGATCTGCTTTTTCAAATCCGACTGCACCAGCACTCCCTTTCCCGCATCCTGAGGTCCGAGCAGCATGGACATCGCATCGGGCAAATTGCCGATGGTCGCGGAGATGCCCCAGATCTGAAGCGAGGGCAAAAGTCCTTTTAGCCGTGAAAAAGCAAGTTCAGCCTGCACACCGCGTTTGGTTCCCATGAGTTCATGCCATTCATCTGCCACGATCAGCTCAAGGCTTTTCAGCAATTCAGGATGGCCTTTCCGGGCGAGCAACAGGTGCAAACTTTCCGGAGTCGTGATGAGGATATCCGGCAGTCGTTTGGCTTGTCTGGCGCGATCTTCCTCGCTCGTATCTCCTGTTCGAATTCCTACTTCCAGTGCAAGTTCACTCTCTGTTATCACGCGACGTGCCGCCTGTTCAATTTCTCTGGCCAATGCGCGGATTGGAGTGATCCAGAGAATGCGCACTCCCTTTCCGGGCTCGTGGTGTGCCATCGAAAACAGCGCTGGGAGAAGCAACGAATACGTCTTTCCGCTTCCTGTCGGTGCATTCACAATGCCTGAATTTCCTGCAGACCAGGCATTCCATGCGGCCATCTGAAATTCTGCAGGCGTCCATTCACGGCGCTGCATCCAGCCAGTAGCCTTACATACATGGCTTTCGGGATTAGGAGCGGATGACATAAAGTGCCTGATTTTGGGGTGTAAAGGAAGACATATTACCTTTAGGCATTGTTTTTGAAAAACCGGACCCCAGTCAAACTTACAGACATGAAAAAAGCACTGCCCCTAATTGTATTCACCCTTTTTGCCGGAATGTTTGCCTCTGCCCAGGCACCAGACTTCCGCGACTGCCTCAGCTTGTTCGTGGATGAAAAATACCCGAGGCTGCTCCAGAAAGCAGAGGCATACACGCTCAACGAGAAAACAAAGAAGGAGTCACTGCCCTATCTCTTCATGAGCATGGGGTATTATAAAATGTCTTCCATCGACAAATACAAGGAAGACTATCCGGACGCTTTCAACAACTCGCTGAAGTATTTGTCGAAATACGCCAAGCTCGACAAGACCAAGGAAAAAGGAGCGGAGTATGGCGACTTCTTCATCGATATCCGCAAGTCGATCATTTCAGAAGCCGAGATAATGAACGATCAGCAGAAGTACACCAAATCAAAAGCGCTGTACAAATACCTGACTGACCTCGACGCCAATGACGCCGGAGCTTATATCATGCAGGGAATGACCTTCGTGGCTATCAAGTCGAAGAAAGAAGCCGAGACTGCATTTAATACAGCCAAGGAATTACTCAGTACGGATAAGTGCAGTGTATATGACAAGGATCAAAAAGCGTTTCTCAAAAACGCCCTCATCGAATACGCCAACAGCCTCAACTCACAAAGCCGCAAAAGCGAAGCCGTCGAGTGGCTGAATCTGGGTAAGAAGCACTTTGAGGATGACAAGGAATTTCAGGTGAATTA
>JBKDGH010000133.1:0-2568 GCA_046336655.1 Flavobacteriales bacterium | reverse complement strand
ACCCGTTACCACGGTGGCACCCGGTTGCAGATCGGACAGGGCATTAACCAGCGTGCCATTCACCGGGGTGCACAATCCGGCCGGACTGTTGGGCAGAACCAGGGCATTCTCAATGAAGTCGTTGATCGGACCGCAGCCTTCGTCCACAATGCCATCGCAGTCATCGTCCACACCATTGCAGATCTCGGTAGCACCCGGCCTGATATTCGCGTTCGTGTTGTTGCAGTCCAGGTTGTTGGTTACATATCCCGGAGGCTGCGCGCAGGTTGTGAGCGGTGCACCTGCACCAAAGCCGTCGCCATCGGTATCCACGTAGTAGAGCGAAGTAGGCAGGAATTCATCAATGAATCCGTCACAGTTATCATCCAGGCCATTGCACCATTCATCGGCAGCCGGATTGATATCCGCGTTGCTGTCGTTGCAATCCGAGAGGCCGGCAAGCTGAGCAGCCAGGTAGTATCCGACAGGCTGTGTGCATGCGAGAATAGTAGCGCCGCTGCTCCAACCGTCAAAGTCGGCATCCTGATACCAGGTGAAGGCAGGAGTCACAGTGATCACCGCGCTTCCGCTGAGATCACCTGCAAGCGCTGCGCAGTTCGCGTCATTCAGCGCCGCAATCGTGTACGTGGTGGTGGAGCCCGGAATCACATTCACCGCAATCGTCGGAGCCGTTCCGCTGAACGGAATTCCACCCGGACTGAGTGTGCCGCTGATTGTTCCGGCGCCTGTGACTGCGATGCTGAGGGTTGTGCTTTCTGTCGAGCAGATGTTATTTGATCCGCTCAGCATTCCGGTAGGACGAGTGTTCAGGTTTACAGTGGCAGAGCCTGTAAGACCACCTGCAAGCGCAGTGCAGTTGGCATCGCTCAGGGAGGCTAACGTGTACACCGTATTGGCTAACGGCGATACATTCACGGTTATTGTCGGGGCTGTTCCGCTGAACGGAATGGCGCCCGGACTCAACGTTCCGGAGATTGTGCCTGATCCAGTGACATTGATTGTGAGCGTTTCTGAGCCACCCAGACAAATGCTTGTAGTTCCGGAGAGTGACGCGGTTGGACGCGCATTCACCGACATCGCAATCACATTGCTCGTGGAAGGATCAGGGGCAGCGCAGCTCAAAGAACTATTCATTTCCACAGATACCTGATCGCCGTTATTCAGTGCTGACGTCACAAGTGTAGTACCCGTTCCTGCCGGAGATGCATTGATGAACCACTGATACGATGGAGTACCTCCATTCACCGGTGTGGGGGTGAAGGTCACGGAAGTTCCCGCGCAGATCGGACCCGAAGGACTCGCTGCGATGCTCACGCTGGCCGGACATGGACACGCTATGCGGAAGGTCTGCACACCCGGGAATGACGGCTGCTGTTCCACAATGAGCAGGTAATTGTTGCCGGCGGTGAGGTTAAACGTTCCCGCATTGCCCGTCACGCTCTGATAAATGCAGGCGAGCTGGTTACCTCCAGTAATCTGAGCAGGATTAAATCCAGCGATATCAGATGCACAGTCCCACGTGTTCGTTCCAAAATCAAATAACGAATACGACAGTATGTTTCCATTGGATGCGTCGATGATCAGGTTGTGCGGTCCGGTGGTTGCCGGAACAAACGAATAGACGCGGTCGATCATGCCGGTATTGAAACAAAACGGAGCCGTGAGTTCATCGTCCCCGCTAAAGGTCGGTGTCACTGGAGAATCACACGGGAGCGAAGTAACGGCCGAACAATCATAAGGGCAGTCGAAGTGGAAGGTATGCAGCGCCGGGAAGGCAAGGTTCGATTCGACGACCAGCAGGTAATTGTTCCCAGCGGTAAAGTTGAATGATCCGGCCAAACCGGTGACGCTTTGATAGATACAAGCGAGCTGAATACCTCCAGTAATCTGAGAAGGATTAAATCCAGCGACATCCGATGCACAGTCCCACGTGTTCGTTCCAAAATCAAATAACGAATACGACAGTACACTTCCATTCGAGGCATCCACCATGAGGTTGTGTGTTCCTGAATTCGTGGCCGTAAACGCGTACACCTTTTCTGCAAACCCCGTATTCAGGCAGAACGGCGCGTTCAGGTCATCATCTCCGCTGAGCACTGGTGACACCGGAGTCTCGCAGGAAATGGACGTGATCGAAGAACAATCGAAGGGGCAGTCGAAGTGGAAGGTATGCAGCGCCGGGAAGGCAAGGTTCGATTCGACGACCAGCAGGTAATTGTTCCCGGCGGTAAAGTTGAATGATCCGGCCAAACCGGTGACGCTTTGATAGATACAAGCGAGCTGAGCACCTCCAGTAATCTGAGCAGGATTAAATCCAGCGACATCCGATGAGCAGTCCCACGTGTTCGTTCCAAAATCAAATAACGAATACGACAGTATACTTCCATTCGAGGCATCCACCATGAGGTTGTGTGTTCCTGAAATCGTGGCCGTAAACGTGTACACCTTTTCTGCAAACCCCGTATTCAGGCAGAACGGCGCGTTCAGGTCATCATCTCCGCTGAGCACTGGTGACACCGGAGTCTCGCAGGAAATGGACGTGATCGAAGAACAATCGAAGGGGCAGTC
>JBKDGH010000132.1:0-6173 GCA_046336655.1 Flavobacteriales bacterium | reverse complement strand
GCTTCAGTTCGTATCAGTTGGTGGCCAATCATACACCGTAAACAACGTCGTTCCTCACAATACATCCTGCGCAATTCAGTGAGCGCCTGGCTGTCTGCTGCGTGGTCTGCCTTCACCCCGGCCTGCGCCCACTGACGCGTCACGACATTATTCTCAGTGTTACAAAATTCGATGATTTTTACGGCTTTGTCAAGCATTCTTTCCTCATCATGGCATTTTCCATACGCAGCAAGGGCTACTGCCACGGTGTTGATCATCAGTAAATCCAGTGAATCCCGTCCAATCCTGCCTGTGCCCGACCGGCGGATTTCACGCGACACACCGGCATCTTCAAACCACCAGCGGCCATTCCAATAGGAATTCACAGGCTGATCAAACGCCGCACGAATGCCTTCTGCATTTTCTTCTTCTCTGATTCGGGCAAACAACCCTTCCGCTGAGACAGCAACGGCGGCAAACTGAGCCAAACGCAGACACGGATTATTGGCGGGGCGGATGCGTCCTGTATTCCAGTGGGCCGCAGCCAGCGGCACAAGCCCGTGTTTCAACTGTAAAAAGCGATATTCCTCGCGCAGCCTTCGCGGATATTCCTCAAGGGGTGATTCGGGAAGCAGTCCGGACTGCCCAAAAATCAGCGCTTCCGTGAGCAGCGGGGCATAGCGGTAGCGCAAGAGCACCGCACGGGGCAGTGAGCGCGCGAGCTGTTCAAACGGATCAGCATTCAGCCGGAAGCCCATGCCGCGGGCAAGGAAGTGATAAAATGCCTCTTCCCAGTTGCCCTGCACATTGCCGAGCAATCTCAGAAAATCGTCTGCCTTGCGCTCCAGCCGCTCCGCAAGCAGTCTGTCCTTCCAATGTGTCCACGTAAGCGCATCAATCAGGTGGAGCTCTTTGGCGCAAGGCAATTGATTTTTTTCACCGAGCCAGATCCGGTATTTCTCCCACAACTCCGGCGCGATATACTCCCGGAGTTCAAGCACCGGTAAATCACCTTCCGCATGTATGCGGACTTCCGCATCGTGCTCGTAAACCACGTGCACGATCACATTGCTGTACCGCTCATCGCCTTCATGTGCATGCCTGTTCCAGTCCGAAGATCGCACGTGAATCTCCACCTGTCCTGCCCACAATTGATCACCCAGCCTGATACGCGCGTCGTGAAAATCCGGCCCGGCGTGCAGATTGTGCTGTCCGGGATGGATAATTTGAAGGGAATCGCCGGTAACAGTGCTCAGTTCAGGCCGGGCAAAGAGCCGGTACTTCCACACATAATGCAGAAAGTCCTCAGTCATGGAAATACAGTTTAAGTGATACAAATCTGAGGCTTATCATGTCCATCGCGTCCGTATAAGTTATACCTTCGTATGCACATAACTAAACGGATGAAAAACCAACTGGCCTTACCCGCAATGCTCTTCGGAGCTATTCTGCTATTCGGCGGATGCGACAAAATCAAAGAAGTGGAAATGGACAAGACGGTGAATATGGAATTCACTGTGGACATTGGTCCGGATGATCCGCTCACCCTAGATCTCACAGCAGCATTTGCGTTTGCCACTGGCGATCTGGAAGAGTATAAAGACCAAATCAAGAGCTATGAAGTGAAGGAGATCCGCTACAAGATATGGGAGTTTTACACCGATGAGCCCGGCGAAGATGTTATTCTCAATGGACAACTCGGCATTGGAAAGTATACCGCTTCGGCACCTGGTGTGACATACACACTGACCGATCTGAGTTTGCTCGCCAGCAATGACAATCCTTCACACACTGCGATGAACTTCTCATCAGCCAATATGCAGAAGGTGGAGCAATATCTGCTCGACAGCAACGGACTGAAACTCTTCCTTACAGGAGATGTGAGTTCAGCGCCAGTGCACTTTAAGCTACAGATAGTAGCTGACGTTACCGCGGTAGTTCAGAAGTAACACCGCTCCCCGAAACGCTCAAAGGCCTGCCAATGCGCAGGCCTTTCTGTTTTTTATTCAGCGTGATGATGCACTTATCTTGCGGTCCGGCTATAGCCTTACTACTTCTATGAATCGCATTTTACTCGCCTTGTCATGTGTAATCGTGGTATCCAATGCGCTGGCTCAGGCCGGAGATACTACCGTTGTTCAAACCTACACATTCGAAGAACAAAACAATCCGCTCACGGACTACGACAGTCCGGGAAGACGCTGGTTTCAGTTTCCCGCCTCTGACAATGGGGTTCAGTATCAGAAAATCCTGATGCTTCACACCCTGAAGTGCTTTGAAGACGGCACCGCAGGCGGACTCGGATTCCCATGCGGTGAGTGGGATTACCTCTCATACAACTACCTCTACAAACACACGGGCATCTGGGATTCGCTGGCCGCGACTCATCCGCGGTGGCGCTTCAACAATGCCGATTTCACCAGCGTGACTTACGGCAATATCCCGATCGCCGATACCCTGATCAACGCGCAGAGTTACTTCGTGATCAACTCAGTGATTGCTGAGCAGATCACACCAACCGGCACGAGCGATTCATTTACCGAAGGACCATTCGGTTCGGCTCCGGTGCAGCGCGCTCAATACCTCTACACCGTGGGTGATCTCACCTCAGCAGGACTCACCGCAGGAATCATCCGCCGCCTCACCATTACACCGGAAGCCGGAAGTACCGGAGATTACTCCTCCTTCTCCATCCGCATGCGCCATACGACACTGAGCACACTGGGCGAAATGCAGACAGGAACCTGGACCGATCTGCACATCGCCAATGTGTCAGTGAACGGTACGGCTGTCACGTTTGATTTTGAAACCGGATTCAACTGGAACGGCACCTCTTCACTACTCGTTGAATGTGCATACGATGCGCATGAAGGTCCGGCCGCACTCACAGCGTCACAGGAAACCAATGCCAACCGGGCGGTCACAAGTGCGGGAAATGACCATTTTATCCTCTTCGACGGAGCGGATGAAGTCGTTGTTCCACCAGCAGCATTTGAAAACCTCAGTGATGAAGTAACGATCATGTTTTGGGTAAATGGCACAGCCGAATTCCAACCCGAAAACGGAACCTGCTTCGAAGGAGTAACTGCGGCCAACCAACGCGTGCTCAACACCCACCTTCCCTGGAGCAACAGCCGTGTGTACTGGGATGCCGGTGAAGAAGGCGGCTACGACCGCATCGACAAACTCGCCAATCCCGCGAACTTTGAGGAACAGTGGAATCACTGGGCATTCACTAAAAATGCGGTGACCGGTGTGATGCGCATTTACCTCAACGGTACAATCTGGCATTCCGGCACCAACCGCTTCCGCACCATGGAAGACATCGTGAAATTCACGATCGGCGGTGCAGCCGGCTGGAGCAATTTCTACCGCGGGGGAATGAATGAGTTCAGCATCTGGGACAAAGAACTCGATGCAGCTACCATCGCGGCCATGCGATTCAACAGCATTCCGCAGGATCATCCGGAGATCGCGCACCTTCTTGTGTACTACATGTTCGACGAGACCGAAGGACAAGTGATTGACCACAGTGGAAATGAGTTCCACGGCACCATTCTCGGCAATCCGCAGCGCCTTCCTGTCGCAGGAGGTGATTATTTCCTCAATCCGCAAATCTCCACACGCGTGCCTGTGCTGCAGCTGCATCAGGGAGAATATGCCGGTGAAATTGTCACTCAGACATTCGAACAAATTATTCCGCATCCTCCGGTAAGCATTGCGGAATACGCGGTAAGCGGTAACAGCGTGATCCTCGCGGATGTGCAATACGGCTGGCCATCCTCATGGGCTTACACAATCAATGCGGATGGCGTGGCCATCGACTCGACGTGGATCGAAGGCACCACCGCGCTGGTCAATGAAACCCTCAGCTATTTCCTTCCGCCGTTTGAGATTACCGAGCGGTATGAGCTCGGGCGCTACATTACTCCTTACGGTATTCAACTCGATATGGGAGAAGGCTGGACGTGGATCTTTGACGTCACTGATTTCGCGCCGCT
This sequence comes from Flavobacteriales bacterium, assembly GCA_046336655.1. Taxonomy (GTDB): domain Bacteria; phylum Bacteroidota; class Bacteroidia; order Flavobacteriales_D; family Sanyastnellaceae; genus CANGTU01. The sequence continues at coordinate 2,193 of JBKDGH010000132.1, read as the reverse complement.
GCTGCGCGATTCTGTGGAACTCGAATGTGGAAACTGGCAGGAGCTGCTCGACCTGAAATTCCTCTTTATCGAGGGAACGCCCGCGCGCGAAGTGCGCCGCATCGAAAACGGATGGGTAGGCAACTACGGACTGAATAATTTCAATGATGCAGTGCCGCCGCTCACGATCACGCCGCAAGCCGGAGAAGTGGGTGTAAAACTGCGCACCACACTCACCGGTCACGGCTTTGGAAACAACGCCAACAACTGCGGAGAATTCTGCTACAATACGCACACACTCACTGTAAACAACACGCCGCAATGGAGCTGGGAGATCATGCAGGAGTGCGATCAGAATCCGCTTTATCCGCAAGGTGGCACGTGGATTTATGCGCGGGCAGGATGGTGTCCGGGCGCACCCAGCCGCACTGAAGAATTTGAGCTCACGCCATTCCTCGGCAACAATAACTCGGTGACGGTGGAATACGGCATTGAGACCGATCCGTTTGGCAACTACGTCACCGAATCACAAGTGGTGTTTTACGGTCCGCTCAACCACGCCATTGATGCTTCGGTGGAGCAGATTTTAGCACCGAGTGATTTTCTGCTGCACAGCCGGTGGAATCCCATGTGCGACAATCCACGTTTTGTGCTCATCAACAAGGGAAGTCAGCCACTCACGCAAGCCACCATTCAATACCGCGTAACCGGTGGAGAGGTGGAAACCTTTACCTGGACCGGAAACCTTGGATTCATGGAGTCTGAAGAAGTGGAACTCACCTACTCACAGCAAGTGATCTGGATGGGCGATGACGCAACTCCGCAGCGTTTTTACCTGGACATCATAGTAGCCGGTGATGAAAATCCTTCGAACAACCACGCTGAATCGCGGTTCCTGCGGCCTGCGTTGTATACCTACATGACCGATCCGGACGAAGAAGACGACAACCGGATGATCGTCATTCTCAAAACCAATCTCGCGAACAACGAGACAAGCTGGGCCATCCGTGACATCAACGGCAACACGGTGCACAGCAGAAACAATTTCCCGGAGGCCAATACCATTTACCGCGACACCATTGCATTGAATGCAGGATGTTATACGTTTCATTTGTTCGACACCGGCGGCGACGGACTCGACTTCTTCGCCAATAACGATGGCTCAGGATACTGTCGCCTGGACCGCGTGGCCGGCGCTGATTTCATTTCGTTTGAGCGCGACTTCGGGCAGGATATCCTGCATTCATTCCAGTGGGATACGCAGCTTGTTTCAGTCGAAGAGCAGGAGATGCAAGTAGCTGAATTGTTGGTGTTTCCAAATCCTGCGAATGAATCGTTTTACGTGCGGGCAAGCGGATATGACCGCAATCTTTCGATTCGCGTGACGCATGTGAACGGACAGCTGATGTTTGAAGACCAGCGCCGGGTGAATAACCCCGGAGAACGAATCAGTATCCCCTGCCAGCATTGGGCGCCCGGAATTTATCAGGTCACTGTGACAGACGGCACCCGACGTGCCACCCAACGCCTCGTCAGAATGAATTGATATGGATACTTCTTCGTACCGCAAACACATTGAAAAGCGCATTCCCATCACTGATGAGGAATTCAATACACTGCTTGCGTTCATAAAACCGCTTTCTCTTAAAAAGAAAGAAGCCCTTGTGCGCGCGGGAGAGCTGTGCGAGTATCAAGGGTATATCGTAAAGGGATGCATGCGATCCTTTCTCACGGATCAGAAGGGAACAGAGCACGTGATCCAGTTCGGATTTGAAGACTGGTACATCGGGGATATGATGAGTTTTCTCACTGGAAAACCCGCAGACTATACCGTAGAGGCGCTCGAAGACTGTGAACTGATTGTATTTAATCGCAGTCATGCGGATGAGATGTATGAAAAATTACCGGGAATGGAGCGCTACTTCCGCATCATGATCCAGCAAGCGTTCATTGCCATGCAGGCGCGGCTTATCTCCACAATGAGTCAGAGTGCAGAACAACGCTACCTCGCGCTTTTGGAGAAATTCCCAAAGATTGAATTGCGCGTGGCACAACATCACATCGCCTCATACCTCGGCATTACGCCCGAAGCACTCAGCAGAATCAGAAGAAAGCTGGTGCAGAAATAACTAACCGGTTACGCCTTTCTTCCGGGATATTGCTGCAGGGCAATCCGCAGGCATTCCACCGCGTTTTTCAGCGACTCCTTATTCA
>JBKDGH010000131.1:0-11874 GCA_046336655.1 Flavobacteriales bacterium | reverse complement strand
AAGTCATATCACCGTTTTGATTTCTGAGCTGCTGTATTCCATGTCCGTGCGTGCTCAGGTAACCGCCATCTTTTGAAGGAAGAAAATCAAACACTTCCCTGATGCCCCATGGAGCACTCACAGGCTCGCAGGGAATAGCAGCGTACTGTTGAAAAGGAACGCCCGAAACGGTATTGTGCGCACGCTCCGGTTGCAGCCGGAGTAATCCCTGTGAAGCTCCTGCGACCCACAAAGTAGAGTCTGGTCCTGTGATGAATCTTCGGATCAGATTTTCCGGAATCTCATCCACGGTGGCTTCCACAAATGACAGCGAGTCGGAGTGAATCATCACTGCGCCGTGTCCGTAGGCTGCTGCCAGTATGCCGCGTTTGCCTCTGAAGACCAGTTCTGTCGCAGAAGTATATCGTGAAGAAGCGAGATTTTCGAAGTCAATGCGGTCAATGGGCCTGACTTTCCAGCGCAGCGGCTCCAGGTGAAGGGTGTCGCAATGGATGAGCGTGCGGTCAGAGCCAACGAGCAACTGTCCGTCGGAAAGCTTGTGCAGCAGCGTGATTTTCCCCTGGTTCTGCAGTTTCTTTTCGAGCGTTGTGGTGTGAACGAGCCCCTGATCCGTGCCCGCCCAAACAGCTCCGTTCAGTTCGACAAACGAGTGCACGTGATTGTCATTCTCCCTGCTGATCCACGTGACCCGAAATGCCGGAAGATGAGGGTCAGAGATGCTGATTCCGCCGTCGCCGGCAATCCACATCCTGTTGTTTTTGTCGCGAATAATTGCCCGTATTCTGTTTCCTCGCAGCGAAAAGGGATTGGTGCGCTTGGAAACCACGTGCTGCATTTCATCCTTCACGGGGTCATAAATCAACAGGCCGTCTTGCTTGCTTCCGAGCCAGAGTTTGCCGGTGGCGTCCTCACCAATGCAGGTGACTTCGTTGCGCTCGTCGTACTCTGTGCGATTCGGATAGAGCGGGAACGGAGTGTAACGCGCATTGAATGCATCGAGCCGGTAGAAGTTTTCCGACCAGCTTCCAAACCATACCATTCCCCGGGAATCACGAAAAAAGCAGGAAGCAGTGTGCGTAGGTGAGGGAAAAACAAAATCCTGTTTTGAGCTAATGATTTTACCGTTGGAATATTCTTGTACGGACTGTCCGGGCTGCGAAAAGTAAAAGCCGAGCTCCGTTTCAAGGAAGGCATACACTGCATTGTACTGTGGCATTTCCAGTTTTTGTGGTGCATTGCCATTTTCGTCTGTAGAGAATATGCCGCCGTGATTCATTCCAAAGAACACCCGCTCATTTTTATGGTCATGAAACACGGCATTGACATGCATCGAAGTGCATCCGGCTGGTCGCAGTTTAACTGGTGTGAAGGTGTGGTGGTGGAATCTGCATGGGCCACCATCGGCGGTGCCTATCCAGAATCCGCCGTCAGGATGAGACAGAAGTGCTGTGATGATGTTGCCGGGCAAATGACCCCGGGTTGAACTTCGGGTGAATACCTCTATGTAATGCCCATCGAACCGGCAAAGTCCCGAATTGGTGCCCATCCAGATAAATCCATCCTCATCCTGCAACAGGCAATTGACCTGATTATCGGGCAACCCATCCGAAACGGTGTAGTGCACAAAGCTGATTTCCCGTTCAGTGTCCTTGAAAGGTTGAGCCTGAGCCAATGCATAGAGCAGGAGGGCGACAATGAAATGTGCGGTTCTCAGTGAAACGAAAGTAGGACGGACAGGCAATGAAGGCAACACAGCAGTGAGCCGGGAAATACAATATCCCCCGAATTGGGGATGAGGCGTGTGGAGGGGTGTCAGGAATTTTGACCCAAATACTTGTGCCATGCGAAAACTGATTTCTTTCCTGATGCTCCTCGCCGTAGTGGCCACTCATGCTCAAGATACGGAGTCTGAACCCAACAACACATTTACCGAAGCCGATGCACTATCAGAAGGAGTAATCATGACCGGCGTGGTATGCACAGAAACGGATGTATTCGTGCTCACACTGCCATCGCCGGGTGTGCTCACGTTTGCGACAGACGGGTTGAACATCACTGGTAATCCGGTTCTGTTTCAAATGTCCGTACGCAATCAAAATCAGGGACAGTTTGGGGCGAACAACCTGACGTTAGGCGCTGGCGAGGCCTTTGAGTGGGACCCGCAATTCACCTGCAGGGATGAGGGAACCTATTATTTCTCCTTCACCGGCACATCGAACTGTGTGGAGTATGCGCTCAGCTACACGTTCAGCGGACAGGCCTTGTTCAGTGAAGAGGAACCGAACAATTCCACCGGTGAGGCGATGGCCATTACCGATCAGTCACAAGTGTTCGGAGGTAATTATTTTACCAATGCGGCCGTTGACCAGTTTGATTTCTATTCTTTTTCAGTTGCGAGTTTCGGAACCCTTGAGCTGACAATGGACCTTTTCAGCGCTGGAGACACAGGGGGAGGAGTAATAGTCAATCTTCTCAAATCGGATGGCGCATTTGCCCAGACACAACAAGCTGTGATTCTCGGCGGACAGGATACCAACAGCGACACATTGTATTTCTATGGCATTGAGCCGGGGAATTATTTCTTCCGGATGGGGACTTACTCAGCGAACTGCATTTATTACCAGTTCAGCTATGAGCTTACATCCATTCTCCCAAATACGGAGACAGAGCCCAACAGTTTTCAAAGTCAGTTTACCCAGCTTCAGGAGAACGAGGCGGTTCAAGGTCACCTGAATTTTCATAGCAATAGCCCGGGCACGGATCCTTACGACTGGTGCGGCATCACGCTCAATGGATTCGGCACGCTGACTATTCATTTAGTGGGCACAAATCTTTCAGGCGGATACAATTCCGGGGGAACGAATGTGGTGTTTGAGTCCTATTATTTGCTGACGGGTTATAACTCCGTGGAACCTGAGCCGGGTGCTACAGACAGTCTGGAGTTGACGTTTCACTGCCTGGCACCGGGAAATTATTTCCTGCAATTGAGTAGCCTTGGCCCGTTTGCCTACACGTTATCATACAGCACGGATCTCGCATTTGACAATGAAGAGGATGAAAGTGGCATCGGTCAGGCCCCGGAATTGTTCATCTCGCAGGCTCAGGAAATAGCGCTCAACGAACCTTTGAACGGCAACCTGGGCTATCAGGGAGGTTACGGAGTGGATCAACACGATTATTTTAAAGTAGGTGTTTCGGATTCCACCCGCGTTACGATTTCAATTGACGCCAGTTCGGAATCGGCTGCAGAAGGGGCATACTACCAGCTTGTCGTGTACAACGGTCTGCAGCAACAGATCAGCGGAACAACCGTGAACTTCACCCCATTCGGAGAGGCTGATATCGAGTTTCCGGTCAATTGCGTGAATACCGATACGCTGTATTGCCTGTTGGTGGTGCCGCCGCAGTGGTGGTGTTTGGATTATACCTTAACGATTACTGAGGAGTCTGTTATTCCTGCAGTTTCAATCGACTACACCCGGTTAGGGAATACCATAGGATTCATTCCGGAAGTGCAAAATGGAGATGTCTTTTTTTGGGATTTCGATGATGGTGCCACGAGCACCGGAACCCATCCCTTGCATACGTACGCATTCGGGAATTACTCTGCTCAGCTGACAGTGACAAATTCCCAATGCAATTACAGCACAACCGCGGTGGAGTACTTTGAACTTGTCGGCATTGAATCATACAATCCGAAGAAGGGCGGACAAGGCGGAAATACTGCGATGGAGATTTTTGGCGGCGGACTCAGCGAAGAAACGGACGTAAAACTGATCAAAGACGGAATAGAAATCATTCCGATAGAAACCTACTCTGTGATGGAGAGCAATGTGTTTCGCGTCATCTTTGATTTGCATCTCGCTGAGGTTGGATTATACGATGTGCACATTCAAATCCCCGGATACGATCTGATTGTGTATGAAGACGGATTTGAGATTGAAGAGTTTGTCTATCCATTGGCGTGGTCACAGGTAGTAGGACCAGATTTGTGGCGGACCGGAAGGGACACCCCTTTCTCGCTGGTTGTCGGACATAACGGCAATGTAACCGCTTCGGGAGTCATCGTGGGGTTGGTATTTCCTTATGAGATCGAAGTGGAGTTGAATCACGATCTGATCATGCCCGCAGATACCGGCTTGTTCGAAATAATGGTCGACGATACCCTCTATAGTCTTGATCGCTCGGAGCTCACGTTCATGTACGACTCGATGAGTTTGTTTTTTGAGATTGATACCTTGTGGGGTGAGCCCTATCACGGTTGGTACGGAACATTCAAGATTCCATACATTCCTGCCGGACATACGTATGAACTCCCTTTCATCGCACGGGGAAATACTGTGATGCCTGTGGAGTTCATCACATTTACCCATCGCCCTAACGTTTTCGGTTCTCCGACTACACCGAATTGGTATGATACCATCGAAAACCTGGGGGTCGAAGCAATCGATCTGGTGGATATTGCCGCAGATGAATCACGCACTGTGCCGCTGCTGGTGCTTACCAAGACACTAAAAGTCGGGCGGCAACATCTGGCTGCAGATGCCCGGATTATCGGTGCACGTTTTTGGGGATGGTGGGATGGCTACGAGGTAGCTGATGAGACGTATACCCAGTACTGGAAGGACATTGACGCGGCCAATGCCTATGCGATGAAAACCGGTGCTGAAGTCGTGCGTGATCAGTTTCTTTCACTGGGTGAGGGTTATCTCAAAGCGAAGAGTTATGAGCGCATCAAGGACACCAATGCTATGTTGGCAAAGCAAGGCCATAAACTCACCGATGAATCATTTGAACGAGTGGTCGAGCGACTGAATTCGGAGACTGAATCCATGGAGCGCATCAGTGCCTTGTTTAAGACCATGAAAGATGCAGGCACCCTTGCCGACAAAGTTGCTTCCATTGAAGAAATGGTGAACAACTGTCCCGAGTTGCAATATCTTCTCGATGACTTGCTGCAGAATTCTAATGACAACCTCAACCCCAACAATATCCGCAAGACACCTACCACGCTGGCTGGTTCCTACGATCCCAATGCGATCTACGGACCAATGGGAGTGGGCGGCCCGCAGTTCCTGAATAACCTTGATAAGCAGTTTTTCATAGTGGCTTTTGAAAATCTCGAAACCGCCACAGCCTCCGCCCAGGTGGTGCGCGTAGTAGATACCCTCGATGTCACTGTGTTCGATCCGGCGACCTTTGAGTTTGGCGATATTACCATTGCGGGTCAGGGAATTCGCGTGCCGCGGGGCAGACAGCAGTTTGCACTGGATTTTATTCCTGAAAATGTGCCGGATTATATTGTCAGGCTCAATGGTGACTTTGACTCCGAGACCGGCGTCATCACATGGCTTTTCACCACGCTTGATCCGGTTACGGAGTCTCTGCCTTTGTTTGACGGTTTCCTTCCGCCCAACGTGGAGTCGCCCGAAGGAGAAGGCTACCTTCATTATATGGTCAGCCCGCGCAATGATCTCGTGAGCGGTCAGGAGCTCGCCAGCCTGGCGACAATTTATTTTGATACCAACGAACCAATTACCACCAACACTTGGGTAAACACCCTGGATACAGCCCCACCTGTCAGTGAGATTAATGCTTTCGTGAGCAATGATACCATTGTCAATATTCAGCTAAGTGGAATAGACTCGGGGTGTGGAATCAGCCATTACAAGGTATTTGTAAGTGCTGATGGAGGTCCGTTCCTTCCGCTGTTTACTGCCTTCGAAGAGGAGCTGGTAATGGTTGGTGAGCTGGAAACCACCTATGGACTCTATTGCATAGCCTATGATTCATTGGGAAATGGAGAGATGAAGGAGGCCATAGCCGAAATTGAAATCACCACAGGCATTAAAGAACTGGCCCGATCGCTGCCGGAGTTCAGGGTATATCCGAATCCGGGTACCGGTGAGTTTTATTTGAGGTCGGATTCCTTTCTGCAGAATGCGTGGTTAATCGTTTACAACGCTACTGGATCAGAGATTCTTCGCACGCAAATCAACTCGCGGATGGGTGAAGTCATTCCACTGAATCTGACGGGTTATACCTCCGGACAGTATCTGATCCGGGTTGAAACAGAAAAGGGAGGATTTGCTGTACAGCAGGTGATCTCATTGGATAGGTAGCATTTTCGATAGAAAAAAACAGTTGTTCACTGTCACAAATCTCCTGTCACCTTGAAAAGGTGACAGCGAATTTGTGACAGGGTAAGTGCCACCGGAGCGAACCGTTTTCCATTCAGCTGCTTTTTTGTGCCATTCACCGCAGAATAATGAAATGTGCGTGTCGAACGACTGTTTTTTCACCGCATGATTTCCTTTTTCGCTGAAATCCGCCTCCGCAATCCGGAACTTTTTGTGTTCGGATTGCTCATGCTCTTTTTGTCGCTTCTTTTTTTAGCGCTCAGTAAATGGTGGCCGATGGAAGTGAACGGCGCCAATGCCTGGTTCAAGCCGTTCAAATTCGCCGCGTCCACGATGTTCTATGCGTGGACGTTGGCCTGGTTTATTCACTATTTACCCGACTTCAATAAAGCAGCGTTCAATTGGTCGGTCATTATCCTGCTCGGTTTTGAAGTGGCTTACATCGCCATTCAGGCCGGACGAGGAATGAGTTCGCACTTCAACGTGTCCTCGCCGTTCTACAGAGCCATGTTCAGTCTCATGGCATTCGCTGCTGCAGCCGTGACCATTTATACGCTATGGGTGGCCGTCCGGTTTTTTCAATGGAATGGGGAGGGTTTGCCCGACTACTATTTATGGAGCATCCGTCTGGCCCTGCTGCTTTTCGTCGTGTTTTCGTTTGAAGGTTTTGCCATAGGCGCGCGCATGGCGCACACGGTTGGCGGTCCTGATAGCAGCGCAGGAATTCCCGTCCTTGGTTGGAGTAAAACGCTGGGTGACCTGAGAATTGCGCATTTTGTGGGAATGCACGCGTTGCAGGTGTTACCGTTGGTTTCGTTTTACCTCCTGAAAAACACAAGACTCACCGTGCTATTTGCATTACTCTATGCGGCTCTGGCAGTGTGGGTACTGGCAAAGGCGTTACAGGGCAAGTCGCTGTTCGGCTAGTAGACTACAATCCTCGTGCTCCAGGACGAGTTGACTGTGGCAATGGTCAGGATAACCATTCCCGGACTGAGGTACCGAAGGTCGAGGTTATTGCCTGAGACCTGACACGCCACGCGCGCACCGGTGGTGTGAATCAGGGAAAAATCACATTGGTCTGAAGGCAATCCGGCAAGCTGCACCACGTCATGAGCAGGATTTGGAAACACGTGCGGCGCTTCAGTGGCAAGGGATTCCACACCGCTGGTCATTCCGCAATTGGTGAAGAGATTGAAAAATCCCCACACTTTTTCACTTCCCACGATGTCTTCATTCGTTTCACCGAGAAGGGTTTCCTGTAAAGGGAGCTCTACCCCCGGCCAGGTATGTCCGCCTCCAATAATGCGGTAAAAAAACACCTGCGAATTGCAATCGCCATTGGGGTAGGTAAGCAGCTCTGCGGTGGAATTGTCATCTGTTACCACATCCGGAAATTGAATCACCACGGGTGACAGCTCACACGCGTTGTGCGTAACCCAGAAACTGACTGCTTCCTCGACTGGAATGATGGGCGTCACTTCCGGATTGGTCATTGGTCCGCCTTCATAAGGCACTGCAGGGTCAGCGGTGCCTGCGAGAATGAGCATGGGCAAAGGAAGGTCAGGTGAGCAGGTTCGCACCAGCGAAGTATCCATGGAGCAACCAAGTGCGGCCATTGCGGCAAACTGGTGCGGAGCCTAACAGGCCATGCGCATGGTCATGAAGCCGCCGTACCCATTCCCTGCGGATACACCGCGATGAAGTCCATCTCATCTGCTACCGCATTCATCTGTGAGAAGCCCTGAATATTGGCCATGGTGCCCGAGCCGCCATGCAAAACCATGACCAATGGATATGGCGCGAACTCCTCGCTGTATCCGGGAGGTAACCGCAACATGTACTGCCTTTGCAGATCCTGGTGGATAAGGCTGTCGGTGAGGGTGGTCTGAGCAGCCGCCGAAGATTGACTGACGATTACAGCAAGCGTGAAGAATATGTACCTATTCATTATGGCAATGATAGTATGTTGAGACATGCCATGGGTTAAAAGGATTAATTGGCAGATTGTTCGGTCACAATTTTCCCGTCACATTTGAATCGCGTCAACGATTTTATGTCTGGTTGTTGTGAGGGGTAGAGACGCGATTTATCGCGTCTCTGCACGTTATGGAATCGTTCATGGGGTTTTGGGAGACGCGATAAATCGGGTCTCAACGTGTGATGGATTCGTTCATCGGTTTGGGGAGACGCGATAAATCGCGTCTCTACGGTGGTTTTGTCGTGTCGTCAATTATATTCGCTGTATGACGCACTATCCGCATCTCCTCGCCCCCCTCGACCTCGGATTTACCCGATTGAAAAACCGCGTGATCATGGGCTCCATGCATACCGGACTGGAGGAACATCCGGATGGAATCAATCGCCTTGCGGCATTTTACGGCGAGCGGGCGAAGGGTGGAGTCGGACTGATCGTTACCGGCGGCATCTCGCCCAATGAAGAAGGCCGGCTGTGGAACGGCGCATCCATGCTCACGGATGAGGCGCTGGTGCCGTATCATAAAATCATCACCGATGCGGTGCATGCGCACGATGGTAAAATCTGTCTGCAGATCCTGCACGCCGGACGCTATGCTGCGCACGATCAGTGTGTGTCGGCATCGGCGATTCAGGCTCCTATTAATGTCTTCACACCGCGTGAGCTCAGTGCAGAGGATATCGAGCGCACGATAGACGATTTCGCCCGCTGCGCGAAACTGGCGCAGGACGCCGGTTATGATGGGGTAGAAATCATGGGCAGCGAAGGGTATTTCATCAACCAGTTCATCGCCGCACGCACAAATCAGCGCACCGATGAGTGGGGCGGATCGTATGAGAACCGGATGCGGTTGCCGGTTGAAATAGTCCGCCGCACGCGCAGTCTGGTGGGAGAAAAGTTCATTCTCATTTTCCGCTTGTCTATGCTGGATCTGGTAGATGGCGGCAGCACCTGGGAAGAAGTAGAACAGCTCGCCAGTGAGTTGGAGAAGGCAGGAGTCACCATCATCAATACCGGCATCGGCTGGCACGAAGCGCGCATACCCACCATCGGAATGATGGTTCCGCGCGGGGCGTACACGTGGGTGACCAAAAAACTGATGGGCAAGGTGAAGGTGCCGCTAGTAACCACTAACCGCATCAATACGCCTGAACTTGCGGAGCAGATTCTCGCTGAAGGCTGTGCGGATATGGTGAGCATGGCGCGGCCATTTCTGGCCGATCCGCATTTCGTGGCGAAGGCCATGCGCGATGCAGCGGATGAGATCAACACCTGCATCGGATGCAATCAGGCGTGTCTGGATCAGATATTCAACGGACGGGCGGCATCGTGCCTGGTCAATCCGTTTGCAGCGCGCGAGACGCGTTGGGTGCTTACCGAAGCTGCGGAGAAGAAGCGCATTGCAGTGATAGGCGCCGGTCCTGCGGGATTATCGGCTGCGTTGACAGCTGCGCAGCGCGGACATCAGGTGACATTGTTTGAAGCAGCCGATCGCATAGGCGGACAGTTGAACTATGCGCGAGTCGTCCCATCGAAAGAAGAGTTCAATGAAACGATCCGATACTACACCACCATGCTGAAGAAGCACGGTGCTGAGGTGCGGCTGAATACCCGTGTCACGAGGGAGATGCTCGATTCAGAGCAAGGCTGCGACGCGTTCATTCTCGCTACGGGAGTGACTCCGCGAAAGATCACGACGGAAGGCGCCGATCTGCCGCACGTGGTAGATTATACACGCGTATTATCCGGTGAAGTGAAGGTGGGACATCGGGTGGTGATCATCGGAGCGGGCGGCATTGCAATGGACACCTCGCGCTTTTTGTTGAGCGGTGGGACAGATATACCCGCATACCTCACCGAGTGGGGGATCAACGCTTCAGTCAATACGCCCGGCGGATTGCAAAAGCCTAAAGCGGTTCATACTGCACAGCGCGCCATCACCATCGTGCAGCGAAGAAAAGGGAAGATGGGAGCCAACCTTGGCAAGACCACCGTGTGGGCGCACCGCAAGGAACTCGAGCGCTTCGGCGTGCAGTTCATGGATGGCGTGGAGTACGAGCGCATTGATCAGGGCGGTATTCACCTGAAGCGGGGAGAAGAACAGGTTTACCTCGAAGCAGATCATATCGTGGTTTGCGCGGGACAGGAATCCGAGCGGTCGCTACAGGAGATTTTGGAGTCCACCGGCCGTCCGGTGCATGTGGTTGGAGGCGCCGTAAAAGCCGGTGAACTTGATGCCATGCGCGCCATAGAAGAAGGAACAAAGGCCGGGATGGCGGTGTAGGTTCTTTTTTTTTGCCCGGCGCACAGCTACATCGTCATTGGTCATCACTTATCGTCATGACGCCGTGGCTTCAGGAAGTAAATCTCCATCCTGATAAACCGGTAACACTGATGCAGAAACCTCCGCAGTCCGAAATGCCTCAAAGAGGCAGTCAGTATCGGGATACACAAGCCACGCGCTTTTCTTCTTTGTGCTTCCCGGTGGAAGAGGAAGTAAAGCTGCCATAGGTTACCCAATAATTGTTCGGCAAATTGTATTTCAAATCGCGATTTCCCGGTTCTTTTGAAGTAGCGTGCTAACTGGCGCCTTGTGTACGCGTTTTGTTCCAGTTTATACGCTTCTGTTTGCATGGAGAATACTCCTCCCGGATGCTTTCGATACAATGCGGGTGTAATGTCGGAGTGATAGTGTCCGGTGCCATGTTCGCCGAGCAATACAATCAATATCTTGTCTCCATTGAAACAAGAGACGAGCTCGTCCGGATAGCAGTGAATCACATTCCGAAAGCACATCGTAAGAGTGAGGCAAGCACCATTGAGTATAAGCTGGTCTTGGGTATAATCTGTTTTTTGTTCAGGCCTGAGTTTGGACTCACTCAGAATACGACCGTCAGAATCAATTACGGATGCGTCATGATAAGAAAGTACGCATTCCGGATGTGCTTCAAGGTAGTCAACTTGCTTTTGCAGTTTTAGGGGATCAGCCCAGCAATCATCTCCATGACTGAGCGCAATGTACTTTCCCCGCGGAGCTTTGATCAGGGGTGCCATAACGCTCTTGCCCTGGCTCCATTGGTTTTCTGAATGAATGATATTTCGGAATAACCGGGGGTATTTCGTTTCGTATTCCCTGATAATTTCCTGTGTGCCGTCAGCAGATGCGTCATCATGGATGATGATCTCTACAGGAAATGTGGTTTTCTGCTCAAGAATGCTCTCAATGCTTGGCCTGATAAAATCTACGTGATTGAAACTCCAGTTGAAAACGGACACGACTGGCCGGGTGTCATCACCCCAGTTCTGTTCCGTTATCTTCAGCGCTTCGGTTCGTTCTACCTCCATTTCTCATTTTCCTTTCTCACACATCAGGAAAATGCTGGCGCACAGGTCCGGGTACTGATGCCCTAATTGATAACACCCCTCAAGATACTCCTGAGATATGATATCGGTATTAAGCAATCGGTCCCATTGAAAATTAGCCAATGCCTTGAAGAAAATACCGGTGCGGAATACCACATTCAGTCCGGCTGCTTTGGCATCGCGTTCAAGGGTATCAAGTGAATAGGTGATCCGGTGACCGTGAGCTTCTTCTGCCGGGGTAACAGCGCTATTGTGTGAAATCAATCCCATTTTTACTGCAATCTGTCGGGACGGCGCATTGGCATTTGGGCAAACCAGGACGAAACTTCCGGTGTCAGGGAGCCATTCATCATTGATACGGTGCATCACAGCCACGGGGTCCTCCAGATGCTC
>JBKDGH010000130.1:0-14137 GCA_046336655.1 Flavobacteriales bacterium | reverse complement strand
ATACTAGATAACCTGTCCTGAGCGGTGGCCATTGTCGCCGGGCGTTTCCCGAGTCCCGAATTGAAGAGCGAGAATGAGAGCGAGAGCGGGTGGCGGCGGGAATTTCGCTTTACATCGCAAGGCCGGATCGCTCTCCGCTCTGCGTTAGTCCAATCCCAGCATCCACGGACGCGCCTTAGGCGGGTTGCCATGTGTGATGGCATTGCGCGGGCGGGGCAAGCCGGCTCAGCGCGGGAGTGGATGCGAGGCCCCACGGCCCGAGTGATTAAATCAAAAGAGAATTCAACCTTACAGGGTTAGTCGGATGTAAGGCGGGAAGGCAATCCTAACAACCCTACCACCCCCTCACCGCCTCCACATGCTCGGTGAGGATCTTCATGGTGGGTTCGTCGATGATGCGGCGCTGGTCGTCCATCAGCCCCTCAATGCCACTCAGCTTGGGCTTGTTGTAGTGCACGTGCATTTTTAAATAATGGAAAATGCCGGTAAGGTGCTCTTGTCCGCGCAGATTGCCCGCCCGGCCCGACGATACGCCGATGATCGACGCTTTCTTATCCTTCCACAACCGGGGCGGAACAGCATCAATAAACAACTTCAGCACTCCGGGAAAACTGCCGTTGTATTCGGGGACGACAAAAACGAACTTATTAACAGGAACGATGAACTTATCCATTATCGCCTGGAGCTCCGGACTCCTCTTGCCATAGAGGTCGGTTTCGAGCAATCCGCCCGGTAACTCGCGCAGGCTCAACACCTGCACCTGCTCTCCGGCAGTGCTCAACAGGTCACTGGTCATTCTGGCCACCGCCTCGGTATAGCTGTCGCTGCGGTTGGTGCCGGATACTATCGTTATCATAATGGGTTCGTAATGAGGATTTATTGGTCTTCTCCGTCCGTCCGCGCTCTCCACTCTCATTCTCCGCTCTTTCCTCTCCGCACCACTCTCATTTCCCGAGAGTTAATGAGGTTATTCACAATGCGCTGACAAACTTCGTGTGTAAAACTTGGAGCACGGAAAAAAGGTTCATCGGGGAAGACTGACCTACTTTCGCTCTGTTGCGTGAAACACAGTGTCCTTCTATGTTTCACGGTTTCACACACGGTTAAATCCATGAAAATAAGTTTTTACGGCCACAGCTGCTTCGGCATCGAATACAATGGCGTCCGCCTGTTGTTCGACCCGTTCATTACCCCCAATGAACAGGCTAAAAGCATTGATATCAGCACCATCCGTCCGGACTATATTCTCGTGTCGCACGGTCACAGCGACCACGTGGCGGATGTGGAAACCATAGGCCGCGCGAGCAACGCTACCATCGTAGCCGCCTACGAAATCGCTTCTTACTATGCAGGCAAAGGCCTTCCCTATCATCCGATGAACATCGGCGGGTCATGGGACTTCGGCAAATTCCGCGTGAAGGCCGTCAACGCCGTGCACTCCAGCGTACTGCCCGACGGTACCTACGCCGGCAATCCGATGGGCTTCATCGTGAGCGGCGGCGACAAATCATTCTACTACTCAGGCGATACTGCCTTGCATATGGATATGCAGCTCATCGGACAGAAGCACGTCATTGATGTAGCGTTTCTGTGCATGGGCGACAATTTCACGATGGGAATCGACGATGCCGTATCCGCAGCAGGCCTCGTGCGATGCGATACCATCGTAGGTATGCACTTCGACACCTTCCCTTATATCAAAATCAACCACGACCGCGCAAAGAAGGCCTTTGCCGATGCGGGAAAACAACTGATACTTCCCGAGCTGGGACAAACGTTTGAACTCTGAAACAGGACATGGGTAAAATCATCACCGTAGCCAACCAAAAAGGCGGCGTGGGCAAAACCACCACCGCCATCAACCTCGCAGCAAGTCTCGGCGTGCTCGAGTACAAGACACTTCTTGTGGACGCCGATCCGCAGGCCAATGCGACCAGCGGCGTGGGCATCGATCCCAAAACCATCAAGACGAGCATCTACGAATGCCTCGTCAGCGATATCCATCCGCGCGATATCGTAATTACCACCGACAATCCGAACCTCGATCTCATACCTGCACACATCGACCTCGTGGGTGCGGAAATTGAACTGATCAATATGCCCAACCGCGAATACAATATGCGGCTGGCGTTGAACAAGATCAAGGACGATTACGACTTCATCATCGTGGACTGTTCGCCTTCGCTCGGTCTGGTGACCGTGAATGCGCTTACCGCGTCGGACAGCGTGATCGTACCGGTACAGTGCGAATACTTCGCGCTCGAAGGACTGGGCAAACTGCTCAACACGATCAAGATCGTTCAGCAGAAACTCAACACCGACCTCACCATCGAAGGCATTCTGCTCACGATGTACGACACCCGTCTGCGCCTCAGCAATCAGGTGGTGGAAGAAGTGCGCCTGCATTTCCAGGACATGGTATTCGACACCATCATCCACCGCAACACCACGCTGGGTGAAGCGCCGAGCTTCGGACAAACCGTGATCATGCACGACGCGAGCTGCAAAGGCTCCGTGAATTACCTCAACCTCGCCCGGGAGATTCTGCAGAAGAACGACATGACGAAAATGAAGGGCGAAGACAAATACATCTCAGTAGACAATGGCTAAGAAACAAGCACTCGGACGCGGATTGAGCGCCCTTCTGGAAAATGCTCCGGTAACCAACAGCGGAAGAGCCTCGCGCGGAGAAGTCACGGAAGTGGCCGAAGCCGCAGAACCCCGCGAAGAAATCGGCAACGTAGCCGGTCCTATTTCACTCGTGCGCATCGCTCAGATTGAGGCCAACCCCTTCCAGCCGCGTCAGGATTTTAATCCGGATGCGCTGATTGAACTCGCACAGAGCATCCGCGAACTCGGACTCATCCAGCCCATCACGGTTCGCAAGATTGCCGCGCAGAAATACCAGATTATCTCCGGTGAACGCCGTTTCCGCGCTGCGCAAATGGCCGGGGTGGACGAAGTGCCTGTGTATATCCGCACGGCCAACGACCAGGGGATGCTGGAGATGGCACTCGTGGAAAACATCCAGCGCGAAAACCTGAATGCCCTCGAAGTGGCCATCAGCTACAAACGCCTGATGGAAGAGTGCAACATGAACACCGAGCAGCTGGCTGACCGCGTGGGTAAGGACCGCACCACCGTGACCAACTACGTGCGCCTGCTCAAACTGCCACCCGAAATTCAGGTCGGCATCATTGAAAAGAAAATCTCCATGGGTCACGCCCGCGCGCTGATCAATGCAGAGCCGGAGGCCCGTCAGTTAAAAATCTACAAGCAGATACTCGAAAAGGATCTGAGCGTTAGAAAGGTCGAAGAACTCGTAAAAGAAGACGATACGCCCACCCTTTTCAAAACCCAAAAGGTGATCCTGCCGATTGAGTTTCAGAAGATGCAGGCCGATCTGCGGTTGAAGTTTGGCAAGAAAGCCAAGCTGCAGCGCAATGAACACGGTTTGGGCAAGATCGAACTACCTTTCGCCACGGATGACGACCTGCAGCGCATTATCGACATGCTTGAACTCTGAGCGGAGCCGCGCAATCCGGGTATTTCTTTTTCTCAGTCTCCTGCTTATTGCAGGACACGGCATCGCGCAATACACTCCGCAAGGGTTCACCCCACTGCAATCAGCGGATTATACCACACTCCGGCTGGCAGCACAGGACAGCGTGCCGCTCACCGCATGGCAGAAGAAATGGCGCATGGACCACAGTCCGCTGAAAGCCACCTTGCTGGCGGCTGCATTGCCCGGGGCCGGACAGATCTACAACAAGAAATACTGGAAGCTGCCCATACTCTATGCTGGCATGGGCACGTGCGTCGGCTTCATTGTGTATAACACGCGCGAATACCGCCTGCTGCGTGACTCCTTCATCGCTGCGGCGGACGGCGATCCGAATACCATTCCGGAGTTTAACGCTCCGGCATCTGTACTGGACACCGAACAGGACCGGTTCAGGCGATACATGGAAATCAGCTACATGGCCCTGCTTGGCGTGTACATTCTTCAGATCATCGACGCCAATGTGGATGCCCACCTCTTTTACTTTGATGTCAGTCCGGACCTCAGTCTTGAATTCCATCCAACCCTGTTGAATACCGGTCGCATACAGCCGGGGTTGGGAATATCACTTAGGCTCTAAATTCGCCCGCTATGCGCATTGCACTTTTAGGATATGGTAAAATGGGTCAGGAGATCGAAGCGATCCTGACAGAGCGCGGACACGAGATCACCCATCGCGTGAGCACGCAGCATCCGGTGAACGCCGATGACCTCCGCGGCACCGATGTGGCGATTGAATTTTCCCGTCCGGAAGCCGCAGTGGACAATATGTTCATGTGCTTCGAGGCGGATGTGCCCGTAGTGGTTGGCACCACCGGTTGGTACGGTCGCCTGCCTGAAGTGCGGAGTGAAGCAGCGCGGAGAAACAGCGGATTGCTGTATGCCACGAATTTTTCAATTGGTGTACAGATCATGTTTCACCTCAACCGCGAGCTTGCCAAAATCATGGACAAGATGGATGAATACGAACCCGGCATCATGGAAATACACCATGCAGCCAAGCTCGATTCACCCAGTGGAACTGCCATTACCCTCGCAGAAGACATCCTTCATCAGATCAAACGCAAAACCAGTTGGGTGAATGAACTGGCTGAGAACCCATCCGAACTGAGCATCATTTCCCAGCGTGAAGGCGAAGTACCAGGCACCCACATGGTGACCTGGAACAGCCGCAACGACAATGTGAGTCTGATTCACGAAGCCCGCAGCCGGAGAGGCTTGGCACTCGGTGCCGTAAAAGCCGCTGAATGGCTGCACGGAAAGCGGGGCGTATATACCATGCATGATTTTTTAAAGTTCTAAAACAACTATGTACATCCCGGAAATACTTCTTGGTCTGCTGATCGTGGTGTATTGCATCACCCTGCCCCGCCTTATCGCACGCGCCAGCAAACCGCTCCACGCACTGGGCTATATCCCTGTTGCGCAGTTTGTGCCCTTTTTACAAATGATCAAACGCCCGTGGTGGTGGATCATCCTGTTGCTCATCCCGGGCGTGAATCTCGTGATGCTCACTATCCTCAATGTGGAACTGGGCATCGTATACGGCAAGCGCAGCTCTAAGGAGCAATGGATGTTCGCGCTCCTGCCCTGGTACAGCATCTACATGCTCGCATTCAAAGACAATGACGCGATCTATGTGGGTCCGCGCGACTGGACCGGCAAGAAAAAGAGTTTTACACGCGAATGGGGTGAGGCAATCGTGTTTGCCATTGTAGCCGCTACAGTTATCCGCACCTTCTTCCTCGAGGCATTTACAATTCCTACTCCTTCTATGGAGAAAAGCATGCTCGTGGGGGATTATCTCTTTGTAAGTAAAATGTCTTACGGACCAAAAATCCCGCAGACACCCGTATCCGTCCCATTTGTACACAACACGCTACCCGGCGGAATGCGCAACAGCTATGTGGACTGGTTCAGTCTGCCCTACTTCCGCTTGCCGGGCTTCGGTGATGTCGGGCGTTTTGACCCGGTGGTATTCAACTTTCCGAACGGAGATACTATCATAGTAGATCCGTATTACGCCGGACATGACTACTACAATATTCTTCGTCAGGAAGCCCTGTGGATGGCTGGTAATCGGTTTGAAGAATATAAAAACAACCGCACGAAATACGAAGCCCTTGCGCGCAGGAATTTTGAAGACAAGAAAATCTGTGAATCGTGCAAGGCCAGCCGCCAGAGCAGAAAAGCATTCCCAATCGGCGGACTGAAGGACCGTCCGATTGATAAAAAGGAAAACTACATCAAGCGCTGCATTGGCTTGCCGGGAGACAATCTTCAGATCATTGACCGCCAGGTGCACATCAACGGAGTGCCCATTGAGAATCCGGAAGAGATGATGTGGAGTTATTACTTCGGATTGAATTCAGCCGCTGCATCGAAGAAACTTGCACAGGAAATGGATCTGCCACGCGGTGAAATGGAGCCGGTGGGACAGGACAGTCTGGGTCGGTTTATCTACCGCGCCTCGTTCACCCAACAGCAGTATGAAAGCCTGAAGAACAACAAAGAAGTACGTTTCATTGAAGTATCGAATGAACCGTTGGTGACAGAAAACATGATGGAGATTTTCCCGAATGTCCCAATGGCGCCGTTCAATACCTGGACGCGCGACAACATGGGCCCTGTCTACATTCCGAAAGCCGGAGAAAGCATCGAGCTGACCCCTGAGAATGCCGCGATGTACAAGCGTACCATCAGCGTGTATGAAGGCGTAACGTGGGAAGAGAAAGACGGGCAAATCATCCTCAACGGATCGCCTGCCACTTCCTACACCTTCAAGTACAACTACTACTGGATGATGGGAGACAACCGCCACCAGAGTGCGGACAGCAGGTACTGGGGATTTGTGCCTGAGACCCACGTAGTCGGAAAGGCTGTGTTCACTTGGTTCTCCAAAGAGAATGCGGATTACCACGGCAGCAGCAAAGTACGCTGGAACCGCATATTCCGCACCGTGAAATAAACCGAATGACCATTCTGCCGCTGTGCCCGTTTCCACATCGCTCGTGGTGGCAGCACGCGCGCACCCCTGAAGCAATAGTGGATGTGGGAGAATACTACATCCATCAGACCCTGCGCAACAGGTATTACATCCTCGGTCCGAATGGTGTGCAGGCGCTTACCATACCCGTGGTTGGACAAAAAGGAGTGAAAACACCTGTGCATGAAATCCGCATCGCAGAGCATGGCAACTGGAAACGCGATCACCTCGGAGCTCTGCGCGCCGCTTACGGAAAATCAGCATTTTATCCATTTCTGGAGGAACAACTGCTCGAACTGTACGAGGCCCATGCACAAGGTACCCTCATGGCGTTTAGTCTGAAGAGTATTGCCGTCATTGGAACGATTGCCGGTGCGGTACAACCGGAAATCACTACTTCGTATGTCGAATGCACTGAAGGCGATACGGACCTTCGCGATCAGTTCCGGCGCCCTGACCAGTTGCCGCAGAATGTGCCCTATCCTCAGGTCTTCGCGGATCGCTTCGGCTTTACAGAAGGCCTGTCGGTGCTCGATCTCGTGATGAATCTCGGTCCGCACGCATTGGGCCGGATATAATTGTGGAAAATTGCCCGGGTGCACCGTGAGGAATGCCTTATTGAGTCCCATTTTTGCGATCCGGAATGAACACCAAACGCAACGACCTATTTCGCCTTTTTGTCTCGCTCGGCATTGTATTGCTGGCGTCCTACCTGCTTTCATTCTTCTTTTTCAAAGCAGACCTGACGGAAGAAAAACGGCACACGCTCACCCCCGCCACCCGTGATATGCTCGGGGAAATGGAAGACAAGGTATTCGTGCGCTGCTACCTGCACGGTGAATTCCCTGCCGGATTTAAGCGTCTCGAGCAGAGCATCCGTGAGCGCCTGCAGGAGTTCCGCGACTACAGCGACGGGCTTGTCGACTATGAATTCATCGATATCTACTCCGAAGGCGATAAAAAAACAATTGGGGAAAAAGAGCAGGCACTCTTTGAAAAAGGACTGCGCTTCACGCGGTTGACCTTTGAAAATAACGGCGCCACGAGCTCACAGCTCATTTGGCCAGCGGCTATTCTGGAATATCAGGGAAAGGAATATGCCGTGCAGTTTTACAAGAGCGATATGCCCGAGCCGACGGATGAGATGATCAACAGCTCGGTGAATAACCTCGAGTTCGAACTCGCGAGCAACTTCCGGAAAGCGCTGCGCAAGGACAAACCTGCAGTGGCTGTGCTCGAAGGGCATCGGGAGCTCAAGGACATACAGATGGCCGATTACCTGCTCGCGCTGGAAGAGAACTACGACATTGACTTTGTACAAATTGATGACCGCATCAATGCGCTTTCCGACAAGCTGCCAAATACCACTTCACGTACCAATAAGTACGATGCGCTCATCATTGCAAAACCCGATAGCCTTTTCAGCTTTCAGGACCGCGTAGTGATTGACCAGTTTGTAATGAATGGTGGCAAGGTGCTGTGGATGGTTGATCCGGTGCTCACCGATCTGGACAGTCTGGCTGCCCAGCAGCAGACCATGGCAATCAGCAATGAGATGGGGCTTTACGACCTCGTGTATGCCTACGGTGCGCGCATGAACCGCAACCTTGTGATCGACTTCCAGGGCGCGCCCATCGCCTTTGATGCCGGTCCACAAGGCAATCAGCGACAGATTCAGATGTTCACGTGGTATTACGCACCGCTGCTCTTCCCTCCTGCGGATCCGCATCCGATTGTGGCCAACCTCGACCCGATCAAATTTGATTTCGCGAGCAGCATTGATACCGTGAATCAGAATCCGGATGTGAAAAAGATTCCGCTGCTGTTCAGTTCACCCTTGTCCAAAGAACTCAAGACTCCGGTGCGCGTGAACACGGCCATTGTCGAACTCGGGCAGGACTATTTCACACAAAACCCCACGCCCAACCGCATTATGGCACTGCTCATGGAAGGACAGTTCCCCGCGGCTGTGCAGGAAGGCCTGAAGCAGGAATTCAAAACCAGTCCGGACATCGCCTGGCGCGACAAGAGTGTGCCAACCAAAATGATAGTGATTGCGGATGGCGATGTCGTGCGCAATCAAATCATGCCTACCCCAGAGGGCCCCGTGCCGCAGGCGTTGGGTTATGACCGCTATGCTCGCCGGGTGATTTATGACAACAAAGAATTCCTGCTGAACTGCATGAACTACCTGCTCGACGATCAGGCGCTCATCTCCGTGCGTTCACGGACCATCAAACTCAGAAAGCTCGATACCGCAGAGGTAAATCTCAACCGCAGTGCGATTCAGATCCGCACTGTCGTGCTTCCCATTCTTGTTGTGCTTGGACTTGGTGTAGTTCAATTCGTGCTCCGCAAGCGCAAGTGGTCTGCGGTGGCACCTCCGAAAAAATGACATGAAAAAAAACGTCTGGCTCTTACTGGTACTGGTGGCACTCGGTGCGCTTGCGTGGTGGATGTATCAGCGCAACAGCTCGTCCACGCTGGCTGATCAGCCCCTCTCCGACTTTGCCATTGAAGATACCGCTGCGGTAAATAAAATTTTCATCGTGGATCATCAGGGACAAACAGCCCTGCTGGAGCGGGTTCCCGGTGAGCGGTTATGGAACCTCAACGGCAAATACAAGGCACGACACGATGCGGTCAACCTCATTCTCGAAACACTGAATCGTTTGCGCGTGCGCGGCAACGTTCCACTGAAGGGACAGGAAAACATGCTCCGCGTGCTTGCCTCTTCCGGAAAAAAGGTAGAAGTGTATCAGGGGGGAGATAAACCCAGCAAGATCTACTACGTCGGTCCGGCCACGCCCGATCACGTAGGCACGATCATGCTCCTGGAGATCCCGGG
Organism: Flavobacteriales bacterium; assembly: GCA_046336655.1. Classification (GTDB taxonomy): domain Bacteria; phylum Bacteroidota; class Bacteroidia; order Flavobacteriales_D; family Sanyastnellaceae; genus CANGTU01. The sequence continues at coordinate 4,741 of JBKDGH010000130.1, read as the reverse complement.
ATTGGGAAGAAGTTCCGAGCCTTATATCACCCATCTCGAAGGCTTCACCGGATTCCTCACGCCCCGCTTTTTTGCCAACGAAATGGAATGGCGCTACACAGGGATATTTGAATATCCGAAACTCGATTTCAAACAGGTTGACGTTGTGTTTCACGGATCGGCAGAGAATTCATTCAGTGTGAAATACAATGGCGGCAATGACATCAGTCTGTATGCCGGCCGCGATCCCATCAGCGGCGCATTCCGGAAAAAAGTAGAGCAGTTTGATTCGACCAGGGTACGGGATTTTCTGTTGCTCTTCAAAAAAGTGCACATCGAATCGTACAACACCTATCTGAAGCCCACTGCGGAAGATTCCATTCGCAAGACCATACCTTTATTCACCATTACCCTGCGCGACGCGAATGACAAGGCACACGCAGTGGATTTGTATGCCAAGAAAGGAAAAGAGCCGCGACTCAATGCGCTCGGTGTTATGTCGCCTTGGGATCCCGAATACTACTGGGCACGCACCGAAGAAAATTACATGGGACTTGCGCAGATGTATGTGTTCGACCCCGTAGTGCAGCCTTTGCCGTTTTATACTGGTCAGATCATCGACCCGGTACCCGGAATACGCTGGATAAAATAATTCCGGTGGCTACGGCCACATTGAGCGAATCTGCCCTACCCGCGCCGGGAATGGAAATGTGTGAAGTAATTAAGCCGGATACATCCTCCCGTATGCCGTGGCTCTCACTGCCCATCACCAGCACCCATTTTGCAGGCCATTCAAATACTTGTGGTGCCTCGCCGTGCATATCAGCTCCGATGACCGCATATCCTTGAGCAATCAATTCTGAGAGCACGTCCGAAAGATGGCATTCCCGGGTGCACATTCTGAAAATACTACCCATCGTGGATTGCACCACCTTTGGATTGAACCACTCCACGCCATCTTCCGAGCTGATCAGGTGCGTGAAGCCAAACCAGTCGGCTGTGCGGAGAATAGTTCCCGCATTTCCGGGGTCACGCACCCCGTCAAGAGCGATGACCTGATCCGGCCATTTCTCCGCATTTAAATTTCTTCGCTGAACTACTGCGAGGTATCCGGGCGGTGTCTGAAAGGCCGATAGCTGCTCCATTTCCTTCGGTGAAACCCGCTTTACTCCGGAATGTGCAGCACAAAAAGCGTCATCTGTGGAATACACGGCCTCCACATTCCATCCCGAGCGCATTGCCTCCTCCACTGTTTTCAGTCCCTCGGCAATAAACAGCCCTGTTTCGGCACGAAATTTCTTCTGGTTCAGGGAACGCACTTTTCGTAGTTCATTTTTCGAAAGCTCCATGCTCATCAGATGGCGGCGGGTATGATTACTTTGCAACCTGTTGCGCAAGATACACGCACACCGGCTTCTGGCATGTCTTTCCGGACTTGCCCTTTTGCTCCATTCATGCAGCATCAGCCGCCGCATTCCTGAGAATGGGGTTTATTTCCGCAACCACGAAGTGAAGATTGAGAATAAGCCGGATGAATTTGCGGTAACAGCCGATGAACTGCTGGCCATGAGCAGGCAGCAGCCCAACCGGCGCATTCTGTGGACACGGGTTAACCTGCGCATCCACACGTGGATGGTGCCGCCAAAGGCACTCAAGCGAAGCATAGTCCGGGCTGAAGCGCGCTGTCCGAAGAAAAACCTGAAGCGCTCGCTGAAGGGAAAGCCGCCGAAAGAATGCAAGAGCCTCTGGAGTTGGCTGGCCTATACTGTGGGTGAGCCACCGATGCTCCTGGACACTGGCAAAGTGCACAAGGCCACGGAACAAATGGCAATCTATCTCCAGAAAAAAGGCTACTTCACTGCGCGGGTAGCTGCTGATATCCAGTATTCCGACTCGACTACATTGGGATGGAAAAAGCGCCGGAAAAGCCATGTGGTGTATCGGATCAATCCGGGAGAACCTTATCGCTATGACTCCATCTTCTACGTGATCGAAGACGTTGCCATGCGCCGGCGGCTGGATGATTTGAGAAAAGAATCGCTCCTCAGCACGGGAGGTCGCTTCGACGCAGGCCAGCTGGATGCTGAGCGCGACAGAATTACCACGTTCTTCAACAATTCCGGTTATTATGAATTTACGAAGGATTATATCTACTACGATGCCGACAGCACTTCCGGGAAACGCACGGTGGATGTGACACTCCGGTTGGTCAATCCAAGGGTACAGGCGCCCGAAGCGCAAGGCGAATTCGTGAAAATTCCCCACCGTAAGTACTACATCGGCAATGTGAAGGTGTTTACAAATTACAATCCGTTGCGACCTGACGACTTGCCCGGACAGCCATTTGTATATCCCGGCCTGACTGTCATGGACACGGAAGAGATATTGCTGAAGCACAACCTCATTCAATACACCAGTGCATTAATTCCGGGAGAATTATTTCAGAAGCGCAAGATTGACCTCACCTACCGACGGTTTTCGCAGCTCGGGGTCACGCGCTCGGTGAGTGTTCAATTGGTACCACGAGCTGCTGATGATTCCACGGGATTGTATTACCTCGATGCCAATATTCTGCTTAATCCTGCGCGCAAACAGTCGTTCAGCTTCGATCCGCGCGTGACTAACAGGGCGGGTAATATGGGTATTTACACCAATATGTCTTACCGCCACCGCAATTTGTTTCATGGTGCCGAAAATGTGGAGCTGCGCATTGTAAATGGTTTTGAAGCTTCTCAGATTCTCGGAGACAACACTGCCACTAACCTGAGTGAAGATCAGATCCAGCGCAATTTCCGATTGAACACGTTTGAGATCGGTCCTGACCTTTCAATCAGTATTCCGCGGATTTTCCCGTTTGGCTATGCGCGGTTTAAGCGCAGCAGCGAACCACGGACCACATTTCATGCGCTGCTCAACTATCAGGTGCGCCCTGACTATGAACGCACGCTTTCACAATTCAGCATGGGATGGAGCATTGTGGAAAATCCGGACAAAGTATCGCAGCTGAGTTTTGAGCTCGCAGAAATTTCAATAATCAAGATTGAAAAATCACTTGCCTTTGAAGAATTCATTGAGCGACTGAATGACGTATTTCTGGCCACCAGTTACCGCGACCACCTGATCAGCGCCTCGCGCTTTGCCTACACTTTGAATACCCAGAAACTGCGCTTTCAGCGGCATTACTTTTTTTACCGCGGCACACTGGAGGGTGCAGGAAATGCCTTGCGTGAACTCTTTGAACTCACTGACGCTCCGATCGACGACGTTGGCAGCTATGAAATTGCCCGTATCCGATTTGCGCAATATGTGAAGTCCGATCACGACATCCGGTATTACCTGAATGCCAATGAACGCAATGCCTTTGCATTGCGCGCTTTCGGGGGAGTCGGACGCGGTGGCTCGAACCTGAACGTATTGCCTTTTGAGAAAAGCTATTTTGTGGGAGGTGCCAATGGCATCCGCGCATGGCAGGCGCGGACGCTCGGACCGGGCTCATTCCGCGACACACTCAATGTGCGCACGTTCAACAACATCGGTGATGTGAAACTTGAATTCAACGTAGAGTACCGCTTCAAAATCACCGAAATGTTTCAGGCGGCATTCTTCGCTGATGCGGGAAACATCTGGCTGCTCAGACCTGATCAGAATCGTCCGGGCGCTGACTTCAATGCCACGCGGTTCATCAGTGAAATCGCGGTGGGCGCGGGATTCGGGGTTCGGCTTGACTTCGAGTTCTTCCTCGTGCGACTCGATTTGGGCTATCCGCTGAAAGATCCGCTGAAGGTGCCCGGTGAGCGCTGGGTATGGGAACCGAAAGATGAGTACAATGCATTCATCAGTCGGGTAAATGCGATCGAAAACCAGCAATTTTCCCGCCGCTCTCAGGCAGTCTTTAACATTGGTATCGGATTCCCGTTCTGAACCGCCGGAGCTGGATTGTCACCGGCGGCTCAGTTCGGGTTGTTATGCTTTGTCCGTTTCCTCTGCAGGCTTTTCGTTTTCGCCCTTGAGGTAACTGGGAAGATTCAGACCAGCCATGGTGAACAGATCGTTCAGCGGTGGAACAGTTTTCATCATGCCAGATACAAAGTTGGCGGTGGAGGTATTGCCATCCGCATTTGTACCAGAATCCCAAACCGTGATCTTGTCGATCTTGATATTCTTCACGGCTTCCACCTGTGTCTTCACGAGCTCAGGCAGCTTCTCGATAAGCAGGAGTTGGAACGCCTTGGACGGATCGCCGCCGGCTGCTTTCACCACCTGATCGTAACCTTCCGCCTGCTTGGTAAGGATTTCGTACAAACCCTTCGCTTCAGCTTCCATCTTGGCGAAAATTGCATCGGCCTCCCCTTTCGCGCGCTCACGAATGCGCTCCGCTTCCGCCTGTGCCTCGATGATGGCCTGTTGCTTGGCAATTTCTGTGGGTACGATGATATTGGCCTGCTGTGTGGATCGCTCGCGTTCGGCACGGGCGGTTTCTGCGCGCTGCTCTGCGAGATACGCCTCTTCGAGCGCTTTCGCCTGCTGCACTTTTTCGGCGGTCACCGCAATGCGCAGTGCTTCTGCCTCCTTTTCGCGGCGCAATGCCTCAGAGTTGGCAATCGCAATGCGCGCCTCGTTCTCCCCTTGTACTGCAATCGCATTCGCTTCAGAGGTGCGGATACGCGTTTCCTTGGTGGCATCTGCCTTACCGATCTGCTCATCACGCTGGGCCTCGGCAATGGACACCTCCCGGTCCTTCTGGGTCGACGCAATGCGTGTA
>JBKDGH010000129.1:0-11520 GCA_046336655.1 Flavobacteriales bacterium | reverse complement strand
GCCAACCGGATCAGCGATGAAGAGGTGCATCGGCTTGCTACGCATTACGAAGAGATTATTCTATTCCTTCAGCACGGCGATGTGGATGTGGAAAAACTGAAGGCAGTGGCACATTTTAATGACATAATACAAGACACATGGCAGGAAGCATTTTACAGGACGCTCTGATCTATCTCGGCGCGGCATTGGTCTTTGTACCGGTCGCCAAAAAGCTCGGCATCGGTAGCGTGCTGGGCTATATTCTTGCAGGGGTAATCATTGGTCCCTTTGTGCTCGGACTAGTAGGTGAAGAAGGCGAAGACGTTATGCACGCCGCTGAATTTGGTGTGGTTATGATGCTCTTTGTCATCGGGCTGGAGCTCAGTCCTCAGGCCTTCTGGAAAATGAAAAAGCGCATTCTGGGAATGGGCGGATTGCAGATGCTGATCTCCGCCGCACTGCTCTTTCCGGTGTTTCTGGTGCTGTTTCATTTCACATGGCAGGCTGCTCTCGCCTTGTCCCTTTCATTCGCTATGTCTTCCACGGCCATTGTGCTTCAGACATTGAAAGAAAAGGGACTCGAAAAAACGGCTGCAGGCACATCCTCTTTTGCCGTACTCCTCTTTCAGGATATCGCAGTCATTCCTATTCTCGCATCGCTTCCGCTGCTGGCTGGCGTGCAGACAGGAGCAGGTACAGAAACGCACGCACCGCAGGATGGCATCGTAGGATTCTTTCAGTCGTGGCCGAGCATAGCCATTGCCGCTGCAGTACTCGGCGTGTTTCTCATCAGCCGTTACCTGATTAATCCGTTTTTACATCTTATCTCCAGAGTGCATGTCCGCGAGTTGTTTACCGCTGCAGCGCTGTTTATAGTCTGTGGTGTGGCGTGGATGATGGCGCAGGTAGGATTAAGTGCCGCGCTGGGCGCATTCATGGCCGGAGTACTGCTTGCCAACAGCGAATTCAGGCATGAGCTTGAAAGTGATATTGAACCATTCAAAGGACTGCTTCTCGGCGTCTTTTTCACGTCGGTCGGATCCACCATTCACTTCGGTGTAATTAGTGATGAGTTGGGCTCAGTGATCGGAGCCGTACTGCTCATCATGACGCTTAAGGCGGTTGTGCTTGCCGCGCTCGGGCGCTTTGCAGGCATGGCCTCGGGACAAGGCCTGTTGTTCGCCCTGCTTCTGTCGCAGGTAGGTGAATTTGTATTTGTGTTGCTCGGCTCCATCACCCAGTTCGGAATGCTGGAAAAATCGCAATCGGATTTCTGGATGGCAGTAATTACGATCAGCATGGTCCTCTCCCCGCTTATGCTTTTTGTATATGATAAAATCAGCACCCGCCTCATGGCGCGCAAGCCGGAAGAGCAGAAGGCTTATGAAGTAAATCCGCAGGAGGAACAGCGCGTGATCATCGCAGGATTCGGTCACTTTGGAAGCACACTCGGGCGATTTCTCCGGGCCAATGGCGTGAATGCCACCATTCTCGACAACGACAGTCAACGGGTGACCCTGCTTCGCAAAATGGGTTTCGAAGTGTATTTTGGCGATGCGACACGCCCGGATTTACTGGAAGCAGCCGGAGCTGCCAAAGCGCATATTCTCATCTCCGCCATTGATGATCCCGAGCGCAATGAGATACTTGCCGAAACAGTACACAAGCATTTTCAGCATCTTAAATTGTTCATGCGTGCAAAAAACCGGATGGATGCCTATCAGTTTATGGAAATGGGTGTACCACACATCTACCGTGAATCCCTGCATACTTCAGTGTATATGGGTGTGGATGTGTTGCACTCCCTTGGAAAACGCAGGTATACCTCGCTGCGCAAAGCGAATGATTTTATACGTTACGATACTGAAGCGCTAAACAGACTGGCAGGCGGCAGGGGAGATACAGAGTCCTATATTTCAAGTGTGCGGGAAGAAATTGCCTTGCAGGAGAGGCTGCTCAGAGAGGACCGCAAATTCATGGATGACGCACCGGATAATGCGTGGGACAATACCCCGCTTAAATCATGATGCAACGCGGGAACCACGACTCATTTCTGATAAGATAGAATGAGTTGAGATAAGATAGGATAAGTTAAGAAAAGTGAGGTAAAGTAAACATCAACTGTGAACACATCACCGCACCTGCAATCAGAACAGACGGCTCTTGCGGCGTGAACCACCTCCGAGTCCGAGCACACCGAGCAGGCCACGAGCGAGTTCACGCACTACGGTATTGCCCACCTGCCGCACCATGGTGTTTTTCGAAGCGCGTTCAAGCACGGAAGGTTCGGGCTTCGGTTCTTTCGTGCGGGTCTTCGCAGGTGAGGCCTCTACTTCATCTTCTTCCTTCTCCGCGCGGGCATTGTTGAGTTTGGCTTCCAGTATTTCATAGGCGCTTTCGCGATCCACTTCCTCATTGTACTTCTTCACCAGCCAGGATGCATTGACAATGCGGTCCAACTCTTCAGGCGCAAGCACCCCCATGCGACTCATCGGAGCCCTCATATGGACAGCGGCCAAAGGTGTCGGAATTCCCTTTTCATTCAATGCAGTCACCAGCGACTGGCCGATGCCGATGCTCGTGAGCAATTCTTCCGTGTTGTAATACTCGCTGATGGGATAATTCTCCGCAGTCTTGCGGATGGCCTTGCGATCCTTTTCTGTGAATGCGCGCAAGGCGTGCTGCACTTTCAATCCAAGTTGTGCAAGCACATCTTCCGGAACATCATACGGATTCTGCGTGCAGAAATAAATACCGATACCCTTGGAGCGGATCAGCTTGATGATGGCTTCAATCTGGTCAAGGAGTGGCTTACTCGCTTCCTCAAAAATCAGGTGAGCCTCGTCGATGAACACACACAGCTTCGGCTTATCCATATCGCCTGCCTCGGGAAACGACTGATAAATTTCCGCCAGCATTTGCAGCATGAACGTGGAAAACAAGCCCGGCTTATCCTGAATATCGGTCAGCCTCACAATGGACACCACTCCTCTCCCCTGCTGGTCGTGACGCACGAGATCTGCGACTTCAAACGAACGCTCGCCAAAGAATTTCTCACCACCCTGTGTTTCGAGTTCAATGAGCTTTCGGAGAATAGTCGCCACGCTTGCTTCGGATACCTTCCCGTAAGTTTTCTCCACTTCCGCCTTGCCCTCATCGGTGACGAACTGCAGCAGGCGCTTGAAATCTTTGAGGTCGAGTAAAGGCAGCGAATTGTCATCGGCATACTTGAAAACAATGGATACAATTCCGCGCTGCACTTCATTTAACTCAAGCACTTTTGAAAAAAGTACAGGACCGAACTCGCTCACCGTGGCTCTGAGTCGTGCACCTTTCTCTTCTGAAAGAGTAAGTAATTCCACTGTGCTCCCTGAAGGCGCATACGGAATGCCGATCAGCTGATGACGCTCTTCGATCTTGGGGTTCGTAACTCCCGGAGCAGCAATGCCACTCAGGTCTCCTTTGATATCCATGAGCAACACGGGAATTCCGTGTGCCGCCATTTGTTCTGCGATAATTTGCAGAGTGACTGTCTTTCCTGTTCCCGTAGCGCCGGCGATGAGCCCGTGGCGGTTGAGGGTTTTCAGAGGAATACGCACCTCGCTTCCCGGCTGAGGATGGCCCTCAAAAAGGGCCGCTCCCAATGCGATATAGTCTCCATTGAAGGTATATCCCTGAATGATATGTGTTTGAAATGCCTGTGGATCAGCAGCCATAGGTGATTGTTTTGGCCGAAGATACAGCAGGCCTGTCAGCCCTCAGTCCTGCGCATTAGTCCGTCAGGATAAGGCGCTGTGTAAGCACCTCGCCGCTGTGCCTTATCAGCCTCAGGTAATACACTCCCGTGCTAAGTCCGGACAGGTCAGCACAAGCCCCGTGCTGAACCGGATGATTTAATTCCACAGCGCGGCCGGTGGCGTCAATTACGGAAAGGATACGCCATCCTGTTTCAAGCGCTATCGCACCGGTGGTCGGATTCGGGTAAAAGGAATGTTCTTCTGACCATCCCGTTTCCTCAGTGAATATGGGGAACCACTCCGCGGTGAGGGTTATGCTGCATCCGTTATCATCAGTCACAATCACCTCCATAACTCCTTGCGACAGACCTTCATGCAGCGCGCCTGTTACTCCGTCTGACCAATTAATCTGATACGGCGGTGTACCGCCATTCACCGTAATTAATCCAGTTCCCAGATCGCCTTCCTCAGTCGGAGTAATATTCACTTCCGCCATCAGCAGTGGCGGTTCGTCAATGACAACCACACCCTGGATTCCGCATCCCCGCTGGTCCTGTACCCACCATGAATATATTCCGGCCGCGAGACTATCCGAACCGGAGTCTGTCCAGGTTATTTGATAGGGTGCTGTACCTCCGCTGATCTGCAGCTGCACTTCGCCGTTGCTCAGTCCGGCGCAACTGACCTGTGAAACCAATTCTGTCACTTCGAGCGAGTCCGGCTCCTGGAGCATAAACTCAAACGGCTCGGAACATCCTGAAATGTGTGAAATCAATCCCTGGTAATCTCCGGCGCCAAGGCTGTTCATGGGAAATGCTTCACCCGTCAGGCCGAAGGTTGCAGAAAGGGTCTCGGTCGGATCTATCAACACGGCAATTCCATCCTGAGATCCTGCGCACGAGGGAGGACTTATCTCCCAAGACCATACAGGAATCTCAATCTGCGAAACCTCAAGCGTATCCGACAGGAATGAAATCGCTTGAAAATAACTGTACGCGGAGTAACTACCTGCCAACGCAGACCTCACCCATTCTGTCATCCCGTCCATCCAAAGCACAGAATCAGCGAACTCCCAGCCGATCTGTTCTTCGCTGTTTGGGCAGACCTCCATAGCACTCAGCGGAAACCGGCCGTCAAATGAATGGCCTTCCACCAGGCTCACGCGCTGATTGGCAGCCATGTGGTAGTATTTATCCACCTGACCGCTTGGCCAGGTGAGAATCAAGCTGTCCAGATATTCCGCATCACCCAGACCGATGATTTCGCTGCCGCCATTCTGTGCGAGGTAATTTTCCCCGCACATCGTGTAACGGCCATTGTATTGGCCGTTATACCAGGCATCAATCCATACTCCAACACCTTGTCTGTTGCTCTGCACTCCCCGCAGATCAATTCTGAGATAATTTCCTCCCACGCCCTGATTGAGCCAAAGGCGGGAATGTCCGGGCTCATTACCCACCGACATAAAATCTGCGAAGCCATCGTTATTGAGGTCGCCGGACGCATTCGCATACGCCGAAGTGATGTCTGTTGCAAGCCCCGGAACAAGCACGTCCGAAAAGGTACCGTTCTCATTTGAATGATACAGTTTGTTCCGGTTGTCGGTGTGCGGCCATGTACTCAGAACATACAGGTCTTCAAGACCATCATTGTTGTAATCCAGCCAGAGACTTCCCCAGCAGAGCAGATTAAATTCCAGTCCCAGTTGCGGAGCCTCATCCGAGAATATTCCCTCATTGTTTTTTAATAGAATATTTCCCGGCGTGGAATTCGACACATAAATATCCAGGTCACCATCGCGGTCATAATCCGCCGGGCTCGCGCACATACTTTCCATGTGATGATTGCACTGGGCTTCAAACGACACATCCCCGAATTCCGCGTTACCGTAATTGACGTACAGGGAATTGCGCGTGGATTTATCATTCGCCACAAAAATATCCGGCCACAAATCGCGGTTATAATCCATGATTGCGCTTTGAAACGAACGCCTCCACAAATCATTGGCCACGGTTACCGAACTGATGTCAGTAAATCCGCCGTTACCATCATTCAGCAATATCCAGTTGGTGATACCGGTTGGCCAGTTGTAATTACAGATGTACAAATCCAGCCAACCATCGCGATTGAGGTCCCCAAAGCTCGCACCGTAAGTCATAGCCTCTGATTCCTGAGGCAACCCGCAAGTGGCTGAGATATCAGTCATCACCATATTGCCCTCATTCCGGTAAAATCTGGACGTATCGTAAAACCGGCCTACAAAGAGATCAGCGTCGCCGTCATTGTCATAATCACACCAGGTTACCGATTTAATTTCCCCCTCCACATCCACGAGTGGCTCTATGAGTGTGAATTGTCCCTGCACATTCTGATAAAAACGGAGGGGGGCATTGCGGGTGCATAATGTCAGATCATCCCAACCATCCTGATTGAAATCAAAAAAACTGAGCCCTGCGCCATTTTCGGCAAGATCCAGATTGAGGTGGATGTCCTGTTGGTGAGTAATATTGATGAAACCCTGTGCGCAAAGCATACCACGCAGGGTTGTGCACATCACCACAGCCAACAGGCAGGATGAAATCCCCCTGTGCATAGTCGTAATTAATTAAGGTAGCGATCGCACCGCTCGCGCGGTGTAATCAGGACGAATGTAGAAATTTATTTCTTTCTACGCGCGGATCGGGCTGATTTCTTTTTGATCCCCCTTCGCAGATCCTTTTTCTCGTGAAATGCGCCCTTGAATTTAGGATCCCGCATGCGCTTCTGCCGGTCTATTTCGCGCAACTGATCCTGCTTTTCGCTGAATGGGGTGGAAGTGACTTCCACTGCATCCGGTATTGGCCGTCGCTCAATGCTTTGCTGAATGATGCCTTCAATGATGCCTATGTGGTAGACCTCTGAAATATCCATGAAGGTGATTGCTGTTCCGGTGCGGAACGCCCTTCCGGTTCGGCCAATTCGGTGCACGTAATCTTCATAATGGCCGGGTACCGAAAAATTAATCACATGGCTCACTTCTTCAATATCCAGTCCGCGCGCGCTCACATCCGTGCTCACCAGAATGCGCGACAAGCCCTGCCGGAAACACTCCACCGACCGCAATCGTGTGTTTTGTCCCTTGTTGCTGTGCAGCACTTCCACACCGCCCCTGGCACGCCGGGTAAGCTCAGCAGCCACCACATTGGCCTGCTCCCGCGTTTTCACAAACACCAGCACGCGGGTGAATACCGGCTCATCGGACAACAGGTGCACCAGAAGATTCAGCTTGGTTCGGATGTTCGGCGTTTCGTAGAGGTATTGCGTGACGGTAGTGGCTGGTGTGGCCTGCGGCGTGACTTCCAGGCGCGTGGGCCAGAGCAGAAAATTATCGGCAATGTGTTCCACCTTCGGAGGAAAGGTGGCTGAAAAGAGCAACTGTTGCTTCTTCTGCGGAATTTTCTCCTGGATCTCGCGCAACTGCGGCCAAAATCCCATATCCATCATGCGGTCACATTCGTCCAGTGCGATATGCCTGATCTTTTTCGTCACCAACACCCGCTTCGAATAGACTTCAAGAAACCGTCCCGGTGTGGCAATGATCACATCCACTCCGGCCTGAAGGGTGCTGATCTGCGCCTTGGGTCCGACTCCACCATACAAGGCTACCCAGCGGAGATCAGTGTATTTCGCCAGTGAAGCCAGATTCTTTTCAACCTGGATGACCAGTTCCTTGGTAGGCACAAGAATCAGGCACCGCGCGTCGGTGCCCTGTGCATATTTGAGTTGCTGGAGCAGCGGAAGCAGGTAAGCCGCGGTCTTACCGGTACCGGTCTGTGCGATTCCGATCACATCCTGCCCGCTCATCACAGGCGGAATGGCCTTGATCTGAATCTCCGTGGGCGTGTGAATATTCAGGTCATCCAACGCATTGACAAACTGACGGGTAATTTTCAGATCGGAAAAGGTCATGCCGCGAAAGTAACTCAGGAAAATTCCGTGTGATCCGCATGCCATCCGGTTGGCTATCTTCGCAGGGCTATTTTACCTGCATGCAAAGTCCAGCGATCGACGTTAACCGGTTCGATGACATCCGACCATACAACGACCAGGAAGTTCCCGGTGCCATAGAGCGGATACTCTCAGAGCCATCGGTGTATCGCATGGTGAAGTGGGTGTATCCCGGACTGAGCAAAGCCGCAATTCAAAAGATGATGCGAGCGGTGAAAACCGTGGATCAGTTCCAGGCGGAGATTTCAGGGCCTGCGTTCCAGACGGTGATTCAGATGACCACCAGCGGCCTCACATTCACCAATATGGAGTCGCTTTCCCGCGAAAAGGCCTATCTCTTTCTCAGCAATCACCGCGATATTATCCTCGATTCTGCGCTGCTCAATGTGAGCCTGCTGGAAAAGGGTTACCGCACCACCGAGATCGCTATCGGCGACAACCTGCTGCGGAAAAAGGTGGTGGAAGACATCGTGCGGATGAATAAGAACTTCATCGTCAACCGCAACATCAACGCGAAAGAGATATATTCTTATTCCCTGCGCCTTTCCAACTATATCCGCTACACGATTGCCCAGGGCACCAGCATCTGGATCGCGCAGCGCGAAGGGCGGAGCAAAGACGGCGACGACCGCACAGCTACCGGACTGCTGAAGATGTTCACAATGAGTTCGGAGCTGCCCATTGAAGATGCGCTGCTCGGACTAAACATCGTGCCTATGGCCGTGAGCTATGAGTACGATCCCTGCGATATCCTCAAAGCCAATGAACTCATGCACCTCAAAGTGCTGAGCGCGTATGAGAAAAAACCCGGCGAGGATTTTTACAGCATGATCACCGGACTTACCGGACACAAGGGCCGGGTAAATATCGCGGTGGGATCATCGCTGCATACAGCCATTGAGCACATGCGAGGCATTCAGAACAAGAACGAAAAATTCCGCTACCTCACCCAGGCGATCGATGCGGAAATGCACCGCATCTACAAGCTGTGGCCAACCAATTACATTGCGTACGATCTGCTGAATGGCACGCGTGATTATGCGGATCAGTATTCCAATATTCAGAAAATCGCCTTCAGCAATCACATCCGCTCAACTGTGCTCCGTTTGGGCATTAACCGGAGGAAAACGGAGCTTCCGAGAGACAATTTCACCAAACAGGTAAGGGAAATTTTGCTTCAGATGTACTCCAATCCCGTTACCAACAAGCGCGAACTCGACCGTCCCCGGGAAAAAACGGCCACCGCACATGCGTAATATTCTCATCTTTCTTCTGTTCGCCGGAATCAGCGCCGGGAGTCTCACGGCACGCGGTCAATGCGGCGCCTGTGAATTTCCGGTCCAGCTCGTCGCCAACGGCAATTTTTCCTCGGGAAATACCGGATTTTCCAGCAGCCTCAACCCCGGCAGCGGTTTCTTCTGCCCGCTCTGCCCGGAAGGCACCTATGCCGTAGGACCAAATGCCGTTTTTTACCACAACGGCTTCAGCGGTACAGACCACACGAATCCACCATCAGGCAATTTCTTTATTGCAAACAGCCCGGGATCGTTCTACTCGGAGGTGTGGTGTCAATCCATCACGGTACAGCCCAACACCGACTACACATTCACTTTTTGGGGCCGCGATGTGACCAACAACTCCAATCCTCATCCCCTCGCCTGGCTGCATGCCTCGTTCAACGGGGTATTCGTGGGCGATTCACTTATCTGCGAAGGCGGGTGGCAGGCATTCACCACCACCTGGAACAGCGGGGGAACCACCTCCCTCGACCTCTGCATCGTGAATACCCAATGGCAAACAGGCGGCAACGATTTCGGACTGGATGATATCTCCCTAACTGCCTGTCACACTTACACACTGAATCAGACGGCAGCTTTGGGCGAGGACCTCACGCTCTGCGGAGGAGAAGCGGCAAACTCCATCGGACTCACCCCGCTGCCAGGATACCAGTACAGCTGGACACCCGCTTCGGGACTCAGCTCCACGAATATTGCCAATCCGGTCTATTCGCTCATCAACACCGGCCCTGATCCCATCACCGAGCAGCTTGTCCTCAGCGTGGATTCGGCGGGTGTCGGTTGCGCGACTTCCGATACCCTGCTTATCACCGTGCTTCCTATGCAGCCTTTCGCCTTGGGCGATGATGTGACGCTGTGTCCGGGCGAAACAGCCACCCTTGACGCCGGACCCGGATGGGATAGCATCGTATGGACAAACGGCGGTTTCGGGCAAACCCTGACCACTGCCGTTTCGGGAACTGTGGGAGCTACCGTGGCCCTCGGCGCGTGCACAGCCTCTGATGAAATAGAAATTTCAGCCATCTCACTGCCCACCCTGAACTTACCGGATACTGTCATGATCTGCGAGGGCCAAATCGCCACATTTGATGCAGTTGCCGGCGGACAGTGGAGCACGGGCTGGACCGGAGCACAGCTCTCCACAGGCACTGCGGGCACCTATTCGTTCACCTATTCAGACGGCGACTGCATCACCGCAGATGCCAGCACTCTGATTGTATGGGACTACCCGGTCTTCACGCTCAGCGGACCTGAAGCCATCTGTGAGGGTGCAGAAGCAGTCCTTACCTCCACGTTGCCGGTAGTCTGGACGACAGGTGAAACAGGGACATCCATTACCATCACCACGAGCGGATATTACGGAGCCACTTTGGACAACAACGGATGCACCGCGCTGGAAGGCATTGACATCGTTGCCATTCCGCTTCCGCAGGTCAATCTGCCGGCGGATATCACCTTCTGCGACAGCGAACCCGTGCAGTTAGGTGTGGAACAGACTGAAGGGCTGACCTATGTATGGTCCACCGGCGATTCCACTGCGTCCATCCGGATAGATTTACCCGGATTATATACGCTGGAAGTGAGCAACGAGTGCGGCACCAGCAGCGATGTGATTCAGGCAGATACCTATCCGTGCGACTGGGGCCTGTATGTACCCACCTGTGTCACGCCCAATAACGACGGGTTTAACGAAGGGTGGCAGGTATTCGGCTGGAACGTAAGCAATGTAGTGGTCACCGTTTACAACCGCTTCGGAGATGCAGTGTTCCATACCACCCGCATGGAAGCGTGGCAACCGGACTCAGGGGTGGGCGACGACTCCTATGCATGGCGGGTAGAGGCGATTGACTATATGGGCAGGCCAGTGCTGAAGACCGGCTTCGTGGCAGTGCTTCGTTAGAAAATTCAGGGAGCAAAGACCCGTACAGCCTTACATTTGCTTTTCCATTTATGAAATCAAGACTTCTGCCCCTTTCCGGTTTGATCGGCCTGATGGTGATCTTCACTGCCTGCACCATTGAGCAGACCTACCACTTCAAAAGCGACTTCAGCGGAAGCTACTCGATGCGCTTTGACCTGAGCGCAATGGCCGGCCTCGGTGACTCTGCCAGCTCGCAATCCTCCACGGACACCATCTTCACTCCCGAATCGCTGGACGAAATGCGCAATGCATACCTCACCGTTCCGGGGGTAAGCAACGTCACAGCCACATACGATAACAACGTGCTGGAATCCGGATTTGAGTTCAGCAACCTGAAGGCGCTGAATGAGGCTGTGGGTAAAGGCAGCGGGGAGAGTGAAGAGTCGAAAGGCATTTATCACTTTACCCAAAATGGCAAGAAACTGATCATGAAGATCAACCGCGATGGCATGGCCGAGTTCAACGGAGAAGAAATGGCCTCGATGGGTGAAATGGTGACCTTTAAACTCGCTGTTTCCTTTGAGCGCGACATCAAAAAGGTAAAAGGCGACATCGCCCAATGGACAAAAGGATCGAAAGAGGTGCTCATCGAATTCCC
>JBKDGH010000128.1:0-8932 GCA_046336655.1 Flavobacteriales bacterium | reverse complement strand
ACTAGCATACTTCCCCCTTCTGTCACCGCGCTGTGCCTTTGTTCAGGAGAAAAATTTCCAGACAGCCGAGCGACTGATTTTCGAGAAAGGCCAGAATCTCGCCTTTTCTTTCATGCAGAATGGTGAATAGTTTTTCAGTGCTGAGATTTCCGGTTCGAATCCAAATCACTTTCGGAGGTACGCCAAACAATGCCAGCAGATCATTGAAGTCGGAATCCTGAGTCACTATCACAAAACCATTCAACCGGGCAAACTCCCATATCTCTCTGTCCATGGCATTGATCATCCCGAGGCTCTTGACGGAGGCCGAATCGGGATAGTCATTCAGAACAAGCGCAAGAATGCGGTGAGAGATGTTCTGGTCAAAGAGCAGTTTCATACTGCCAGCTGGTAGCTGTTGTTTTCTCTGTCTGCGGCATAACTCAGTGCCGCGTACACATCAGACTCCGTCAGTTCATCAAACTCTTCAGTGATTTCCTTCACTGTCATACCTGATGCAAGCCAGCCAAGAATATCGCTGACCGTAATACGCATCCCACGGATGCAAGGCTTTCCGCCACGCTTTCCCGCTTCGATAGTAATGACTGACCGGTAATCCGCTTTTTCCATTTCTGTTTGGCTAAGATAAGAAATTAAACAGACTATTCGACGATAGGTAATGTGTGAAATGTGTGTGCTTGTCGATGGGCAGTAATAGTGAGAGGAACGTGAGGGCCTGTCGATTGGCGTTGGAAATGTGTAAAATGTGTCGGTCGTATCCTGAGCTCAGGAAATAGGGTGTCTGGCTTGCGGTGCGATTTGGGTAAGCATGGACGCACGGCCGTGCGTCCCTACAATCACACTAACCTCCTGTCCATCACCTTAAACCACACAGGCGGGAGGAGAGAGAGGAGCATCATGGCGGGATAGCCTGCAGGGAGCTGGAGGGCTTTGGGCATGGAGTCGAGCAGCTGATAGTGCTTTGAGGGTTCCCAGTGATGATCGCTGTGGCGGGTGAGTTCGAAAAGGATGAGTCGCCCGAGGATGAAATCGGAATTCCACGAGTGCCAGGGCTCCACATCTTCGTAGCGGTGCTCGCTGACTTTTTTGCGCACCAGTCCGTAGTGCTCGATGTAGTTCACTGTTTCGAGGAGGAGAATGCCTATCAGCGCAGCGAGGAGAAACGGGCCGGTGACATCCCACCCACCATACCATGCAATGGCCGCGATCAATACGGCCTGAATGAGCAGGTACTGAATCATCTCGTTGCCGAACGACCATTCGGTTTTCTTTTTTCGGTTGCGTTCTTTTTTCACAATCTGCCAGGCCGACAAAAAACTCTGCACGATGGTTCGCAGCCAGAAGGTGTACACCATCTCCCCTTTTCGCGCAGTGGCACCGTCATCAGGTGTGCCTACATTGCGGTGATGTCCGCGGTTGTGCTCGATGAAGAAGTGCATGTACAAGGAGGTGCACAGCATGATGCGCGCGAGCACCTGTTCGAATTTCGTGGTGCGGTGTCCGAGCTCATGCGCCACATTGATTCCGAACACTCCGCACATGAGTCCCATGGAGGCGATGCGTCCTGCGGTGGTGACACCATCCGCCGGCTCATTCTTCATCAGCCACAGAAACCATGCGAGCATACCCACCTGCGTGGGCACGGTGAGCCAGAGGAGAATGTCGTAAGCGTTGTCCTTGCGTGCGAGTTCGCGTTCCGCGGCATCCAGGCTGGTGGGATCTTCACCGATGAAGTATTCGACAATCGGAATAGCGATGAATGCGTACACCACCGGGAGGAATGAAATCCAGCCTTCGCGGGTAAATGACAACCCCACCGAAAGAGGCAATGAAAATGCTGCGAGGTATTTGAGTATGCGCATGGAATCCGGAATGCCCGCCTTTTGTTTATTGATTCAGGATTAATCCTTTTGAACCCGGAGTGATTTTGAAGTAGCTGGTAAGCTCCTGTTCAAGTTGCGCAGGTTTGATATCTCCATCAATAATCCGGGCTTTGTTTCCCTTGGCATACATCACAATCACCCTCGCGAAACCATAGCTATTCAGATCCACAGGGGTAGGATCTGTCTGCACATTCTCCCGCAGGGAAATGACCGGGCTATTCACCAATTCACAAGGGATGCCCAGTTGCCCGGCAGTCATTTTCGACGTTTTCACCCAATTCAGCAAATCGGCGCGCTGTGCCCTCTTTTCTGTATCACTGCCTGCGCTGATGCGGTTATTTATTGCCGTATTCACATAAAGCAATACCTGATTCGAAGCAGTCACTTCGACCGTCTGTATTTGCGCTTTGGAGTTATCCCCTGCAGCGTCCTTTTGCGCCGGAGTTTCACCGGATCCGCACGATTGAGCAACCAAAGAAATTGCAAGAAGGACAAGGGCAGTTATCAGGAAGGATTGTGCTCTCATTGCTGATTTTTTTATGCTAAAGTAATTCATGTAAACGCATTCCGGGTGCATTTGTATCTTGCCAGATTCTGCTTCATCGCGTCCTGTTTTGGAATACTTATCTTTGATTGTGGAAAAGCCTTAGCTATGCGTCCTTGTGTGCATTTGATCCTCGTTTCAATGGTGTGGGTTGTTGCGCCTGTTGCAGTCCATGGCCAACTCTTCATCACCATGAACGATTCGCTTGGGATCACGGATGCGCAGCCTCAGATGTCATGGGGAAGCGGACTGGTGGTATATGATCTGGATGAAGACGGTTGGGACGATTTTCTGGTATGCCGGAAAGACCAGTCGCTCCTGTTTTTCCATAATCTCGGGGGTACGTTTGAACGCATCGAGCTTATCGCAAATACGTTTGACATGCGGGCAGCTTGTTTGGGAGATATGGACAATGACGGCGATCCGGACCTGTGTTGCACGTATCAGGATCGTGCTCCGATGCTGTTCCGGAACAATGGCAACCTGGAGTTTGAGGAGATCACCGAAGAAGCCGGCCTGACGGGGTTGTATCCCGGCCGACAATACGGATTGAGTTGGGGGGATTTTGATTCGGATGGTTTTCTCGACCTTTATTTCTGTTTTTGGAACCTGAGCGATGACCGCTTGTTCAGGAATCTCGGAGATGGCACGTTTGAAGATGCCACCTTTCGGTTGTCTGACGATGAGCCGATCAATTTATCGCTTGCCTGTTCGTTTCTGGATGTGGATCGCGATGGAGATCTGGATATCAGTGTTGCAGTGGACAGGGATCCATTCGACCTTCTTTATATCAATGATGGTGCGAACAATTTTGCCGATGTAGGTCCGGAAGTTGGATTTGATGTGGATCTGTGCGCAATGACAGAATCATGGGCGGATTACGACCATGACGGGGATTTCGATAAGTACGTGACCAATGAACCCGTCGGCGGTAATATGTTGTTTCAAAATGACGGTCAGCTTTCATTCGTGGATGTTGCTCCGCAGTTGGGGCTTCAGGTTTGGCAGTCATGTTGGGGATCGGTATGGATTGATACCTCAAACGACACATGGGAAGACCTGTATGTATGCACCGATATGATCATGGGAAATAACCACAATCGGTTTTTCTCGAATGTAGGCGGCGAATTTCAACCTGACTTTTCCTATTCTGACAACATCGTGGGCCTTCGCAGTCATGCAGCAGCTAAGGGGGATTTCAACCGCGACGGATATTACGACCTGATTGCAAGCAGTATGGTGGCCCAACCTGTGCAGATCTACTACAACTCAGGCGGCGCAAATAACTACTTCATACTTGACCTCGAAGGCACCGTGTCCAACCGCGATGGATTCGGGGCCATCATTACCTATTATGCGGGAGATGAACTCATCCTTCAGCACACCAAATCAGGAGAAGGTTATCTTGCGCAGAATTCGCAGCACCTGATTATGCCGCTGGGACCGCATCTTCAGGCAGACTCGCTGGTGATCACCTGGCCATCCGGAATGATCGACACCTATGGCATCGTACCTGCGGGAGTTCGTCTCAATGCCCTTGAGGGACATCCTGCCATGATTGCGCTCGGGCCTGATCAGGCATTTTGTGAGAATGACTCGCTGCTTCTTTCTGTTGCTGAACACCCGAATGTCACATGGAATGCAACAACCGCAGGAAATGAAATTCAGGTTACTTCCGCAGGAACTCACTCCGCGTGGTCAGTGGACGATGCAGGAGTAATCATCTACAGCGACACCCTGAATGTCGTGCAGCTTGCATTGCCCCAGCCGGATTTCACAGTGAGCGGTCCGATATGCACCGGTGACTCAACCGGAAGCATCGCATTGGCCGGCAGCGATGACATTGCATCCATGCTGTGGACCAACCCGGTAAGCAATGCTGCTGTCATTGAAAACCTTTCCGCCGGAAGCTACACCTATCAGGTTACGGGAGCGAACGGATGCCCCCTTTCAGGAAGCGTTGAAATAGCGGATCCCTTGCCCATTGCAATTCAGTTCGCAACGCTCGGCGTCAGTTGTCATGGGGGCAATGATGGAGCACTTCAGCTTCAGTCGCTTACCGGAGGCACGGGCCAACTCAATTGGGCGGTGTATCAGGGTTCAGAATTGCAGAGTAATACGGATGGTTTGGCCGCAGGGATGTATACCATTTCGGTCACGGACAGTTTGAACTGCCAGATAGAAACATCGTTCAGCATTGCGGAGCCGGAAGAACTTGTGGCAACGGTTGCCTCTGTTGATGTGTCTTGCTACGGAGAATCCACCGGGCAGCTCGTCTTATCCGGAATATCCGGAGGAACGCCGCCGTACCTGTCAGCACTGAATGCAGAAGAAGCGGTGATCACTAATGGAGAAATGGTATATGACACCCTTGCTGCGGGAAATTACACGTTGTCCATTTCAGATTTGAACGGGTGCATGGCGGTTCTCCACCCTGTTGTGGACTCGCAGTCCGAGCTTTCCGGAGTGTTGTACCTCACGGACGAAGGATGGGAATGTGTGCCCATCGGAGGAACGCCACCGTATAGTTACCAATGGTCGAACGGCAGCACAGGGGCATTGTCCGGAAGTATGATTGCCGGCATTCACACCATAGAGGTCACTGATGCCTTGGGATGCATCTGGAGCGAAACACTGGACATCATCAATAGCGCGGAATCGTCCGCCGGTACAGATATCCAATGCATAGTGACAACGGAAGGAACAATCTTCTGGAATTGTCTGGATAACCATGCCGCGATCCGTGCATTCGACCTCACCGGCAGGAGCATTCCGTTCAGCGCACAGATGACCGTTACCGGTCTTTCGAGGGGAGTGTATTTCGTGATGCGCGAAACAGGCACGGGTGTAAACGTGATCAAGGTGTTTGTGCCCTGAGGAGATTCAACAATTCGACGATTGCCGTTCGATGGGCGGAGGAGATCTGTAGAATGTCCCGGTTGTATACTGAGCACTGGAACTAGTGAGCCTGATGGGTGGTGGTTTAGGGGTGGGCGCTTCAGAAAGGCCTGCTCAATTGCTGTGGAATTCATCGTCAAATTGCCTGATTGTTGACTTCCCAACTCACGCCAACCAACTGATCTCCAACTGATTACAAAACAGATTTCGACGAAAACGTATTTTTATTCGATGTATTTTGTTTTTTCGTCGTTTTTACTTCTATTTTTGTCGATGAAAACTGACGACTATCACCTATCACTGGGTGAGAGTCTTACGCCTGAACTGTTTTATAAACCAATTAATCAATCCATGATGCAAACCATTACCAATGGTCTGCACAGCATGCTTCACGCTGCTGTGCCTGCGCGACAGAACTCATCTGTAGCGGCTTCTGATGCTGTGAGGGTAAAACGCACTGAGGGAGGGTCTGACCGCTCGCCGATGCTGCTTACTCTGGGAACACTGTTCCTCGTTCTTTTTTCAGCGGGCGCGGCAAGCGCTCAGAATTTCCCCACAGCAGGACTTACTCCTGGCGGTGTGATTCAGCTTCCCGCGAATCAGCCTGTCGCAGAGAATTACTTCGTGGACATTTCTCATCTGAATTTTTCTTCTGAAGAACAAATGATGAAGTCGGTCTGCAATATGTCCGGAGATGGCTATGTGCTTCGCGCACTGCCGCATCTGGATAAGGCCATGCTCATGCTCGAGCAACGCGCACATCCGACATGGACATGCACCGACTGGAACGGACTTCTTTATGCAAAATTCTCGGCTACGCCCCTTACCCAGGCGACCATTAACCTAACCAAAGAGTAAACCAATATGAACACGTTCTACACCAACATGACGCGTTGGATGCTGGCAATCTGTATGCTGTGGGCTGCGCCTGCATCATCGCAGTTGATTGTCAACAGCTCGGCTACCGCTGAAGATCTGGCCAATCAGATCTCAGGCAGCGGTGTGACCATTTCCAACGTAGTGCTCGACTGCGGACCAGGCGGATCGGGTGTTTTCACCAATGGCAATTCAACCAATGTGGGAATTGACAACGGCATTCTGCTGACGTCTGGCTTGGCCTCACAGGCTGTTGGACCAAACAGCGCTGGCAACACAAGCCAGGACCAGCCTGACGAATACAACGGCGATGAGGACCTCAGTACATTCACTTCAGGCAGCATCAACGACCGTTGCATATTGGAATTTGACTTCGTGGCTACCAGCGACGAAATCACCATTCAGTATGTCTTCGGATCAGAGGAATACAACGAGTTTGTATGTACGCAGTTCAATGACATTTTCGCGTTCCTGGTTAGCGGCCCGAACCCCCTTGGCGAAGATTATCTGAACCAGAACTTTGCACTCATTCCTTTTACTGCCATTCCTGTTTCCGTGAACTCGATAAATAACGGAAGTCCGGGATTATTGGGATCAGCCGAAAACTGCACATCACTGGACAATGCCATATGGTATTTTGATAATGGCAACGGCACCACCATTGAATACGATGGATTTAGCTTAGTGCTTACTGCCACTATCGCTATTGTACCCGGTGAACAATACCACTTCAAGTTTGCAATTGCTGACGTTTCAGACAGCGTGCTGGACTCAGGAGTATTCATCCGTGGCAATTCATTTTCTGCATTTACCTGTCAGGCCGGCAGCATCTTCTTCAATCAGGATTTCACTGGTGAAGTGTGTGCCAATGACGGCATTGAAGACATCTTCAGCATTGGCAGCACCAGCACTGCAATTGGCGACAGCTATGCATTCGTGCTTACCGATGCGATGAACACTATTCTCGCCATCAATGAAAGCGGAATCTTTGATCTTGAATCCTATGAACTGGGCATCTTCAATTTCTACGGCATGTCATACGACGGTGAAATCAGCGGCCTTGAAGTGGGCAATAACATCTCCGATGTTTCAGCAGATGAGGAAACTGGTTGCGTGGAAATCTCTGAGCCTGTTTCTCTCGAGCGCAGCAACTGCGTTGATGCGTGCTACGGAAACACCCAGACCATTGACGGCTGGGCGAGCCCATCTGAAAGCGGTCCGGGTTCATACCGGGATACCAACTTCGCAGGTGCATTCCCAAGCGGTTTGACTGTAGGTTGTGAGGATAACGCTGTGACGCTGACTTCTGCAATCGCTGTGCGTGACTTCCTGCCATGCGGCGGAACACCCGCGGTGTTGAGCGGCGGCAATCAGGTTGACCCATCCTGCGAAAGCAACTCATTGCTTAGCCAGATCATTGCTCTTACATTGAGTGTAGGTTTCGATAACTATGATCCAAACTACAGCCCAAGCAATTCCGCACTTGTAGGTCAGGTGATCGTTTCAGGTGCTTTTGAAGGCTATACCGTTGGAGAATTCCTCTCAGTGGCAAATGATGTGCTCGGCGGTTGCAGCAATGCATTCTCTTTATCACAAGTAAATGAAACAGCTTCTGCTATCAACGAAAACTACGTTGGCGGCACAGTGAATGACGGCTTGCTCATCTGTGATCCTTGCATCAATAACAACGCTCCTGCTGCAGAAGGTCAATCTTCTTATGCTGTAGAATGCGGTGATGACGTTTACACGATCGAGCCGATATTTACAGATGCAGATGGCGATGAGCTCGAAACAGGGTTTGAAGACAGCTTCAGCAATACCGCTTGTGGTCAGCTCCTGACCCGTGTCTGGACGGCCACCGACGAGTGTGAAGCGAGTGTATCGTTCACTCAGGAAATCACCATCACCGATACACAAGCTCCGGTTATCAGCGCTGCTGGCGCCAATGCGACCATCAACTGTAATGCGGTGCCTGTATTCACTGCACCCACTGCAACAGACGCTTGCGATCCGAACCCATCGATTGTCTTGGTATCTGATGTAACAGCAGATGGCGCATGCCCAGGAAGCTATGCAAGAACCATTACGTGGAAGGCAGTAGATGCTTGCGGAAATGAATCAGACCTGGTTTCTCAAACCATCACTGTAATCGACACTACCGCTCCGGTTATCAGCGCTGCTGGTGCCAATGCGAGCGTCAACTGCCTTGTGGCTCCTGTATTCACTGCGCCCACTGCAACAGACGCTTGCGATCCGAACCCATCGATTGTATTGGTATCTGATGTAACCGTGGATGGCTCATGCCCGGGAAGCTACGTGCGCACCAAGACCTGGAAGGCCGTTGACGCATGTGGCAATGAATCGGCTGCAGTCAGTCAAACCATCACTGTAATCGACACTACCGCTCCGGTGATTTCCGGTGTGGAAGAGCATGTGAATGTGCAGTGTTTTGAAGATATCCCGGGACCGGCATCTGCTACTGCTACTGATGCCTGCACAGGCGATGCAGAAGTAGACGTATTTGGATCATTCACTGGTGCAACCACCAGCCACTGTGACATCACTACTGCATTCGGACCCGGACCTGACTGGGCTTTCTGGGTTCCAACCCTTGCACAAGCAGGTATTACAAGCAGTGCGAATTTCCACTTTGATGCCGATGGCGGTCACCTCGAGCAGTATGCCGATGGTACAGCTCGCTTGTACGGCACGGTGGTGAACAGCATCAACG
>JBKDGH010000127.1:0-8921 GCA_046336655.1 Flavobacteriales bacterium | reverse complement strand
TCTTCTAAAGAAAAGTGACAAATAAATAGAATCGTATTTCCGCATCCAAGACATGGATTTCGGAGAATAGAGAATGGATAGAAGAGAATGGAAACCTCGCCGGATCACTGGCCGCTCAGCGAAGAGGCGTAATTACCCCATCACCCCATTACCCTATTACCACATTAAAAATGCACTCAGGCCGTGGGGCCTCGCATCTGTTCCCGCGCTGAGCCGGCTTGCCGCGACCGCGCAGTGCCATCACACATGGCAACCCGCCAAAGGCGCGTCCACAGATGCTGGGATTGGACTAACGCAGAGCGGAGAGCGAGAGCGGAGAGCGAGAGCGGAGAGCGATCCGGCCTTGCGATGTAAAGCGAAATTCCCGCCGCCACCCGCTCTCGCTCTCATTCTCGCTCTTCAATTCGGAACTCGGGAAACGCCCGGCGACAATGACCACCGCCCCGGCAAGGTTATCTAGCATCTAGTATCCAGAATCTAACAGCATAACGGATTGATGACATTTTTCCTATATTTCCGCTCGTACTGAAATTCAGGCTTTTTCTGATTCATATTAATTATCTCTATGCGACTTCTCTTTTATCTCCTTGCCGGTATGCTTTGCCTGCAAGCCACCGCTCAGTTTGAGAACCCTGTGGCCGATAACTACCTCATCCAATCGCCTTTCGGCCTCGCCACTGCCGATTTCAATGCCGATGGCTATCCCGACCTCGTAGCGGCCGGATCGATGGACAGCAGTCTCGGCATTCTCCTCAACGCTGGTGATGGTGATTTTTTACCCATCACCCGAATTGAAGGCGCGCTGAACGGGCCCCGATCGGTAAATACCGCCGACTTCAACGCGGATGGACATGCCGATCTTGTGGTGGCTTCGGCCGTTGATAACGCTGTGCGCTGGTATGCAGGGAATGGCGACGGCTCATTTCAGCCCGCCGTGCAGCTTCCCGGCGCTGTTAACTTCGCTACACATGCCGTACCTGCCGACCTCGATGGGGATGGTTTGACCGACGTGGTGGCCTGCGCCCAGGCTGCCAATCAGATTGTGTGGTTTCGCAACAACGGAAACGGTGAGTTTGAGGCCGCCGCGGTGATAGCTGCTTCTCTGGGCGGTCCGAGGCGTCTCGCGGCCACCGACCTCGACAACGACGGAGATACCGATCTGGTGGTGTGCCGGTTTACAGCCAACCGGGTGAGCTATCTCCTCAACAACGGCAACGGCACTTTCAGCGCAGCCACACAAATAACCGCCGCACTGAACAATCCCATCGGGCTCACCGTGGCCGATTTCAATAATGATGGCTTCATCGACGTAGCGGCTTGTGGAATCAATAGCAACGATGTCCGTTCATTTACTAACGATGCCGGCAGCGGGTTCTCATCCAACGGCTCGGTCTGTGTCATGAACGGTCCGTCGAGCATCCTCGCTACCGATATCGATGGCAACGGCCTTGTGGATGCCTTCGTGGGAGGTACGGATGAAATCGTCATAAATACCGCCAACGACACCGGTCTCTTTGCCATTCCTTCAATAGTGGCATTCAACATGTGGCAGGTGCGTGAAATGGTCAGCGCAGATTTTGATCTTGATGGTCTCGATGACCTCGCGGCGGCAAGCGAAGTGAACAATGCCATCATCGTCAACTACCAAACCGATACCCTTCAGTTTAACGCCAAGCTCATTCACACCTTTCACCGTCCGCGACCGGAATTTCTTACCGGTAATCTCGACGATGACGGGCTGACCGACCTCATCCTTCTGAGCTCGATCCAGCATCACATTACATGGCGTAAAGCCCGGGCCAACGGCCGCTATGTATTTGGCGGAGAAATAAGTCCGTTGTTCAGTCCACACTCTGCCGTGCTCTTCGACCGCGGAGGCGACGGTGATTCGGACTTCATTGCGACGACCTCCTCAGGAGGAATCCATTTGATTGAACAAACTGAAGGTGGCTTTCTCAATCCCGTGCTTATTGACACGCTCGTGCTCCAACCCGGCAAGCTGTTGCTGGCGGATATGAATCTCGATGGATTCGATGACCTGCTCGCGGCAAGCAATCTCACCGGCTCATTGTGGATGAAGGCAGCCACCGACGACAGCAATTTCAGCGGAGCTGTGCAGATTGCTGAGGGTGTGGGCACAGTGGCTGAGCTCTTTGTCTCCGATTTCGACGGCAACGGCCTGCCCGATGTATTGCTGCGCTCGGCGCAAGCGGCAACCATACTGATGCAAAGTGCACCTGACGTCTACGACGCACTCGAGGCATGGAGCCTCAGTGGTGTGGCTGTGAGCTCACTGGATATGGCAGACCTTGACAGCGATGGCGACGACGATATTGCCATGGCCGACCATACTACCGGTCAGGTGAATTGGGTTGAGAATACAGGCAATGGAACCTTTGCCGCTCCACAACCACTGTCAGATGCGACAGGTGCTCCAACCACGATTCGCATAGCAGATATCGATTTCGACAGCACACCTGAAATCGCGGCAATATCACGCAGCCAGGGCAGCGTATGGCTGTTGTCTGCGCCTTCAGAACCAGCACCACCCGTACTGGTAAGTACGGCGCTGCAGGGCCTGAACCCGAGCTACTTCGACTTCGCCGACCATGATGGCAACACCACCCCTGACCTCATCATATACTGCGACACGGGAGAAGCTGTGCATGTGATGATAAACACCAGTCTGTCCGGTTGTACGGAGCCAGCCGCATGCAACTACGATCCTTCGGCCTTGTATGACGACAACTCATGCTGCACAGGTGATTGCGGTTGTACCGATCCTTTGGCCATCAACTACAACCCCAACGCCACATGCCCGACCAACACCTGTGAGTATCAGCTCTCGGGCATGGTCTTTCACGATGCCAATGCCAATGGCACATTCGATGCGGGGGATTATCCGCTGAGCGCATGGCCTGTTACGCTATTGCCTGAAGGACTCGTGGCCTACACCGACCAGCAGGGAGTATACTCATTTCCGGTCTCAGTATTTGAAACAGCATCGATTTCCGTGATGCCTACCGCCGCTTATCCCGGTGCATCAGGACCTCTGGAAATAGAACTCAGCTGGCCTCCGATGAGCTGGCAAAACCATTTTGCACTTCTTCCGGGCGATGAGCTCGCCGGACTGCAACTGCAACTCACATCGATCTGCAACGAGTATCTCTGCGCCACTGTGGCCTATCACACCCTCAGCGCGCATAACACCGGCAATGCGATGCTTAGCGGTGCCTTGACACTTACGCCAGATGCGGCTTTCAGCGCTGTGGTTTTCGAAGAAACTACGGAACCTTTTTCCGGAGCCCCTCTGGTTATTCCTTTCGACGAACTGGTGCCCGGAGAAATCCGTCAATGGCAGATCGGACTGCACACTCCTGGCGTGGAATCCATCGGCGAATTCCTTCCAGTGCACGCGAGCGCCTCGGGCATTACTGCATCGCAATCCACTGTGAGTGCATCCGACAGCACACTGACTGAACTTACCTGCGCTTACGACCCTAATGACAAACAGCCGTTGCCGGTGGGTTATGCTGAGCCGCATTTTATACTTGGAGACACGCCACTGCAATACACCATCCGGTTTCAGAACACCGGCAATGCCGCAGCGTCACTTGTGGTGCTGCGGGATACACTTTCGGTGTTGCTGGATCACACCACGCTCGAAATTCTCGATGCTTCTCATCACATGTCGGCATTGTTTGATCCGTCCATGCGTCTGCTTCAATTCACCTTTCCAAACATTCAGCTGCCACCGGCTGAGCAGGATACCGATGCAAGTCAGGGCTTTGTGCGGTTCACTATCTCACCAGTCATCAACATCCAACCAGGTGAGGTAATCACCAACGAGGCATTTATTTATTTCGACCAGAATCCGCCCATTCAAACCAACGAACCCTTTCATACTGTGTTCGACTGCGGTGATCATCTTGCTGAGTTTTCTCTTGGGCCCTACTACTGCACAGGCGATGACCTTAACGTGTCCTCCAATGCGCAGTACATCGAAACGCACACCTGGTTGCTGAACGATGAGCCTGCGGGCAGTGGCGCAGTGTGGAATACGCTGCTGGACGAATCCCTGACGAGTATTACGCACATTGCTTCTAATCCGATTTGCATTGCCACAGTGGAGCAGACACTTGTGGTGCATCCAATTCCCGAAATTGAAGCGGTTGCCGACAACAACCTGCTGCAGGCGAATGGGGGTGCCTATTACCAATGGTACTTCAACGGCAATCCGATCGACGGGGCCAATGACGACACCTATTTAGCGGAAGAACCGGGAATCTATGTGGTACAGGGGTTCAGTGAATGGGGTTGCACTGCCGTTTCCGACCAGATTGAAGTGGTGGTGGGTGTTTCCGGAGAAGTGTATCGCGAGTTGACGGTTTATCCGGTTCCTGCAAGGGATCGCATATTCCTTGCTCCTGTTCCACCAGGCGCGAAGTTTATGCTCTTCGATATTACCGGCCGTTGTCTGAGTGAAGGTCCGGCAACTTCCGCCGGAATACCGGTAGAAAACCTTGCCGAAGGCTGTTATGCACTGGTGCTTAGCACATCGCAAAACCACACGCATACCTTGAAGGTGGTGGTTGAGAGGTAGCGCTATCTGGCCCGAGGACGCACTGCCGTGCGTCCCTACAGGCAAACCCTGGCTCAAGGACGCACTGCCGTGCGTCCCTACAGGCATCATTCCCTATATTCGGGACATGATTTCGTGTATCAAATACACTTTCCTTGGTCTTGCGCTGTGTATGACGGCTGGTGTGGCCCGCGGGCAAACCTATTTCCTCAATGGCGATGCGGTGTTTCTCGGCGACGACTGCTACCGCCTCACGTCTGAAGCTAATTTTCAAAACGGTACGGTATGGTACGGTGAGCAAATCGACCTGAATCAGGCGTTTGACATTCAGTTTCGCATGAACCTGGGCAGCATTGATGGCAATGGCGCCGACGGCATCTGCTTCGTACTGCAAACCGTGGGTACTTCAGCCATCGGTGCCAGCGGAGGCGGTATGGGATACCTGGATTTTGGTACTTCGCTCGGGGTGGAATTCGACACCTGGCAAAACGGGGAATACAATGACCCCGGATTCGATCACATCGCTATTCACCGCGATGGAAATATCAGTCACAACTCGCCGCTCCAACTCGGCGGTCCCGTGCAAATGGACCCGTTCAACCAAAACACGGAAGATGGTCAGGACCACGTAGTGCAAATCAATTGGGACCCGGCCACGCAGACGATGCAGGTCTACTTCGATTGCACTTTTCGCGTGCAGGCGCAAGTGGATCTGATCAACTCCATTTTCAGCGGACAAAATCTGGTGTACTGGGGATTCACCGCTGCTACCGGTGGTTCATTCAATAACCAAACGGTCTGCCTGCAGGAAAACATCCTCAACGTAGGCGATGAAGTGCTGATTTGTCCGGGCGCTTCCACGGTGCTCAGCTCCGGCGCTTCCCTCGACGGTACTTACCTGTGGACTCCCTCCGATTTTCTGGATGATCCTACATCGGCCACGCCTGTCGCCAATCCACCCGCTACTACTGCGTATAATGTGCAGTTCACCGACCTCTGCGGCAACAATGTGGATGCGGATATCATGGTGATTGTGGAGCCGCTTGAAGTGACGACTTCCGGGGATCAGGTGCTAACCTGTGCGGCAATATTGGCCAATGTGTTCGCGGATTCCAATTTCCCGATGACTGAATACACCTGGACGACTGCGGATGGCTCGATCAACGGCAATCCATTCAACCCGCAGCTCGTGACTTCCGTGCCGGGGACATACACCGTTATTGCCACTGCATTGGATGTGTGCGTGGACAGCACTACCGTCATCATTACCGCCGATCAGGTGGCTCCGGTGCCTGATGCAGGTCCGGATGGCATCATCAATTGCTTCTCTCCCACCCTCTCGCTGACGGGCAATGCAGGTATCCCTGATCCGTTGATTCAATGGACTGCCTCCAACGGCGGTGTAATTCTCTCCGGTGCGGGTACACTCACCCCTCAGATCACTGCGGCTGGCACCTACACCCTGACAACAACAGACATCAGCAATGGCTGCGTGGGCACAGATGCGCTAATAGTTACAGAAGACTTCACTGAACCGATCATCAGCATTCCGCTTCAGGATACGCTCACGTGCATCCGGCAATCGGTGACCATGGAAGGAATCACTATTGATCCTTCCGTAAGCATCAGCTTCAGCTGGGCTACTGAAACCGGCAACATTACTTCTTCCACCGGCGTGCAGAATATCACGGTAGATGCACCGGGTATTTACTCCCTCACGGTGGTGAATGAAATCAATGGTTGCTCATCTACAGAATCTGCTGAGATCATCGCTTCAGACGATCTGGATGTGGACCTCAGTGCGATCACGTTTCCAAATGTGTTCACCCCTAACGGCGATGAAAAAAACGGACAGTGGTATCCGTTCCTGCGCAATCTGCCCGACACCGATCTGCAGCGGTTTTTCACCGAATACAAAGTGACCGTATACAACCGCTGGGGCACGATTATCTTCGAAGGCAACCGCTCCGCCTTTCATTGGAATGGTCGCGATGTGGAGGAAGGGGTCTATTATTTCATCGCCGAATATGCGAGTGATTGCGGTGGTGGAATCCGCGATACGCGCGAGGGATACATTCACCTCAAGCGCTGAGTTACCACTGAATTTCGGGAAGACCGTGTGCCCGCAAATAGGTATTCGCCTTCGAAAAATGGCGGTTGCCTGAAAACCCCTGATGCGCGCTGAGTGGTGAAGGATGTGCGGATTGCAACACACAGTGTGCAGATGCATCAATGACCGATCCTTTGCGAATGGCATAATTGCCCCAGAGCATGAATACCACATTCCGCTTATGCATGCTCACCTGACGAATGACTTCATCGGTAAATTCTTCCCATCCTTTTTTCTGATGCGACGCGGGCTGTCCGTCACGCACGGTGAGCACGGCGTTCAGCATGAGTACGCCCTGATCAGCCCAGCGGGTGAGATTGCCCGTGAGCGGAGCAGGATGTCCCAAATCATCCTGAATCTCTTTGAAAATATTGCGCAGCGACGGAGGAAAAGGCACACCATCATTTACCGAGAAGCACAACCCATGCGCCTGACCCGGACCGTGATAGGGATCTTGTCCGAGGATGACCACACGCACCCGATCAAACGGACAGTGATCAAATGCCGCAAAAACCTGCGCCTCCGGCGGATAACAGGTACGCGCGCGGTACTCCTGATTCACGAAGTCCGTCAGCCCGGCAAATGAAGGGGTGGAAAAAGCGCCATTGAGCCGCTCTTTCCACCCCTGTTCAAGGCGAAAGGAATCCATCGCGATTAACGAACCACCGAGAATTTCTGGGTGACGTGAGTTCCTGCCTGATGAACGAATGACACGTAGTAAATCCCCGCAGCAAATTCATTCACGTCCAGTGTGGTCACCTCACCATTCAGACGAAGTGTCTTTACCAATGCGCCATCCGCGCCGAAGATGCGCACCTCTTTCACATTGTCCCAGATGGATGTAGTGAGTGTGATGCGGTCGCTGGCCAGTGCCGGGAAAATGCGGAAGTCATCGTATTCAAATTCCTGTACATTCACGGCAGTACCGCCACAAGGCTGGTTGGGTGCATTCGGATCTACAAACGAACCGTTGAGCGTGAGCGCACCGGTGTTTCCCGGATCGAGCCACACTTTCAGCTTCTGGTTTGCCGCATTGGGATTGCCGGTCCAGTGGCGGTCCATTTTGCCATAATAATCATCCGCAGTGGGCTGGTTGCAGAACGAGCCACCACCTGTAAGCGTACCAACAATGCGACGGTTCACATCGAAGATCGCAGAACCGGATGATCCGCCTTCGGTCACTCCCCAGTTGGTCACGGTCTGCATCCACTCCACACGCCAGTGCGCATTGGGAGCCCCAAACCAAGTGCCACTCGCAACACTGTTGGTGGTCGAAATCTTCTTTACATCACCTGACGGATGGTGAATGCACACTGCGCGGAAACCTCCTGCGCTTGGTGGGGTGGTGCCTGATGCATCCCAGCCTGCATAGAAAGGAACATAGTTGGATGGAATGGCGTCCTCCAGCTCGAGCAGCGAAAAGTCGGAGCCACTGGAGCCACCGCCGTCATTGGAATTGGCGCGCTGAAACGTACCTACGCGTTGTTGGGTAGATGGTGCAAGTCCACTGCCGCAGTTGGCGCGCTGGAAATTGAATCGCGCGGCCACTCCCAACAAATCCGATGCGTCGGAATCAATGGTACAATGGTATGCGGTTAGGATGTAATTCTTACAGTCCTTGTTCGTATTGTTCACCAGCGTGCCGGTGCAGAGACCAACGCCATTGCCCGCCGGAATGCTCAGACGAACTACCGACTGGCGCTCGGGCACCCAGTTCGAACCCTCTACGCAATTCACGTCCACCTGACACGCCTCGCTGCCTCCGCGCAGTTCTTCGCGCATGTCGTGGATAAAGCGGAAGAAGTGTCCGAAACCTCGGATATCGAGCGATGGACGGCCTATCACAGTGGCCGGTTCGTAGTACTCGAGAATGGCCTCATCGCCGAATACCTCGGCAGTCTGGAATATTCCGTGAGCGCTGTTTTCTTCTGAGGTATACGGACCTTCAAACCACGAACGGTCGGCACTGTAGATAAAGAGTGATGCACCTTCGGGGATGTGCAGCTTGCTGAAGAACACATTCACCGCTTGCGCACCAGCAGAGCGGAAACGCAATTGCCACAAGCGATCTCCATTGGGCATAATGGTCCACTGCCCATGTGAATCGGCATTAACCGCCATGTCGCTGATCTTTCCGTAGAGGGATAGTCCGCCGCGCTTATCCTGCGCTTCGGCTTCAGCCATCAGTTCCTCGTAAACGTAGACTGGTCCTTCCAGGGTAACCAGTTG
>JBKDGH010000126.1:0-28217 GCA_046336655.1 Flavobacteriales bacterium | reverse complement strand
TCAGACCGGCTCGGCTATATTGAAGATATCGGAACCACTGCATTGTTGCTCAATCCGGTACTTGAAAACAATATGGACAAAGAGAGCTATCACGGCTATGCCGCAACGGATCATTACCGCATTGATCCGCGATTCGGGAGTAATGAGGAGTTCAAAAAACTGGTCAGCGACTGCCACTCGCGCGGAATCAAAGTGGTGTGGGACGTGGTCT
The DNA here is from genome assembly GCA_046336655.1 of Flavobacteriales bacterium. GTDB lineage: Bacteria > Bacteroidota > Bacteroidia > Flavobacteriales_D > Sanyastnellaceae > CANGTU01. Next base: position 28,006 of record JBKDGH010000126.1, on the reverse strand, counting down.
ACAACCACTGGGGCAACTTGCATTACTTACACAAAAATCTACCCGACAGCAACTGGGTGCATTGGTTTCCGGAATTCACGCGAACGAGCTACCGGGCGGAGACGCTGCTCGACCCCTATGCTTCAGAGGCAGACCGAATGCGCATGACAGATGCGTGGTTTGACCAGCATATGCCGGATCTCAACCAACAGGATCCGCATCTCGCTGCATATCTGATTCAGCAATCCGTATGGTGGGTGGAATACGCCCGGCTGGATGCCTTCCGAATTGACACCTACGCCTATCCCGATCAGGTTTTTATGCGCGAACTCAACCAACGGATGCGATTGGAATATCCCAACTTCGTGCTCTTTGGTGAAACGTGGGTGCAGGGCTCACCGGTACAGGCGTGGTTCACCGAAAAGAACGGACTCAATAAGTCATTTTCCTCGGAACTACAAGGCGTAACCGACTTTCAGCTCTATTATTCCATTACCAAAGGGCTGATTGAACCTTTCGGATGGGATGAAGGACTGCGGCGCATTCAACTCACGCTTTCGCACGACATTCTCTACCACGATCCTTTTCTGAACGTTACCTTTCTGGACAACCATGACCTTGGCCGGTATTTCAGTACGGTGAATGAAGACATGGATAAATGGAAAATGGGCATCGCCATGCTTCTTACGCTGCGTGGAATTCCTCAGATCTACTATGGTACAGAAATCCTGATGACGGGCTACACCAATCCGGATGCTTTGGTGCGACAAGACTTTACCGGAGGATGGCCAGCAGATACCACGAACAAATTCAATCCTGAAGGACGCACCGCAAAAGAAAATGAGGCATTCAACTTCTACCGCAACCTCGCAAACTGGCGCAAGAACAATCCGTGGATCGGGCGGGCCGAGCTGACGCAATTCGTTCCGGAAGACAACACCTATGTCTATTTCCGGAGCGACGACGGCCACACTTTGATGTGTGCGTACAATCTCAACGACAAGCCACACACCTTGCTCCTCTCACGGTTTGCAGAGAAGCTTCAGGGTAAAAAGAAAGGCAAGGATATCCTCACCGGAGTGCCTGTGGAGTTGGGTAAAATGCTCGAAATTCCTGCGAAAAGCGCGCAGGTTATTGTGCTTGAGTAAGCAACTCGCGGAGCATAGCATTCCATGAGTCAGGAATGGGGCGCGTGGACTTGCTCCTGTGATCCACGCATACCAGCACGGATGCACCTTTCGCCATCACTTCTTCTCCCTGCGATGTCTCCTTCACAAGCGTATACGTAAGGGTAAAACTCTTGGAGCCTACATGCGAGCAGCCGATATAGACGAGCACCTCATCACGGAACACAATCGGACGCAGGTAATCAATTTCATTGTGCGCCACCAGGATGCCTGTTTCATCCCAGTTCCATTCCCTCCCGATAAGTTCGCGGAAGAAATGAATGCGCGCCTGTTCGAAGTAAGTAAAATACGTCGCATTGTTCACATGGCCTAACGCGTCGATGTCAGCAAACCGAATGTCTATCCGGTACGGGGTATATTGTCGTTCGCTCATGATCCGTGTTGATTCTGACGGAAGGCATTCGCTTCTTCCGGGGTGTTAATATTCCTGATCCAATCTGCCTTTGCGGGGGTTAACTCAGCAATGGAACTCTTGCGAAGCACGGAGCGCGGACAATCCACTCCTTGTGCAATGAATTGCATCAGCCGCGGGTAAATGACCGGTTCCCATATGGCAGCCAATGGCTCCGGACGGCCAGCTTCTTCCGCAAAGCAAGTAGCGAAATGGCTCATGCTGCGAGCTCTTAACAATGCGCCAATGCCTTCCATATCCAGTCCGGGCATATCACACGCAATCGCGAGCCACGCGGCAGCAGGATCATGCATGAATGCACTGGCTATTCCGCCGAGGGGTCCGGTGTGGAGCAGCCTGTCGGTAATGACTCCGCAACCCTCCATGGCGAACTGCTCTCGTTGTTCTTCCCGACAGGAGAAAAAAACCGGAAGTCCGAGGTTGCGGCACTGCTCGGAAAGCCATTTATAATGGGGCTTTCCGTAATATTCAACCATGCTTTTATCGCGTCCCATGCGTTGACTGAATCCGCCGGTGAGAATGAGCGCGTTCACTGCGGGCGGAGAATAAATCAGTGTGCTGAGTGTTTCAAAGGTGGACGGATCATCTTCATGAAGCACCGGTAAATTGTGCACATCGCAGAACCCGAACAACCATTCGGGAATTTCGCGCAATGCGCCGGTGAGCAGGACAGCCAACGGGTGTGTGATCTGGCTTCTTCTTCGCTCCAGCGACGCCTTTTTGGCTTCATTGGGCACGAGAATCTGCCGGGAGGCCTCAAAGTGATTTCCATTAACCGCGACAGCATGTGCGGAAGCAAGTGTCAACCGGGCATCGAAAGGCTCACGGGAAGCAGGCAGAATCACCTCCGCCATGCCCTCATGCACGCAGTATGATGCGTGTCCGTTCCATCTGAAATCCGCGCCGTGCGAGGCATCCACATAGGCCACGTGCAGGGGATGCAACGCCTTCTGAATGCCGGATACTATGCGCTCCACTTCCTCACAGGTCGTTCCCACCAACGCCACTTCATTGCGCCCGAATATCCCGTGGTGTGGACGCTTCAGCTTTCCATGGCGTTCCGGTTCACTGCCTTTTGAAGTCACGCTTCCCTCCTGTTTTTTCAATAAGCCGCACGGTGGTGATTTCAATTTCTGGCGAAACGGCTTTACACATATCGTAGATGGTCAAAGCTGCGACAGACGCTGCTGTCATTGCTTCCATTTCCACACCGGTGCGCGCGGCCACGACAGCTTGCGCCACGATGCGGACCACCGCATCGTGGCAGGTGATTTCGAGGTTGATCAGATCAAGTCCGATGGGATGGCACAGAGGAATTAATTCAGCCGTTCGCTTGGCTGCCTGAATGCCTGCGATGCGCGCCGTCTGAAATACCGGCCCTTTTGGCGCGTGGATATCACCTTCGCGCAGCAAATCGGCTACCACTGGTGGCAGCGCCACCCGCGCTTCAGCCACGGCACGTCTTATAGAGACTGCCTTTTCAGAAACATCTACCATGCGCGCCTGATGGCTTGCATCAAGGTGAGAAAAAGAGGGTTCCGACATGTGCGCGAAAGTACTTCAGACCACATTGCCCGCGCCCATATGTGCTCAGGTTGGAAACAATTGCACGAAATTGGGGTTTCAACTCCGGTGAAGTGGCCGATGTCAGCATTACCTTTCACCTCTTCTTAGCGGCCCATTGATCCAACTGATACTCCCCTCCTCGCGCGGCGTTCTGCTGATGTTGCTCCTTGCAACTGCAGTACCGGCAACGGCCACACACATCGTGGGTGGAGAACTGTACTATACCTGGCAGGGCAATAATACATATCTCATCACGCTCAAAGTGTACCGCGATTGCGGGCCAACCAATGAAAACGGGACGGGGTTTGACAATCCGGCATCCGTCGGAGTCTTTCATTCCAACGGAAATTTCGTGACCGATCTTCCCATGAATCTGATTAATGCGGAAGTGGATTTGGTTCCGGTCGCTCTTGAAAATCCCTGCTTTATCGTACCGCCTGATGTGTGCGTGGAAAGCGCGGTGTATCAGGAAACCATTGTGCTTCCGCCTACGGCCGGCGGATATATTCTCTGTTACCAGCGCTGCTGCCGGAATCCGAGCATCATCAATATTGTCAATCCGCAATCCAGCGGTGCCACATTTACCTGCCGCATTCCTGGTACCAACCAGACTACAGAACCCAATTCGTGTCCGGTGTTTGTGAATTTTCCGCCTCCGGCACTGTGCATGGGTGCGGAGTTTTATTTCGACCACATGGCCGAAGATCCGGACGGTGATCAGCTGGTGTATTCATTCTGCACTCCCCTGCTTGGCGCCACCCCGGATGACCCGGCACCGCAGCCACCGAATGGCCCGCCGTTTCAAAACGTGCAGTGGGCACCCGGATTCTCTGCCGGCTATCCGGTGACGAGCAGTCCGGCACTGACCATCGATCCGGCCAACGGTTACATCACCGGTACTCCCACACAGCTCGGTCAGTACGTCATCGGTGTATGTGTCAGTGAATACCGCAACGGCATTCTCCTCAATACCATCAACCGGGACTTTCAGGTCAATGTGACACTGTGCGATCCGACTATTGTGGCGGTCATTCCGGCACAGGCTGATTTTTGCAGCGGCTTTGAAGTGTCCTTCACCAATCAAAGCATCAACGCGGAATTTTTTCACTGGGACTTCGGTGTTCCCGGGACAGACAGTGACACAAGCAATGTATCCGATCCCACATTTGTGTATCCCGAAGGCGGTATTTACACCGTCACACTCGTGGCCAATCCGGGTTGGAGCTGCGCAGATACCAGCACCACGCTGTACGAGGTCTTTCCTCCTATTACTCCGGACATTATCCTGAATGGCGGGGAATGCGTGAATGACCAGATGGAGTACAGTTTTACCTACACCGCCGTGGTATCCGCTTCTGCGATTGTGAACTGGAATTTTGGCGCCGGTTCGTCGCCGTCCACCAGCTCGCAGAATTTCCCCACGGGCGTAGTGCTCAATGAAGAAGATGCGCAGCATACCGTCACTCTTACCATTACCGATAACGGCTGCACGGAAAGTGATACGGAGATCATTGCTAACCCACCTGAGCCAACGGCTTCCATTGCGGAGCAGGAGACTTTCTGCGATGGACTTACCTACACGTTCACCACACAGTCCACCAATGCGACGGACTGGTACTGGGACTTTGACACCCCGCTGAATGGAGATAACTCGGCACTGGAGAATCCGACCTTCACATTTCCTGATACCGGACAGTATGTGATTATGCACATCGCGGAAGCGCCGTTTACGTGTCCGGACACCGCTTTCATGCTCTTCCGCATCTACGGAGACCTCAATCCCTTTTTTGAAGGGCTGGATCCGCAATGCCTTTCCACCAACTCTTTCGACCTGCTCGGCATGGGCGCCACCACCTCTGAAGCTCAATACAACTGGTCATTCGGCGATGGCAGTTCAGCGGCTTCGCAGGCCCCTCAGAACGTGCAGTATGACGCAGCGGGAACATTTCCGGTGACACTGACTATTACCGAAAACGGCTGTATGGAGAGCTATACCGATGACGTGTGGGTAGTCGCTGATCCCGAACTTTCGGTGGACCTTCAGCAAGTGTCGGGATGTCCTGTGCTCTTCGTCGATTTCGAAGCCAGTGCCGTCGCGGAAACACAGGTGTTATACTACTGGGAGTTCGGGGATGGTGAAATTTCATACCTCCAGAACCCGACACATACTTATGCCAATTCGGGCACCTACCAGGTCACCCTTACGGCGTCTACCACCAACGGATGCGTTACGACCATTGTACGCGAGTTTCCTCAGGCGGTGGTCGTGTATCCGCTTCCCCAACCCGGCTTCACCACAGAGCCGCAGACTGTAGACATTCTCAACCCCGTAGTGCAGATTACCAATGCCAGCGGAGAAGACAACAGTTGTTTCTACTTTACGAGTGATGGCGGTGCACTGGAAGGATGTGACGGGGAATATGCGTTTACCGAAGCGGGTTGGCAGACCATTACGCAAGTGGTGACCAACGAGTTTGGCTGCACCTCATCCACCACAGGGACGGTCAGTGTTTCCGGATTTCTATTCTGGGCACCGAACTCATTCACACCCGGCGCGGATGGCATCAACGACGCATGGCGGCCCGTCACTACCGGAATTACCCAATACACCTGCGTGATCCGCGACCGATGGGGAACGGTGGTATTTGAAACCAATGATCCCGATGCCTTTTGGTACGGCCAGTTGCGCAGCGGGGAACATTACGCGGAAAGCGGTGTGTACCTCTATGAAATCACGGTGAACGATCTGCTCGGATTTCCTCACGCTTTTCACGGCCATATCGCGCTTGTGAGGTGAGTATATTCTTTTAAAAAAGCCCTGTGCTTTGCCCCCCGCAGTGGGCTACATTTGCACTCCTCTTTTTCAATTCTATGTTTGAGAACTTAACCGACAAATTCGAACGGGCGTTTAAAGTCCTGAAAGGTCAGGGCCAGATTACTGAGATCAACGTAGCCGAAACCCTGAAAGAAGTGCGTCGCGCATTGCTTGATGCCGACGTAAGCTTCAAGACCGCGAAGGATTTTACCGAGCGAGTCAAGGAAAAGGCACTTGGTCAGCAAGTGCTCACGGCGGTAAGCCCGGGACAATTGCTTGTGAAGATCACCCACGATGAGTTAAAGGCGCTCATGGGTGGCGAGCACAGCGACATCCAGTTCCAGGGCAATCCGGGAATCATTCTTATGAGCGGTTTACAGGGTTCAGGTAAAACCACGTTCTCCGGTAAGCTCGCGAATTATCTCAAAACCAGAAAAGGCCGCAAAACGCTCCTCGTAGCCTGTGACATCTACCGTCCGGCTGCGATTGACCAGCTCCATGTCGTTGGAGATTCTGTAGGTGTGGAGGTGTACAGTGAGCGGGAAAATAAAAATGCCGTTTCCATCGCACAGAACGCGATCAAGTACGCAAAGGAAAAAGGGTTTCAGGTTGTCATCATCGACACCGCCGGACGACTGGCGATTGACGAGGAGATGATGAATGAAATCGAGGCGGTGAAGCGCGCAATCCAGCCCACCGAGACACTCTTTGTGGTGGACTCAATGACCGGCCAGGACGCAGTAAATACCGCGCGTGCCTTTAACGAACGCCTTCAGTTTGACGGCGTGGTGCTCACCAAACTCGACGGCGATACCCGCGGTGGAGCAGCGCTCAGCATTCGCAGTGAAGTCAACAAGCCCATCAAATTCGTCGGTACCGGTGAAAAGATGGATGCGCTGGATGTGTTCTACCCCGAGCGAATGGCCAGCCGCATCCTCGGCATGGGTGACGTGGTTTCGCTCGTGGAACGCGCTCAGGAACAGTTTGATGAAGAACAGGCAAAGCGCCTTGAAAAGCGCATCAAGAAGGACCAGTTCGACTTCAACGACTTCCTTGAACAGATCGGGCAGATCAGGAAGATGGGCAGCGTGAAAGATCTTCTGGGTATGCTTCCCGGCATGGGACAATTGAAAGATGTGGAAATCAATGAGGACGCATTCAGGCACATTGAAGCCATCATTCGCTCCATGACCCCGAAAGAACGCAGCAATCCTTCGCTGATTGATGGAAGCCGCAAAAACCGCATTGCGAAAGGCAGCGGAAGAAGCCTCGAGGAGGTGAACCGCTTGATGAAGCAATTCGATCAGACGCGTCAGATGATGAAGATGATGACGAATAAGAGCCAGATGGCCGCGATGATGAAACAGGCCCGCCGCCGCTAAACCTACCTGCAGATGAACGCAGCACTTTCCCGCACCGATTTTCAGTTTGACGGTCAGAAGGCAGTGTACCACGGCAAGGTGCGCGATGTGTACAGCATCGGCGATGATCTGCTGGTGATGATAGCCTCCGACCGCATCAGCGCTTTTGATGTCGTGCTGCCGCGGGCCATCCCGTTCAAAGGACAAGTGCTCAACCAGATTGCGGCGCATATGCTCGACGCTACGTCGCATGCGGTGCCCAACTGGAAAATAGCATCGCCTGATCCCAATGTGACCATTGGCTGGAGGTGCGAGCCCTTCAAGGTAGAAATGGTAATCCGCGGATACCTCACTGGTCACGCATGGCGCACCTATTCAGCGGGAAAGCGAGTGCTTTGCGGAGTGCCCATTCCTGACGGTTTAAAAGAGCATGACCGGCTTCCGGAACCAATCATCACTCCTACTACCAAAGCCAGCGAAGGACATGACGAAGACATTTCCCGCGAGGAAATCATTCGTCAGGGCATTGTCAGCGAGCAGGACTATCACATACTCGAAGAATACACGCGGAAACTCTTTCAGTTGGGCACATCGCTCGCGGCAGAGCGCGGACTTATCCTCGTGGACACGAAGTATGAGTTTGGAAAAAAAGACGGTACCATCCTGTTGATGGATGAGATTCACACGCCCGATTCATCGCGCTATTTCTATGCAGATGGCTATGGGGAACACCAGCGCAAGGGCGAAGCGCAGCGTCAGCTCAGCAAGGAGTTTGTGCGCGAATGGCTGATTGCCGGCGGATTTATGGGCAAAGAAGGACAATCCGTACCGGAAATGACAGACGCCTTTGTGAATCAGATCAGTGAACGCTACATCGAGCTTTACGAAAAAGTGACTGGAAACGCATTCGTGAAGGGCGATTACGCCCAGATTCAGTCGCGCATTGCATCTTCTGTCGCCCAATCACTTCGGGAAATCCGCAGGTAAGATTTACCACTTTCTGCTTTGCAGGACGATGCGAGTGAGCAGGGTGAAGATGATCACCAGTGCCAGAAAATAGACCACATCCCGGGAGTCGATGAGTCCGAGGCTTAGCGCGGAATAATGCTCCTGCATCCCAAGGCGAATGATGAAGCGGTCAAATTCGCCGAAGAGCTCAAAGCTTCCCAGCGCCTGAAAGCCAGTGAACACAAAGAAGCACATAATGGCTGCCAGCAGGAATGACACAATCTGGTTTGTGGTAATGCTGGATGCAAAAATGCCGATGGCTACGTAGCCTGAAGCCAGCAGCATCAAACCGATATACGATCCCCAGGTACCACCGCTGTCAATGTTTCCGGGAGGGTTTCCAAGGCCGGAAATCACAACGTAATACGCCAGTGTCGGGAGTATTGCAATGAACACGAGCGCCAGTCCGGCGAAATATTTGGCGAGAATAATCTGCAGATCCGTGATGGGCTTGGTGAGCAGCAATTCCATGGTTCCCGCGCGCTTCTCTTCCGCAAACGAACGCATGGTGATGGCCGGAATGAGGAACATAAATACCCAGGGTGAAATCACGAAGAGCGTGTCCAGATTGGCAAAACCCATATCGAGCACATTCATATCTCCGGGAAAAATCCACATGAACAACCCGGTGATCAGCAGGAACACAGCAATGACCACATAGCCAATGAGCGAACTCAGAAAAATGCGGACTTCTTTTTTAAATAATGCAAGCATGAGGGTGCAAAGGTGATGTTTCGGCGGGCGGTTTACAAATCGTGCAGGACATCCGTGGTCCACGCCTCAGCCGGCGCGGCAAACAGCTCTTTTGTGCGGGGCCATACTTCTGAGAAGACGGTGGATTTGCGGTAATCTTCGAGGTTCGAAGGATCTTCCCAGGTGCTGTAGGTAAAAAACACATTCGCGGGATGATGGGCGCGAAGCAGCTTCAGGGATGCGCAGCCCGGGAACGTCCGTATCTTGTGCTTGTACTCATTGAACAGCGCGAGAAATGCATCGCACTGATCTTCCTGAAAGGTCATCTTAACTATTCGCTTCACCATGGAATTCAATGCGGATAATGTCGTTCAATTGGAATCCGAAAAGCTGCGCAGCGCCTCCACCATGACCTACCGCGCCATTGCGAATCACGAGCATAAGCAAATCATTGGAGGCCCACATGGCACCGATGTCGCCCTCTGTCATCTCGTAAAACGTAGAGCTGATCCGTTTAATGCCAAAACTCGACCGCTTGGGGATCAGCTCAAAATCCCGGCCGCGGCGCGCGGCATCGAACGTCGCGCGGGTCACATCGGTGTACACATTGCCGTAATGGTCAATATATCTGACATGGGCAAGCATCTTCTGCTCATCCACAAACGGAATAACAGGAGTCGCTTTGCGGTATGTGGACACTTTTTTTCCTAATAGCTCGGGGATACCTCCTTTGGCAAGGTGGGCCGCGCATACCGCCAACACGCCGCGCATAGGAAAATTCCAGTCCTCACCCAGCGGAAGATTGACCTCGTAAATGTCTTCCGGCTCTTCATCGAAGATCAGACCGAAGATGCCGGAATCAGCTCCCACGAAGTACTGACTCATGTGATGAATCACCAGGTGATTTTGTTCGGGAGTAAGCTCCGGACGGATACCGATGAGGTGCACAGTTCCCATGGGAAACAATTCCTTCACGCCGTTCAGCATGAATGCCGCCCCGTGGATATCGAAGGGCTTGACCTTGTGACTGATATCCACTATCCGGCTTTCCGGCGCGAGGTTGAGCAACGACGCCTTGACGGCCGCCACGTAGTGGTCCGCATCACCCATATCGGATATCAGTGTAATTACTCCCATGCCTGTAAGACTGCGAAACGAAATTGCAATACATTCGCTCACCTTCTGACACCATCTGTTATGAAGTTTTCAAACACGGAATCAACCCTTGACAGAAAAAGAAATTCTCATTCCGGCCATTGATCCGCTGGAACTTTTCGGCCCCAACAACTCGAAATTCAAGCTGCTTTGTGCCCATTTCCCGAAGCTCAAGATCGTGGCGCGGGGCAATATGATCAAGGCACTCGGCGACGATTCCGAGGTGCAGCGCTTCGACGACAAGCTTAGCCTTATATTCTGGCACATAGAGAAATACAACCACCTCCACATCAATCAACTCGAGCGCATACTGAACAGTTCGGAACATGAAATCCGCACTGAGTCAGAAGGCAGTGATGTGCTGGTTCACGGACCGGGAGGCACGAAAGTGACTGCGCGCACTGCAAATCAGAAGCGCATGGTAGAAGCCAGTGAGCAGAATGACATGGTCTTTGCAATTGGTCCGGCCGGTACGGGTAAATCGTATACCGCGGTAGCCCTGGCAGTCCGCGCATTGAAAGAGCGCCAGGTGAAACGCATCATCCTCACACGCCCTGCTGTGGAAGCAGGAGAAAACCTTGGATTCCTCCCGGGAGACCTGAAGGAAAAACTGGATCCTTATCTGCAGCCGCTCTACGATGCGCTGATGGACATGATTCCGTATGAAAAGCTTGCGGAGTACATGGACAAAGGGCTGATCGAAATTGCACCGCTTGCATTCATGCGCGGACGCACGCTGGATAAGGCATTTGTGATTCTCGATGAGGCCCAGAATGCAACTACAGCTCAGATGAAAATGTTTCTGACGCGGATGGGACAGACGGCTAAGTTCATAATCACCGGTGATGCCACTCAGATTGACCTTCCACGTTCGCAACAGAGCGGACTGATGAAGTCGGTGGAATTGCTGCGGGGCATTGAAGGAATTGCCATTGTGGAGCTTTCAGAATCGGATGTCATCCGTCATAAACTCGTGAAGAAAATCATCGAGGCGTTTGACCGTCAGGAAGCAGCGGCGGCGGATCGAAAGAACGCATAAACGCCTGCTCTGACTGGCGGAACGTGTTCATTTCCAAAGTGCACTTAACTACCACATCTTCCGTGGCGCGCACCGCATCGCGGCCCGGCATAAGCGGACCGACGAAATAGAAGTCTTCCATATTGCCTGACTCAAAGCGGTTCAGCGCATTTTCGAGTTGCGAAACCAGTCCCGAATACACCTTCATCTGATACTCCATTTCAGAAATAATCCGGTACCTGTCTTTATACTGCGCTGACTTGCGCTCCCAACCCTGATCATTCAGGTGCTTTTTACACCGTGCGAGAATTCTCCCTTGTTCTTCAAGAGAGTCCTGAAACTGCAGCACGCGCGCTCCGGCCAGTTCCACGAGCATGGAATTGGTAATTTTCCTGATCCCATTTGCGGCAACTATAGAATCATATTCCGCGGCAACAACTTGAAAATGGGCAAAATGAACTTCGCGACGGGCAGTAAGGGATCGTCCTTTTTCCCGCGCGGAGAGGTAATTGGACCAGGCCGGAGTGGATTCTCTCACCCGGGATCGTCCGGCGGTGAGGCTTTGGAACGCATCCACATGCCTCTTCACTTCCATCCTGCATACAATCACGCTATCGGCAGACTCCTTCATTTCCCGAAACAATGCTCCAAGCGAAGGGTAAGGACCAGCTGCAGCATCCATCACCTCAGTGGTCATATCCTGATGAAATGATCGCCGGCGGATAAATCCCTCAGTCACTATTTGCTCCTGCGAATAATACGCTGCAAGCGTGGAGTCCAGCGTTGTGTTCAGTTCAGCCACAGGATGGAACACCATGCATGAAGAGAACAACGCACTGAGGAGCGCGAAAAGAATCAGGCGATTGGACCACCGGAAGCCACTCATCGGATGCGATCCACGGAGCGAATAAGCTCCTCGTCTTTTCGGATGGCGCGGGCTGAAAGCCAGTTCAGTGCCAGTCCCACAAACAAGAGAACCACTGAGATGCCTGGTTTCATTTTTGTGTCAGCATAAGCTTTGCCTGCATCGTGGATGTACATGGATAGCAAAACGAAAGAAATGGCAAACAACAAGAAGGTAAGCTTGAGAATGAGAATCTGACGACGGCGGTCATTGAAGAGGAAGAGGGTCCACAGGTTGGCCACAATCACCATGCTGAGCGGGATATGAAACCACCAGGTAGATACCGTATCGAGGTATATTCCCTCTTGAGATTTTATACCATAGCTGCGCAATTCGAGCAGCTGAATACCCTCGGAGAATGAGCCGAAGGGAATGAAATAGCTCACCACCAGCGCGACGGTGGACACAAGAAGGAACAGGGTTTGAATGCGTTGAATCATATGTGAAAGCTTCGCGCAAATATATTGGTGATGCAAAAGCTGATGCGTATCTGCGGTCTGCCCACCGCATGAAAGCATATTTTTTCGGGCAAAAATGTGGGATTCGCAAAAATTGCCGTACACTTGCAGCGCTTCAGGAAAGAGCCACTCCGGCTCTTCGGCATTTTCAACTCTTTTTCTTTTCCTTTTCCAATTCCCTCATCTCAAAACGCATCGCATGTACGATATCCTTTCGCTGAACGGCATGAAAGTGGCCGAACTGAAAGAGATTGCTGAAAAACTCGGCATTACCCAACTGGAAAAATTGAAAAAACAGGATCTGGTTTACAAGATTCTCGATGTGCAGGCAGTATCGACGTCTGCGCAATCCGGTCCTGCTCCCGCAGAAGCTCCAGCTGCTCCGGCCGACCGCGAAGACCTCGGCGAGCGAGGCCGTCGTGACCGCAAACCACGTCAGGACAACCGCGAGGAAAAACCCTCAGCCGTTCCAGCCGCCGGTGACCTTTTCGGTGCCTTGCCCGACGATACGCTGATGGCGGAGTTACAAACACATCCCCGTCCGGTGCAGGAAGAACCGAATGTCCCTGTAAGGCCGGCATTCCAGCGTCCCGAGCGCGGCGATCGTCCGGAACGCGGACCACGCCCGGAGCGACAGGATCGCGGAGACCGCCCTGAACGCGGCGAGCGACAAGAGAATCCGCAGCGCCAGGAAGGCCAGCAGCGAGGGGAACAACAGCCGCGTAATGAAGGGCAACAAAGTCAGGAAGGGCAGCAGCGCCAGGAAGGACAGCAACGCCAGGAAGGCGGAGAGCGTCAGGAGCGCCGCGATTTTCAACAGAAAGGACGATTTGACAACAATCCGAACGTGGTTCGCCCCGACAGAGCGAAGCGCGGACAGCCGGATGAACACGGATATAATTTTGACGGGGTAGTGATTGCCGAGGGCGTATTGGAGCTGATGCCTGACGGCTTTGGTTTTATGCGTTCATCGGACTTCAACTACCTTAACTCGCCTGATGATGTATATGTATCCCAGCAGCAGATCAAGCTGTACGGACTGCTCACAGGTGATACTATTCGCGGTGCAGTTCGTCCGCCGCGCGAAGGAGAAAAATACTTCCCTCTGATCCGTGTGGACTCTATCAACGGCCGCGATCCGGGATGGGTGCGCGACCGCGTGCCGTTCAAATTCCTCACACCGCTCTTCCCCAATGAGCGGTTCAGGATAGCGGACAATAACAACAACATTTCCATGCGCATCATGGACTTGTTTGCCCCGATCGGAAAAGGCCAGCGCGGAATGATTGTTTCGCAGCCGAAAACAGGTAAAACCACCTTGCTCAAGGATGTGGCCAACGCCATTGCACAGAATCATCCGGAGACCTATCTCATGGTACTGCTCATTGATGAGCGTCCGGAGGAAGTGACCGATATGAAGCGCAGCGTGAAAGGCGAAGTAGTGGCTTCCACGTTCGATGAGCCTGCCGAGCGCCACGTGAAGATTGCCAACATCGTACTGGAAAAAGCCAAACGCCTTGTGGAATGCGGACATGATGTGTGTATTCTGCTCGACTCGATTACCCGACTTGCACGCGCATACAACACCGTAGCCCCATCTTCTGGAAAAGTACTTTCCGGTGGTGTGGAAGCCAATGCCCTTGAGAAACCAAAACGTTTCTTCGGAGCTGCGCGTAAGATTGAAAACGGCGGATCCCTGTCGATCATCGCCACTGCACTCGTGGACACAGGCTCGAAAATGGACGAAGTCATCTTCGAAGAATTCAAGGGTACAGGTAATATGGAATTGCAGCTCGACCGGCGGATCAGCAACCGGCGGATATTCCCGGCCATTGATATTCTCTCTTCCGGTACGCGGCGCGAGGACTTGCTTCACGACAAGGATGTCCTGCAGCGCATGTGGATTCTGCGCAGGCACCTGGCTGATATGAACCCGGTGGAAGCCATGGAATTTGTGAAGGACCGCATTGATAAGACGAAAAACAATGAGGAGTTCCTCATTTCGATGAACGCCTGATCTGCCTGGTTCATGCGTTGGTTGCCCTGGTTACTCGCTCTCGTTTGGTTCATCGTGCGGTGGGCTGCCGGAGAATATACGGGATATGATTTTGAAAAAGGCCGCACCGCAGGTGTAATGGCCAACCTGCTGATCATTCTCGTGGTGCTGTTTGGCAGCCTCATTTCCAAGTATAAAAAACCATTTACAAAGGCCCCAGCATTTCTGGAAGACGTGCGAACCGGAGCAGGCGCGGCCATGAAATATGTGATCGGAGTAACCGCTGCAATGGCATTGTGGTATTATTCGATAAGCCCTGAGCTGCCGATGCGGAGAGACCGAGATCATGCAGCTAATGCAGCGTTGATTGACACCCCGGAGAAACTGGAAAAGGTGAAACAGGAGTATGATCAATTGAAAACCCTGGGCGCCGAAGAAATTCTGGCCGCGGCCAATGAGCGGACAGACCTGATGACAAGTCCCGGATTCATTGTCAGCTCTTCATTCATCGGACTTCTTTTCACTGCCCTGCTCTACTCCTTTTTAGGCGCATTTATTTTCAGGCAGTTTATCCGGAGAGAACCTGCGCAATAAGTCACGCCTGTCGCGGTTGTGTACCTTTGCCGCGATGGCAGGAGTTATGAACAGAAAATTCTGGTGGTTTGGAGCGCTGACGATGCTCATGCTCGTTGCTGAACCGGACATTTCGCAAGCCCAGCGCATTAAAGGTCAGCGCAATCTGGAGCGGTTCGACGGCTATTGGATTCACTTCGGATTTTTACTCTCTTACAACACGTCCAGCTTTTTTATTGATTACAAACCTGATTTCACCTTTCAGGATTCTTTATTGGGTATTGACAATGTGCCGCAGGCGGGTTTCAACCTGGCCCTTCTCGCAAGCTATAACCCCACGAAGAACATCAACCTGAGGTTCATTCCCGGATTGTCGTTTCAGGACCGTGGACTCAGCTACCGGTTTCTGAACGCGGATGGCACCACGGAGACCTTTTTAAAGCGCACTGAATCAGTCTGGCTCGAATTTCCTCTTCTCGCGAAACTCAGAACCAACCGCACGGGCAATTTTGCAGCCTATGCCCTGATCGGAGGAAAGTACTCGCTCGACATGCAATCGCAGAAGGACGTGAACAATGCCGTGGCTCAAGAAATCATAGTGAAACTTCAGGACCGGGACGTGTGCGTTGAAGCCGGGGGCGGATTCGATTTTTTTCTCCCCTATTTCAAGTTTGCTATTGAGTTTAAAACAGCGATTGGCTTGCGGAACATTCTTTTAGAAGAGCCCCATCAGTTTTCCGCACCCATCGAACGACTGCGATCAAGGGCCTTTGTCGTTTCAATCACCTTTGAAGGGTAAATAAAAACGCCCGGGAAGTATCCCGGGCGTTTCGCATTATGTCTTCACAATGATCAGTTCACCGCAAGTCTGCGACTCACTGATTTACCGTTCTGAATCAGTTGAATTTCATAAAGACCAACGCTGAATGCAGATACATTCACGCGGAAGGTATTCGCTCCTGAAACGGCCACCACGTTGGAAGTATGCACGACACGTCCGCTGGCATCCAGCACGCGCATCATCATTTGTCCACCGCTGTAAGCATTGAAGTTGAGCATGACTTCTTCTGTTGCAGGATTCGGGAAGAGGTTCATTTCGCGAACGAGTTCATTCTCATCCACACCCACTACAATCACCTGCACTTCTTCGCGTGGACTTACACACTCGGTAAGTGGTGTGGATACTGTCCAGTCATAGAAGAAATAATAGTAGTTGTCTGCATCCGCACCAGTTACTGTAGTTCCTGTGATGCTCGCCAGACCGCCAAGGTCATAGGGGAATGCAAATGGTGTGGGAACATCCAAATTGCGGTCGCGCCAGAGCTGTGGGTTCGCATTGGTGGTGCGCAGGCCATAACCTGTTCCTGCAGGCACAAAGAAGTCCAAAGACACAAACGATTCGCCCTGAGGAATATCCACAGTAAGTTCCTGAAGCACTGTGCCATCGGAATTCACCAATTGAACGGTGCGGTTACCCGAATTGCCCGCATACACTTTCACGCTGTTCAGGAAAATATCTTCCAACGCATCAAAGCGGTTCCAGAAGTTGGAGCTGTTGTGGAACTGTCCGAACGGCGCAGCTTCGTTGGTGAGCTTACCACCCTGTCCTTCCACACCTCCATATGTGTGCACTTCCTCCACCCAGAATGAAGTGGTTTCAATGATTGCGGGTGTGGTGAATTCATTGCCTGTTCCGATCGGTGTGTCTGAAGTTTCACTGTCGTACCAGTTGATGTTTGTTCCTGTAGCCGTGAGTGTGGCAGTCTGCCCGGAAATGATCTCCACATTCACTGCTTCCGGTGCAGGCGCAGGAAGAATGGTTACGGTAACTGTTTCAGAATCCACGAAGCCACACAACCCGTTAACCGCCACGGAGTAGTCGCCTGATTCGGTAATGGAAATGGTTTGGGTGTCCTCACCGCTGCTCCAATTGTATGCAGTGCCTTCAGATGCAGTGAGGAGTAGTGTTTCACCCTCACAGATTTCAAGATCATTGCTCGCCGTGATGGTGGGAACCGGAGTTTCCACTGTTTCCACAAGAATGACATTGGACTGGGCCGCACAAGTCGTTTCGGCGTTGTAGACATATACGCTGTATGAGCCCGCAGAAGTCACGGTAATGCTGTTCTCAACAGAGCCGGTATTCCAAAGGAATTCATCACCGGCGCTGACGAGTGAAAGCGTTACTGACTGTCCGTCGCACAATGCCGGTGCGTCGTCAGCTTGGATAGTTGCAGTTGGGGCTTCGCAGTCTCCCTCCACAAATTCATGGTACATATCAATCGGAGGATTCTCAATGACCTGCATCCCTCCGGCTGGCCAGTGAATCACCGCATAGTCAATCGAAGTGTTCGCTCCGATACCAAACATGGCATGGAAGGTATTGGTGATGCCGTAACTCTCACCGGCGCGCACTTCGCGCACCTGCACGCCCCAAGGGCCGTAGATTTCAACGATCGCACCTACTGCATCCATGTTACTGATGGTGCCTTCCAGATCAAACGCGATCCAGTGGTTACTGCCACCATTGTTCATGTAGATACGGTCAGGCTGATTATTGTTCGGGGTCACATAGCTGGTTCCGAAGTTTGAAAACACATCCTGCCAGCCATCATGATTGAGGTCACCGATCGCAAACCCATGGAAACCGCTATTAGGGATTGCGGGGAATGGGTTCGGAACTTCCGAGAATGTCCAGTCCCCATTGTTGCGGAGCAGTGCTGAACCACCTCCTCCGTAAAGAAGGTCGATAAAGCCATCGTTGTCGTAATCAAACGGCTTACTCTGCAGGAAAAACTCACTGAATTCAGACACGCCTGAACTCACAGAGCGGTTTTCGTAATAACCTCCGCCAACGTTTTCATACAGCTCAAGTGTTCCACTATGGGTTGTGATAAAGCAATCGAAATCGCCATCATTGTCCACATCAGCGAAATTGGAGGTCCATGACTGCTGCAGGTTTACCAGACCGCGCTCATGCGCCTGGTCTTCGTAGTTGTTATTCCCGTCATTAACAAACACGAGGTTCGTGCGTCGCGGGTCGAAGGGATCATTTACGAATTGGCGGCACTTGGCTACCATCAGGTCGAGGTCACCATCCCGGTCGAAATCCGAAAACTCAGAGCCGTAGTTGCCTGACATGTCGCTTTGCGGATAGACGTTGTAATCAAACAAGTCGTTTCCATTGATGAACGAGCCGCTTCCGTTGTTGCGGAAACGGTGGCTTGCACCGTCATCATGACACGCAAAGCCATCCAGCCAGCCATCGTTGTTGATGTCTCCGAAATTACAGGCCTGCATGAAGATTCCCACGTTCTGCGGGGTAAGAACTTCGAGGTCTGTCGGCGAATTGATGTTCACCACTTTCACATCGTCATATTGTCCGCCGCACATGACGTCTTTGTGACCGTCGTTGTCGATATCACCCACGCACATTCCCCATTGACTTTCGTCAGAAACGGCAGCAATGAAATGAAAATCAAAAGACCCGTCCGGCTGTTGGTAGCCGACATACAGGTTGCGACTCTGGTGCATGATGACAAGATCATCCAGACCATCGTTATTGAGGTCGGTCACTCCCGTCACGCCTCCGCTGTTAAACGTCTGGGTGAGCAGACTGCTGCTGTTGGTGAACTGCGACCAGACAGTGGTCACAGAACACAAAGCGAGAATACCCGCTGCGAAAAGAGCTTTCATGAGCTTAAATTGATGTTGGGTTTGGTTCTACCTTACTGATTTGGTCAAAGTTATTGCAGGATAACCATGACTTGCACACCGTTCGTCACATAAATGTCATGCATCCTTGGATTCTGAGAAAAGCCCCTTGCACCGATCAAAGGCTCAATCCGGCGGTGAAATCAGGAAAGCGGGGGGCAGCAATTTCCAAATGAAAAGCGGATGATGCCACATTGCTGGAATTGCAACCAGAATCAGCATCATCCGCTTCGGGACTCAATCGGGCTTAATCAACGCCCGCAGAGAATCAGTCTCCTTCTCCGAGTGCTTCGATTTTAGCGAGCTCCTCGTCAATGATTTCTTCAATGGCCTTGCGCTCTGCTTCATTCAGTTTAGCATCGAGCTTCGCCTGGCGCTTCATAAAGCGGTACATATCGCGCTTGTGAATTTCATAAGCGATGTAGACTGTAAAGCGCTTTTCTTCGGCATTGTAGTATTTCTCTTCACCAATCTTGCGGAGGTCTGCAATCTGCGTGTTGGTGACCTCCCGGATGAGCGACTGGAATTTATCGTTGAGTTCACTGTTGCCATTGACCTCGGTCTCGGCGAGATACTGGTCCGTCACCACCTTCATCCGGGTCTCCACCTGCTGTGCCAGCTCCTTCTTGGCCTGAAGGTCGGCCTTATTCTTGGCCACGTTTTCATCTTGGCTGTCGCCCTTGCCTGTGGCGCGGAAGAAGCGCCCTGAGGACTCATACTTGCCGCCTGAGAATGGCTCTTTCATCCTTTCCCCGGCAGGCGACGTGGACTTGCACGAGGCAAACACAAGGGATACGAGAAGAGCTAAGGCGAGGGAGTAGCGGACGTGTTTCATTTCAATGGATTTTATTCGCAGTGAAGTAAATACTGTGCCAAATGTCAATTTACAGTTTCCACGGTGAACAGCTCCACTTCAAAAATGAGCGTGGAGAACGGCTGAATTTTACCCTGTCCGCGCGAACCATAAGCCAGGTTCTGCGGTATGTAAAAGGTGTACTTCGCTCCTTCTGACATCAACTGCAGGCCTTCGGTCCATCCCGGAATTACCTGATTTAGACCAAAGGAAGTAGTCTTGCCACGGTTCACGGAACTGTCGAATATGGTGCCGTCGATCAGCGTGCCATGATAATGCACGGTCACCTTATCGTTTGAGTCAGGCTTCTTGCCGTTTCCCTCCCGCTCCACTTTGTACTGCAAGCCGGAAGCAGTGGTCATCACACCGGGCTTCGTTTTGTTTGCAGCCAAAAAGGCTTCACCATCCGCTCTGTTCTTCTCGGTTTTCATGGAGGTGATGCGCTGCATTTCCGCGCGGATCAGGCTGTCGGCTGAAGTCAGTGACATGGTGCTGTTTCCGCTCTTCTTCGCTTCCATTCCTTTCACAAACTGGTCGAAATCAAACTCACCAAACCCCATTTCTGCGGTGTTGGCAAACATCGAAACTCCGAGGGCATAGGCAAGGCTGTCCGAATGCGTGAGCAATTGTCCGGATTTCTTAGGCCCGGCCTTGGCGGTCCCGGAAGCTTTGGATTTCTTTTCCTTTTTCGGCTTCGCGTTGTCCTGTGCGACTCCATCGCCCGCGATAAGGAGCAATGCGACTGCAAATAATGCGATATGCTTCATGTGCTGATTATTGATTATTTCACGGGATAAACCTTCAATAGCTCAACCTCGAAAATGAGCGCGCTTCCGGGTTGAATGCGACCTGAGCCGCGCTCGCCATATCCGAGTTCAGACGGGATGAAAAAGGTGCTCTTGCCGCCTTCTTTCATAAGCTGAATTCCTTCCACAAATCCGGTAATCATCGGACGACTCAGCAGAAACGTCACAGGAGTATCCGTGTCTTTGCTGCTGTCGAAAACTGTGCCATCGATAAGCGTACCATGGTAATGCACCTGCACTGAATCGTTGGCGTCGGGCTGAATTCCGGTTCCTTCCTGTTCGATTTTATACTGAAGACCAGAAGCGGTTGTCTGAATGCCGGGCTTGCTTTTGTTGCCCTCGATAAAGGCGTTGTTTTCCTCAGTGTGTGCCTTTGTTTTTTCCTGCCCGCGGCGCTCGAGCACGGTGCGCACATATTCATCAGCCGCCTGCAAGTCCATGGCTTCCGTGCTATCGCGGTGGTCTTTTGCACCTTTCAGAAAAACCTCATAATTGATGTCCGTCAGCTCGCTTTCCTGAAGGTTTTGCCCGATCAGCACGCCAAGAGCGTAGGAAAGGCTGTCTTTCTGATCCTTCAGTTCGGCCGTTGAACCGCCTTCGGAGTTGCAGGATGTCATTGCAATCAGGGCGATAACGCCCGCTAACAAAATGTGTTTCATAGGTGTGTTTTGAAGTCCGCGAAGCTACGGAGAAGATTGGCTAGAATGTGTACCGTGCGAACGCGTTTATTTGCAGCCATGATTACCGTGATTTCTCCCGCCAAATTGATGGACCGCTCTATCCGGTCAAATGTACGCGGCCTTACACAGCCTGATTTTCCCGATGAAGCTGCGACACTCGTGAAAGGATTAAAGGCCCTTTCTCCGTCGGCGATCAGCAAACTGATGACCGTCAGCCCGAAGATTGCCGCTGACACCGCAGAAGATTATCAGCAGTGGCAATTGCCATTTACCCCGGAAAACGCCACCCCTGCCCTGCTTCTCTTTCGCGGCGATGTGTACCGTGGACTCGATGCGGATTCGCTGAGCAAGACCGATCTTGATTTTGCCCAAAAGCACTTGCGCATTCTGAGTGGTCTTTACGGCATATTGCGCCCGATGGACTTGATTCAACCCTACCGGCTCATGATGGGAACGCCTTATGCTCCCTCAAAATCCCATAAAAATCTCTATGCATTCTGGGGAAGCAAACTGGCCGACCACCTCAGTTCAGAAGGTACCCAAGCCAAAATCATCGTGAATCTGGCCTCGGAAGAGTATTTCCGTGCACTGAATGTCCCGGAACTCAATGCCCGCGTGGTCACCTGCGAGTTTAAAGAAAAGAAGGGAATGAAGTACTCCGTAGTGTCTACCTACGCCAAACTCGCAAGGGGAATGATGACGCGACACATCCTTACGAATAAAATCAACAAGCCGGATCAACTGATCACGTTCAGTGAAGACGGCTATGCGTTCAATCCTTCACTCAGCGCGGAAAACCGGCTGGTTTTCACACGATAATCAGTTGGCTGCTTCGGCGAGGTAATCGCCAAATGATTTGCGAAAGGCGTCAAACATGAGGTCTGCCTGAAGCTCATAGCCTTTGCGCGTGAAATGAATGCGGTCCTTTGAAGCAAGCCCGCTGGACACCCATTTGTCAATGGAGCCAAGTCCGCCCATTACCTCAAACAGGTCATACACGGCCCCGTTGTAACGTGCTGCGAGGTTGTACATTGCCTGCTGAACCTTAAGTGCGTTGCGGTTTGGGCGTTTCTTGTTGAAATAGGTGTCGTTGTTTGTGACAAAGAGAAAACACACGTTCGGATTTACCCTTCGAAACATTTGAATGAGTGAATCATAGCGCGCTTCATACTCTTCTCTGCTGAAATCGCCCTCCGGCACGTTGGCATCATTTACCCCAATGCCAAATACGACCATGTCCGGATGCAGCGTAGTGAGCTGCCCTTCAAACTGCGCGCACTTGAGGTAGCTGTACGTGCCTGCGCCGTTCACTCCGATCGCGTGATAGGTCACACCCGGATTGTCATTTCCTAAAAATACGCCTTGCAGTGAGAAGTATCCGTCTTGCTGCTCAGCCTCAATGCGAAAGGTGAAATGATCGACCGCAGGCGAGAAATAAAATTCCGTGTAGCCGTCGGCCATATTTTCATTGATCCGGTATACGGTAACCCGCTCATCAGGAATGACACAATAGCCCGCAGAACCTTGATGATACACGATCACTCGGTTAAACTCATAATAGGTACTGTCAAATGTATGTGAGGCCACGCTGACTGTCGCAGTGGTGTCAAAGGTCGTGGCTGATATCCCGGATACTCCCCAGTCGCATTGGTGCGAACTCACACTGCTGCGGCAACCGGTCCAGTTCCCTGTCCAGGAAAACTCAATGGTCCGCGGATTATTCGTGCCGGCCATTTTATAGGGGAATACAAAACCCCGCTCGCCTTCCACGCCATAATTGAGCCGGTTGAAATGATAGCGCAGCTTGTCGGTAAGCCAGCCACCTTGCACGTGACTGCCGCCGATGTGCATTATGGAGATTTTGCCTTCGCCTTCAAAGGTCAGGCGATCCATCCGGTTGAACAGGCTTTTCCAGTTTTCCTGCGCACCGGGAAAATGCAGCACGTTTTTATCGGGTACGATAAATGGAAACGCTTCAAGTGATGGAACCACAGAATTGCCCAGCGGTGCGCGCTCTGCACCCGTATTGCGCAATGCCCTTGCTGTGCCCAGCAACAGGCAAAACGCAAAGGCGAAAAGAACAACAGGGCGTATCATAGGGCCAACTTACGCAGAGAACCTGCAACGGGTTGCCCTGTCACACTATTGTTTTCAAAACCCGCAGTGTGTAAAATTGATCAGAAGTTCGGCTTCAGCAGGTAATGACTGTAGAAGCGGTCGATCTCATCCACTGCTTCCTGCGCAGTATCAACCAGCTTGAAGAGGTACATGTCCTCAGGACTGATATTACGAGCCTGTTCGAGGAGTACTTTCTGAATCCAGTCCACGAGGCCACCCCAAAACTCTTTGCCTACCAATACCACCGGGAAACGTCCGATCTTATTCGTTTGAATGAGTGTAAGTGCTTCGAAGAATTCATCAAGCGTACCGAAACCGCCGGGCATCACAATGAAACCCTGGCTGTATTTAATGAACATCACCTTGCGGACAAAGAAGTAGTCGAAATTGATGTCCTTGTCACTGTCTATCCATGGATTGCTGTGCTGTTCGAACGGAAGTTTTATATTTAGTCCGACGCTGATTCCGTTTCCTTCGCGGGCACCTTTATTCCCTGCCTCCATAATACCCGGACCACCTCCGGTAATCACGCCATATCCTTTCTGGGTGAGTAAAAATGCGATGTCGCGGGCGGTCTGATAATGCACATGATCCGGCTTGGTGCGGGCTGATCCGAAAATACTCACGCATGGACCGATTGCTCCCATGCGGTCATAGCCTTCCACAAATTCTCCCATGATCTTGAAAATGGACCACGAGTCATTGGACTTCACCTCGCTCCAGGAGCGCGGCTTGAATTTGTTTACAATTCGGCTGTCTTTTTCCATAAGGTGGGCGAATATAGCGCCCGTCAGCGTATCACAAGCACGTGCCCCTGAACTTGTCCGGCATCCAGCTTATCAGTGGCGTATTTCAGTAGAAAGAGGTACACGCCATCCGGCACGAAATGTTCCCCGCCCTGATCATTTCCCGTCCAGTACTGTTGCGGATCGTTGGTTGAAAA
The DNA here is from genome assembly GCA_046336655.1 of Flavobacteriales bacterium. Taxonomy (GTDB): domain Bacteria; phylum Bacteroidota; class Bacteroidia; order Flavobacteriales_D; family Sanyastnellaceae; genus CANGTU01. The sequence goes on along the minus strand of JBKDGH010000126.1, from coordinate 3,767 downwards.
AACCATGTCTCCCCAGCGGTTGAAAATGAGTAATTCATACTCAGTCACGTTCCGCACTTCCGGTCTCCAGGCATCGTTGATTCCATCGTTATCGGGGGTGAACGCGTTGGGTGTGTAAAATGCCGGATCACAGTCTTCTACCACAATGGTGACCTGGTCGGTGGCCTGTCCGCAGGCATTGGACACCCCGATTGCATAAATGAATGTTCCTTCCTGAATGGCTGGTTCTGCGAGCCAGGGAGATTGACTTCCGTCACTCCACAAATAATCGGTGTTGTAAGGATGTGATCCGTCAAGGAGAATATCTTCACCCAGACAAATCGATTGGTCTGGTCCGAGATCAGCCACCGGCAATGGAAGCAGAGTGACCACAACCTGATCAGTAGTCAGGCATGGACCATTGCTTACCTGTGCGGTTACAGTGCCCTCCTGGAATGTCACAAATGCAGTACCCTGAAATCCATCATTCCAGATGGCATCATACCCCCCTGCGGTAAATACTGCGCTGTCACCCGGACAAATTGTGCTGTTTGCCCCGAGATCAAACGTGAGGTTCTGAAACACCTGAATGACGATTTCATCGCCGACCGGGCAACCCGAGTTGGGATACTCATAGCTCACCGTACCCGAAAAATCGACGGAAATGGAATTACCCGTTTCACCGGTAGACCAGTTTCCTGAAAAAGGCGCGGTAATAAGTGCCGCATCTCCTTCACAAATGGCTTGGTCCGGCCCAAGGTTGATTGCAGGCATCGCGATGACCGTGACAACGATCTGATCAGAAGCGGAGCATCCACCAAGACTCGCGCTCACAGTGTAATTCCCTGATGCACTGACCGTTACCGACGAACCGGTGCCTCCCGGAGTCCAGGAGACGCTGTCAAAGCCATCACCCACGTCCAGTACTGCCGTTTCTCCTTCACAAATCTGTATATCAGGCCCTGCATCGGGCTGAGGTGCCGCAGTAACATCAAGAATAAATTGCTCAATGGCGGCACAGATACCTGTAACGCTGTATGTTATGGTTGCAGAACCCGCACCTGCAGAGGCCGGATTAAACAAACCGGTCGGGCTGATTCCTGTTCCCGACCACGAACCTCCGACCGGCTGGGCCGAGAGCTGCACTGGTGAACCATTGCTGCAGATCAGGCCCGGCGAGTTCAACACGAGTGCCGGCTCGGGATCGACGGCAACCTGAATGGAACCAGTCGACGGACAATTACCCGCAGTTTGATACTCAATGGTCCAACTTCCCGGCCCTGCAACTGAAGGGTCAAACAAGCCGCTGGACGGATCCACTATGCCATTACCCGTCCAGGTGCCTCCGGGTGATGTGGATGTGAGCGTGACCGCCGCATTGGTTTCGCACACCGGGGGAACGGGATTGACCAACAAAGCAGGAGGCACCTCCACCTGTATCAGAAGTGTTGTGGATGAACTGAAGCAATAGCCGGCGCCTATCGACTCGAACTGATAATTTCCCGTTGGAACCGAAGACGGTGTGAAATATGTTCCATCGGCCTGCTGTGTGATCCCGGGACCGCTGATATCAGGGTAAACTCCCAGAAGCTGGGCCGGCGCAGTGGAACAAAACAAACCTAAATCAATTGTATCAGTGAATTGCTGTAAGGGATTCACCTGCACCACAATGGAAGCCGGGTTGGTGCACATTTGGGTGGGTGTGTATGTGAGTGTGTGCGAACCGGCAGAAGAAGAAAAACTTCCGGCAGGCGTAACACCCGGCCCGCTCCACGACCCGCCGGGTACAGAAGCCGAATAATTACCGGCTTCAAATTCACATAATTGTGACGGGCCGGAGAGGGCTGGTGTCACCCACGGCACAGGAGTGTAGTACGTCGTCGGATTGCTCGCAGAACCCGCACAATTGATGTAACCTTCCGCGGGCTGACCACCGGATGTGCAAACCACCTCCAGTGTGAAGGCTGTAGGCACCGGAGGTGCAGGAAGAGATGTGTTCAGTTGATTGGCGTTCGGGATAAATACGTAAGGATCCGCAGTCCATTCATATCCGCACGTAAAACTGAGTGGTGTGGCGGATGGGACAGGCACAGTGAAGATGGAAGCAGACGAGGCATTGCATGAATTATCGTTGATCGGTGAAGAATAGCCAGCCGGTGTGGTATAGGTTACCGTTTGATTTACTCCCAGCGAATTCGGACCGGAAAACGACAGGGTGGCGTCTGTCAGAGACCCAACGTCAAGACCAATGCAGTCATATATCTGAACAGCCCAACCCGGCGAGGTTACATCGCAACCGGTCAGTGCCGACCAGTTGATTGCAGTGGGTGTGGCGCCGTATGAACCGTAGGTTCCGCTGAGCGGCGTAGTGGCCGTGCACACGTTGAAATTGGCGGCAGAGGTATTGGAAAAACAAAGATTGGACACATTGTTTCCGTTGTTGCAGACGGCTCCCATGCCGATGCTGCCCGGATTCGGAGCAAGCGTAATGGTAGGACTTCCGCAGGATGGGGGACCAACGAGAAAAAAGCCGAGGTCAGAAACCCAGGTGTGATTGGCCGAAAAGCACACGGAGATCTGCGTAGACGAATTGATCGGAAAAGGATCAGGCGGAGGATTGTAATATCCGCTAAGCGTTCCTCCGGTGATGGTCGCACTCAGGTTCACCTGCATGCAATCCGCCGTATGCGTCGCCTGAATCGAGCCGGGATCAGCGTTGCCAACCCATGCGCGGTAGGATCCCACCTGCATTCCGTTCGCATCCACGATTGACACGCGGTACCCCCCGGTGGCCAGATTAGCCTGTGTGGACGAAGGTACATCATTGACTGTGGTGAAGGTGACCCAGGAGTTAATGCCGGGGCTGTAGGATTGCCAGATAAAGTCCCACGGTGCTGCACCTGAAGGCGGAGTTGCAGCCAGTGTTCCCGTTTGTCCCACCGGCCAGTAAAACACGGTGTCATTGGAAGCTCCGTTGGTGTAGTTGGTTAATAGCGCCCCGCAATGTCCTACTCCATTCAGTTGAGCCTGAGCACTAAGCCCCACGCATGTAAAAACAATCGAAAGGAAAAGATAGAATAACTTCATCGGCAACAGACTAATCAAGTTAACACAAAGACACGCTAGAAAAGACTAACACCGCAAAGAAAAGGTTGCCGGAACGAATTGGCACTTTTCCCCATCTTCGCACCATGCCACGCAAAGTACTCATCCTCTTTTTTCATCCACGATACGAAAGCAGCAGGGCCAACCGGATGCTCCTCCAACATGCTGCTGCGCTGAATGATGTCACTACCTGCGACATGTATGAACTGTATCCCGACTTCAACATCGATGTGGAGGCGGAAAAAGAGCGGGTGGCAGCGCATGACCTCATTATCTGGCAGCATCCGCTGTATTGGTACAGCTGTCCGCCATTGATGAAGCAATGGATTGACCTTGTGCTGGAATATGGCTGGGCTTATGGCCGGGGCGGCACTGCCCTCAAGGGCAAATGGATCATGAATGTGTTCTCTTCCGGCGGCACGTTTGAGGTGTATCAGAAAGAAGGACGCAACCGATTTACCTATCGCGAGTTACTCAGTCCGTTTGACCAAACCGCATATTTGTGCGGACTGGAATATCTGCCGCCGTTCATTATTCCCGGTGCCAACCGGATCAGCGATGAAGAGGTGCATCGGCTTGCTACGCATTACGAAGAGATTATTCTATTCCTTCAGCACGGCGATGTGGATGTGGAAAAACTGAAGGCAGTGGCACATTTTAATGACATAATACAAGACACATGG
>JBKDGH010000125.1:0-5583 GCA_046336655.1 Flavobacteriales bacterium | reverse complement strand
CATGTATTCCGAATGGTTGAACCTGACTTTGGCTTTTTCTGGAATCCCCGAAACCGGATAAAGAACCACCCGGAAAATGTACATCATGACAGGCGGCCCTTAACTTTGGCGGCAACCGATAAAACCTGCTATGAAAAATCTTGTGGTCTTTGTAGACTTCACTGACGGATGCATCACCGCTCTGCGCCAGGCTGAAGTCATTGCCAGTCGCACCGGCGCGCACGTTCACGCGCTTCACATCATTCACAATCCTGAAGACACTCCCGCCGCGGCTAAAAAACTGAGCGATTTCCTCGAGAAGCTTGGTGTATCAGCCACGGGCCATATTGAAACCGGAGCTCTGCTGGTTGATTCAGGCAATGCGCTGAAGTCCATTGCACCTGATTTGGTCGTATTGTGTACTCACGGCGTGCGCGGTCTGGCACAGCGCCTCTTCGGGGCTCAGATTCTGAAGCTGGTTCAGGCCCTTCCCTATCCGTGCCTGGTTGTTCAGGAAAAAACCGCCATCCGCGAGGATGGAATTCAGTCTATTCTGGTTCCTGCAAGCCCGTTTGCCGATTTTGAGCAAAAAGTACAGGTGTGCGCTATGCTCGCCAATGTGTTCGGCGCCGAAGCCGTGCTCTATGAAATTGACAAATACCTTGGCAATGCACCGGACGATGTGGAGGCCAACATGAAGAAAGCCGAAACCTATTTCACGGACAATGGGGTGCGTTTCCGCAGAGTGCTGGAAGACAACAAGGTAATGTCGCTGGGTTATGCGCGCCAGACCATGAACTACGCACATGACAACCGCATTGACGTCGTCAGCATGATGTCAGTCACACAGAGTCAGGAAATTGCCATCCTCAAGGCCGATAAAGAAGCCATGCTGACCAATCCGCATGCTGTGCCGGTTTTGTGTTGTCCGTGATCAGAACAGCTCGCCGGAGTCTTTATTTTCCTCATCTTCAGCGCCATCCAGCAGGTTGAGTTGTGCCGATTCGGCTGAGCGGCGCTGATTCTTTGCTGCAATTTTCTCGTTTTCGCGGGCTTCGAGGTCTGCGTCCGCATCCAGGAGCTCCACGCTGAGCACCGGGAGGTTCGTAAGGCGGTTCCCGAGCGCTTTCAATCCTTTCACGGTGATGAAATCGCGCAGTCCTACGCCCTCATCCATCTTGTTTCTGGTCAGTTTGGAGCGCTTGTCGTAGCGGATATAGGCTGTGGGAAAATGCAGCGTAGTAGCAATTCCCAGGCGCGACTTGTCGTGCTCAGTGATGAATTTCACAGTTCCTTTGGAGTCTTCGATCAGGAAGCGCTTGACAAACCACTGTCCCTTTTCACCGTCGAAATACACGGCCGACATTGGCTTTTCAGGAATCCACTTTTCAAGCAATACCATGTTTTCGTCAAAGTGCGTGGACAGTTCGGGAGAAATGAGTTTGTAGTCGCCACTGTCGAGTACAATCAGCAATTTGTCTTCCGCATAAAATTCGCCCATGAACACCCCACGGCCTTCGTCGTTCAGACGGCGGATGGTTTCGTCGTACCAGATTTTTCGGGCACCGAGCGTGCTGATTCCGGCTTCCTTGAGTTCGACTTTTTTCACCGGGTACTTGGTGACCACATTGCCTGCCGCATCGCGGCCTTTCACGGCCAGCTGGGCCAAATCCACGTCAAATTTGAGCTTCTTCAGCCGCTCAAGGGCGCGCAGATGCACGGTGACGATTTCCGCTTCTCCGTTGGGATTTGCGGTGAAATACAAGACTTCACTGCCGGGTAATCCTTTGGTGAGGTCGTATTCCTTATCACGGGTGATAGCGGTTACAGCAAAGCGTTTCATCATCGCACCACCGTTTTTACCGTCGCGGTACATCAGGTTGTAAATGGTGCGCTTGTCCTCCTTCTTCCATACCGCAATATGTATGATGTCCTTGCCGAAGAATGCTTTTTGCTGCACCTTGCTGACAAGCATTTTACCGTCTTTGCGGAACACGATAATGTCATCGATGTCCGAGCATTCGCAGACAAATTCCCCTTCATCACGCTTGAGGCCAGTACCGGCAAAGCCTTCCGCCTTATTCACAAAGAGTTTGGCGTTGGCGATTGCGACCTGTGCAGCCTGAACGGTGTCGAACTGACGGATTTCCGTGCGGCGCTCCTTGCCCTTGCCGTACTTCGACTTGAGATCCTTGAAATAGGCAATGGCCGTGTCAGTAAGGTTCTCCAGTTTATTCTTCACCACTTCAATAGAGCCTTCCAATTTGGCAATGTGCTCATCGGCCTTGAAGCTGTCGAACTTCGAGATGCGCTTAATGCGGATTTCGGTGAGGCGGGTGACATCCTCATCGGTCACCGGACGGACGAACTTCCTGGTGTGCGGCTTGAGTCCCTTGTGGATCGTGGCGAGGATTTCATCCCACGTCTCACATTCTTCGATGTTGCGGTAGATGCGCTTTTCGATGAATATTTTCTCCAGCGAGGCAAAATGCCACTGAGCCTCCAGTTCATCGAGTTGAATCTCCAACTCCATGCGAATAAGGTCGCGGGTATGCTCGGTGGAAATTCTGAGCAGTTCATCCACACTCAGAAATTGTGGCTTGTCCTCGTCAATGACGCACGAATTGGGCGAAATACTCACCTGGCAATCCGTAAAAGCGTACAGCGCATCAATCGTAATGTCGGGGGAAACGCCCGGAGCGAGGTGAATCAGAATTTCGACATCCTCTGCGGTGTTATCCTCAATCTTTTTGACTTTGATCTTTCCCTTTTCATTGGCTTTCAGGATAGAGTCAATCAGCGATGTGGTGGTAGTGCCGAACGGGATTTCGGTGATGACAAGCGTCTTTGACGACTCGTCCTTCTTGATTTTTGCCCTCACGCGGATCTTTCCACCGCGCAACCCGCGGTTATAATCCGTCACATCCACTGATCCACCCGTCTGAAAATCAGGGTATATTCTGGTAGATTTTCCGCGGAGTACATCAATGCTCGCGTCGATGAGTTCGTTGAAGTTGTGAGGAAGAATCTTGCATGCGAGTCCGACGGCAATCCCTTCCACACCCAGTGCCAGCAGCAGCGGAAACTTCACCGGAAGTGTTTCCGGCTCTTTGTTGCGGCCATCATAGCTCGCCAGCCAGCGGGTGGTCTTCGGGTTGAACAGGACGTCCTGCCCGAATTTATTCAGTCTTACTTCAATGTATCGCGGTGCAGCGGCTGAGTCCCCGGTGTAGACGTTTCCCCAGTTGCCCTGCGTGTCCAGCATGATGTGCTTTTGGCCCAGTTGAACCAACGCATCTCCGATAGAAGCATCCCCGTGAGGGTGATACTTCATGGTATTCCCGATCACATTGGCCACCTTGTTGAAGCGGCCGTCGTCCATTTCCCAAAGCGAATGGAGAATCCGTCGCTGCACGGGCTTGAGTCCGTCGTTGATGTGCGGCACCGCCCGCTCGAGGATCACATAAGAGGCATAATCCAGAAACCAGTTTTGATAAAGCCCGTTGACCTGAGTTACTTTGCCTAACTGCCCGTCGCCTTCGTTATTCTCTTTATTGTCAGTCGATTCCATTTCTCATTCTAAATGTTTACTTCAAACCACTTCGGCCTTTTCTTCTGCCGTTGGGGCAACGAATTCGGCGGTGTCTTTTTCCACTTTGAGGTTTGAAATGATGAAGTCCTGGCGCTCCGGGGTGTTCTTTCCCATGTAAAAAGACAGCATGTCCTTCAGGTGAGCGTCCTTGCCGACTACCACAGGTTCGAGACGGATATCTGCCCCGATAAAGTGCTTGAATTCATCCGGAGAGATTTCACCGAGTCCTTTGAACCGGGTGATTTCCGGTTTGCCTCCAAGGCTTTGAATAGCCTCTTGTTTTTCCGATTCGCTGTAGCAGTAGTATGTCGCCTTCTTATTTCTCACGCGAAAGAGCGGGGTCTGCAGCACATAGAGGTGACCGGCTTTCACCAGATCCGGGAAAAACTGAAGGAAAAAAGTGATCATCAGCAAACGGATATGCATACCATCCACGTCCGCATCTGTGGCGATTACAACCTTATTATACCGCAGGGTTTCTTGTCCGTCCTCGATATCCAGTGCCGCTTGCAGAAGATTGAACTCTTCGTTCTCATACACCACCTTTTTGGTCAGCCCGAATGTATTGAGGGGTTTTCCTTTGAGGCTAAACACAGCCTGAGTGGCCACATTGCGGGCGATGGTGATTGATCCCGATGCGGAATCACCCTCTGTGATAAAAAGCGTGGTTTCCGGAGCGAGTTCATGCTTGTCCGCAAAATGCACTTTGCAGTCACGGAGCTTTCTGTTGTGAAGATTGGCCTTCTTGGCTCGTTCACGGGCGAGTTTGGCAATACCGGCCAGCTCTTTTCGCTCGCGTTCGCTCTGCAGAATTTTCTTCAGGAGATTCTGCGCAGCTTCCGTGTTTTTATGCAGGTAATTATCGAGTTCTTTTTGCAAAAACTCAAGGATAAAAGCCTTGATACTCTTGCCGTTGGGTTCGATTTCGGTGCTTCCCAGCTTGGTTTTGGTCTGGGATTCAAACACTGGCTCGATCACTTTGACACTTACCGCTGCCACGATGCCTGAACGGATGTCCACCGCTTCGTAATCTTTTTGAAAGAAGTCGCGGATGACCTTGACGTAGGCCTCTCTGAAAGCCCCCTGGTGCGTACCGCCCTGCGTGGTGTACTGTCCGTTGACAAAGCTGTAGTATTCCTCACCGTAGCTGTTGGTGTGCGTGAGCGCCACTTCGATGTCTTCCCCCCTGAGGTGAATAGTCGGATAGAGTTGGTCTTCACTCAGATTAGCCGCGAGCAAATCCTTTAATCCGTTTTCAGACTTGAATTTCTGCCCGTTGAACACAATCGTTAGACCGGCATTGAGGTAGGCGTAATTCCATAGAAGACGCTCCACATACTGCGCACGGTACTGATAATTATGGAAGATACCAGGATCCGGATTGAAAATCATGGTGGTGCCATTCTTCGATTCCGACTTGCTGATTTTATGGTCTTTTGTAATAATCCCTTGCGCGAATTCGGCTGCCTTCGCCTCTCCATCGCGCACGGATTCTACTTTGAAGTAACTGCTCAGTGCATTGACGGCTTTCGTACCGACGCCATTCAGTCCCACTGACTTTTTGAAGGCGCGCGAATCGTATTTACCACCCGTGTTAATGCGGGAAACACAGTCAATCACTTTGCCGAGCGGTATGCCGCGACCGTAGTCGCGGACTGTAACGACGCCCTCTTTGATGATGATGTCGATGGTTTTTCCATGTCCCATGACAAACTCATCGATGGAGTTATCAATGATTTCCTTGAGCAGCACGTAAATGCCGTCATCGGCAGATGAACCATCTCCGAGCTTACCGATGTACATTCCCGGACGGAGCCGGATGTGCTCGTGCCAATCAAGCGAACGGATATTGTCTTCTGTATATTGAACTTGTGCCATAGGCTTTAGGACGGTGTAAAACTCCCGCAGACGCGCGGATTGCGAAAGTAATTAGCCAAATGGCGATGCTCCCTGCATGATCGCCGGAGTTTTCAACATCTTCCGTCCGATGAGGATCCTTGGTCAATTCAGGA
>JBKDGH010000124.1:0-8808 GCA_046336655.1 Flavobacteriales bacterium | reverse complement strand
GAAAGATGGTATACTTCCCCTAAAATGAAACTAGATATTCTAAAGAGCGGTGCCCTGCTTTGGGCACTCGCTCTTTTCACCTATTCCTGCAAAGTTGAGAGTAATAAAAACTTGGTAGTTTCCATGCAATCCTACGCAGTTCCCGTTGGGTTCGTTCAGGATTGGGACAATCACCAAGTCATCGAATTCCAAGGCAAGACAGCTCTTGCAACCCCTTCTGACACATCTATACTTATTTACGGACTTCTTTCTGGTCAGATCCTGGAAACCATTCCCATTCCGGATTCGTTGCGGGGAAGCGCGAGTCTTGCCATGGGTGATCAGGCCTTCGCACTATTTGATCAGCAACGAGTTGGTGTTGTTACCGAGAACAGTCTGTTTATGTCTCTCTGGAACACACTGCTCCCGGACTCTGTTGTCAAGGCCGTTCAAGGTCCGGTAATTCTTTGGGAAGAATATAATTGTCTGGTGTTTCAGATCTTTGATGGTCGGCTCACCTACAAGCAACATGAATACGACATGCCTTACCTATGGTGCTGGAATTACAGAACAGGCGATTCATTTGCTTTGCCTGTGCGATGGGACCCAATGATTGGAGGACCGCGCTTCACCATGCCTCGCGTCTATCTGACAGTATGTGCAGGAAAACTGATCGTCAGTGAAGCCTATTCCAATCGGGTGGTCACACTCGATAAAGTTGACAGTGCGAAAGAGCACCTTTGGACACCAAAAAATCTGGCCTTTAAATCCTTTCCTCGATATGTGGGTTATAACATAGATAAAGAGGTGGAGCATTCCCTGTACCAAGAAGTTCACCACCCGGCCTTTGGCAAAGCGTTCTGGACATCGCACTCCACATGGATAGAAAGCATCCGGCTCTACTATCCTGAATTACCTGACACCGATGCATTCGGACGTTTTTTGGCTGGACGTGATAAGCCTGTACATGCAATCCTTCGAACCAATGATGGAGATTACTTCGAAGTTACCCTACCTGCGAACCGATACTTCGTGTCCAAACGTTGGACCATGATAAATGACACTTTGTATTACGCCAAATGGTTATCTAAAAATGAAAAAGGCCAACACAATTTTGTGGTCGATGCTCTTGCTTTTAGCTTGTACTGAGACTCGAGAAAAATCCATAGAGAAGTTGCGAGAGAAAAATCTCGTCAACCTTCTCAATGAACATGATATACAAAGCGAGGACTCGACCACCGTGCTCATCCTAAGCGCCGAGCATTGCCAATTCTGTAAGAGTACTGTTTTCAATGCCCTAAAACACCATTCGGGCGCTATGCACAACGTAGTTGTCATGGTACCAAAAGGAGCTCAAACCGATATGCACTTAGACACCACGGGGATTAAAGTTCTTGACATAAATCCGAGAGTCCTTGAACAAAACGGGCTCAGTTTTCCTTATCCAATGCGGTACGAATTATACCAAAGCCAGCTAATCTCCAGGGGAATTATTTCTAACCGATAGATCCATACCTGTCAGCAATCTCGTGATGCCGGATATAATATGCCAACTCAAAAAACATCCTGTTGAACTCCGCGCGGCCTCATTTTACCTCTGTGCTCCGGTTGTTTATTTTCTTCAAGCTATCGAATCCGCAATGAAACGAAGGGTTGAAATGAAATTATTGGCTGCTTTATCCGGTGTTATCCATCCACTCACTTCAACAATTCAGCTAACTTCGGAGAAGTACTCACTCAATCCGGAGGCATATGAAAACACTCTATTCTCTTTTCTTCCTCGCACTCATGTGTGTTCCATGCCGGGCCCAGCGCATAATCCCGCTGATGAATGAAGGCGATCACATCGGCTCACTCATGAATTATCAATACGCACGAGTGAATGCCATGGTGCAGCACGATGACGACCTGTTTATCGCCGGCTGGTTCGACTCCCTCATGGGCACATCCGCGTCCCGCATCGCCCGATGGGATGGAGCTCAGGTCAGTGCACTCAGCGGCATGCCTTTGCCTCCGGATTCACCAGGCATTGCAGACCTTGCCAGCTGGGACGAAAGCCTCATCATTGCCACCGGGCTGTATGGTGACTCGGCGCTTCTTCAATATGCAAACGAATCGTTTGATCTTCTTCCCTACGCCTTTGACTTGCGCTGCACCGATGTCTGCATCTTCAACGACAATCTCTATGCGTCCTTCAGCGGGTTTACCGAGGAGAGGGGCATTTACCGCCTCGAACAGACTGAATGGGTCCTCATACATGCATTGGAATCAGCGATTGTCCGCGACCTGACTGTGTTTAACGACACCCTGTGGTTTATTGATCACAGCAGCATCTATCAGTATGACGGAGTGGATATCCATTCCTTTGAATTCAACGGAGAATATGATGCGGATTACCTCAATGTGGTGGGTGATCAATTGATTGTCTGCGGAACATTCACTGACAATAACGGTGGGGAGTTCAATGCGGGTGTACTCACTTCGTCCGGAATCACTCCCTGGGAATACCCCTTTTCGTCCTCATTTCGGGCAGGAAAAATCTTCTATTCACCTGACCTGAATATGTATGCCGTCGGAAGAAATACTCGCCCACTTTCGGGCGACAGCACAATTCTCTTCGGCAACTTCATGGAACCGTTAAAACTCCAACACGATATTAACGGGTTATCCAATTTCGGTGGGTTGTCTGTTTTTTCGATCGGAACAAACGGAATGTCAAGTGAGAGTGCTTCTTTCTTCAATACCCCAGGACTCTACACGATTCATGACGGTCCCAGATTTGCCTCAATCCATCACCATGCGATTCATGCAGACATCTTCGCCTCCGGCACATTTGCCATGGAACATGATGAGTATTTTATCGGCTATTCCACTTATGCCAACAACATTTCCACGCTCTATGCCGGTTGTCCCTGGGTTTACGGGATTTCCTCCACCGATACTCTCACTTGCGGCACCATTTACTTTGGGTCAAACGGCTTTGCGGATGGTCCTTACTGCACATTGTCAGACAAGGCATTTCTGGAAAAATATGACCGGGTTTGGTCAGTCACCCGCGATGAAATAAATACGCATATCAACTCCTTCATGTTGCCCGATCACATTCCCGCAGAAGGCATCCTGAACTGGCCTGCACACGGGAATCCGGATAACGGCGAAGCCACACACATTGCACCTTTTGTGGATGTCAATTCCAACGGACTATACGAACCAGTGTTGGGCGATTATCCGGATGTCCCGGGAGAGCAAAATATACTCGTCCTTTTACACGACTCACCCCTGTGCACGGAAGGCCTGGATGAATCCCTCGGCATCGAATTGCAACTCATTTACTACACCTTAGATGGTGACGACCCGATGGATGAAACGCTGTTCATTCATGCGAACATTATCCAGCGCGCTGAACCCGTCGTGGATTCTCTTGCCTTCGGATTCTGGGCCGACTTTGATATTGGCAATCCGACTGATGATTTTATCGGCTGTGACCCGGCTCTTGATTATTTCTATGCCTACAATGGTTCTATCACCGATCCGCCCAGCTCGAGTTCAGCAGGCTATGGCAGCCATCCACCCGCACAGGGCATGGTGTTTCTTTCGCACGAACTGAGCGCTCATCTCAGCATGAATGTTTCTGCGAACGCTATCAACGGGCATCCGTATGAACCGAAAGACTACTATCACTACATGCGGGGAGAATGGAAAAACGGCCAACAGATGACCCATGGCGGCAATGGTCTTTTCAACCCATTGAACGACCCACCTGTGCCCACAGCGCTCTATATGCCTCATTATCCCTGGGAGAATGAGCCGGATAGCTGGAACGAGTTCACCGCAGGTCATGCACCGAATGATCGCCGGACCGTTGGCAGCACCAGTCCATGGTCTGTAAATGAATATCCCTCCATGTGCCTGAACCTTGCACTGGTCAGTGCGCGTGACACCGTCACATTGGAGAATCCACACCTGGCAAGTTTGGCACTGCTGCGCGACAAAGTAGAAGTGCTCCGATCAATCACAACGAATTCATTTGGTTGTGGCATCGAGCAGGTACAGACCACCACACAAAACGGCACTGAAGACGACAACTGGTTCAGGGTGTATCCCAATCCATCGCCCGATGTGCTCACTGTATCCGTTCCACTCAACGATGAAACGCACGAAATAGAAATACACAACAACCTTGGCGAAGTGGTTTATCGGGCGCAACTCACCGGCGGACCATATCTTACTATTCGCACTGACCATTTCGCGCCATCGGTCTATTTCGTGACGCTCTACAAAGAAGATAAGCGACTCACGCGGAGATGGGTGAAGATCTGAACAGCAGGGTAAGTGCAGGATGGAAGATACTAGATAACCTGTCCTGGGCGGTGTGCCGGGTGAAGGACGGTGGGGCAATTTGAACATTACCTCACCCCCAACCCCTCTCCAAGGCAGAGGGGAGCAGGCCGGACCTTTTATGCTGAGTGTCCAAACTTGAGTTGTAAGATCCAGCGTGAAGTCCCTCTCCCTGGGAGAGGGAGTTAGGGTGAGGTTATTAGTTATTATTGCCCCCATGAACCGCCGCCGATTTATCCGCAATACCTCTCTCGCCCTTCCCGGCTGGCTGCTACTCCCTCCATTTATGGAAAGCTGCAAGAAAAAAGAATGGCTGCCCGAGAGCGACTTCAAAGGCAGCGTGGCCATCATCGGTGCCGGTGCCGCCGGACTCTACGCCGCCCACCTGCTCCACCAGCGCGGTATCAGCGTGCGCCTCTTCGAAGCGAGCGACCGCTGGGGAGGACGGATTCGTCCGCTGACCGGTTTTTCGGATTTCCCGGTGGAACTCGGCGCGGAAGAAATCCATGGCAGCAATTCCGTGTTCTACAGCCTGGTGGCGGCAGCGGGTGCAGCTTTTGCCAGCGATGACCTCACAGACTTCGCGGAGCTCGATGGTGTGCTGCAGTCTTCTTCGGAGTTTGAATCGGATCCGGATGTGATTCAGATGCAGGAACTCATCGACTCACTGGATGAATATTCGGGCGCAGATATCTCAGCGCTCGCCTACGCCAATGTCAACGGCCTGCCTGCGCGCGTCCAGCATTTTTTCAATGCGGAACTCGCCAATGAACGCGGCACTTCGCTCGACCGCATCGGGATGGCCGGACTGCAGGAAGAGGCCGCGCTGTGGGCTTCCGGGGAAGACAATTACATGCTGCGCGCGCAATCCATCCTCAGCATTTTTGAAACAGCATTTGCAGATATTCTCCCTAAAATCACGCTCAACACGCCCATCACCCAAATCAACTGGGGCGCGTCCAATGTGGTGCTCACCGCTCAGAATGGGGACACCTTTCAGGCTGACCGCGTAATCATCACCTCATCCATCAAGGTGCTTCAGGATGATTTGATTGAGTTTGCGCCTTCCCTGCCTGCCACCACCATCCAAGGCATCAACCGCATCGGAATGGACCGCGGCATGAAAGTGATTCTCAAATTCTCTTCGCGCTTCTGGCCCGAAGACACCGGCAGCATTTTTACCAGCGGATACGTGCCGGAATACTGGGCCACCGGCGCAGGCGGACGATCTGCTGAAAACAATCTGCTCACCGGTCTAATCTGCGGCAGCAAGGCAGAGGAATTGCACCTTCTTGATTTGGATTTAATACCTGCACTGCTTCAGGAACTTGATGCGTTGTACGACGGACAAGCTACTGCCCTGTATACCGACAGCTACATCATGGACTGGGGAAATGAAAACTGGGTGCGCGGCGCCTATTCGTATCCGCGTCAGGGGACCGGCAACGCCCGCACCCTGCTCGCCGAACCCGTGGGTAACAGGTTGTTCTTCGCCGGGGAAGCCACGCATCAGGGCGGTCATCATGCATCCGTCCACGGAGCGATGGAAACAGGATTGCGCGCAGTCATGGAGGTGCTTCAGTCATGAAAAAGGCGTGGTGCTTTGCGCTTTTTCTTGCGCTGTCACTCTGCGGACGGACTCAGCTCAGCGTTGCCGGTGACGCCACTTACCTCATCGCGAAAGAGTGGGATGATGTTTTCCGCGTGTATGATTTCGCGCGGCCGTGGCAGGAAGAGCGACAGCCTTTCCTTACGACAGGCTGGAATGCCCGCATCGGATGGTATATCCCGGTGAAGCGCAGACAAAGTCTCTGGCTGCATCCCGAAGCAGGATGGGCGCGCTGGCGTTCGTATTCCGACAATCCCGGCAACAGTCTCTTTGTGCGTGTGGACCAGTTTACCGCGCAAGTCAATATCAATTTTAATCCGCGCGCATTGTTCCACGATGTATTCGCCGGACCACTCGGCACGCGCTGGCTGTTGCAGGTTGGTCCGGGTGTTTCGCTCTGGCGAGGCTATGCAGAGCGCAATGAAGAGCCATGGCTCGTGGATGAAATGAGCGAAGAAGAATGGCGTCCGCAACACCTCGCATTCTTTGCCTCTGCCGGCATCGGTTACCGCGCATGGATGATTGCGGGCTGGGCAATTACTCCGCGGTTCAGTGCGCGCTGGTATCCGGTAGTCGAACTCGACGGACTTCCCGAAACGGTGAATGGTGCCAATGTGTATGGCCTCACAGGGGAAGCGAGAAATGTATTCCTGCTCACCGGCGGACTGGAAGCAACGTGGATCATCCCCAAGCAATAAGCAACGCGGCGTATTGTTATGAAGGAGATGGCTGCATCTTTGCTTCCGTGAAATCAATCATGAATCACTACTTGTTTTTTGTTCTGTGTGCCTGGCACCTCATCCCATCGGTTTCTGTCGCCCAGCAACTCCCCGCGTACGAAGACTCCATCATCGCGCAATTCAATGTGCTGAAAGCGGCCAAGGATGACGCCACACGCACGGCGGCATCGGAGGAAATGAAAGGTCTTTTTGCCCGCGCACTCAATGAGCCCGATGCATTCACTTATCCGTTTTCCAAACTCTCCTTCTCCAACCTCACCAGCAGCGATCAGCGCGTGCGCATCATCAACTGGAACGTACCGCTCGATGATGGCACCTTCAGATACGCGGCATTTGTCCTCATCAAAGACCTGAAATCTGAGTCATTTTCCTGGGTCGAACTGGAAGATCAGCAGCGCGATCCCGACAAGGCGGATACGAAGTATATGACCGCCGATAAATGGATGGGCGCATTGTACTATGAGATCATTCCCATTGGTGCGAGAAAACGAAAGCCCGCGGATACCTATGTATTGCTCGGCTGGGACGGTAAAGATTTCCTCACCACGCGCAAGTTCATTGATGCCATGACCATTCAGGGCAAGGACAAGGTGCGTTTCGGTGCGCCCATTTTTGAAACACCCACCGGATCGCGCAAGCGCATCATCTTTGAATACAGCGAAGACGTCAGTGCATCGGTGAGGTATTACCCGAAAAAGCAATGCATCGTGGTGGATCATCTTTCACCGAAAAATCCAATGATGGAAGGCGTGCTCTCTGAATACGGTCCTGATGGTTCGTATGACCTCTACCAACTGGAAGGTGGCAAATGGAAACTGTATGAGAACATTGACATCTCCAAATTCGCGGAGACCGATGACCGTCCGTACGCCGATCCGAGAAGAAGGGGAAGAAGATAGACCTGTCTGTCAGCGCACCTTTCGGTTGGGGTGAATGCGCACTTCCGTAGCTCCGTAGCCATAGATGTGATAGGGTGCGTCGAGGTATTCGCAATTCGGATAATAGTCGCGGAGCATCTTGCGGATCTCTCCTCTCAGCACGCCTTGTCCTACACCGTGAATGAATATCACGCGCTTCACTTTTTTCTCCTCTGAATTGCGGAGCATGCGCTCAAAATGCTCCATCTGAATGGCGATGATTTCGCTGTTGCTCATGCCTTCATGCCGGTCGAGCAATTCGTGAATGTGAAGATCAACCTCCACCACATCTCCCTTTTTGAAGCGTGGTTCAGCGGCCATTTCCTTGTAGCGCGATTTAAAATCGGAGGCGGCTTTCTTCACCGACACCGGATCGAGGTTGCGGCTTAGCATTTCTTCCTGATCCGGATCGAGACGGGAATAAGTGCGGTATTCATCCCCCATGCCGATGATGCGCACGAGCTCACTCACCGGGTGCTCAAAGGCAAAACCGCTCTCATCCTCCACCAGCGCAGTAGCGGGATCCGGAAAAGACAAAATCTTCCCTCCTCCCTCATCATTGAGAAACCGCACCAGATCGCCGACTCTGAATTCCATGGGGCAAAATTAGACGTTCTCCCACTAGCATACTAGCATACTAACACACTAGCATGCTTAATTTCGCTTCATGCGCTCTATTCTATTCTTTACCCTGTTTCTTGTTGTTCAGGCAACAGCCCAAATCAAGGTCGGTGTTCCGGTGTCGGGCAAAAAAACCGACAAGACACTTGCCATACTCGATAAGCTCTTTGCTTCTTCGGTTGCTTCATTCAACGTGCCCGGCATGGCCGTGGCCATTGTGCAGGATGATCAGATTGTCTTTTCAAAAGGCTACGGCGTGGCCAACGTGTCCACCAATGATCCGGTGACCGACGAAACGGTGTTTGCGATCGCCAGCAATACCAAAGCCTACACGGCAGCGGCTCTGGCCACACTGGTGGATGAGGGCAAGCTCAAGTGGGACGATAAAGTGCGGAAGTACCTTCCCGAATTTGAATTGTACGATCCATACGTATCAAGCGAACTGACAATCCGCGATCTCCTTTGTCACCGCAGCGGACTCGCCACCTTCAGCGGCGATGTGATGTGGTACGGCAGTTCGCACTCCCGCGCAGAGGTGCTCCGCCGGGCGCGCTACCTCGAGCCGGTATCCGGATTCCGGGAGCAGTTCGGCTACCAGAACATC
>JBKDGH010000123.1:0-15174 GCA_046336655.1 Flavobacteriales bacterium | reverse complement strand
ATCAAGTACCAGCACTCCATCCTGCAAATGCCCTACAATGATTTTCAGCCGCGCATGGATGATCCCCGTCTGGGCTATTTCACCACGCAGGTCAATGACATGACCAGCTTTGAGGCAGCGAACTGGCGCGATATGATTCACCGCTGGCACCTGGTGAAGAAGAATCCCGATGCATTGCTCAGTGATCCGGTAGAACCGATCACATTCTGGATGGAAAACACGACGCCGAAAGAATTGCGTCCTGTGATTAAAGCCGCCTGCGAATCATGGAATGTGGCCTTTGAAAAGGCCGGATTCACCAATGCCGTGGTGTGCAAGGAACAACCTGACGACGCGACGTGGGATGCAGGCGACATCCGCTACAATGTGCTGCGCTGGACCTCTTCACCGCAGCCCCCGTTCGGCGGTTACGGTCCGAGTTTTGTGAATCCGCGCACCGGACAAATCCTCGGTGCGGATATCATGCTCGAACTGGTATCGATTATCAATCGCGTAAATGCAGAAAAAGTATTCACCCCGACCTCCGGGTTTCTCACGGATGAAAAGCTCGAGCAGATGCGCTCCATGGGCAGCCGCAATCCGTTCTTCTGCATTGCCGGCGACATGACCAACCACCAGGCAATCTTCGGTCTGACCGCTGCAGGCGCGCTCGGAATGGGGGAGATGGCAGAAAAGGAAATTGTGAAGCAGTTGCTCGAACGCCTCATTCTCCATGAAGTAGGTCACACCCTGGGCCTCACGCATAACATGCGCGCAAGCACGCTGCAGTCGCCCGCTGACGTGAAGAACAAGGCGAAGATTCAGGCCGAGGGATTGGCTAACTCAGTGATGGAGTATCCTGCCTTCAATTACCAATTCGATCCGAAGGATCAGACGCTTTACTGTGACAATAAGCCCGGTCCTTATGACTTGTGGGTGATTGAGTATGGATACAGTCCGGCTGCATCCGATCCAATGACCGAAGAATACCGCCTGAAGCGCATTGCGGAGCGCAGCAGTGATCCACGTCTGGCTTATGGCAATGACGCAGATGATATGCGGGGTAGTGGAAGTGGTATCGATCCGGATGTGAACATCTATGACCTTACCAATGATCCCGTCGCCTACGCCGCTGAGCGCTGCGAACTCGTGAAAGCGATTCTTCCCGGTCTCAAAGACAAGGTACAGCCCAACAATGCCAGCTATCAGATCCTGCTTCAGTCGTATTCAATTGCCACCGGAGAGTACGCCAATCAGCTTCGTGTGATGACCCGTCAGATCGGCGGCGTACACTACAACCGCGCGTACTCCGGACAAAGCACCAACCGCGATCCGCTCGTTCCTGTGAGCGAGGAGAAGCAAAGGGCGGCCATGAAGGCGCTGGAGAAGTACGCATTTCACCCCGATGTGATGAAGGAAGGAATCGCGCTTTACAATTTCCTGCTCGAGCAGCGCCGCGGATTCAGTCACTTCGGACGCAATCAGGATCCGCACATCCACAGCCGCATCCTCGCCATGCAGCGCGAGTGCTTTAATCATCTCCTTCACCCGAATGTGATGCAGCGTATTACCGACAGTCAGGTTTACGGCAATACGTATTCACTCGATGAAGTCATGATGGACCTCACGAATTCGATTTTCCAGGCAGATGCAAAGTCCAAAGTGAACACTGTGCGTCAGAACCTTCAGGTAGAATACGTGCAACGTCTTGCTGCCTTCAATGACGAGAAGCGCGGCTATGACCACGTGAGCAAGGGTATGGCACTGGCCGAACTCAAGCGCATCGACACCATGATGGCCACCGGCACATCACCTGATGCACTTACCAAAGCCCACCGCGATCATGTGCGCAAGCTGATTGCCGATACGATGGAAAACAGATAACCGAATAGTCATTTGAAACAAAAAGCGCCGGAGAACATCCGGCGCTTTTTTATTGATGTCAAAAAAAAAGATTTACTGAGTCAGCAGCACTTTCCGCACCTCGCCGTTCAGTACCACGAGACACGTACCCATTGCACCGGGCACCTGAATAATCCGTGTTCCGGGAGTAACAGTCTGACGCACCAGCAGAGCACCGCGCGCATCATATATGCTGAGTTCACCCGGCTGCGGCGCAGTGATGCGCACATCGCGTCCGAATGCCGTGGCGGTGAATCCTCGTGCATTGAGTTCATGCAGATTGACAAATGAGGGCACATCCACCTGGGCAGAGCGCATCAGCACAGGAGTGCGGTCAGCCGCATTGTACATCTCCTGCCACGTGTTGATTTCCGGAGTGTCTACCGTAAAGATTTCATCCATCCAATTGGGAGGGAGCGCCTGATAGTACACTTCAGCCGTCACTTCCACTGCGCCAGTAAAGCCTTCCGTAGGGATGTGATAATACACAATATCCGCACCGCTGCCTTCAGCGGGCACGAGGTTGAAGTCGGGATCATCCACCCCGTTGAGCACCACTTCTGTAGTATCGTACAGCGGGTGACTGAATGAAAATCCCTGCGGCACCAGGCGATTGTCTTTGAGGTGCACAGCGCCACGCTCAAGCACGGTAGTGCGGTTGTTATTCACATCACCCATCACCATTTCATAGATCTGAACCTCATTCTGTGAGCGGATAATCTGGTGGTGTGGCTCGTAAGGCAGGTCTTCTCCAACCGTGAAAAATTCCGGGTCAAAACCACCACTGCGGAAGAGTTCATTGCCCTCCTGATCGCGCATGATGACATGGAGGCTCATCCGGCGTGCGGGATAACCGCTTGGCAGTTTGTGTCCGGTGAGGTTGTTCAGCCGGATACTTACAAATACGGTGTCTTCGGTTCTGGAAAGTACAGTAGGCTGAACCGTTACGCTGCGCTCCTGAAGGTTTTCTAGCGTGGCATCAATGGTGGCATTAAACTGCTCTTCCGTCGCAGAAATGCCGAGCACTTCGCGGTAGTCACGCATGATGGAAAGCATGAGGCTGTTGCCCCCTGCGAGCGTGTGCAAGCCATATGGTTCGCGGGGTTCCGTATCGTAACCTGCGGCAAGGATAACTGCCTGCTTGCTCAATCGCGGCAAGTGACACGTCTGGCACGTGCTGTTGTCCGCACTGAACGAACTATTCAGCCATTCATGCCACGTGGCCTGTTCTACAAACTCCTCACCAGTGAGGTTGCCTTCGAGATCCACCGTGTTGGTCACAAGTGAGTGACAGCCCGCGCAGAGTTTTGCATCGTTGATGTGTGGACCAAACTCCGGAATGTATTCGCTGTAGAGTGCCATGGGAGTCACAAGTGGACTATCATACGGCCCGTAGGCTACACGATTGGTATCGAAGATGAGTCCGCCGCTGTGATTGGCTACTTCGCCCTGCGGGAGTTGCTGGTGACAGGCAAGGCAGCTCACGCCATCAAGCGCCATGGGGTCCTGCGTCATTTCTTCAATGGAGTAATGCTCAAACCCGTTGTGCATGGCTTCGAAGCGTCCCATCGGCGCGTGGCACTTCGTACAGGTGGATTCGATTTCTTCCTGCAGCAGCGGGTTCACTGCGACTTCATGACTCACTTTTGCGCGCCAGAACGGGTCGCGTGCGCTGTTGGCCATGATGCTGGAGCGCCAGTCATCCACCACATTCACATCATTGCCCATGGCGTCCACACTGGCGAGTCCGGCGGGGTCAAGTCCGTGACAATGATCACAGGTACCTGCAGTGGCAAAAAGATCATTGGAGCCTTGAAACAGCGAGTCAAGCGAACCGCTGCGGAGCACGGGGTGGACAAAATGCGCCTTCGTACGCGGCGGGTCGGTCTGCCATCCCACTAGCACAAGCGTCACCAACGTCATCGCTCCGAATACTGCTATCCGGGATTTTTGGTTCATGACCGAAAGATAAGAAAGGATGGGTTAGACGGGGGGATTGGAATGGGGCATGGAGAATAGAGAATGGAGAATGGAGAGTGGAGAGTGGAGACGGATTATGCCGATAAATTGACATAACAGAATGGACTTTTCCTTGTAAGCCGGAGGTAGCAAATGTTCATTTGTGTTTCAGTCCCGGACAATGCATTACTATGATAATCTTCAGGTCTATATCTGCGCTATGGACCTGGCTGAAAAAGTGCTGCTTCTTTCGCCAAGAATTAAAGTTAAACTTGGCTACGCCATGGTTGACCAAATCCAGCGTGCTGCGATTTCTATTCCTTCGAATATAGCAGAAGGTGCCGGAAGGAATGGAAACAAGGAGTTTGTCCAATTCTTAGGTGTTGCAAATGGCTCTTTGGGAGAACTTCATACCCAATTGAGGCTGATAAATCGTCTAGAGGTAATAGATGCAGTCGAGTTTGATGCTCTAGAATCCAAGGCCATCAGACTTCAAAGGATGATTCGGGCGCTTCGTCACCATCTCGAATCCTCCAGAAAAGTTTAGCGCCTGGCTTCGATTCTCCATTCTCCATTCTCCAGTCTCCATTCTCCATTCTCTATTCTCCATTCTCAATTCTCCAAAAGACCGAACATCTCTCACCCAAATCCGCTTTTACATATCCCGGAATCGGAAATCATGAGTGAACCAATTATAGAGGTCAGGAACCTCGCGAAGTCCTTCGGATCGTTTGAAGCGGTGAAGGAGGTAAATTTTACAGTGAACAGGGGAGATGTGTTTGGTTTCCTCGGTCCGAACGGAGCGGGGAAGAGCACAACCATCCGGTGCATGCTTTCGCTGATTACTCCGGACAAAGGAGAGATCCGGATTTTTGGAAAACCACTCGCCGGACACCGCGGGGAGATTCTCCGCAAGGTGGGCTGCATCATTGAAAAGCCGGATTTCTACAAATACCTTTCTGCGGAGCGCAACCTGGAAATCTTCGCACGCATTTCAGGAGTGAATGTGTCCAAACGGGAAATCATGGACATGCTCGATTTCGTCGGGCTTTCGGGGCGCGGAAAGGATAAGGTTTCCGGATTCTCCCACGGCATGAAGCAGCGACTGGGTATTGCTCAGACGCTCCTCCACAATCCCGAACTGATTATCCTCGACGAGCCTACCACCGGACTCGATCCGCAGGGAATCATTGACGTCCGCAACCTCATTCTGCGCCTCCAGTCGGAGCAGCACAAAACGGTCCTGCTCTCTTCGCACCAACTCTCTGAAATCGAGATCATCGCCAACCGGATGGTGATCATCAACCAAGGCCGTTCGGTGATTGAAGGTCAGGTATCCGAACTGCTCAACGCCGAAGAACTGATTGTCAATCTGGAAGTCGAGCCCGTAGGGCACACCATCGGGTTTATTGAAAATGCCTTTCCGGATATCCGCATACTTGAACACAACGGAAACCGGATTCAGCTGGCCGTCGATAAATCGCGCATACCCGGACTTACGGAAGCCCTGGTGGGACAGCACATCCGCATTTATTCCATTGAATCGAAGCGCAAACTGGAAGATTACTTCATCAAAATCGTCACGAACTGATGCTGCTCAAAAGCACACGCAACGAGTTTATTAAAATAGCCGCCAAGCCGCGCAGTTACCTCGGACTGGTGGCAGTCACCGTCCTTGTCGGAGTCATCCTTTTTGCACTCAAGGCCGATGGAATGTCGTTTATTTCATTTGTCACGGCGTCGTTTGAACAAACCCTCACGTTCGAAGGCTCGATCCTGAACGGCAACCTGGTCGCATTCATCATCCTGCAAATGCTGGTGATTCACATTCCGCTGCTGGTGGCGCTCGTCACCGGTGATCTGGTATCCGGAGAAGCGGCAATGGGCACCATCCGCATGCTCGCCACCAAGCCCATTTCCCGCACGCAGTTGATTTTATCCAAGTTTCTCGCAGGCGGCGTGTACACAATGCTGATTGTGGCGTGGCTCGGATTCATGGCAGTTGTCGTGGGAAAACTGATGTTCGGTTCGGGCGACCTCATGGTGCTGAACAGCGACGGCCTCGTCATTCTTCAGGAAGCGGATATCAACTGGCGCTATCTGGGTGGATTCGGAGTGGCCTTTCTGGCGATGCTCACGGTGTCATCGCTCTCCATCACGCTCTCGTGTTTTTCTGAAAACTCCATTGGTCCGATCGTCACCACGATGGCCATCATCACCTTGTTCATCATCATCGGCACGCTGGATGTGAGCATTTTCGACCCCATTCGTCCGTTCCTTTTTACCACCCACATGGCCTCGTGGCGCAGCTTCTTTGAAGAGCCGTTGCCTACCGGGGACATTCTGCAGTCCGTGGTGATCCTGCTCGCGCATAATGTGGTATTTGTGATCGTCGCATTATTCAGTTTCAACCGAAAAGACATTACCTCATGAAAACTACCATAACCGCATTGCTCCTCTGCATCACCACGCTGAGCGGTTGGACACAAGAGGCCAATCCTGCCATCGACGGATTGCTGGCCAAAATGAATACCGTGAAGGATTATTCGGTGGAGGCGCTGATTACCTCGGATATTCCGATGGTGAAAATTCTACCTTCCAGGGCCACCATTTATTTCAAGCAAAAAGATAAATTCAAAATTGACTCCAAGGGCATTGCCATCCTTCCGAAGCAGGGATTTACCGACATTGCCAAATTGCTCGCGGATAAAAACAGCTATACCGCAGTGACGATGGGCTCGGAAACGATTGCCGGCGCGAAGGCAGAGATTGTGTCTGTGTTTCCTGTTTCCGATACCTCCGACCTCGTGCTGGCCAAATTGTGGATTGACACCAACCGCGACATCATTCTCAAATCGCAGATCACCACGCGCAGCAGCGGTATGGTCACCATTGCATACACCTATGGCAATCAGGTAAAATGGGGCTTGCCCGACCGCATGATCTTCACTGTGGATGTCAAAAAGTTCAAGATCCCGAAAGGCGTCGCCACCGACATCAACCGCACAATAACTCCCGACCCCGACAAGCCCGTCGCAAAGACCGGCCAGGTCAAAATCGAACTCACCGGGTATAAGGTGAACCTGGGGATCAGGGATGAGATTTTTTCTAAGAGAAACTAGATGCTGGAGGAGATTCTAAATACTAGATACTAGATAACCTTGCGGGGGCGGTGGGGTTTGGAGAATGGAGAGTGGAGAGAGGGGAATGGATAAACTCTTTTGAAAGGGATAAATCAAGCTTGCATTTCAAGCGAGGTCAGGTGCCAATAACCGCAGTGTGGACACTCATACGTGCGACAAGGAATTTTGTGTGATTGATTGTCGTGCTCTCTGATTTTGCGAAGGTCGTCTTTTGCAAACCGGTGCTCGAGATAGCACACTTTTCCCTGATAAGTGCAATGCAGTGCAGGGCGTCCACGGTAAATGCTAATCACGGTGGTGTGTTCTGCTTTCATGGTAGATAAGGGTGGGATTGTGTTGTGGAGGAACGATGAGGGAGGCCCTTCAAGGGCCTCCCTTCTTTCGTCCAACCCGTTGGGTTATGCGGCCTCAGCGCCACCTTCCGGGTTTTCGCCACCACCTGCTGCCTGGAGTGTGGCTTTGTGCGCCTCCAGCTCTGCCAATTGCGCATCTTTCACGGCAATGATGGCATCGCATTCTTCGACTTCAATCTGAAGAAGAAGTCGCCAGTGCGGTCCGAAGCGCTCAAGCTGTCGCTCCATCGTCGCCTGCTCCTTGATGGTGTCCGCAATCTGAATGTTGATGCGGCGCACCTCTTCTTCCGGCGGATTCTGCGCCAGCATGTTCTGCAGGCCCGCCATTTTGATCGGAATAAACGCAAGGCGCTGCATCAGATCCGTGTTGTTCACTTCCTGAGTCAGGCGCAGCTCGAGTGAGCCTTTGCGATTCAGGTTTACAGTCTTTTCGCGACTTACTTCGCTGATAATCAGATCGCATTCCGCGACTGTTGTCAGAGTTGTGGTGTTAAGTGCCATAGGCAACTGTAGAGAGAGATTTGTTGTTTTCTGCCCAACTGTTCTTTCGAGCAATTGAACGACGCAAAGTTGTGGGCAGGACAAATCCACCTTCCTGGTTCATGGCTTCTCTCGTAGTGCTAAAACCGCGGTATTATTTGGTTTGTCCCGGCAAGGACAATTCCGGGAAACCCTTGTCAAATAGGAGATTGAGGAGAAATGCCCGAAGTCTCAGGCGTAGGGTTCATTTTGCCGGTTTTTCGGATGGGGAACAGAAAAAATTCGCTCTGAAATAGCTGTGATTTTCATCCAAAGTCGGGCTATTCATGCCCTTGTGCTTTGCCAAGGTGGGCATCCCGTTGCAAGCGGAGCTTAGACTGCTCCAATGGATTGCATTTTCGTGCACGCTTTGTAAGTTGGGCTGTTATTACTCCGATCCATTGGTGCACTTCTGGTGGACAATCAGGCTCATTGATTATAGCCGCCCAGATGCGCATGGATTGGATGAGTTGCTGATACTCCACTTCCATCGCTTTGAGCTGTTCGGATAGTTGCTGTGCCTGTTTCTGTGAATGACTCCGAACTTGTGCTTCGTATTCGTTGGCTGCTTCCTGAGCTTCTTTTTCATTCAAATAAGGGTTCACCGTGGCATTCGGACTTACCCGGTCTACCAACCGGTGAAGCGCATTGATCAGATCGAGACGCGCTCCGGTCTCCATGGCCCTGCCGTGTTCGAAGTGATTCATCAGGGAACGCGACCGTCCCATCATCAATCCGAGCTCAACTTGCCGGATATTGAGTTTCTTGCGAAGCTGGGCTATGGATGAAATCATGGCGCTTTGTTTGACCAAAATTATATTCAACACGGTGAGTTCAACAAATTTATGTTGAATGAAGTGTGTTGAGCCGATTGAGTATGACTATTTCAGACTGAAAGGGAAGTCCCAATTCGGCCCTTGCTCATTAAGCCTGTCGAGAAAGGTGTCATAAAAGGGCTGTCCCAACATCCACGCCCTGAACCAACAGAAGAAAAACATCGCCTGGATATCCTCACGGTCGCCCCATCCAAGGTGGGCATCCCGCACTTCGAGGTGGAAGGCATGTTGCCGAACGATTTCCGGATCGCGGAAACCACGGAGTACAAATTCCATGAATACGCGTGCTCGCTGATACATTTCCTGTTGAAGAAACGGAGCGAAATCGGTGAGTAGCTTTTCCAGCAAATCCTCTGCATCAGCACGCGCTCCGGACTCCCAAAGGATGACCACATGAATCATGCGGCGCTTGTATATCCATTCCACGCCAAAGGTTTCGCGGTACTCATCTTCAGGTTGACTGAGGCGTGCGAGCTGATCGAGTGCGCGTTCAAATTCCTTCATGCAGAAATAAGCCACGGCCAGATTGAGCTGCATATTCCACCGCTCGGTTTCGTACTCGACCGGTTCTGGTCCGTAAAGCGCTTTTCGGAGTTGCTCCACCGCCTCATCCCGACGATCAGTGTACATGTACAACGTGGCACGGAGTGATACCATGCGGGCGTATTCCGGATCATTGCGCTGCACCGGAATGACCATCAACACCTGCATCTGACGCAGGAAGTCCTCGGCATCCTCAAAACTCCGGTTGCGGAAGGCAGCCTGTGCAAGCATGAAAAGAAACTCGCGCCGAACTCCATCGTCATGCACGGTGAAGGCATTGCGTGACAGCAAGTCAATCCACACTTCGCGCACAAACGACTCAAGGCGCCAGTAATCCTTTGAGCTGAGCATGACAGCGCGAAACATCTGGCAGATGCGCAGCATGAATTCCGGATTAGCCCGTTCTGCCTCGTTGGGCTCAAATTGTCCGTAGAATTCAAGGATCAGTTGCTCCTGGTCCGGCACAACGCCTTGTCTGCGGTATTCTGTGAGTTGCTCTGCAAGCACATTGCGTGCATGGAGCACATGCATGTATGACCGGTACTGCTCGTTATCTTTTTGCCAGGTATCATAGGCTTCATGCGCGCTGATTCCCAGGGCCTGCGCATGCTCCAGTTTGAATTTGCCAATGGTTTCAAGAAAGTCCCATGCGCGTGCCTGCTTGGCATTGGTATAGGCATATTCCAGATAATGACGGGCGACTGGTGTGGCGCGGCGCTCGATCAGTAAATCGGCCATATCCACGATGCGACGGATGGAGCTGCGCGATGATTTTGTTTTGGTGGGTCTGCTTTGCGGCCAGATTGTTTGCGAACTAAATTCAACCAGCCGCTCCGTGAGTGATTGCCTCAACTGCCTGATTGCAGTAGTCCTCGTTTTATCGCCATAGAGCTTTATGGCCAGTTCCTCCGTGCTCAGCGGTTTGCGCTTACGCACGAGGTCATAGAGCTTTTTCTCCAACTCTCCCTTGCAGTTCGCGTCATACCACTTGTGAAACTGCTTGCGCTCTTGCTCGAAAAGGACGTCGTAGATTTGAGAGAAGAGGTCGAGCATAAAGGAGGAATTTGATTTTTAACTCTGAGGAGCTCAAGTTTGCTTTTTGTTTTTATTGGTTAGGTGACTATTTTTCGACCTTCTTGGCTAAAATAGTAAAATTGTAAACATTTCAAAACAACTATGATAACAAGGAGATTCGGATTAAATTTTATTCTCGTTTTTTCTGTAACAACCCTTTTGTCGCTGTTTTCTTGCGGGGATAGGAAGGCAGATGTTGTTGTGTCGAAACGTGAAAGAGAAAAGTATTTCAAGAGGATTAATGATTCGATTGTTGAGGCGGTGTATTCAGACAAGGTTCGTGATCTTGTAGTTCGACATGGTGCTGATTCTCTTTTGAATAAGCGAATGCTAACCTATCAGTTTCAAGAATTCGTTTCTAATCTATCAACTCCAGTTTTCTTTGAGGGAAGGGTGTTAGATGTTGCACTAATTGACTCTATGTATCATATTCAGCTGACAGAACTAGAGTCTCTGGACATATTGTTCCGTGAGCCGATGGGAAGATTTTCTGATTTTGGAGAGTTCTTTGAGTACCCAAGGAGATATTTTGTAGCCGAAATAGCTATGGATAGCACTCAGTTTTCAGTCATACGCAATTCACTGCAATCTCCTTATTTCAGCGGCACAATAGGAGCTGTTTTCAATGTCAGAGATTATAAATTGTCAGATGCCTTGGATGTTTCGAATTCTTACAACAACGACGGAACGGAAATGGAAGCTCACAAAGAATACATTAAAAGAGTTTTGCTCAAAGGGAGAATGATTGATTGTTGTTTGAAACGGGGCGCACTCGAAGCAGATATTTACTAAATTATCAAGATGGGGAATGATTGTAGGCAATTAGATTGGACATGACCACAACCAAGCAGATTATATTGCGGTCAAGCCGCCCCCTGATTGTACAAATGCTGCTGGAATTCAATGAAGAGCTTGCTGATGTGTGACACATCCCCGAGCACGTTGCGTGCGTCTTCCAGGGATTGATACTTGTTGGTAAGAAGAATTGGGAGTTTTTCCTGATCGAGCTCTTCTACACCGGTCTCGATATACTTGCTCAGCACAAAGGCGATGAACTCCTTTTGATTTTCGTTCATCAGCGCGAAGATGGTCGCCTCCGCGGCCTGCGCTCGCGCCTCGCGCGTCATAGCTACGTAGTCCCCGTTGAATACGTACTCGAGCACATCGTACAGGTCGCTTTTCTCCATGTCCACCAGCTTTTGGAGGGTGAGCAGGTCTGACTTCGGAAATCCAGCTTCCTCGAGTTTTTCCAACAGGGTGCGACGGGTAATTGGATTGCTCCAGATTCTTCGCAGTTCGTGCTCATCTTTGAACAACTTGGGTAACTCTCCAAACAGTGTCTGAAGAAATTCCTCTGCGGATATCGGTCGGCCATCGGCACTCCAAAAGGAGGTGGAAACCATGTGTTGTATTTCGCGCTCTTTGCCGCGCCGGAGGGCTACCTTGATTTTCTGTCTGCGCTCCCGCTCGGCAGGTTGCGTGCGTGGTGGGCGAGGGGTGTACTCGTGACCGGGCTCAAAGCCGGGCTCTTCGTAATCATTCAATGGCTCGCCATCCCATTCGGGGTCGGAAAAATGACGGTAGGCATCTACAAAGTCATAAATGGTGAAGAACTCTTTACCATCGAAAAGCCTGGTGCCACGCCCCACAATCTGCTTGAACTCAATCATCGAGTTGACCGGACGCAGCAATACGATGCTCCGGATATTGCGAGCGTCAACCCCGGTGGATAATTTCTGCGACGTGGTCAGGATGGTGGGAATGGTTTTCTCATTGTCCTGAAATTCGCGGAGCATGCGCTCGCCTTCTTCACCGTCATTAGCTGTAACCCGCACACAGTAAAATGGGTCAGTGGTGTCGGCCAATTGATTGACCAGATCCCTGATGAGCGCAGCATGCGCCTGATTGGCGCAAAATAGAATGGCCTTTTCCCTTGGATCGGCCTCAGCGAGAAACAAGCTCACCCGCTTGGACTCGCGGGCGGTAATCTCAATGGTGCGGTTAAAGTCTTTTTCCTCATACAGCCGTCCTTCTTCAATTTCACCTTCCAGCACCGTGTCATCAGAGGTGTAGCGGTAATCATCCAGCGTGGTTTGGATGCGCTTGACCTTGAAAGGTGTCAGAAATCCGTCGTTGATTCCTTCTTTCAACGAGTAGATATAGACAGGATCACCGAAGTAGCGGTAGGTGTCCACATTATCCTGTCGCTTCGGCGTAGCAGTGAGTCCGAGCTGTACCGCCGGACTGAAGTATTCGAGAATGTTGCGCCAGGTACTTTCATCATTGGCTCCGCCCCGGTGGCACTCGTCAATGATGATGAAGTCGAAATAGTCGCTGGGATATTCTCCAAAGTAGGGGGCAGGCTTTCCTTCACTGTCGGTGCCTGACATGAACGTTTGGAAAATGGTAAAGAACACGCTGCCGTTGGTAGGCACCTTGCCGCTCTTTTTTATTTCGTTGGGCTTTATGCGCACGAGCGCATCATCCGGAAACGATGAAAAGGCATTATAAGCCTGATCGGCAAGAATGTTTCGGTCCGCAAGGAAGAGTATTCGCGGCCGGCGGCTACCATCGCGCATCAGGTTCCAGCGAGTCTGGAACAGCTTCCATGCAATCTGGAAGGCGATGGCTGTTTTACCGGTGCCTGTGGCAAGCGTAAGCAGAATCCGCTCTTTGCCATTGGCAATGGCTTCCACTACGCGTTGTACCGCAATTTCCTGATAGTACCTCGGTTGCCAGCTACCGCTTTTATCTTCAAAGGGAACTTCCGCGAAATGCTCCCGCCAGGTGGCGGTATGTGCTTTGGCTTCCCGCTCGGCCGGATTGGTTGCGGTAACCTGAGCAGGAGGGAAGGTCTTTTCCCAAAGCTGTTGCGGAGACAGGAAATCATCCACCAGACCTTCCGTACCCGACTTCATGCACATCTGATAGATGGCTCTGCCGTTGGTACTGTATGTCGTTTCGAGCTGGAGTTTCTGAGCGTATTTCTTGGCCTGCATCACCCCTTCGCCCACTTCCTCCTGTGCACTTTTGGCTTCAATTACGGCCAGTTTAATACCCTTGTATACCAACACATAATCGGCGATTTCCCGCTTTCCACGACCACCGGTCTGAATACGTCCAGCGGTTATAGTGAACTCCCTGAGCACCCGCGAACCCTCCACCACACCCCAGCCACAAGCCCGGAGTTTGGGGTCTATTAGTTCAGCGCGGGTTTCTGCTTCGTTCATAGGTTTAATTCAGCGGTCCAGTCTGTTATTCGTTGTTGGATCAAGTCTTCCGGCAAGCGCGGATTGATTTCTAAAAGTTGTTGCAATTTAAGTATGCCATGTTCAACCGAGAATAAATTATGCGTTTTCATTTCATCGAGAATGAAAATGATTCCGCGAACTTCAATGCCGCTGGCAGCAGCTTTCTTACGAAGGGTCCCATCACCGGTAACCAGAATGCCATCTTGTTTTTGGGCATAGTACCATACAGATGCATCTGGATAACTAATTCCTGTGTGTTGCCTGTACAAGGCTGAAATTTCCTCGAGCTCTTCAGGATGTGGCGTGGTAATGATGGTGAGGCCATTATGGGGAAGTATCACATCTTGATCTCCAAGCAACTCTTCAAACGCGAAGTCAGTAGTTTGAATATCGTGCGGGAGTTGGAAAAAGGCAGCGACGAGATCGAGCTTTACGATGTCAATCAGAATATTCGCGTCGCTGATCAGCAGAAGCATACTTACCTGGTTTTAATCGTGAGCAGACTGTCTTTGAGGTGACTAAGCGGAACTCCAAGTAGTGCAGAAGCTTTACTTGTAGAAATTACTTCCTCCGCCAGTGCGTGATGAACAAGGCTGTTGAAACGGTTGGAGTATTCCGACCCTTTGAAGCGCTCCTGATCGATTTCAGCTTTGAACACACTATTGGCATTCAGTCTCTGATAGAACACCTTGAGCTGGTTTTCAGGGAGGAGACCGATGTCCTTCATCTTATAGACAATCGCCTGGATGCTGACGCCGTACTTCTCCTGAAGATTTTTCAGCTCCTCCACAGTAACTGAACTTCTGTGTGCGCCCAGTTCAGCGCGCAGATTGGCACTGCTGATTAGCATTTCAGAGGAAAACCAGTTGCAGTATTTCTCCACCTCTTTATCCTCCAGATTTTTGAGCTTGAGCAACAGATGTCCCAATTCATGAAGCAGGGTAAAGCGTTTGCGCTCGATAGGCATCCTTTTGTTTACTACTACTACATAGAATTTATTGTCTATGACGGTGGCAAGACCATCGAACCGCATCGAGCCATCGTCGATTTCGATCACCTTGATTTCTTTGTCCTCAAGCATTTCAATGATGTTGTGAATGGGATCGTTGCCGATGTTCCATTGCTTTCTCAGCATCTCCACTGCCTTTACCACATCCTCGCGGGATTTGACCGGGTGATTGATCAGGGGGTTCTTGAATGAGGGCTCAATGTGAAGCAGGTTCTCGACGTACAGGTAATTTTCTATTTGAAGACGCACACTCTCCTTCAGCGCATTGAGGCTTTTGGCGCTGAAACTGCTTTTCTTCCGGAAGTTGATTTCCCCCAACTCAACTTCCGGTTTACTGAAGAAGTAATCTACTCTGGTGCGGTAAAGCCTGGCCAGTTTGATAAGCTTGTCGCTCGACGGCACGGTGCTGGTTTCGTATTTACTCACCATTTGTTTAGTGATATTCAGCGCATTAGCCGCCTCCTGTTGTGACATGCCCCGCTGAATGCGGGCATGCCGTATGCGTTGGTTGACGAGTGAGTCCATGGTGTCTGTGGAAGGTGAGGTATGGTTGACAAATATAGTAAATTATGAAAATTACTCAACCTGAAACGGCAAGTGTCGTTG
>JBKDGH010000122.1:0-3101 GCA_046336655.1 Flavobacteriales bacterium | reverse complement strand
TTCCCGCAATGAGCGAATACGCAATCCTCGATGGAATTTTGTCGCGCCCATCTCCTGAGACATCACTCGAAGAGCGCAGAACACTCGCCCGCAAAGCGTTTGATGTGTCTTCACACTACGATTCAAAAATATTCTCCTGGTTTCTTGATGGTGAAGTCGGCTCGCTGAAGGTAAGTGAGCAGCAGATGCAGGTACTGCGCTACGGCGAGAATCCGCATCAGCGCGGATTCTTCTACGGCAACCTCGATGAGCTCTTTGATAAACTGAATGGCAAGGAATTATCCTACAACAACCTGCTCGATGTGGATGCAGCGGTTGCGCTCATTGATGAATTCCGCAATGCACCTCCCACATTTGCCATCCTCAAACACAACAACGCGTGCGGAGTGTCCACTCGGAATACTGTGGCTGAAGCCTATGCCGCAGCTCTTGCCGGCGATCCGACTTCTGCATTCGGCGGAATTCTGGTGTGCAATAAACCGATTACAAGGGAAGCGGCGAAACTCATTCATGAGTTGTTCTGCGAAGTCATTATCGCACCGGGATATGAGCCTGAAGCACTCGAGTTACTCGCGCAGAAGGCCAACCGGATCATTCTTCGAAGAAAGGATGCTGTTCTTCCTGTACAGCAGGTGCGTACACTATTGAACGGATTTATCGCACAGGATAAAGACGTCAAAACGGAAACCGCACAGGACCTTCGTATGGTGACCAAACTGACTGCAACTTCGGAGCAGATTGAAGACCTGATTTTTGCGAATAAACTGGTAAAGCACACCAAGAGCAATACAATTGTCCTTGTGAAGAACGGACAGTTGTGTGCCAGCGGTACAGGTCAGACATCCCGTGTGGATGCGCTGCGACAGGCCATTGCGAAGGCGCAGTCGTTCCATTTCGATCTTCACGGCGCAGTGATGGCGAGCGATGCTTTTTTCCCGTTTCCTGATTGTGTCGAAATCGCACACGAAGCGGGAATTAGAGCTGTGGTGCAGCCCGGCGGGTCCATCAAGGATCAACTTTCAGTCGATTTCTGCGACGCACACCACATGGCGATGTACATGACTGGTACACGCCACTTCAGGCATTGAGTGGTCTGAATTGCGGAGGTTGGGCGTTTATCACTTATCCTTGCGGTAAACCTGTGCTAAACCGCATGAGAAGTCTGTTCCTGCTATGTATGGTGAGTCTGGCTGCACTGGCCGGACATGGGCAAAATCCGGCTGTCTATGGAGTCGTCAAAGACAAGGCCTCCGGCGAACCGCTGATCGGTGTCGTGGTCATCACAGAAGGCCGTTCGGGAACAGTGACAGACGTGGACGGCAAATACCAGCTTTCGCTTTTACCCGGATCGCATGCGCTCACATTTCGAATGACATCGTATAAAGAGGAGATAAGAAATGTGATATTGATCGAGGGAGAAAAGAGGCAAATCGACATTGCCATGGAATCTGCTGCAGAGCAACTGGGTATCGTAGTCGTTTCGGCGGGTAAATACGAACAGAATCTCAGTGAGGTTACTGTGAGTATGGAGGTGCTTCAGCCATCACTCATCAGGGATAAAAATATCGTTAGCATTGAAGAAGGCCTGCAGCAAACGCCGGGTGTGGCGATCGTGGATGACGAGCCCCAGATTCGCAGCGGCAGTGGCTACAGCTTCGGAGCAGGCAGCCGTGTGCAGGTTCTGGTGGATGATATTCCCGTGCTCAGCGGAGATGCAGGCAAACCGAGCTGGGGATTTCTTCCGGTCGAAAACATTTCACAGGTGGAAGTCATCAAAGGCGCGAGTTCCGTGCTCTACGGAAGCTCTGCACTGAGTGGAGTAGTCAACTTCCGGACTGCCTATCCCACCAGCACGCCACGAACAAGATTGACTCTTTATCACGGCGCATACAGCAGACCTGCAAGTGCGCATGCGAGGTACTGGAATGACACGCCCATGCAGAGCGGATTGCTGTTTCTGCACGCGGAGAAAACAAAGGCCGTCGATCTGGTGATTGGCGCGAGCATTCAGTCTGATGACGGGCATCTTGGTCCGATTCAATCTGAAGACGGGAGTTTTTCCTCAGGCTATTCTCCGTTTACTGCTGACCGTTATGATGCGAGTTATCGGGCAAGAATTACCATGAACCTTCGCCGGAACAGCACAAAGGTGAAGGGACTTTCATATGGTATAAATGGCAATTATTCCGACAGTGAGTCCATGGCCACCCTCATTTGGGAAAATGACAGCGCTGGGCTTTATGGTGCATATCAGGGAAGCGCAACACGCACCATTCAGCAGCTCTCGACCCTCGATCCGTTTGTGAATTACTACCGCAATGGCGCTCGTCATTCACTGCGTGGCCGCTGGCAGAGTCTGGACAATAACAACGACAACGATCAGGGCAACTTCAGTGACGTCTATTTCGGAGAATACCAGTATCAGCAAAACTGGGATTCACTTGGGGTACGAGGCTTGACTTCCACATTCGGCGTGGTAATGATCAGCACGGAAGCACGCGGCGAATTGTTTACCGGAGGCAATCCGGATGGACGCAACAACGCAGGTAATCAGGCGGCATATCTGCAACTCGACAAGAAATTCGGCAAGCGCTGGAATGCAAGTGCGGGTGTGCGCTACGAACAATTCAATATCAATGATGAGCAGGAGGGAAAGCCCGTGTTTCGCGCCGGACTGAACTTTCAGGCCGCTAAGGGAACGTGGTTGCGCGGGTCGTTCGGACAGGGATACCGCTTCCCGAGTATCGCGGAGAAATTCATTGTGACTTCGCTTGGAGCTATCCGGATTTTTCCGAATCCCGACCTTCGTTCGGAAAGTTCAGATAACATTGAATTCGGTATTAAGCAGGGCTTTCGAATCCGAGGCTTCAAGGGATTTGTAGACATTGCAGTATTTCAGCAGCGGTTTGACAATTTTATTGAATTCACTTTCGGACAATGGAAACCCGTACCTTTTGACAGCCTAAGCCAACTCACCCAAGCGCTAGGTTTTAAGAGTGTTAATACAGGAAGAGCGAGAGTTCGGGGTGCGGAGTTATCTGTTATGGGATCTGGGAATATAGGAAGTCTGAAGATTGACTTACTTGCTGGATGTAACTCCA
>JBKDGH010000121.1:0-16033 GCA_046336655.1 Flavobacteriales bacterium | reverse complement strand
AAAGAGCATTTCGACCGCGAAGCGCAACATGGAAAATCTGAATACATAACTTGGCAATGCAAGTACATCAGATCGCCAACCCCAACTTCAAACCTCTTTCAGCAAGGGACATCTTTTACATACTTACATATTGAAATACTTACATATTTCCTCATAACCCAAAACTCACAAACCCCGTCGCTTTCCAGATCTCGCGGACGTCGGACATGGGGATGGCGTAAGGTTCGAAGACGGGATTGTCGGAGACGAGTTTGAGTGAGGTGCCTTCTTTGAATACGCGCTTGAACACGATGCCTTCTGATTCGCTGACTACGATGTAGGTTTCGCCGTCTTTGACCTGGTTGAGGCCTTCCACGAAATTGGAGATGATGTAGGAGCCACTGGGCACGGGCAGCATACTGTCGCCTTCAATCTGAAACATGCGGTAGGTGCGTTCGCGGGCGAGTTCCTTGAACGGCATTTCGAATGTGGCGAGCTGTTCGATGAATTCCGGATCCTGAAACCCGCTGAGGTAACCGGCCGCGGCCTTCACCGGTACCAGCGGAACGCGTTCGGAGTTGCTGGAACTGTCCACCACGATCGGAAGAACACGCAATTCACCTGCGGGTGCCGCAACGGGCGCCTCACCGCTGGTGAGTTCGTCTACGGTGATTGCAAAATACTGCGCCATGTTGCGCAGCACCTCGAGCTTGGGCTCGGCGCGGCCTTCCTCGTAGGCCCCGATTACGGGACGGTTGAGACCCAGCGCCTCGGCGAGTACAGCTTGAGTGACGCCTTTTTGTTTGCGATAATGGCGGAGAAGTTCAGCGAATGTGGCCATGGGGCGAAAGTAAATCGTTCACTCAAATTTTTAGCAATCGGAAATCAGAGGTTACTCACAATTTCTTTTTAATGGACTATCTTGCCCGCTCAGCCTATGCGAACGCCACGACACGTAGTCTTTCTACACGGCTTTCTGGAAGAGCCGTCCATGTGGGACCCCATTCTGGGCCACCTGAGCAAAAGCAAGCTTCAGCTTCATTTTCCAAAACTGCCTGGTCACGCCGGACGAGCGCTACCCTCAACCTTCACTATGGATGAATGGGTCAAGGATGTCCTTGCACAACTCCCCTTTTCTGTGGAGGAAAATGCGTTCTTCATAGGGCATTCCATGGGCGGATACCTGCTGAGCCGGCTTGCGGTAACCCATCCGCATCTGCTGCGCGGACTGTGCCTGTTTCACTCGCGGGGAGGAACCGACACGGAAGAAAAAAGAGCCAACCGCTTGCGGGCCATCGAAGCGGCGAAAGAAAACCAGGCGGTGTATGTACGCGGCATGATCACTTCGCTCTTTGCGGACGAACACCGCATGCGACTTCACGATGCCATCGAGGCGCAGATTAAAATGGCCAAGTCACTGCCGATGGAAACGATTGTCGCATCGCAAACGGTGATGCATGGCAGACCGGACAATATCGCTGCGCTTCGTGACCGCCATTTCCCCCTGTATTATTTTCTCGGAGAAAAAGACCAGGCGGTAAAGCTCGAAGAGGTCCGTGAAGAATTGCATTCACTTCCCGGTCACACCGCACACATTGCCCACGACTGCGGACACATGGCTCATCTCGAAAATCCGAATGAAGCCGGAGCGTTTATTCAGCGGATACTGAAGGCGGATGGGTGAGCGTTACCTCACCAAGGCAGGATAATAAATGGTGTTTTCCAGAATTGGAAAGAGCGTGCCGTTCGATACATGAAACGACAACCGGGGATTCACAGCAAACTTCACCTTTCCTGAATAATCCGAGAGTACGTGATGCTTAAAGCTACCATCATCGCCTACCCTGATCGCATATAGCGCCCTATCTCCCTTATCCGGTATGCGCTTCATGTAGCTCATGCCCTTCAGATTCGTTGCAGCAACCGCCTTTGGATTATCGTTAAGGATCACATAAACACCATCGGAATTAGAAAAGAGTGAAGCGCCGAATCCTCTGGAATATGACGATGACTGATACAATGGTGTGCGACTGTTCCACTCAATTTTTCCCGACGATGATGCCCGGGTGATCATCACGTCACCATAGCCATCCACTCTTACATTCATAGTCACGCCGTTGCTGGTGCGCGTTCCCATGTAATTGGAATACATCTGATGAAGCGCGTAAACATTCCCGTCACTGCCCTTGAGGATATCAAACGTCTTATAGTCGTCATAACCTAACTCGGCAGGATTTTTCCCTTCCGGATCTTCATTAGCACCCGGAAAGGTATTCTTATCCGCCGTGAATGCACGATAATCGACCGTCAGTGCAGACTCACCCAACACGTATCGGGCAAAAAAAGACCCTGTAGCCGGACCAGACAATTGGTCACCGTACACTCCTGCCATGTACAATGTGGAACCGTCAAGCAGTGACTCGCATCCTTTGTAAACCTTGTCAGAGAGTTCTTGAATTACTCTGGGTTCTGAGTCGTTTAGCCCCAGATAAACCACGGACAAAGATCCCTCGCATACCCTCGTGTAATTATCCTCCTTTTCGCAATCGCGCTGCACCCAAATCAATGCACCGTCGTCCGTTAAATACCTTGATGCACGGCCATTAATCAAATCCGGAGAAAACGTTCGGGTATTGCCCTTCTTTAAATCTGGGTCCAAACGAATTTCATTCCAGGCACCCTTGGAGCTGCTCTTTATCAGAAACGCTGCTTCCTTGGTATTGAGAACCACGAATGGGGAAAATCTGCCATCTGAAGTCTGAGAATAAATCTCCACAGGTGTTGCCGGTGGCGCGAGAGTTTCTAAGTCAAGGGCAGACACATAAAACGAGCTCTTCTTTGCGTTCTCCTCATAAATCGAAAAGACAAACAACACTTTACTTCCCCATAAATAGTAATCCGAGCTGGCGGTGATTCCTTTGGATTCAGTATAAGTAGACGGATTTAGCTCCATCTTTCCTATAACGAAGTCTGGAAAATCAACTTTCTTCTGAAGTGAAAGGTATTTATCCGCCTTGTACACGCTCCACCCCTTCTTGTCAGAAGTAGCGTAGAAATAACTGCCGCTCTCCTCACCCCAAAACCCCATAAACCGCGATAATGCAGCTGCACCAAAACGCATTTCCTCACCAATTGTAAAAGTGGGAGTCTGAGCAAATGTGCTGCCGAAAAGAATCCATGCTAAGGATAGTAATAGAATATGCTTCATAAATCTGTGATTTGTTTTCAAATTTAAGCATATTTGAATAAGCTTCGACCCTGAAGGATGAATTTACCGTGAGCTACCATTCCACCGGAAGACAGCTAAAATCAAGAGAACAACCAGCAGAACTCCTGAGGCCAATCCCGCAATCAACAATCCTGATTCCAACGAAGTCAGTCCCCGGACCTTAAAGAAGCTCCCGGAAACTATTAGTCCAAAATGGACCATGAAGAAGATTAATGCGAGTTTGAGTTTGCGGTTTTTCATAACACGATAATACACAGATAATTCCTTCCCTGTGTACCTCTTTGAGGTCAATCCGGGTTAAAAAAGCTCGCGCGGATTCATCGTTATGAAGCGCTGCCAGGGTAACTGCCGATCCTCAAGTTGATACACCTTATGGGGGCGGAATTGCTGAGCAAATTTGTGGAGGCCGGTCACCTTGTCGCGTGTGCTTTTTACCTCGAGTCCGATGACCTTGTTGTTCCATTTCAATACAAAGTCGACTTCCGCATTGGACTCATTCCAATAGTATACCTGCATATCTGACTCGCGATGTGCGATAAGATGACAGCCTACTGCTGACTCCACCCAATTGCCCCATAGTGCGGGCTGGCTTTTCAGAAAATCAAAACCGACTCCTCGGGTTGCACTCAGCAAGGCATTATTCATTACCTGCCACTTAGGGCTGCTGCTTCTCTTGCGGGCTTCACTGCCGGCGAATTTTTGCAATCCCTCCAACAGACCAGCCCTTTGGAGCAACTCGAGGTAATGCGCCACCGTGGTTGTGTTTTTGGCATCCTGCAACTGTCCCAGTAGTTTGGTAAACGAGAGAATCTGTCCAGAATAAGAGCTCCCCAATTCGAATACCTTGCGTAAAACGGCCGGCTTCTCAATGCGCTCCATCAACAGCACATCCCTGGTAATCACCGTTTCGATCATGGAATGAAGAATGTATGACCTCCAGCGCTCCTCATCTGATCTCATGTCCATCGCCCCCGGATAAGCACCAAAGAAAACGTACTCCTCCGGAGTGAGTCCAAAACCATCACGGAGCTCGTTGTAGGTCCAATGCGTCAGAGGCCATTCTTCAAACCGGCCCGCCAGTGATTCCGAAAGTCCGCGCTGCATGAGCCAATGAGACGACCCCAACAGAATGAGTTGGACCGACGTCCCTTCAAATTTGTGCTGGTCGTAAAGCCTCTTGATCGTCTCACTCCATCCAGCGATTTTCTGAACTTCATCAATCGCAAGAATGATCGGGCGCTTGCTTTCCCGTTGTTTCAGCACAGCCCCATTGTAAACGGATTCAAGCCAGGTGGCATCATAAGCAGAAGAACCATCTACCACGTGATAGATACCCGTCCATTTCTTCGACCGGAAAAGCTGCTGGACCAGTGTCGTCTTACCCACCTGCCGGGGTCCGGTGATTACCTGAATGAGCCCGTTGGTCTGGCTAATCCGGTTTTGAATATCCGATAAAACAGGCCTTGAGTACTCCATATCACAAAGATAATCAGCATTTTGTGAAATTACTCAATGAGCTGAGTAAAATTACTCAATGGGCTGAGTAATTTCTCAATCCTACGGGTTCGGGGCTGCTTCACACAGCAAAATTTCAATCAAACAACTCCCCTTGCCTCCGCTCCTTGGAACGGCTTTCGCCCATGCCAAAGAGTTTGATTTCTTCGTACACCTCGTACGAGTATTCCGGAAATACGCGCGGACCGATCGGTACCAGCAACTGCAACTCGCGGTTCTTCGGGGATTTCAATTCCGGTGAAACGGGATAGGCGTTCAATTCATCTGCCGGAAATGGAATCATCATGGCAGTGATTTCAGGAAGCGGCGTGTGTACATCGAGCCACACCTTTTCCTGATGCGGATGAAGAAACAGCGGACAGCGGTGATGCCCGATCTTTCGCATCAACTCATTGGATGCCGTGGTGAGGATCGCAAATGAATGCACGATCTCACCCGTCTCCTCATTCACCCAGCGATCCCAGATACCCGCCATGGCGAATGGCCGCCGGCCGTTGCGCATGTACACGCAGTATGGCTTGCTCAGTTTTTCCACCTTTGGTCCTTCGAGCACGGCATCGGCAATCACCAGGCAGCGCTGCGATCGAATCGCCTTGCGAAACATGGGCTTTTCCAGAATGCCCTTGGCGCCGTTGTACAGCGGATCATCATCCGGATTGTGATCCCCCTCACACCGTGCATTGAGCACATACATATTCTTCTTCGCCCAATGCGGGGTGAAGCCGAACTGATAAAACTGCAACTCCTGCGGCTTCTCCGATGTGATCACCGGAGCCAGCTGTCCTACCGACAGATTCGCGCTCGGCACCAGCAACTCCGGAAACGGCGCGGTGACCCCGAAACGCTGTTCGATTTCTTTGATTTTGGTGACGATGGCGTATCTACCGCACATAGCGTTGATGGGGTGATAGGGTAATGGGGTGATATGCGGATGATATGCCTTGGTTTATGGGTTGTCCGTTCTCTTTTAGATGATGTCCTTTGAGGGATGATACCACGAGATGATTCAGGCTCTTCGGAAAACCCCATTTTGGAGATTTCGCGTCGTTTCGCATTGGCAATCATCATGCACTCGCGGATTATTGAGCAACAACGCCTTCCCGACATTGCTGTTCAACTACGGCGCTGTGCCACATCCGTAGGTGCTAATGTAAGCGAAGCACAAAGGGCCCAGAGCAGGGCTGATTTCATTCATAAAATGAAACTCGCCCAAAAAGAACTTATCGAAGCGGATTACTGGCTGGGACTCTGCCGAAAACTATCAGGATGCGAGCCAGACACTGACATCGAAAACGACCTGCTGAGTCTGAAAAAGTTGTTCTCTGCCATCATATCCACCGCCATCCAAAGGGAAAGGGAAAAGAAGAACCGCCCACCCCACTGACCAATCTCGCCCCCCGTGGCCTCATTACCCCATTACCCCATTATCCTATCACCCCATTAAGATTTGCTAACTATTTTAGCGTCGTGTTTCTCAACCTCCACTCCTGGTTTTCCCTCCGGTTCGGCGTCATCAAGCCCGAGGAATTGCTCGTGCTCTGCCGCGACATGGGAGTGACACGCACCGCATTTACCGACATCAACAATACTTCTGCCTGCCTCGACTTTCTGCGGATGGGTCCGAAGTACGGCATAGAGCCTGTCACCGGTATTGACTTCCGCAACGGTGCGCAGTGTTGCTACGTCGGATTGGCGGTCAACAATGCCGGCTTTCAGACGCTCAATGCACACCTGAGCGCACACCTGCACACCGCACAGCCCTTTGATGCCCGGGCTCCTCAACTCGATGACACGGTGATCATCTATCCACTGCGAGCGGTGCTGAGCGGCGCGGTGAATGCTGCCACACTTCATCCCAACGAATACATCGGCATTCACTCCCGCGAAATCAACCGCTTCAGATTCTCGCCAGCTGTGCGCATTCCGGAAAAATGCGTGGTGCTGGAAACCGTCACCTTCCGCCATCAGCGTGACTTCAATATCCACCGGCTTTTGCGCGCCATCGACAACAATACCCTGCTGAGTAAACTACCTCCTTCTGAACAAGGTGAACGCTGGCATATGATGCGTCAGGAGGAAGACGTCCGCCGTGATTTTGAAGACTTCCCGCAGATCATTGCCAATACCGAACGATTGCTCGGTTCATGCCGTGTACACTTCGGATTCGGGGATGCGGTGACGCCTTACAACCAGCGGAGCTATACCGGCTCGGAGGAGGAGGATTATGTGCTGTTAGAAAAGTTGGTAGAGGAAGGGTTGGAATACCGCTATGCAGCACAAACTAACCATGGAGGCATGGAGATACATGGAGGTTCATGGAGTACTCTATGTAACTCTAATGCCCTCCATGTCTCTATGGTGAAACAACGCGTCGCCAAGGAGCTCGACCTCATCCGCCAAAAAGGCTTTATCTCGTATTTCCTGATCAACTGGGACATCACTTCCTATGCCCGCAGCAAAGGATATTTTTATGTTGGACGAGGCAGCGGTGCCAACAGTCTGGTGGCCTACCTGCTGCGCATCACTGATGTGGATCCGATTGAACTCGATCTCTACTTCGAGCGGTTCATCAATCTCTACCGCAAGAACCCGCCTGACTTCGACATCGACTTCTCATGGACCGACCGCGAGGACATCACGCAGTACATCTTCACGCGCTTCCCGCATGTGGCGATGGTTGGGGCGTATAACACCTTTCAGTACAAGGCGACAGTGCGCGAACTCGGCAAGGTGTTCGGATTACCCAAAGAAGATATCGACGTGCTGAGCGATGGCAAGTTTGAGGTGACGCAGCTCGACCAACTTGCACTGCTCGTGTTGCGGTACAGCACATTGTTGCAGGATTATCCGAATATCATCTCGCCCCACTCCTGCGGCATCCTCATCGCTGATCGTCCGATCCACGCATTCACCGCCACGCTGTTGCCACCGAAGGGGTTTCCCACCACACACTTTGATATGATTGTAGCGGAAGATGTGGGCCTCTACAAATTCGATATTCTCTCCCAGCGAGGGCTCGGAAAAATCAAGGATGCGCTCGATATGATCCGCTTTGCACGGCCGGAAGATCCGGAGATCGACATCCACGATATGCAGCGGTTTAAACAGGATGAACGCATCAAGGACATGCTGCGCAATGCGAAAGCGATCGGCTGCTTCTATGTGGAGTCACCGGCCATGCGCATGCTGCTCACCAAACTGCAGGTGGATGATTACCTCGGCCTCGTGGCGGCGAGTTCGGTGATTCGTCCGGGCGTATCCGCAAGCGGCATGATGAAGGAATACATTCTCCGCCACCGCGATCCGGAACGTCGGAAGAAGGCGCATCCCGTGCTATTGGAAATCATGCCTGAAACCTATGGCGTGATGGTGTATCAGGAAGATGTCATCAAGGTCGCCCACTTCTTCGGCGGACTTGATCTCGGCGAGGCCGACTCCCTGCGCCGGGGCATGAGCGGGAAGTTCCGCGGCCGTGAAGAGTTTGACAAGGCACGTCAATCCTTCTTCGAAAAAGCCCGGGCGAAGGGACA
This sequence comes from Flavobacteriales bacterium, assembly GCA_046336655.1. GTDB lineage: Bacteria > Bacteroidota > Bacteroidia > Flavobacteriales_D > Sanyastnellaceae > CANGTU01. The sequence continues at coordinate 7,780 of JBKDGH010000121.1, read as the reverse complement.
TCCTGATGATGACATTGCAGAGATCTGGCGGCAGACGGAAAGCTTCGCAGGGTATGCATTCGCCAAAGGGCACAGCGCGAGCTATGCCGTGGAGAGTTACCAGAGCCTCTTTCTCAAGGCCTATTATCCGCTGGAATACATGACGGCCACCATCAACAATTTCGGCGGATTCTATTCCACCGAACTCTATGTGCATGAAGCGCGGATGCACGGCGCGCGCATTGAGCCACCCTGTGTAAATACGGGAAGTGCTATCGCCCTGTTGCAGGACAATATCATTGTACTCGGCTTCGGAATTGTGAAGGACCTGCAACATGCCGTCATTGAATCTTTGCTTCTCGCCCGAAACACCGAAGGATCATTCGGTTCGTTCCATGAATTCATGGATCGCGTGAGCATCTCACTCGACCAGGTGTGCATCCTCATCCGCGTGGGGGCATTTCGGTTCACCGGACGCAGTAAGAAAGACCTGCTTTGGGAGGCGCATTTTCGGCTCGGACAAATCCGCAAATCCCGGGTTGAAGAAAGCCTTTTCCGCGAGCCTCCGAAGCAGTGGATCTTACCCCCGCTTGAGCACTCATGGATCGAGGATGCATTTGACGAAATGGAACTGATTGGTTTTCCGCTGTGCAATCCGTTCGACCTGCTCGAGGAAGAGCCTGCGGAATCGGTTCCCGCATCCGAACTGAAGCACTATATCCACAAAGAGGTTACGGTGGTGGGATATCTCGTCACGGTAAAACCCACGAAGACCACCAAAGGAGAGCGCATGTACTTCGGCACTTTTCTCGACCGCAGCGGAGCGTTCATTGACACGGTGCATTTTCCGCCGGTCGCCGGTCGCTATGCCTGGCAGGGCCGCGGTATCTACGAAGTGCGCGGACGAGTGCTCGAAGATTTCGATGCATTGAGTATCGAATGCCTGTGGATGCAGAAATTGCGGTACAGGAGTGATCCGAGGTATGCGGATAGTTCAACCCGACTTAAAATGATCTCACCATAGAGACATGGAGCGATTGGAGCTCCATTGAGACCTCCATGAAACTCCACCCCTTTATGTCTCTATGGTAAAAACAACCAAGTATGTCCCGCCGCGGCGCACAAACCAACCCACACAACCGCTTCTTCGCACAGCGCTACGAGGAGACGCACGACGCGCGCATGCCCTGGGATATTGATGAAGAAGAGCATAAAAAACGCACGAAGTTCATCGAGGTATTTCCCAAGAGCATCCTGTCGGAAAATGATTCTCCCGATCTTGGATTCCGGTACGGCATTAATCCGTATCAGGGCTGTGAGCACGGCTGCGTATATTGCTATGCGCGCAATTCCCACGAGTACTGGGGTTTCAGTGCCGGCACCGAATTCGAGGAAAACATTTTATACAAGCCACACGCCGCTAAACTTCTGAAAGAAACATTCCGCAAGCCCGGTTATCAACCCGATCATATTATGTTTTCCGGGAATACCGATTGCTATCAGCCGGCCGAACGAAAATTCGGTATTACCCGCCAGCTGCTCGAGGTGTTTCTGGAGCACCGGCATCCGGTGGGCATCATCACCAAGAACGCTCTAATTCTGCGCGACCTTGATCTGCTTAAAGAACTCCATGCGCTCAATCTGCTCCGCGTGACCCTCTCCATCACCTCGCTGCGCGAAGACGTGCGCCGCGCCATGGAACCACGCACCTCCAGCGTCAAACAGCGATTGCATGCACTCGAAACCCTTGTCGCCTCGGGCATACCGGTCAATGTGAATATGGCGCCCATCATCCCAGGCATCAACAGCGATGAAATACCTGCGCTCGTCAAGGCCGTTGGCGAGCGCGGAGCATACAGCGTGTCGTACATCATGGTGCGGCTCAACGGACAGATCGCATCCATCTTTGAAGACTGGGTGCGCAAGACATTTCCGGAGCGCGCGGACAAAGTGCTCAATCAAATCCGCGATACGCACGGCGGAAAGCTGAACGAATCCGAATGGGGCTCGAGAATGAAAGGCAAAGGACACTATGCCGATCAGGTTGCCGACCTGTTTCGCATCGCCCGGAAAAGATTCATCACTGCACAAGCCCCGGAGCCAATGAGCTTCGAGTTGTTCAGAAGAGATCCGGGGCAGCTGAGTTTATTCTGAAGAGAAGACATTTCTCATCAGAAAATCACTTCCTTGTCTTTTTGGAGTACCGGGTAGTCTTTTTATCCCCCTTTCTTTTCAGCAAGCCGGCTTCCACAGCCATGCGCAAATCACGGCTGGCAGTAGGCGCAGATATAGACGGGAAATGCCTCATATAATCCTTGCGCGTGAACTCGCCTTTGACGGCCTCCAGGAACAAAAGGAGGCGATCCCGGTCCGTCAAACGCGGCTCAGACCCCGCGAGAACCTCCTCTAACGCCGCATCCATAACCCGCAGCATAAATGCAATAAACGGAGTGGATTTACCTGTTTTGTCTGATGCCGCCAACGAATCGTAGTAATCCTTCTGATTGCGCTCAATGATGGACTCCACTGGTAAGAACTCGAAAATCGGGTAATCCCCCATCAGAATAACGGTCTGCCAAAGGCGTCCCATTCGTCCGTTACCATCAATAAACGGATGAATAAATTCAATCTCATAGTGACAAGCACAGGCTTTGATTAGAGTCAACTCATCCGATTGCTTTATGTAACCAAATAACTCTGTGATCAGATGCCTCACATTCGAGGCTGGTGGCGCAAGGTGTTGCACCTTTGATCCCTTGACTATCCCCACTGACTTTGTCCTGAAGCTACCCGGGTGATCAATTAACCCCTGCATAAGTATGCCATGTGCCCGAAGAAAATCCCGGATGGAATAAGGTCTGAACTCACCAATGTCCTGATACACTTCCAAGGCATTGATCACTTCCCGTATATCCTTTGCCGGTCCGGCCACCCTCTTCTTGGCAATCACGGCATTTATCTGCTCCTCGGTGAGTGTATTGCCTTCGATCCGCAAAGAAGAGTGAATCGTCCTTATTCTATTCCTCTTCCTGAGCACGGGGTCACGACGCGGCAACATTCTGGCGTTCGCGGCACCAATCTTTTCTGAAATTGAAACAATCAGTTCCAGAATCGCAGGCGTAATATCATACGATGGGCAGTATGCCATTATAGTATCACATGATACTATCAAATATACGGCGAGGCACTCACACTCCCGACGCTGCTATTGAACAAAAGAAATCATTCACTCCGGATTACCAAGCCATAACTGTATGTCCGGCACATTCAGATTCTTGGTTACATTAAAAAATAGTTATGCCGCATACCGATTTACTCAAAGCGCGTATATTTGCACCGTAAACATGATCACCAACTCTCGCCATATGATGTGCTGTATGTGTTCCGAAACCCGGAGGGCATCGCGCATTCAATGACCTGAGCAAACGATAACAGGAATTGAGAAGCCCTCCGGTATCCCCGGGGGGCTTTTTCATTTAACCCATTCACTCAACGATGAAACATTGCAATCATACTCATTCCACTGGCCTCATCTGCTCCTGCATGATGATGTGTATGTGTTGTATGATCCCGTCCACGAAGGCGCGATGTTGGTGTATTCCTTGCTAATACCTGCCACAAAGCCCTTTCCACCCGAAGGGCTTTTTCATTTCTCAAATCATTTCACTCATATACATTATGTCACACACTCTTCATTTCGACACGCTCCAGCTTCACGCCGGACAATCACCCGACACAGCCACTAACTCACGCGCTGTGCCCATTTACCAAACCACTTCTTACACCTTCAACGACTCTGCTCATGCCGCAGATCTTTTCGGATTGCGGGCGTTTGGAAACATCTACACCCGCATCATGAATCCCACCACAGATGTCTTTGAAAAGCGCATAGCAGCGCTTGAAGGCGGAGTGGCGGCAGTGGCAGTGAGCAGCGGACAGGCTGCGCAGTTCATCGCGCTCAACAACATCCTGCAGGCCGGTGACAACTTCGTGTCCACTTCCTTTCTCTACGGCGGATCCTACAACCAGTTCAAGGTAGCCTTCAAGCGACTTGGCATTCAGGCGCGGTTTGCTCAGGGCGATTCCCCCGCAGCATTCGAAGCGTTGATCGATTCAGACACCCGCGCCATTTACCTCGAAACAATCGGCAATCCGGGATTCAATATCCCCGATTTCGAAGCTATTGCGGCCCTGGCAAAGAAGTATGACCTGCCACTTGTAGTAGACAACACCTTCGGCGCCGGTGGCTATCTCTTCAGGCCCATTGAATACGGCGCGGATGTAGTCGTTGAAAGTGCCACCAAGTGGATTGGAGGTCATGGCACATCAGTAGGTGGCGTGATCATTGACGCCGGCACGTACAACTGGGGCAACGGCAAGTTCCCGCAATTCACCGAACCCAGTGAAGGGTATCACGGATTGAAGTTCTGGGAAGTATTCGGCACCAATAATCCGCTCGGACTTCCCAACGTGGCCTTTGCGATTCGTGCGCGGGTGGAAGGCCTTCGCGATTTCGGTCCGGCGCTGTCTCCGTTCAATTCATTCCTTCTGCTTCAGGGACTGGAAACACTATCGCTGCGCGTGCAGCGCACGGTGGACAATGCACTGGCCATCGCCGAATGGCTCGAAACTCGTCCGGAGGTAGAGTATGTCAACTACCCGGGACTTGCCTCATCACCGTATAATAAGCTTGCCAAGAAATACCTGCGCAATGGATTCGGTGGAGTGCTCAGCTTCAAGCTACGCGGCGGAAAAGAAGCGGCTGATGCGCTGTTGAGCGAACTTCAACTCATCTCTCACCTGGCCAATGTGGGTGATGCGAAGACACTTATCATTCATCCCGCTACTACGACACACGAGCAACTCACGGCAGAAGAACAGCGGGCAGCGGGTGTAGCACCCGGCCTCCTGCGCCTTTCTGTGGGCATTGAGTTCGTGGAAGACCTCAAATCAGATCTCTCGCAGGCATTCGAAAAAATTCCAACGCCTGTCATCACACCCACATCCGATGAAGAAGTACTTGTCTGAAAATCCCTTTCAACTGGAAAACGGAGCCGTGCTGCCCGGACTGGAGATTGCCTACCACACGTATGGCGATTTCCGTCCGGGAAGGCCGGTAGTATGGGTATGTCACGCCCTCACTGCGAATAGTGAAGTATTCGAATGGTGGCCAGGATTGTTCGGGGAAGAAGAACTATTCAACCCGAATGTATATTCGGTTATCTGTGCGAATGTACTTGGTGGTTGCTATGGCACAACCGGACCATTAAGTCTTGACCCGCGCAATGGTCAACCCTGGTACCACGGCTTTCCAGAAATCACCATCCGTGATATGGTAAAAGCACACCGGTTGCTGGCGGACGCGCTGGGAATTGATCGCATTGATCTCCTCGTTGGAGGATCACTCGGAGGACAGCAAGCGATTGAGTGGGCAATTGAAGAGCCGGAGAGATTCAGACGCCTTGCACTCATCGCCACCAATGCGCAGCATTCCCCGTGGGGTATCGCGTTCAATGAATCGCAGCGCATGGCTATCGCTTCCGATCCCACCTGGAAAACGAGCACACCACGTGCAGGCACAGAAGGACTCAAGGCGGCGCGCGCCATGGCATTACTCAGTTACCGGTCATACCATGCCTATCACACCGCACAGTCAGAGAGCGATCTCCTACTCCCTGAAACGTTTCGGGCAGCAAGCTATCAGCATCATCAGGGAGAAAAGCTCGCGCGGCGGTTCAATGCCTACAGCTACAACTTGCTATCGCGGGCGATGGACAGCCACTGTGTGGGGCGGGGGAAGAATGGCAACAAGCAAGCCCTGCAGCGCATTACAGCACACACGTTGGTAGTGGGCATTGCGAGCGATCTTCTTTTTCCTGTATCCGAGCAAGAATACCTCGCAGCACATATTCCCGACGCCAATCTGGTGATCATCGACAGCCTCTACGGACACGATGGATTCCTCATAGAAACAGCGCAGCTCAGCGCACTTCTGAAACTCTTTTTAATTAATCAATCTATTGAATTCAGTTATGGACACTAAACACATCGGATTATTCGGACTGGGATGCGTCGGTTACGGATTGTATCAACTGCTTCAATCCACGGGAGAACGCGACCTCACCATACAGAAGGTCGTCGTGCGCGACCGAAGAAAACCGCGTCTGGTGCCGTCTTCCCTGCTCTCATTCAAGCCAGAAGATATTCTTGATAACCCACAGACAGACCTTGTGGTAGAAGCTATTGACGATGCAGATGCGGCCTGGGAAATTGTGAAGGCTGCGGTGCTGCGAGGGAAGCCTGTAGTAAGTGCGAACAAAAAAATGATCGCGACGCATCTCGCAGAACTCATCGCACTGCAGCAGGAAACCGGGACACCCGTGCTCTATGAAGCAGCGGTATGCGGGGCGATCCCCATAGTGCGCACCATTGATCAGTACTTCCGCAATGAGCCGATCCAACGCCTTTCGGGAATTTTCAACGGCACCTCCAATTACATTCTGAGCAAAATATTCAATGAACGGCTCGATTATCCGCTTGCGCTCAAGCAGGCACAGGAGCTCGGATTTGCAGAAACAGACCCCACTGCAGATGTAGGAGGGTTTGACCCGAAGTATAAGCTCATCATCCTCGCATTGCATGCCCACGGCATCGTGCTTAGTCCAGGCGATGTCTTCAATTCAGGAATCGACCACATAACACCGGCCGATATCCGGTATGCGCGGGAAAAAGGCTGGAAGATCCGGTTGAGTCCGGAGTTGATCCGCACGGAGGAAGGAGTCACGGGATTTGTGCTGCCCCGGTTCGTAGATTCATCGGAATTGCTCTTTGGAATAGAAAATGAACGCAACGCAGTATCAGTCATTCCGGCCTTTTCAGGCGAACAGTTTTTCGCAGGAAAAGGAGCCGGCGCTTTTCCCACAGCCACTGCCGTGCTCGGCGACCTCAGGGCCATTGCCAGTGGACAGGGTTATGCGTATGCGCGATTGAATGCGCCTTCCAAAGTGCTACCTGATGACAGGGTGCTCATCGACATTTACCTCCGCTACAAGGAGTTCGGTCAGGTGAAACAACTCGGATTTGAAAGAATCTCAGAAGGGCTGATAGAGGGCGACTTCCAGTATGTCAACGGCACTGTGAGTCTGGCGCGACTGAAAAAATACGCCCATGCACTTCAGCGTGACGGCGCCACAATTATTGGCACCGGTAATGTGCGGATATCCCCCGCTCAATTCTCCGGAAAACCGTTTTCCACCCAGCACTTGATTTTGGACAATTCACTTGACGAGAGGTTGCCATTGCGTGGCATCGTCTGATCAGTCAGCACCTCCCGCTCAAAGCTGCCATTCTGGAGTATTCCCTCCAAGCCCGCGTAGGTGGAATACCCGGGATGGCAGTTGCTGTTGGTGCAGTTGGCATTGATGATGGCGCGAATCTGACCCGTGTACGTCGGATTTGATCCATCGCACTGAATGTCTTCTACCTTGTCTTTTCTGCAGGAAAAAAGAAGGACTGCCGCTGTGAATCCGGCAAGAGCGAGCGCTGTAAATCTCATAATTATAAAACACGATAATCACGGTTAGGTTCATGGACAGTTGATGGGCTAATGGGGTGAACAGCGGGCGGGGGACAACAGGCGGGGGACAACAGGCGGGGGTGAACTGTCCCGTCCTGAAAAAAGTTGACCGCATTTGATGTTGAAAAGTCAACACAACGACGGACTATGAACAGGACAGTTAGGCGTATTTCAGATGACTTTAAACGGAAAGTTGTCTTGGAGGTGCTCGCCGGTGATCTCACC